>NZ_OX366334.1:703795-1407591 GCF_947250645.1 Wolbachia endosymbiont (group B) of Eucosma cana
TCTTTAAAGCTTCCTGCAACTAACACTGGTTTATTTAGCGGAAATTTTTGCTCATCTGCTTCAGGTGCAGTACCAATTACACCTATCACTGATGATTTAGCCGTACGTACTGCCCTTGCTCCAGAGGTTACCTCTATAACATTTACTCCGTGCAAAAATTCCTCTGTCATATAGTTATCTGCTAAAACTTGCTCTTTAAAATTGTCAAGAAAACTCTTTTAATTTTCTTCTTCTGATTACTACTTTTTAAGATTTAGTATATTTATTAAAATAAAGACAGAAACTAGAAAGTATAGAAAATTTCGCATTTTGCAATAGCTCTTCTTAAATATACTTTTTACTGCGTTGAACAATTTCCCCCCCTGTTAAACAATTACCAATAAAAATTCTCTCTGGCTTGTTTTTAAGATACTGTCTTTACTGTCAATAAATTATTTGGCTAAAAAGGATAAAAAATAACAAAAAACTTAATTTAGCCTTCTATAAATCAGTGTAACTGTGTATAAGTACTTTGAGTTTGTGTAGGCGTACATACTGTAATTGCTATTGAATGATGGAGAGACATACTCCATTATTTTAGCACGAAGTAACAAATTCAATGAATTAGTTCTTCAAGAATAATTTAAACTTTTACAGTAGGAGTAGTCTCATGAAACATTATAGCGGGTTAGATGTCTCACTCAAAGAAACTTTTATTAGTATCATTGATGAGAAAGGAAAAATTGTTAAAGAAGGGGTTGTTGCAAGTGAAAGCAGTGCAATAGCTGAGTTTCTGCTTGGTCAAAACAAAAAATACGAGTCCATAGGAATAGAAAGCGGGCAATTATCAATATCGATGTGCAAAGAGTTGAGGAATCTTGGATTACCAGTAACTTGTGTAGATGCAAGGCATATGGCAGCAGCATTATCTGCGAGAATCAATAAGAATGATAAAAATGATGCAAGAGGCATAGCACAAATGATGAGAGTTGGGCTATTTAAGGAGGTATTAGTAAAATCAGACGAAGCTTGTCAGGTTAAAATAATACTTGGAAGCAGAAGACAATTAATACGTTGCAGAGAGCAAATTGCGGGAACAATAAGGGGATTACTGAAAATATACGGGATAAAAGTTAATCAACGTCTTAGTTCTGCAAACTTTGCTTTAAAAGTGCAAGAAATGGTTAATAATCTAGATGAAATTAGCCAAACCTCAATTGAATCATTAGTACATAGTTTAGAAATAATAGAAGAATCAACAAGAAAACTTGATAAAATGCTCTCAGAACAAAGCAAAAAAGATGAGGATTGTAAATTATTAACTACTGTTCCAGGAGTTGGTATTATAGTAGCAATGACATATAAAGCTGCAATAGATGATCTGCATAGGTTTGAAACATCTTATACAGTTGGAGCCTATATGGGATTAAGTCCAAGACTAAACTGCACCCCCTGATCACTATTAAAAATCTCAGGTTTACCTTGTTTTAGAGCTTCTTTGAGAGTATAAAGGCAAAATCCAGCATCGAGATATGGTGATAATGAATGAGCAATAATATAGCGACTATACAAGTCCATTATTGCCACAAAATAGATAAACTTACCTTCTACCATAATATATGTTATATCAGTAGCCCATACCTGATTAACTCTACAAATAATCAAATCTTTGAGTAAATAAGGATATATTTTATGCTTTTTTTCTTTAATACTTGTATTACATCTTTTTCTACAATACAGCCCACTAATCTTCATTTTTTTCATAATTCTTAAGATTTTTTTGTGATTGACTACTACTCCACTCGCTATGATTTCAGCAGTAATTTTACGATATCCATAACGGCAATCAGAAGCCAAATATACTTCTTGAATCAAATTTGCTACTTCACTTTCGTTATTAATTATAGGCCTATAATATAGGCTAGATCTGCAAATCCCCAATAAATCAGCCTGTTTCCTAATTGACAGATCAGAATCTTTTTCTATAAACCTTACTCTATCTTTTTTGCTTATTTCAGTAATTTTTTTTTCAAATAGCTATTTTCCACTGTCAATTCTCCTATTACTTTATGTAAACTTTCTATTTCTTGCGCTAAGATTCTTTGTTTTCTCGCACTTTCACTTTCTTCAACAAATAGGTCTTTTAACCTTGCCAATACTCTATCACGCCAATCATATAGATTTGTTGATGGTATTTTATATTCACTACATATCTCAGCTGTGCTTTTTTGATTTTTTATTGCTTCCAAAGCTATCTTTGCTTTTAACTCTGGTTCATATTTTTTTGTTGCCATACTTTTACCCCTTTACCTTCCTACTCGGATCAACCATTTTTTTTTGGTCTAGTTTATGGGGTGCATTATACCTCTCTTGCTACTTCTACAATTAAACAACTCTGCTCTGTTTCCTATTTGACTCCACAACAATGAGAATTGGTATTACTACCTTATAAGTTGGCACAAGATGATGAGACATTGACTAGTTTAATTAATTTTAGCAGGTCTACAAATGTCAAAATTAAAATAAGTGAATCTTTAGAAAAACAACGTGAAAAGGACAATGAACTAATGCTAAATGTCATGCAGTATCTTGGTCCAAATAATCAGCAAATTAGTGTCGAGCTTTTAGGAGAGATGCTGCTCAATCAAGATACAGTGAGCAGTAAGATTTTGCGTGATAAGGTGCTAAACATTGGTCAGCAGCAGCAAGCACAAGCGCAGCAGCAGGCGCAGCAGCCAAGTGAGCAAGAGATTAAACTGCTTGAGATTCAAACAAAAAAAGAAGCTGCAGAACTAAAAGCCAAAGTTGATTTAATAGCAGAACAGTTAGCTGTTTTGCGAGAACAAATGCGTAATGATCACGAAGAAAAAATGTTGCGAGAGAAAAATGGAACTTAAGATTAAAAAATTTTCGCTTGCAAAAAAACTGCCTGAAAATGTTTTGAGCATTGATCTTGGCAAGAGCAATGGTTTTGCCTATGTGAAAGATGAAATACTTCACTGTGGCAGCTATGTTTTAGGCGTGGAAAAGTGGAAACTGAATGGCGAGACATTGCGCCAAATTAGTTATGAATATGAGGGGGTGATTGCGCTTTTGCTTCACGAGAGTCCAGAGCTTGATTTAGTGCTTCTTGAGGATAATCAGTATTTTTTTAAGCAGAAATACATCAAAGGTAGCCACATGTCGTATTACAAAAAGCTGCAAATAATCGCTGAAGGACTGTTTTGTTTGCATTGGCAGGGCAAAGTTAAACGTTATTTTGGTGGCGCACTTAAAGTGAGATGTTTTGGTACAGCTCGTAAGGAGATTGTAAAAGAACGTATTAAAAAAATGCTCAATGTTTCGCGGCTATGTGATCACACAGCAGATAGCATAGCAGGACTATTTGCTGGTTTAAAAAAGGAGGAATGATGTTTGGAGATTTGTTTGACTGGCTTTTTGGTAGCTCTAAGGCTAACCGCCAGTTTGAAAATAATATTGCGATGCAAAAGATACCGTCTTGCAAGTCAACAAAAAAATTACAAAAATTGTTCAAGCTGTATCATAAAATTAAAAAATACTTCCAATTCACATTTTGTGTAACGGTACACAGATTATAGTTAGTGAATATGTTGATAAGTAAATTTCCGCTTTTTTGTACGTATAAAATTAATTTACTTATCAACATATTCACTAACCAGTTACAAAATTTGTGTAAGATACTATTTTACATAATTGGAGCGTTTTTTGATTTTAAAGCACTAAACTTTCAGCCAAACTCCTAGCTCTGTAGTTTTTGATATGATCTGGATCAAAAGCCTTCTTTGACCTTAAAACACCAAAAACAATATGGAGTAACTTACGCATTGCAGCTCCCACAATGGCCATGTTATGCTTGCCTTTCTCTTTTAACCTTTTGCAAAAAGTCATAATAGTAGGATTATGATTCTTAGCTACTATGGCAGGAAAGTACATTGCCTTACATAATGTTCGTGAACCGGATTTACTTAATCTGGGCTTGGCATGTACAGACGTACCTGACGTTATATTTCGTGGTATAGCTCCAGCATATGCTGCCAATTGCCTGGCATCCTTGAAAGCTTTTATGTTAGGAACTTCAGCCAAAATAGCTACTGCTGATTCTTCTCCTATTCCTGGAATGGTCAATAGAAGTTGAAAATTTTCCAACAATTCTTTGTGTTTATTTAATAGTTCACGTAAGGAGTTTTTTATTCTTTCTATTTTTTGTTTTATGTTCATTGCAAGGTCTTCCCAAGCATTTGCAACTTCTTTAGGCAGTCTCTCTTTTTTTTCTAAGTGGTTATTTACTAATGTCAATTCATCTTTTAACGCAGCCGAGCAACGATAAAGATGCTTTAATTTCTTTAACTCAGGAGAAGGTGGTGCCCAACGAATAGGTTCCTGTCTTTGGCAATAATCGGCAATTATCTCTGCATCAGTCTGATCATTCTTTTGTCGTATAAGCTTACTTTTTGCATAAAATCTTATACAAGCTGGATTAACAACACTCACAAAATGTCCAGTATTGTGTAGAAATTCAGCTAAGGCTTCACTATAACAACCAGTAGCTTCCATGCAGGCTTTTACTTGTTCTACATTATGCTTTTGTAGAAAGCTCAGTAAACCTTGAAACCCATGATCATTATTCTTGAAACTCCTTTTCCTGGTTTCACGTTTTCCTTTGTTGCTTATGAATGAAAGAGAAACATCAAAGCGATCTTTTGATATGTCTATACCCAAAAAGTTGTTGATCATATATAACTCCATACGTTACTATTAAAATGAAAAGTAAGGCTAACCTTGTGGATACAGAATTATAACCATTTAGGTCTTTCTACGATACCGTTCAGCCTATACTTTTGAGAAGGGAACTCTTGTCTACCACACAGATTTTATATCTAAGGAGATATTCAAAGTTCTTCCCTTCTCCACCTAATGCTTAAGCTTAAAACATCAGATGCTTTTGACAAGATACAAGATACCGTCCTTAAGTGAATTTTGCCACTTTAATCTTTCCTACTTCCTAGTGTATGGTCCCAGAGTGTGATGGTATGATAGAATGTGAGAAAAAATACCATCAAAGTAGGAGTTATGGTTAAAACCCCAGTTATGGATTAACTAAAGCAATAAAGCTTAGAAATAGAAGGCTTTTTTGACTGAATGGAATATGAAATTAATGTTGAAAAATATGTACCATAAAATTTATTGGCGATCTGTGGCGTAAGCTCAAATTTGTTTTTCAAACAACCAAAAACCGTCTCAATAATCGACCTTTTTCTCAATAAAATCTTCTCTTTTAGTAAAATCAATGCGTTTTTCATGCCTTTTTTCACTTTAGTGATAAGTTTTAGGCCTCTGTCGAAGAGTTTCTTAAAGAGCTCTTTCTTTATATAGCCCTTATCTCCGAACAAAAGTCCTGTCAAATTTTTAGTCAAATTTGGTACAGGTTTTCTGTCATCAACGTTGCCTTTAGTTAGTGTAATAGCTTGAACTTCGCCTATTTCATTAATTACCAGATGTAATTTAAAACCTAAAAACCATCCATAGATAGTCTTTCCTATATTTGCTAACTCTTTGAAAGCTTTATTTTTGAAATCCTTTTTGTGTGGCAAACAGCGATTGCAGTTGTATCAATATTATTGCTAAAATATTCGAGTTTACCCTATTTCCCTCTTTATTAATTCTACTTTTATCTGTTTTCTAATCCATAACTAGGGTTTACACGGGTGCGCTAGAACACCAGAGGCAGTGCGTAGGAAAATACAAAATAGTCAAGAGAGCATAGCAAAACTTTCTCAATGCTATAATCTTAATCCAAAAACTATTGTCAAATGGAAAAAAAACGTTCATTCACTAAAGATGTAAATATGGGAACAAAACAGCCAAGATCAACAGTTTTAACCAAAGAGTGGAATATTCAAAAAAGCATAAGGGTCAAGTTAAGGAAATAAAGGTATGAAGAAGATAGGATAAGAAGATATAAAATTCTCTCGGATATATTTTAGTGAGAGAACTAATGATGAATAAAATAACTTGCTTATCAAATTACCTCAACAAATTTTTCAATGAAATGGCAAATAATTGAAACAGAAAAGGAAAAGAAAATTGAGTAATTGATGATTCATAAAAGCTATAATTTTGGGTAATATAGGGGTTACAAACTGAATCATAGATACAATGTGCCAATTATTAAATGAAGAATCTGTGATAATAACGAAACAGGGTTTAGATTTCAGGTTTACTAAAGAAGCAGTAGAATTTATGAAAAGAATGTACAATGGCTTTATTTAAAATACCCTGCAAATTGATTGTAGAATCTTGCAGCAATTTAAAAGCATTGGATAGTAGCTTTGCCTAACAGCATGGAAAATCTATATAAAGGTTATGGACAAAGGTTATGAGAGTAACACTAAGTGTGGAATAAAGTTAAAATTAGTTTTTGATTACCTAAATCAGACATTGGATCAACTTAACATAACGGAGGGAGTAAGAAGGTTATAGGGAGAAGTTGCTAATATCTGACCTTGGTTCAAGTTCTTTTAAACAGATCAATGGAACGGGAGCTTATTTTATAAGTCGTTGATACCAATGTATATGCTATAGAAACAAATCAAAAAATGGAATTATTGGAATGTTTAGGAGACAAGCTATTTTTAGAAATGAAGGTGTTGTTGGGAAAAGAAGCAAAGATTAGAGTAAGAATGATATGTCATAAATTAACTGAAGAGCAGTCTCTAGCCAGAAGAAGAAAAGCTAATAAATTGGCAAAATCACATGATCTTCCAAAAGGAATCAGAAATTGTTGAACTGGTCAAAACTAATATTCCAGAGGATAAAATTAGTGCTGAGCAAGTATTACAGAGTAAGGTGGCAAATTGAGTTGTTTTTAAACTATACAAGAGCTACATAAGACTTAAAAGGGAAGCCACACAGAGTATTGTGTGAATTATATGCTAAATTATGTGCAATTCTCATATTTCATGAGTTGTACAAAATTAAAAAAGAATACAGAACTCAGTTTAACAAAGGCATTTATTGAGCTAAAAAGGCGGATTAGAGAGTTATTTTTAGCACTAAAGAATAGAGTTAATAGTTTGAAAATTTTTCTTAAAAAGATTACAATAACTTGGTCATGATTTTCATTAAAAGACAAGTACAGAAAAACTAGAGTATCTACTTTAACTTCCCTAAATTTTCAACGTTCATATGGTTATAAGCAGTACAGCTATTAATCATCCATTATTGATATACCTGAATTATTCTCAGTAAATAAATCAAGTATAATGTTAGGTACTCTACCATCAACTATGTGAACAACCCCTGCACATTCTTCTACCATTTTAGTATATGACATAAGCCTTTCAACAAATTTTTCTCCTTTAATTTTTCCACAATCAATCGATTCTTTTAAATTTTTAATCAAGACTCTTCCATTGCCAACTTTGTTTATTTCTTCATCTGTATCACTCAAGATTATCATTTTAGATGCGTAAACTGCAAGTGCAATTGCACTTGCAGTGCTATCAGTATCAATATGATATGTTTCTCCATTTTTTCCATAACCGATAGGTGCAATAACTGGTATAGAATCTGATTCTTCAATAAAGAATAATATATCAGGATTGATTTCAGTTGGTCTACCGATAAATCCCATGTCTAGTATTTTTTCAATATTATTTAATCTATTTTCCCTAAGCGTAGTGCTTATCTTTTCAGCTTTTATGAGGTTGCCATCTTTTCCACATAGTCCAATAGCTGAACCACCAGCAGAATTTATATGCTGAACAATTTTTTTATTAATTGAACCACACAGTGCCATTTCAATGATTTTCATAGTGCTTTTGTCTGTAAGTCTGACACCATTTATAAACTTATCATTCATACCTAGCATTTTTAACACTAAGTTAATTTCATATTCTCCGTCATGAACTACCACCGGATTTATACCAAGCTGTTTCAACAGAACAACATTATGCGCAAAAGCACTAAGCAGCGTTTCATCTGAGATTATTACACTGCTGCATTTGATGATAAAAGTTTCGCCTACAAATTTAGGTATGTTAGACAGAACTTCAAATAATATTTCTGTTTTTTCCTTCAATGGCATCTTACCATTTAAAGATTCATCACTTTTCATTTTTTTATCTTGTAAATTTGAAAAACTCATCTCTTACCTTGGTGATTTTATGCTTAACACGAATGCTTATTTGATGAATTGATACATGTTCATTATTAACCCACTTTTGAGTATTTTCTAGAATAGCATCTAGACTTTCCTGATTCACTTTATCTATTTTTGTTAGCACAATATTAAAGTTAATATTATTACATATTAACCAATAAACAAAGTCTTTGTCTATTTCTTTTAATCCTACCTTGCTATCTATAAGCACAAACACTCTTTTTAGATTTCTCCTGTGAATTAGATAGTACTCAATTAGGTTTAAGTATTGTACTGCTTCTTCCTTGCTTGCACAAGAATAGCCATAACCCGGTAGGTCGACAATCCTAAACTTATCATTGTACATAGAGTAAAAATTTATTTGTCTAGTGCATCCAGGTTTAGAAGAAACTCTTGCAGCTTTTTTGCTGTTTATCAGCAAGTTGATTAAACTTGATTTTCCTACGTTTGATCTACCAGCAAATGCAATCTCTGGAGCCGACTCATCTGGTAATGATTTTTTGTCTGAAGCTCCAAATATGAAGCTGCAGATTGATGTTATCTGTTTTGCCATTATACTTAGGTAGAAATATTCGAGACAATTATAGTGTTATTGCTTGATATAAGAAATTTTTTATTTCAGTATATATTACTTACTTAAACAGCTGAAAACTAGACCTGTACTATATGGATATAGAGAATAATTTACAAGACTTAAAAAAAAAGTTTTCTGATGTAGAGAGAAATCTGGAAAACCCTACCAATTTGAGTCAAAAAGAATTCGTTAGTTTTTCAAAGGAATACTCTGAACTCAGACCAATTATCGAGATAATCGATGAATATAATGTATTAAAAGAGGAAATTTCAGATTTAGAAGAAATCATGAAAGATGAGAACAGCGAGAGTGATATAAAAGAGTTAGCAAAAGAAGAACTTCTTGAGAAGCAAAAGATACTATTACCAAAAGTAAAAGCCAAGCTAAAGTTAGCGCTATTGCCAAAAGATGAAGATGACTCAAGAAATGCAATATTAGAAATTAGAGCAGGCACAGGAGGAGAAGAAGCAGCATTATTTGCAGCGATGTTATTTCGTATGTATCAAAAATATGCAGAAAGAAGAAATTGGAAGTTTGAGCCAATAAGTATTTCTAATACAGGTATAGGTGGCTATAAGGAAGCTTCTGCACTCATTAATGGAACAGAAGTTTTTGCAAGACTGAAATTTGAGTCAGGGGTGCACAGAGTACAAAGAGTGCCAGAAACTGAATCCTCAGGAAGATTGCACACTTCCGCAGCTACTGTTGCAATATTACCTGAAGTAGAAGAGGTTGACTTTGAAATAGAAGAAAAAGATTTACGCATAGATGTTTATAGATCCAGTGGTCCTGGAGGGCAATCAGTGAATACAACTGACAGCGCAGTAAGGGTCACCCACTTGCCAACAGGGATAGTTGTAATACAGCAAGATGAAAAATCGCAGCACAAAAATAAGGCTAAAGCGCTCAAAGTGTTGAGAGCAAGGCTATACGAAATTGAAAGACAAAAAAAAGAAATGGAAAGGTCAACAATGAGGAAAAGCCAAATTGGTTCTGGAGATCGCTCTGAGCGTATAAGAACTTATAACTTTCCACAATCAAGAATTACAGACCATAGAATTAATCTGACTTCACATCGATTAGAACAGATTATAAAAGAAGGTGAACTAGATGAATTTATTGAGGCATTGATTTCACGAAATGAAGCAGAAAGGTTGGCTGGAGGGGGTAACGTCACTCTTTGAAGGGAATTTGAAGTAAAGCATAGGTATCAGGTTAAAAAGAAGTAAAGTTAGTTGTTCATACGGTTGACAATTATTTAAATTATACTATAATTAGAATCTCTATAACTTATAAAAACCATGGAAGTTGACTTTAATCAATATGTTAATAGTAACACCTTAGGGTTAAATAATCTATATATATATATGGAAAAGCTAGTAAACTTTTTACAGAAAAAGCAAAATATTACAAGCTTGACTTTATCTAATTGCTATATTGATGCTCAGTGCGGAGAAGTTTTAAATGAAGCATTAGAAAATATTAATCTTCCAAATATTACTGAGTGTAAATTAACTTCTAGCATTATTGGCGCAGAAGGTTCGATAGCAATCACTAAATTGTTAAAGAATGGTAACTTTCCAAATCTTGTTAAACTTGATTTAATTTCTAATGATATTGATGTTGAAGGTGGAATAATATTAATGAATGCACTAAGGGATGGTAGTTTTTCAAATATTAAAGAATTTAATTTACTTTATGACAATGTCTGCAATGAAGGCATAACAGCATTACGTGAATCATGGAACAATAATATGCTTCCAAATCTTATTAAGTTTAGTTTTCCTTTTAGTATTACTAATGATAACAAAGATATAGAAATGTCAAGCCAATACCTATTCGGTGAATAGTATCATATAGAAAAAGGCAAGTTACATTTATTTGTTGCTGCTTATAGAACACCCAAATTCAACCATGGACCTGTTAAAAGATGTAGGCAGTCTTACTGCTATTGCGAAAATTCCATCAATAATTTTCTCTCAAAAAGAGACAAGTTTAGTAAAAAATAATGATATTATAAGTGGAACATAAAATAGTCCCACTGCAGTACTAATTAGGAGCAATAAAGTAGCTTTATCTGGTTGATAATTTAAAATATTAGCAAGTATTATACTGGATCCAGAAATCGGAATAATAGCCAGTAACATCAGTGCTTTATAGATGCTTTCATCATATATACCTGTAACATGCTTGTCTAGTAAGACAATTCCCAAAACAAATAACGGCCAGAATATGTACTTTGCTACAATAGTGGTCAAAGCAAGCTTCCAATCTACTTTAAAATTTGTAATTTGTGCAATACTTACTCCAAGCAGCACCATTCCTAATGTGATAAATGTACTTCTAATATTTATCATAACATCTGTCAAAAAAGTGGGTATTTGTATATCATATATACTTAAAAAGAAACCTAGAATCATCGCATATAATGAAGGAAGTTTGAGTAACTTTAATACGCATTCTTTTGCAGTATAGATACCATTTGCAGCTATATAAAATCCCAAGCTATTTTCAAATAGTGCCATTCCTATGTAACAGACAACATACACAGACACTGAATCTTCATCAAATAAAGCCATGGCAATCGGTAGACCAAAATAACCCATGCTTGTGCTGCCCGAGCTAAACGCTAATATGTTTCTCGTGTTGTCCTTAAATAAAAAAGAAGAAAGATAATACACTGATAAGGACATAGTACTACCTATAAACCATATCAAAATCGGCAGAGAAATTACTTTTAAATTAACTTCTGTATGAGATACTCCGTATAAAATCACTATTGGATTAGCTATATAAAAGAGTATTTGGGATATAGTGTTTCTATCAATTTTAAGGTATTTTCCTGCTAAATAACCAATAAGTATTGTAATGTAAATAGGTAATATTTTTAGAAAAAGAGTAAAGAACATACTAGCCTATTGTGATACCTTTGACTGATAAAGTGATATTAGATTTTAAGGTATTGTAAAAGTAAATAAAATTTATTTTCCAATTGATTAAACTCATAGTTAGTAAAAAAAGATTCACTGAGTGCCAAAATTTGAGGACCTAAGAATAATATTTTTATGATAAAATTATGTTAAATTTGTATAAAGCCTCTTGTATGTTTTTGTAAACCACTTGTAATAATTTAATCAGAAATTCTTGCCTTAATCATTAAAATCGCACTATTACTTTCCATAATTTTTTTAAAGCCAACTTTTTCGTAAACACGGATTGCACAAACATTTGCTATACCTGGGTCGACAAAGGCATTCTCATAAACTTTAAAGACAAATTTGTTTAAAAATATATTCAAAGCTTGTGAACCAACTCCTTTACCTACATAATTCAGCTCTCCGATATACCAGTCTATAGCAGCACAACTTTCTGGAAGTTCTAAAGTGTTATAGATCTGTTCAGATGGGAAATCATGTTTGTTGTAATATTGAATATAACCAATATCAACTCCATCACAATTAATAATGAAGCGTGCATTGGTTTTTCAATAATTTGTGTCTTAAATTTCAAACGTTTGAATCCTTTAACGTAGTTGCTATATTTTTTCTCAATTAACTCTTGTGTCCAATTTATATCCGTATCCCACCACTTCTTTATATGGGGCATTTCTACCCATTTTAATAATAGTGAAAAATGTTCTTCTTTCAACGCTTTAAATGTGATATTTTTATTCATTAATTAAAGATTTTAAGTGTTACTACCGTTTTTATTAATTCTATCTCTAATTGCTAAGTTCATTGAAATTGATATTTCTGTACCTAGTTTTCCTGATATAGTACGCTATTTTAACGTACCGGAAGGCACAATTCAATTAACTATTGCTTATAATTTTTTAGGCGTTTGCATAGGAGGGTTATTTTTTGGTCCATTGTCTGAATGCTATGGCAGAAGAAGGATGATGATCATAGGCAACACTTTGCTACTCATCGGTGCTGTTGGCTGTGTTTTTGCGCTGTCAGTTTCTTGGCTTTTAATCTCTCGCTTTATTCAAGGCATTGGTGTTAGCACATCTGTAGTTGTGTTTGCAATTATTGCAGACAGCTATAAATGCAACGAAGCAGTAAAATTTATTGGAATCATGAATTCTATTATCACAGTTCTCATAGCAATTGCACCAGTATTAGGCAGTTTCATCAACAAAATTGTTGGGTGGCGTGGCAACTATGCAAGTGTTGCAATACTTTGTTTCATCTCTTGGGTTTTGCTGCTTTTTCTGTTACCAGAAACAAAAAAGGACCGTGATATTTTTAGTCTAAAAAAAATGATGAAAGACTATAAAAAATTATTATCAAGTTCAAAATTTATGGTGTTGTCTTTGGCACAGAGCCTTTTTTCTGCGGCTTATATGTCATTCATTACTTGTGGCCCTTTTTTGTATATGGAAACTTTTGGTTTATCCAGCACTATTTATGCGCTACATCAAGGTGCAATGGTTGGGTCTTTCTCACTAATTAGCCTGTTTTCCAGTAAGATCTTAAAGAAACTTGGAGCAATTTGGTGTGTAATTTCCGGTACAGGCGTAATTGCTATTGGATCCCTATCACTTTTAATATTCAGTATAATCATGCCCAGTGCTTACTACTTAGTAACGCTGTCTATGGTTATTTTTTGTATTGGCTGTGGAATTTGTCAAGCAGTCATTTTCAATGCATCATTAAATATTTTCCCTGAAATGAAAGGCACAACTTCTTCTGCAATTTCATTTATTAGAGCTTCTATCATGGCTATTTTTATCGGCTTAACAAGCTACGTTTACGATGGTCAAGCAACCAGTGTAGCTATTCTTGTTTTTTTTGCAGTAGTTCTAATTTACTGTCTATTTATTGTTTTCAAGATCTGGAAAAATCTATAATCACCATATAGATCCTTCTCATTTCTAGTTATTGCGGTAATATGTATTGTAACTTTGCCGGCTGCTCTAGATGTATCTCTTCCAAATCACTAATCTATATTAGTTAAAGAGTATTATCTTGCTCATGCGCCTAAAGTTTGAGAGCCAATTTTCAGCAATCCAATCAAATTCCAATTTTTTTCAAACAACTGTTTCTTGCTATTTTTGTACCTTAAAAAATTTAGCTTACTTTTACGCTAGCTTGTTCAAATAGCATTAGTACGATTTACTTTTTTTGAATGTAGAGATTTTCTAGGGATTGTCCTCTTAAATTCTATAGTATCTTGTTTAACATTGAAACGAGAATCCAGTTTCAAGCATTGAGGTGATGAAGAAAGGGCTGCTTTTATTCCACCCCTCTCAACTACTCGAGTAGTGGACAATGGAATACGATTACTTTCGTTTATACTAATCAGCACGTCAAATTCTATGCTATTATTGTGTTGTTTGATGTTGCTAGCTCTAATTTTACCATTTCCAAACCAAAACTTTATAGAATTACTCGCATCATGATTGATGTCTGCAGAATCAGGTAAAATAGCAAAATTCGCGTTGTTTACAAATCTAGAAAACGCATTTTTGATGTCGTTAAATGTACCGTAATGGTCTATATGGTCGTCATTAATACTTGTTACAACAGCAATATCTGCAGGAATTTTTAACATAGTTCCATCAGACTCATCAGCCTCAATTAAGAAAATGTCACTTTTGCCAAGTTTTGCATTACTCTGATAGGAATTTAATATTCCTCCAACAATTACAGTGGCGTCAGCACCAGAATGATCAAAAATGGAAGCAATCATAGCTGTCGTCGTCGTCTTGCCACTTGAACCTGAAACTGCTATCACATATTTACCTTTCATAATTTTAACCAGCATGTCTGACCTATGCAAAACGGTTTTATTGTTATTTCTTGCTGCAACTAGCTCCACATTATCAGGTTTTATTGCGGAAGAATGTACAACTATTTGAGCTTGTCTAATACTACTTGCATCGTGACCAATATAGACCTCTATACCTAATTTTTGTAACCTATCTATATTGTCGTTTGATCGCGTATCACTGCCTTGAACTTTATAACTGGAATTATGAAGAATTTCAGCAATTGCGCTCATTCCAATTCCACCTATACCGATTATATGTATTACTTCTTTTTTAGTGCTGTGCATATTTGGCAGTAGACGTTTACTTATTACTAAATTTATTATAGTATAATTTAAAATCCTCATGGTATCGAACCATTTCACTAAGTACAATGATAAAAAAACTAGCCTTTCTATGTCTAATATTCGTTTTGATGAGTAGTTGTAGTTTTAGCAATAGGTGTAATCACACCGCAGGTCATTATAAAATTGGCAATAGCTATACAATAAATGGTATCACCTACCACCCAAAATACTGTAGCTGTTATGAGGAAGTAGGAATAGCATCGTGGTATGGAATAGAAGATCATGGCACAATTACAGCTAACGGTGAAGTGTTTAATCGTCACTTGATTTCTGCAGCACATAAGACCTTGCCCCTACCCTGCTTTGTTCGTGTTACTAATTTAGAAAATGGAAGAAAGCTTGTTATAAGAGTTAATGATAGAGGGCCATTTGTTGAAGGTAGAATAATAGACTTGTCAGAAAAAGCAGCACAAGTTTTAGGACTTCATAAGTCTGGGCTTGCGAAGGTAAAAGTCGAGTACTTAAGAAAGAGGTCAGAACAATTGATACAAAATACTCCTCATTACAAAAGGCAATATGAAAAAGAAATGCAAAAACGTCACCCAAAACAAAACAATGCAGAAAGTAAGGGATATGTAGCATTTTTTGTAAACGCTCAGGTAGCTAAATCAGCTGCATCAAAGCTTCGTAATCAAGGAATAGAAAATGTTAGATTGCTTTTCAAGAATGATCAATATTGCGTAAAAGTAAGTTAAAACCTGCATTACAGATTGTGTAGCATGACAGAAACTATTTGACAAATGAGAATGTTCCAAAAGCATGTGCGTCAAGTTGAGAAACTATCGTGAAATATAGCAATATTTAAGATTGGTATTTTATTTGTTACATTTCAGGTAGTGACAGCTACCTCAGCTGTAGCTGTAAAAAATAATCTACCACTTAAGAAATTTCATTAAAAAAATAGCATAATCTTATTTCTCTAAAAAATACTATCTTCAACTTGAATATGTTGAAAAATATTTTGCGTATTATCCAAAAAGTCATCCTTTATAGCAGCTAGCTCGGATTGTTTTTGAGATAGATTATCTTCTATTGTTCTATTAAAACAATCAAGATCATTGCACTTTAGTTGAGAGCGCATGTCTCCATTTTCATATAAACCTCGTATAACGTCATAATATGCTCGAGTTTCATCAGTTTCTGGTTGTTGCTTTTCTTTGAGTATTGCCTTTAATTTTGAATCTATGTCTAATTCTCTTTTTATATCTTCAGTAGCATTTTTATGATATTTTTCATAATCTTTAAAACTTTTTAATATTTTACCTTTTACTTCATTTTGTAACGTCTTTAGCAAATCTTTAGCATGAGGTTTTTCAATTTTTTCCTTCCACTCATCATACGTATATTCTTGTCGACTACCATATTTTGTATCTTGACACTCACTTCCTATGTTAAACAGCTCTTTGTTACAGATTTTATCACCCTGATAAAAGTAATCGCTTATATTGATTTTATTATTGCCAGTTACGGTTTGTTTAATTGCTGCTTTATTTTCTGCAAGTTCTTCTCTATATTTAGAGATACAGTTTCTCATTTCTTCTTTACAATCTGTAGTCATAAGCTGTTTCCTTTAATAAAATTAAAGCCTATTTTAGCATAAAATAATTAATACTTTATTACTAATCTGAGGTATACTAAGGTAGTGATAAGAAGTCCAGCATCTACAAAGTTTGTTTAAACTATTTTCAAAACGAATAAAATGTAATTTTAGGTAAATAAAATGAATTACGATGTAATCATTTCAGGTGGTGGGCTAATTGGTCTTATTACTGCTATTGGCCTGAGTAATGACTCTGTATCTGTAGCCGTAATTGAGAAAAATAGTTTACCACGTACAGTTGATGATAATCGAGCATTTGCCATTTCTCAAGGATCAAAAAAAATACTAGAAAAATTAGGGATTTGGAGGCTCTTAGAAGGCGAAGCTGAACCAATACTTGATATATGCATATTAGATGGAAATAGCCCATTTACTGTGCATTATGATCATAAAATGGTCGGTGAAGAACCAATGGGTTATGTAATCAAGAGCGCTATTATATGGAATGCAATCAATAACAATTTTTTGCATAAACTCAATATATATTCTCCACGTTCCTATAAAACAATTTCTTGTGACGAAGGATACATGGAAGTTACTCTTGATAATGATCAAAAATTGATATCATCGCTATTTATCTGTGCTGAAGGTAAAAACTCTAAGCTGCCAGAGCTGTTTTCTATACCAATGATAAAATTTGGTTATAAACAAAATAGCATTGTATTTAATGTAAAACATGAACTACATCACCAAAACTTAGCTGTAGAGCGGTTTTTTCCTGGTGGTCCATTTGCAATTTTGCCAATGAAAGGTGGCTATACTTCTTCAATAGTTTGGACAGAAAAATGCGAAATTTCAAAAATGCTGATGAGCTTATCCGAAGAGGAATTTGTCATAGAACTCAAAAAAAGATTTGGTTCTTATTTGGGAGAAATTGAATTAGAGGGTGAAAGAAGATTCTATCCTTTGAGTTTTTCTTTTGCAAGAAAGCTGCATAAAAGCAGAATTTTGCTGATTGGCGATGCAGCACATTCAATCCACCCGGTTGCAGGTCAAGGACTTAACCTTGGAATGAGAGATTTAGAGAGTGTTATTAGACAAATAACTGCTGCAAAATCCTCTGGCATTGATGTTGGTAGTAACTATCTATTGAAGAAAATTTCACGTGATAGATACTTTGATAATTTTACTATGGCACTTGCAACTGATGGATTAAATAGGATATTTTCCAATAGAATATTCTGCGCTAGAGCATTTGGTTTAATGGTAGTTGAAAATTCAGATTTTCTTAAAAAACGCTTCATTTGCCACGCTATGGGATTTATGTAAATCATTAGATTTCTTTTATAATCAGGTGTCATTTAAGTAGCTGATACTGGAGCCCAAATTCCATAACTTCATCCCAGTGTGATACTTTATGCCTTTTTTCTCTACTAAATCTTTTAGGGTATACTTTTATTTTAACCTCCAGCTTCTTATTTTTTGTGCTATTTTGTACCTTATAGAGATATTTGCCATCATTACAGCTGCTAGCGATTACTCACGAAAACAACCATATATACCTGATTGTAGACAATTTGAGTATGATTTTGTTTATTTTGGATGTTATTAAAAGTAAAACTTTTGGCAATAGCAAAGATCCTATTTCTTTTTATCAGTCAATCAATTTTAACAATACAACTTTTTAATTTATTATTATATTGATTTTGAATTTTCTTTACATGAAACGAGGGATTCTAAATTAACCTTCTAGTTTCCTATATGTAAGCATAGAAATATTTGAATCTTCCAATAATTCCCGAACTTCTTTCTCAGTAAATTTTGCAACTGATTTGTTTTTCGTAGCTAAACTTTCAGAAATACCTTTTCTCCTTTCGATAATGCCTAAATCCTCAAAGTTAACATCAAAATAAAGTAGTTCTAAAATTTCTGCAGCAGAGTTAGATACTTCTTCCTTTGTAATATCAAAAAGTGCTATACAATTAGGGTCAAAAAGTGAAAAGCTTTCTTTAATGTCACTATTTCGCCTTACTAACATTGCATGTCCACTACCATTTAGACGAGTAAAATATAGAGTTGCATAGTATCCAGGTTTTACTTTATCTAGATTTTTGCTAAGTATTGCGCTGTTTATTTTATATTTTCCTGTCGTTCTATCTTGAACCATAATACATTTATGGTCTTCACATGAAACATAATCATTAGGGTAGCAACCATGACGCTCATAAAATAACCTTTCTCTATACCATCTCTCTCGTCGAAAAAATGATGCATCAGAAGAAATCATATCTAATAACTTTTTTTTCTCATCATTTGTAAGTTTTTTTTGTTGATTAACAAAAACTTTGCTAAAAGCCACGCTATTCCGCAAATAATCATTTTTTATCACCCAGTCACACAATATCTCACATAGTCCTCTTATATATCCCTTTTCTTTCGACATACTAAAGTCTGATAACACTTCCACAAACATACGTAAATACAAGCTACTTAATGAATAATTACTTTTTATCCAATTAGGTATAATCCAATATAATGGGTCAAAATTATAAAATTCCCTAGGTTTTCCTTCTAGAACGTGAAGTTTAAAATAATGACTCTTATGCTTATTAACAAAGTCAATCAAGGGTCCTTGAAAAAAAGTAATAGCATTTTCCAGTTTTTCATCACTTACTATACCTTTTAAGCATTCTTTAAAAGTAGGCATATTGTTACCAAAAGTATAACCTACATCTATATTGGCATTACAATGCTAACAATACATTAATGCTACAAAATTCACATACGAAATGGTAACTGAAATAGAAATAGTTAAATTATTGGCGAAATTAGAGATATTATGATAAGCTAAGAATGAAATTCAACCATTAAGATTAAAGTGAGGTGAGAAGTATGAGTGATGTATTTTATTGTGATGAGTTTAATGATCATGATTTAGATAATGGTAAAACTCCTTTAAGGGAAAAGCTCAATGAAATCATTAAAGATTTAGAGGAAAATAAATATACAAACCTGGGAGGTATAAAATTAATAAAAGGCGATGGAGATGTTAAATATTTTCGAGCTAAATTAAGTGACAGCGACAGGTTACTATTTACTAGTATATAGCATAATGACAAAGATGCTTTTATTATTTTAGAAGTAATTCTAAATCACGATTACCAAAAATCTAAATTTTTAACAAACAAAGAAAAAATAAAAACCCAATACATCCTTTTTGCCTTCTTGATCTATACCCAATATGTTATACATGCACTTACTTACACAACAACCGTCTTCTTTCACCTTAAAAAACCATGAATACTATCGGATATATTGATTGTAGTGGACGACTACACCATTCATTGATTATAGGTAGTAATTTATCTGTAATTCCAGATATCTCTGCTGCAGATATTTTATGGTCATAGATTTCTTCTACATATGATGCTATACTTGCATAAGACTTTAAGTTTACTGTAATCCATTGAATTAATGCTATCAACAATTCTTTGATTTGATAGTAATTCTCCACTATAAGCCTTACATATCAGTTGAAGTTTTTCATTATCTAAATCTTCTGAGTTGCCTACTTTATCAAAAGCCATAATCTTATTTCAATTTACTTAGTATTTTAATTTTGCATGTATTAGGAGGAAATAATCAAGCATTATAATAAAAGGCCTAATGAATTTATTAGTTTATTTATGTTTCTTTTCATGTATAAATTTATAGAAAGTTTTATGTAGAAGTTATTTTATGAGCAAAATTATAGAAATCAGAGCGCCAAAAACTCTTGGTGGTGAATCAGTTACGGAAGGTATAGTAAAAATAAAGAAAAATATCGGCGAAGCAGTAAAAGTAGATGACTTGATCTTTGAAATTGAAACTGATAAAACGGCGCTAGAACTAACTGCAGAAGCTTCAGGACAAATAACTGAATTTTTTGTGAAAGAAGATGATGTAATTAGCCCTGATCAATTACTGGCAAAACTTGCTGTAGGAGAAGTAAAAGAAGAAGTGAAAAAAGAAGATAAAGGCGAAAGCCCTGATAAAAAAGATGCCCCTTCAGCTCGTAAAATTATGGAAGAAAATGCAATTAGTGCAGAAAATGTAAAAGGAACTGGCATGGGAGGCAGAATAACTAAAGCGGATGTGATAGACCATATGAGTAAAGCTGAACAACCTCCGGTAAAACAATATGAATCGCCAAAAAGTGTAGTAAGTGGAGAGAGAAGAGAAGAGCGAGTGAAAATGAGCAAAATAAGGCAAGTAATAGCTGCTCGTTTGAAAGCATCGCAAAATACTGCTGCAATACTGACCACGTTCAATGAAATTGACATGAAAAACGTCATGGATCTGAGGGCAAAGTATAAAGAAACTTTTGAAAAGAAATATGGAATAAAACTGGGTTTCATGTCGTTTTTTATAAAGGCAGCAGTGCAAGCACTAAAAGAAATTCGTGAGATTAACGCTGAGATTTCAGGTGATGAAATTGTATATAAAAATTACTATGACATAGGTGTTGCTGTTGGCACTGACAAAGGTCTTGTTGTACCAGTTATTCGTGATGCTGATCAAATGTCATTTGCTGAAATTGAACTAACTTTAGTTGCCCTTGGCAAAAAAGCACGAGAAGGTAAGCTGCAAGTATCGGAAATGGAAGGTGCAACATTTACTATCTCAAACGGTGGCGTATACGGCTCACTCCTTTCTACTCCAATAATCAACCCTCCACAATCTGGAATACTTGGCATGCACTCAATACAAAATAGACCAGTTGCTATAGGTAGCTCAATTGAAATCAGACCGATGATGTATATTGCTCTCTCTTACGATCATAGAATAGTTGACGGTAAAGGAGCAGTGACTTTCCTTGTTAAAATAAAAAATTACATAGAAGATCCAAATAGATTAATTTTGGAAATTTAAATAGGTTAAAAACGATAGGCCAGTTTTTCTGAAGTTTTTAAGGTGGGTGTTACAGCTGTACAAACATTTGTTTATAAAGGTAACTTATACGAAAAATGGTCAGTGCTTACTGTATGAGAACTGTGATTTAGGCCTAAAAAATGCGAGTAGCCCCTTTGGTGTTATCTAAGTAGCTGACACTGGAATTTCAGCTTCTATAATGTCATGCCAGTGTCCGGACACTGGCATCCAGAAAAATTTACAAGCAAACTGAGCTTATGCTAAATTTAATGAAATGAAGGATTCCAGACTCTTGCGTCAATGAACCTCTTTCGAAACTAGAATAAAGTTAAAAAGAGAGTAAAATGGTGGGTTTTGAGTGAGGGAAAAGGTGAAAATAGCAGAAGAGTTAGATGATGAAAAATTTCGCAGGTTAACAGGAGTAAAAAAGGTATAAAATGGTAGAGATTTTACGAGAAGCAAATAAGAAAAAAATGTTAAAGGAGGTAGAGTTGAGTGAAGAGGACATGCTATTTATGAAAGAGAACTTATTAACGACTAAGGATCTAATACCAATTCCCGTTACACGGGAAACAGATAGACAATAATGGAAGAAAAGCCATAATGAAATAAGTGAAATAGTTTAGGTATAAATGGCACTCAGATCAAAATTATTGGATGAAGAAGTAGTAAAATCAGCAAAAGAGATGCTGAAGAAAGTAAGGAATAATGCATATGTTTCAAAAAAACTAAACGCTGTAATTGCAGCAAAAAAGTACAGTATAACGTCTGTAGCAAAAATATATTGCATTTCAAGAAAGGCACTAACTTCGTGGATAAAACTCTTGAAATTTGGCAGAGAAGAAAAACTGTTTGCTCCTCGATCACGCCGAAGAAAAACTAAATTAAATCAGGCTCAACTACAGCAAATTGAAGCATGGATAGAAGAAAACCCTAATATTACCATTAAAGAAATGAGAATAAGAATACAGGAAAAGTTCGACTTAAATATTAGCAAATCTACAGTACACCGCCATATGCAAAAGATGAAATTTTCATATATTACACCAAGACCAGTACACAACGTACAAGATAAAAGTAAACAAGAGGAATTCAAAAAAAAATCTCAATGAAGTTATTGGAAAGTATCCTGAAAAAGAGCTATTTTTCTTTGATGAATCAAGGTTTGGCACACATTCGAAAGTTGGGCATGGATGGTTTAAAAAAGGTACTAGAACTCGGGTTAAAATAAAGTTAGGTAGGCATAATTTTTATCTCTACAGTGCAGTTAATCCTAAAAATGGAGAGAGTTTTAGCTTATTTGCACCAAATGTTAACACTGATTGCATGAATATATTTCTTGAGCAAATGTTGCAATATCTAGGGACAAGAGAAGCTGTTCTTGTTATGGACTGTGCTAGTTGGCATAAGTCAAAAAATTTAAAGGTACCTAAAAACATTGAGATTATATACCTACCTCCATATTCACCTGAACTTAATCCTGTTGAGAGGCTTTGGTTATATATAAAACAGAACATTTTGCGCAATAAAATATACAGTACTATTGCTTTGCTTGAGAGCACTTTATGCAAATTTCTTACCTCTCTTGCTACTTCTACAATTAAACAACTCTGCTCTGTTTCCTATTTGACTCCACAACAATGAGAATTGGTATAAAGAAAAAATCAGTAGAAACTAGAAAAGAAATTGAGCAGTTAAGAAGTAAGAATGAAATATCAGAAAGAAGAGCAGAAGAAGCAGAAGCAAAAACAAAAGCTCTTAATCTACTATACGATGAAGCAGATGATCAAGACATATCAAGAAAAAGAATAAAACAAAATAAGGAAGTGCAGAAGTTTTTAGAGTGCCAATATACTTTTCTGGTTTTAAATGAAGGTTATACAACAAAATTTAAGAACCTATGTAAAGAGTATAGAGAGTTGAAGAGAGAAATAAAAGAGCCTGACTTTGAAAGATTATCAAAGCTTGTAGATAAGTTTGAGAAGCTAAGCAGAAGTTTTATTGAAGGCGAGAAGAAAGAAAGAGAGAATGTACCAGAATGCAAAGACCAAGAGATTGATAGATTAAAGCTGAGCATAGTAACGAGAGTAGTACAAGCAAGGGATGTAGCAGAGAAAGAAAAGAGGAAAGTAGAAAAAGAAAAAGTAGAGGTAGAAGAGATAGTAAAACTATAATGCACCCCATAAACTAGACCAAAAAAAAATGGTTGATCCGAGTAGGAAGGTAAAGGGGTAAAAGTATGGCAACAAAAAAATATGAACCAGAGTTAAAAGCAAAGATAGCTTTGGAAGCAATAAAAAATCAAAAAAGCACAGCTGAGATATGTAGTGAATATAAAATACCATCAACAAATCTATATGATTGGCGTGATAGAGTATTGGCAAGGTTAAAAGACCTATTTGTTGAAGAAAGTGAAAGTGCGAGAAAACAAAGAATCTTAGCGCAAGAAATAGAAAGTTTACATAAAGTAATAAGAGAATTGACAGTGGAAAATAGCTATTTGAAAAAAAAATTACTGAAATAAGCAAAAAAGATAGAGTAAGGTTTATAGAAAAAGATTCTGATCTGTCAATTAGGAAACAGGCTGATTTATTGGGGATTTGCAGATCTAGCCTATATTATAGGCCTATAATTAATAACGAAAGTGAAGTAGCAAATTTGATTCAAGAAGTATATTTGGCTTCTGATTGCCGTTATGGATATCGTAAAATTACTGCTGAAATCATAGCGAGTGGAGTAGTAGTCAATCACAAAAAAATCTTAAGAATTATGAAAAAAATGAAGATTAGTGGGCTGTATTGTAGAAAAAGATGTAATACAAGTATTAAAGAAAAAAAGCATAAAATATATCCTTATTTACTCAAAGATTTGATTATTTGTAGAGTTAATCAGGTATGGGCTACTGATATAACATATATTATGGTAGAAGGTAAGTTTATCTATTTTGTGGCAATAATGGACTTGTATAGTCGCTATATTATTGCTCATTCATTATCACCATATCTCGATGCTGGATTTTGCCTTTATACTCTCAAAGAAGCTCTAAAACAAGGTAAACCTGAGATTTTTAATAGTGATCAGGGGGTGCAGTTTACTAGCTACAACTTTATTATGGAATTAGAGCGTGCTAATATTAAAATCAGTATGGACCATAAAGGACGTTGCTTCGACAATATATTTGTTGAGCGCTTATGGAGAACTTTAAAGCAAGAAGCTATATATTATTATAGACCAAATAGTATCAGAGATTTAAATCTTATAATAAATGATTTTGTTGCTTGGTATAACTATAGAAGGCGACATCAGACTCTACATTATAAAGTTCCTGCTGATCTTTATTATCATAAACAGTAAATGAATATATTGATAAATACTTTAAATGTGTGTCGACGTATTTATCAACATATTCATTTTAAAAATCGGATCACTTTGAAAAAAATGGTCTAGACAAATGGGTGCATTATACTCGCAGGTCTGCTAGTTGCGGTCTTTTGTTTTGCCTTTCTTCTACTCTGCGACTAATTTGTGATAGCGCGACAACAGGAACTTCAAAATCCTTGGCGATGTTCTTTAATGTTCTGCTGATTTCTGTTACCTCAAGAGTTCTGTTTTCCGTTTTTCCTGATCCTCTGAGTAGCTGCAAGTAGTCAATGTAGATGCATTTTATGCTGTATCTTTTACAGATTGATGCGATCTTTTTTCTGAGAACATTTAAATCCATACTTCCTATTACGGATCTCATTCCTGTATCAAATGAAAAAATCTGTTTTGAAGATAAGGGAGAGGAAATATTAAATCTAGTAAGAGAATATAAAAAGATTAATGATCAAGAGTTACGTAAGATATTTTGTTTACTAACCAAGTTTGTTCAAATTAGTGAGAAAAGTAGTAAAAAAGCAGAGAAAATAAAAATTGCAAAGGGTCTGGTTAAAGGAGGAGTTTCTGTTGATATTGTTGCAAAAACAATTGGTCTCTCTGCTGATGAATGTGTTGAAGAAAAAATAGGTTCTATCTACTACAAAATAGGGAAAAAGATAAAGGAATGGAGACTGGTAAGAGAGTGCACTCAAAAGGATTTAGCAGAGAAAATGACTACAACACGTGATGAAATAAGTAATACCAATTCTCATTGTTGTGGAGTCAAATAGGAAACAGAGCAGAGTTGTTTAATTGTAGAAGTAGCAAGAGAGGTAAGAAATTTGCATAAAGTGCTCTCAAGCAAAGCAATAGTACTGTATATTTTATTGCGCAAAATGTTCTGTTTTATATATAACCAAAGCCTCTCAACAGGATTAAGTTCAGGTGAATATGGAGGTAGGTATATAATCTCAATGTTTTTAGGTACCTTTAAATTTTTTGACTTATGCCAACTAGCACAGTCCATAACAAGAACAGCTTCTCTTGTCCCTAGATATTGCAACATTTGCTCAAGAAATATATTCATGCAATCAGTGTTAACATTTGGTGCAAATAAGCTAAAACTCTCTCCATTTTTAGGATTAACTGCACTGTAGAGATAAAAATTATGCCTACCTAACTTTATTTTAACCCGAGTTCTAGTACCTTTTTTAAACCATCCATGCCCAACTTTCGAATGTGTGCCAAACCTTGATTCATCAAAGAAAAATAGCTCTTTTTCAGGATACTTTCCAATAACTTCATTGAGATTTTTTTTTGAATTCCTCTTGTTTACTTTTATCTTGTACGTTGTGTACTGGTCTTGGTGTAATATATGAAAATTTCATCTTTTGCATATGGCGGTGTACTGTAGATTTGCTAATATTTAAGTCGAACTTTTCCTGTATTCTTATTCTCATTTCTTTAATGGTAATATTAGGGTTTTCTTCTATCCATGCTTCAATTTGCTGTAGTTGAGCCTGATTTAATTTAGTTTTTCTTCGGCGTGATCGAGGAGCAAACAGTTTTTCTTCTCTGCCAAATTTCAAGAGTTTTATCCACGAAGTTAGTGCCTTTCTTGAAATGCAATATATTTTTGCTACAGACGTTATACTGTACTTTTTTGCTGCAATTACAGCGTTTAGTTTTTTTGAAACATATGCATTATTCCTTACTTTCTTCAGCATCTCTTTTGCTGATTTTACTACTTCTTCATCCAATAATTTTGATCTGAGTGCCATTTATACCTAAACTATTTCACTTATTTCATTATGGCTTTTCTTCCATTATTGTCTATCTGTTTCCCGTATAACGGGAATTGGTATAACTATGAGCAAGGAAGGGTTGCTGTTCCACTTGATAAATTATATGAAATGGCAGAGGCGTTATCGATTAATATCGTGGATCTACTTGAACCAGCAGAAGATGCAGATGAAAGAGTAGGAAATGAATTACCGAATTTAATTGAAGAATACAAAAAGATTGAAAATCAAGAACTACGTAATGCACTAATAAAATCTATGTTTGAGGGAATACGTATTTGTGAGGAGAAAGTGAGAGAGATAGAAAGGATTAAAGTTGCAAAGGATCTAGTAAAAGGTGGAATTTCTATTGATATTATTTTGCAAGCGGTAGGTTTACCTGTTGATGTAGTTTTAGATGGATAGCTCGTAAAAAAATTACAGCAATAAAGTTTTTTTCTTAAATGGAGGATAAATGTTTGTTTCTGCAAGCAATGTTAGTTACGGAATAGGGCAAAGAATAGAAAATTGTAGGTTAATGCGAGGGCATACTCAAATAGGATTAGCAAGTCAAATAGGTTTAACATACCAAGAAGTAAACAGCTATGAAAATGGGTATATTTCTATTCCAATTGAAGTATTATATATAATAGCAAAAGCATTATCAGCTAGTGTTACAGATCTACTACCTGAATCAGTAGTAGTAAGAGAATATAAAGATGAAGATGAGGAAATACTCTATCTAACAAAAATATACGAGAATCAAAAGTTAGGCAAAATAGTACCTTCATTAGTCAGGTTTGTTCATATTAGCGAAAAAATTAATCAAGAAGAAGCGAAAATAGAAGTAGCAAAGAATCTAGTGCAAGAAGGAGTTTCAGTTGATATTATTTCCCAAGTGACTCGCTTATCTACTTATGAATATGATGATATAGAGAAAGAAATTTGTACTGATTCTATACTCTACAAAGTAGGGAAAAGGATAAAAGAGGAGAGATTAATACGGGAATACACTCAGGAGGACTTGGCAAATAAAATCGGTTCAACACCTAAAGAAATACATGACTATGAACGAGGATATACAGACATTCCAATTGAAATATTATATAAGATAGCAAAGACATTATCAGTTAACATTAAAGCTCTTGGACTAACAGAACATGAAAATGAGCCAGTTTTGAGATTTGTAGGTAAATGCGAAAAAATTGAGGATCAAGAATTACTGGATACGGTAGCTAGATCTTTATCTGAAGGAATGCAAACTGGTAAAGAAAAGGTTAAAAAAGCAGAGAAAATCAAAATTGCAAAAGATCTAGTTAAGGAAGGTGTTGCTATTGATATTATTTTGCGAGCAAGTGGCCTAACTGCTGATGAGTGTGAAAATTGAATTGTGTTAAACAATATATTAAGATGTAAGTAAAGATAGTTATATATTTAATATTTCTATACAGAATTTTTCTATCACTTTCTGATTGTCCTCTATCATTGCATTTGCCTCTTGCTGAAGAGATTTGATATTTTTTGATGTAATATTATCCATGTCAGGTGATGCTATTTTTAGTTGCGATTGTACGCGTATATATTTATCAGCTATAACTTGATCAAGTTGGTAATTTACTGCATCTAAACTTGAGGCAAACATCACATGTAGTAGTGGCTTTATCCAGCCTATTTTTCCCAATCTCTTTGAATTGGCTATGCTTCTATCTGTTCTGCCAGTACCTACCGATAACAGTAGAATATCATCATTTGGAAATAATCTCTTACCACTTGCATATGCACAAGCCGCTGGATTATTGGCAAACACCCCTCCATCCACTAATACCATTTCCTTTTGGTTGACTTTTAAATATTTAGGTGCAAAGTAAGTAGGTGCAGCCGTTGCAGCTCTGAGTGCATCTTTCAGCTTAATATTACCTTCTTTCCAGCTTTTGAAGAAAAATGGGCAATTATTCTGAATGTCGTAACTGGTAAGCAGTACATTATTTAAAGTGTTTTGTAGAGTATCATCACCAAAATATTTGTCCAATACAAATTCAATATTTTTATATGGGTATTGTGCACAGTTAAACCAAGATAATATTGATCGCCTAAAAAATGAAGACTTGAAAATATATGGTCCATATTCCCGATAGAACTCGACTAAATCATTAGCAGAATATTGAGGTTTATCTTTTTTACATAATCCAGCTACAACAATTCCACCGGTTGAGGTCCCTGCCATAAGATCAAAGATTTCAGCTATCGGTTTTCTTGTCCTTTGCTCTATTTCTGCTAGAATAATGGCTGGTATGATGCCTCTAATGCCACCTCCATCAACGGATAAAATATATTTAATCATTGTGAATTTGGGTAAAGGTATTAAGATTTAATTTTTCCGCTTAGAACGTGTAATTTAAACTCATCCAATTCCTCAGAAAGATTTTTTACCCTTTCCTCAAGTACTAACACTTTTTCCATTAAACCATATTCAATAAGTTTATCGTGAAATTGTACCCTTGAGTCTAGCTTGGATAACCACCATATAAATGCTACTGTTTGTATTAATATGGTAATAATTACTGTAATTGGGATTTTTTTTAGCATATTTTTTACTGGTTATAAAATAATTGCAAATTACTGATAAAAGAAGAAATATGTTCAGTTTCTATATTTTGCTGTGGTAGTCACTATTTGAATTCGTATTGCTCTTCTGCAGATCCTTATGACTCCAATATATCTTTGATCTTATTTGCTATTTTTTAGCGAGCCTTCTGCATTGGAAAGTAGTTTTATTACTTCTCTGTATTGCTTGTTTTTATCTTTATTACGTTCTTCTGATATTACAGCCATGCTTCTAGGTGTTCTTCCATCTTTAGCTACAGCACTAGGATCTGCTCCTTTGTCTAATAAAAATTTAACAATTTCCAAACGTCCTTGATCTGCAGCATAATGCAGCGGTGTCCATCGCTCGTATCCGTCAGAAGCACTTACATCAGCTCCTTTTTGTACTAGAAACTTCACGACTTCTAAACAACCTGCCTCTGAAGCATAATGTAATGCTGTTAATTTAGGAACCTGCACATTAACATCTAATAGATTTTCTACCAAAAATTTTACAACCTCTAAGTTACAATTTTCAGAAGCAATTTGTAGTACTGTTTTATAATTACTCACAGCTTTACTCTTTGTATAACAACATGTAACGACAACACATATAACTGTTATCATCAGCCATAGAAAATTTATCTTAATGTTCTTACTTATTTTGTTCATGTCTAACATTTTTTTAGAATTAAATAACCATTTGCTTAAGTTTCACTTAAACAGCTTTGCTCACTGTTGCTTCTACTATAGTTTGATATCCTCTGTTATTCAGAATATGTTCTGCCTTGCTAATTACCCATTCACCTTCAATTTCCTGACAAAATCCTGAAAGGCTGATCTTAGCTTCTGCAAATAATTCTGGATTACCAGGAACAGTTACATTTAAATTTGATGTACTACGTTTTAGTTGTTTTAACTTAGCTGCTGCTGCACTAATTGCTGATTCTGCGGTAGAGTAAAGCGTTTGCAGGGTATAACTTGGACCCTCATTTCCCACTTTCTCTTCTATAGTTTCTCCCTTTTCATAACTGTGCCATTTTGCAATAAAAGATCTATATTTGTTACGCACATTAAAATTTACCTCCCAATTTATAATATCTTTAGGTGTAAGTACTGTTGTACCTAACATCTTTCCAGTCGCTGATCTTGCTTCTCCCTTCGGAATAAAAATTATATATCCTCCTGCTGGTTTTACTAGTGCATCATATTTTTTGCCTAATCCTTCCAAAAAACTCATGTCGCTTTCATCTGCTTGAATGGTATGTGGTATAAATATATTTTCAAATCTTTCAGCGACTTTACCTTCATACCCATGTTCTTGTGCTATTTCTTTAATCAAATCTCCCAAGGTAATGTCTTTCCATTCCTTTGATTTTCTTTCCTTTAATGATCCTCTTAAACTTGCAGCGTCACATTTTATTCTTAAAGTTTGTGGTGGACTTTGTATTGTAATTTGATTTGCCTTATATACCCCCATAGGTAATAAACCTGTTTCTTTATATCCTAGAAAAACCTGTAAATTACCCTTAAGTTCTAAAGCGCTAGAGCTATAATTAATGCATATCTCAGCTTCGTCACTTGTAGTACCGGATCCATCAGTTACACGTAGTGATATTAAACTCTTTTTTAAAACCTCTGTTACTGGGTTATTTTTTGCTACTATATCAAAATCTGGTGTCATTCATCTAAAATATTTATAACAGATTCTTTCAATATTCTCTGAATTTTAGGAAGCTTAATTTTTAATCCAGCGGGCAAAAAACTTCCATGTTCTACAAGTCCTGGATTTTTAAGCAATACTTCCTCCACTGCTCCACTACTGTATCCATAATGTTTCCAGCAAATGTAATCCAACATTTCGTTTTCTTTCGTGTAATAATAAATCACTTACTGTAACTTTTTAACTTCAAAATAAACTCAACTTTTCTCGGTTTTCCATCAGGAAAAAATAATATCTGTTTTTCTTCTACATTAATAATGACAAAATTCCCAAGTATATTTCCTGAATTATCAACTAGAACGTGTGGTTCTTGAGTGTTACGTATATTTTTTAGCTGTTCTAAGCCATTACTCTGATAATGTGGATAAATCACTCCTGTCAGATCAATACATTCAATTCCTGAGCCAATGTTTTGTAGCGACGTTTTTTCAATACATTCAATTGTATACCACCTTTTTTCTTTACTGTATCTTAGGCTTATTGGTTCAAGCTTACATTTTCCAAGCAACATCAATGTAACTCTTCAACTATATCAAAAAGTGCCCCACGTGCTTGTTCTCTAAATCGTTCTATTACTGCATCAGCAACGCTGCGGACATCTTCAGACTTAATGTTGATATTAAACGTTTGATAGAATGCTTGGTTATATACTTTAGATTCCCTATTTTCATATCTACTTTTCTTGAATGCTTTCTCAATTTCTTCTTGTTCCATAGCTCTTTTTTCTTCTATAACACCTTTAACTTTAAAACTCTCAAAATTGCCTTTACTATTTTCTGAAAATTGTTTAATAGCACTATTACTTGTCAATGGGTTTCCGTTACTGAAAATGCTATTTTTAGAAAGCCTATTAACAACATTTCCATTATTTTCAAATTTTCTAATCGGGCTATTCTCAGCAAATATGCTACTAACTGTATTTCTCATCCATGAAAAAGCTTTTCCTATAGGTTCAATGAGTGATTTCCAAAAGCTAGAGAAAAAGTCTTTCACTTTTTGCCAGTTAGTGAGAACATAAGCTGCACCAGAAACAAGACTCGCTATTAAAAGTCCAATTGGGTTAGTCATTACAGCTAGTGTTATTGCTCTTAGCCCTGTTATTACTGCAGGAAAAACTATACTTGATAAAGATGAAAATGTTGTCAGTATTGTTGCTTTAAGACCAAAAATTGTACTTCCTAATAAAGTAATTCCATAGCCTAATCCCACTACTAAGACTTTCAAACTTATCAAAGCTGCTAAAGTACTCATGATTGCCGTAGTTAAAGTTGGATATTTTTCTGCAAAAGAAGCTATACGCTCTGTTATTGCTTTCAAACTTCCAGCTACATAATTTAAAGTAGGCAACATTACTGACCCTAGATTCATGCCAGCTTCAAATACTGCATTTTTAAGTAATTGTAATTTATTAGCTGTAGTATTTGCCCGATTGTTAAATTCGTCCTGCATTGAAGCGTTATATTTTTCTTTATCAGCTAAATGTTCAATAGCTTTCTTGTAAATGTCTAAGCTTCCTACTAAAAGAGCAATGTCATCTTGAAACCCAGAGCCAAACAAATTCATAAGAATACCAGCACGCTCTTGATCGTCTATTCTTTTTAAAGTTTCAAGGAATTGCAATATTGCCTCTTGAGGATTTTTTTTAATAGTTTGTTCGAGCTCTTCTATACTTGTTCCCATCTCATCTAATGCATCGTGAAATTCAGGACTTTGCTCTCTTGCGGTCTGTAGTTTACTAAGAAAGTTATTTATAGCAGTTGCTGCTTTTTCAGGTTGTTTACCTAAACTTATGAATGCACTTGCTAAGCTACTTGCTTGATCAATTTCTAAACCAAACTGTTTAGCATTACCACCAATTCTATTCAGTGTAAGAACCATTTCCTTTGCTTTGGCAGCAGTATTATCTGAAAGATGGTTTATTATGTTACCTACATTTTCCATACCATCAACTTTAATTCCATAGACATTGGATATTTTTGCAATAGCATTACCAGCTTCTTCTGCCGACATATCAAACGCTGTGGTCATTTTGGCAACTACTGTTGTAAACTTCATAAGATCATTTTTGTCAATACCAAGTTGACCACCGCTTGCAGCTATTTGTGCTAATTCTGCAGCTGACAAAGGTATTTCACGAGATAACTTTTTGAGCTCTTGAGCAAATTTACTAGCTTCATTTTTTTTACTATCAAACCTTACTACTTTCTTTACATCAGCCATGGCCGATTCAAAATCAATAGCAACTTTAATTGGCGCTGCAAGCGAAAGACCTAGTCCAATAGTCTCTATAATTTGTGACTTAAAATGTGCTTTGCTTGCTAAAAAACTTTGGTGACTACGTATTGCAGATCCAAGCTTACCATACTTGCCTTTCAGCGCTTCAATGGACGAGCCAAGTTTATATTGGTCGCTTACTAATGACTTAATATTTCTTCCACTTTTTCTTACTTCTTCATTAAATGAATGCAAAGCATCTCTCTTTTTCAAATATGCTTCTTTTGCTTTTATTGCGGAGGTTTTGGCCTTGTCAAATTCTGCTTTTAAAGTTTTGCTTGGTTTCTCTATTGCTTTCATTTGTTTAGCTAAAGATTTTACTTGATCTTCAAAGCCCTTCCACGACCCCCTGCTAGTCAAAACATCACTACCCAACTGCTTAAATTTTGATACTGATTTTAAAGATGAATCAAGCTTTCTTATATTCTCACCAAGACGAGTAAGTTGACTGCTACTTCCTTTTATTACAGTATTAAAACTGCCATCTAAGACTGCTCCGATTTTTATAGATAACGTTGACATTTAGACCTCTTTGCTGTTTCTTCCCATAAGATAAATTCGTTAAATTCCATATCAAGAATGTGCTCAACTCCACCACCTATGATAGAGCTAAGCACGAGTACTTCTAATCTCAAGTTTTTTGGATAATTGGTGAAAAAAAATCCTTTAATACCTCTTGAATTTTCACATAATCAGCAATATCTAACTCTTCAATTGCTTCTTTTGCAACTGATGTCAGGTTGGCAGTCAAAGTCACTTCCTTATTTAGGTCACTACCATTAATGCGTTCTATTGCCAAATAGTCTCTAACTTTTGGACGTCTAATGGTAAGTTCTGAAACAGAAATTCCATCAACTGTTATTGGGTTATTAAGTGTTATAGCTTGCATGTTCCTCCTTAAAAAGTTAATTAAATAAAAGTCTATATCGGCTTTTACATAACTAATTTTTTTTACTATAGTTTTTGTGTTTGATTAACGATCCTTCATACTAAATTTCTCAATATAAAGATGATAGTAGGGTTTATTTTTCCTCAACTTGAATTAATTCTTGAACTTTATCGACAGAAAGACCTGTACACTTGACAATAGTGCTAATATCAACATTATTAGTCAACATCGCTTTTGCAACTTCAATCTTTCCTTCAATCTTTCCTTCAATCTTTCCTTCAATCTTTCCTTCAATCTTTCCTTCAATCTTTCCTTCAATCTTTCCTTCAATCTTTCCTTCAATCTTTCCTTCAATCTTTCCTTCTTTTTTGGCATCATCAAGTTTTTGAGCAAGGACAGCCTGTTCATCACGAATACGCTTGGTCTCCTGTTCATATGCTATAAACTCTTTTTCTGACCAGTTAAACCTGTTTAGCTCTTCGTACGCTTTTTTGATTATTACGTCACTTCCTGTTATTCTTTCCAATTCTTCTTCACTTGTTTCATCAGCGTACTTAAAAAAATACACCCACTTCTCAACTATATTTGAAAGCTGATCTTCTTTAGTTTTGGAAAATTTAGGCAGTTCAATAAATACAAAGTAAAAATCTTTTAGATCATGTTCATTAGTATCTTCATCCCGAATGGTGTGTTTTGATTTATACTCAGACTTATCCGGAAATAGTATACAGTCTGCTATAGCAATAAAGATAATTTCCTTAAGGTCATGGTATTGATCACCTTTATCTGCTTGTCTTGAATAGGCTTTAGCAGCGTAATATTGGGCACGTTTTTCAAAGCCTTTGGTTTTAGCAACCTGCATCTCAATTATCCATTGTACTCCTGTTGAATCTTTACATAGCACATCAACAATACTTTGCTTTTTAGCGGCAATTTCGGGATCTTGAATAGTACTTAAAAACTCTATATCCTGTATTGCATTTTTGCCAGTAAAGCTCAAAATATCATTGAGGAAGTGAATGAGGATGTCTTTATTCTTTTCTGTACCAAAGATACGGCGAAATGCTATATCATTTTTAGGGTCGAGAAATTTAGATAAAGCCATAGCACAAATGCTTAAAAAACATTAATAATTATACAGTATTATCAGTAATTTTTCAATAAAAAAGTGGTTATATGAAAAGGCATCCATCTATTCCATTAAATCCCTAAAATCGTTTGCAGCAAGGCCATTTGATCAACACCGTTAATCTTACGGATCATGTTCTCAGCATCGATTTCTATTAATTCATTACTACCGATAGTAAGTTTATAGTAATGAGCAGCTACAGTACACTTCAGCGTTGCTTTTTCAGCAGGTTTCCAGCTACCAAAATCAAATTCTCTGAATATGCCCCTAAGGTTGATTATTACTCCTTCAATATCGTTACTACCACTCCCTTGCATTCCACCTCTGAGTGTCAAAGCTACTGAATTTCCATTTATCAACCCAAATAGCCGAAAGAGTTCTGTATCGTATTCAGAAAAAGTGAAATCTGCTTCAAGCTTTTCCATGCCCATATCAATATTTACTGGAATATCCATACCACCAGCTCTATATTCTTCAGTTTTTATGGTAAGCTTTGGCAGCGTAATTTCATCTATTTTTCCTGCATAACCCCGACCATCTACGAACACATTAAAATTCTTTAAAATCTTTGGTAGCATCTTTCTTCCTTTTTTCCCTTAATAAAATTTACGATATTTCACTATTCACCAGCCGTGAACGAAAAGTAATCTGTTCTGCTGGATATGGTGGTGTAAACTCAAAATCAAAGTATACTTTTCCACTTGCAATATTTGCTGGTGTGTTTAATTCTGAAGTTGCATAACATTTTCCACTGATAATCGCTCCTTGCGCTTTTAAATTGGCCAAATAAGAATTCACCCCCTCAATCACATCATCTATGTAAGTTTTGGTGATATTTCGATCAACTGCCCAGAGATGAGCTCGCAGCAGACTATCGTTAATTAAATCTGCAGTTCTTCTCACTGATAGAAAAGCCCATTTCGAATCGTTTGAACATGTTCTATTTCCCCAAAGCCTATAGCCATTTTGATGAATTATCGTTGTTACTTCATTTTCATTCATATAATGCACCCCATAAACTAGACCAAAAAAAAATGGTTGATCCGAGTAGGAAGGTAAAGGGGTAAAAGTATGGCAACAAAAAAATATGAACCAGAGTTAAAAGCAAAGATAGCTTTGGAAGCAATAAAAAATCAAAAAAGCACAGCTGAGATATGTAGTGAATATAAAATACCATCAACAAATCTATATGATTGGCGTGATAGAGTATTGGCAAGGTTAAAAGACCTATTTGTTGAAGAAAGTGAAAGTGCGAGAAAACAAAGAATCTTAGCGCAAGAAATAGAAAGTTTACATAAAGTAATAGGAGAATTGACAGTGGAAAATAGCTATTTGAAAAAAAAATTACTGAAATAAGCAAAAAAGATAGAGTAAGGTTTATAGAAAAAGATTCTGATCTGTCAATTAGGAAACAGGCTGATTTATTGGGGATTTGCAGATCTAGCCTATATTATAGGCCTATAATTAATAACGAAAGTGAAGTAGCAAATTTGATTCAAGAAGTATATTTGGCTTCTGATTGCCGTTATGGATATCGTAAAATTACTGCTGAAATCATAGCGAGTGGAGTAGTAGTCAATCACAAAAAAATCTTAAGAATTATGAAAAAAATGAAGATTAGTGGGCTGTATTGTAGAAAAAGATGTAATACAAGTATTAAAGAAAAAAAGCATAAAATATATCCTTATTTACTCAAAGATTTGATTATTTGTAGAGTTAATCAGGTATGGGCTACTGATATAACATATATTATGGTAGAAGGTAAGTTTATCTATTTTGTGGCAATAATGGACTTGTATAGTCGCTATATTATTGCTCATTCATTATCACCATATCTCGATGCTGGATTTTGCCTTTATACTCTCAAAGAAGCTCTAAAACAAGGTAAACCTGAGATTTTTAATAGTGATCAGGGGGTGCAGTTTACTAGCTACAACTTTATTATGGAATTAGAGCGTGCTAATATTAAAATCAGTATGGACCATAAAGGACGTTGCTTCGACAATATATTTGTTGAGCGCTTATGGAGAACTTTAAAGCAAGAAGCTATATATTATTATAGACCAAATAGTATCAGAGATTTAAATCTTATAATAAATGATTTTGTTGCTTGGTATAACTATAGAAGGCGACATCAGACTCTACATTATAAAGTTCCTGCTGATCTTTATTATCATAAACAGTAAATGAATATATTGATAAATACTTTAAATGTGTGTCGACGTATTTATCAACATATTCATTTTAAAAATCGGATCACTTTGAAAAAAATGGTCTAGACAAATGGGTGCATTATACCACAATAGATTCGATGATCACCTAATACCAATTCTCATTGTTGTGGAGTCAAATAGGAAACAGAGCAGAGTTGTTTAATTGTAGAAGTAGCAAGAGAGGTAAGAAATTTGCATAAAGTGCTCTCAAGCAAAGCAATAGTACTGTATATTTTATTGCGCAAAATGTTCTGTTTTATATATAACCAAAGCCTCTCAACAGGATTAAGTTCAGGTGAATATGGAGGTAGGTATATAATCTCAATGTTTTTAGGTACCTTTAAATTTTTTGACTTATGCCAACTAGCACAGTCCATAACAAGAACAGCTTCTCTTGTCCCTAGATATTGCAACATTTGCTCAAGAAATATATTCATGCAATCAGTGTTAACATTTGGTGCAAATAAGCTAAAACTCTCTCCATTTTTAGGATTAACTGCACTGTAGAGATAAAAATTATGCCTACCTAACTTTATTTTAACCCGAGTTCTAGTACCTTTTTTAAACCATCCATGCCCAACTTTCGAATGTGTGCCAAACCTTGATTCATCAAAGAAAAATAGCTCTTTTTCAGGATACTTTCCAATAACTTCATTGAGATTTTTTTTTGAATTCCTCTTGTTTACTTTTATCTTGTACGTTGTGTACTGGTCTTGGTGTAATATATGAAAATTTCATCTTTTGCATATGGCGGTGTACTGTAGATTTGCTAATATTTAAGTCGAACTTTTCCTGTATTCTTATTCTCATTTCTTTAATGGTAATATTAGGGTTTTCTTCTATCCATGCTTCAATTTGCTGTAGTTGAGCCTGATTTAATTTAGTTTTTCTTCGGCGTGATCGAGAAGCAAACAGTTTTTCTTCTCTGCCAAATTTCAAGAGTTTTATCCACGAAGTTAGTGCCTTTCTTGAAATGCAATATATTTTTGCTACAGACGTTATACTGTACTTTTTTGCTGCAATTACAGCGTTTAGTTTTTTTGAAACATATGCATTATTCCTTACTTTCTTCAGCATCTCTTTTGCTGATTTTACTACTTCTTCATCCAATAATTTTGATCTGAGTGCCATTTATACCTAAACTATTTCACTTATTTCATTATGGCTTTTCTTCCATTATTGTCTATCTGTTTCCCGTGTAACGGGAATTGGTATTAGATGGCATCAAGAGGTGAAGTTTTTTATCTTGGTTCCAGTTTCTTATCAATCTTATAAACAAATCAGAGTCTTTATTTTCTTTTAGAGCATCAATTACACATTTCATATGCTGAACAAGCTCTTTCTTCAATTTATCGCTTTGAACACCTTGGTCTTTAACGTATGTTTCTAAATCATAATTATTGTCTAATGCTGCTTTAACTTCTTCTACTAAGCCTTTCAAATCTGTACACCTCTTTTCATCAAGCTCGTGTCTGTTTAGACCCGTTAAGCATGAAAGTGTATTCTCAATTATTCCATGCATTACGCGAAATGCAGAATAATCAGCAATACCACTAAAGTCATAACATTCTTTTACAATTTTAGATGCTTTTTCCTTTGTAATATTGAACCGCTTAGCAACTTGCTCCGTTATAAGAGCAAACTTTTTTGATTGAGTTATTAACTTATATTCTGGTTTGGGTTCGAACATTCGCTCTAAGAAATCAAGAACCTTTGATCCAGCAGGGTTCGGTAAGGTTTCGTTTCTACCATATTTCAATATTTTTTTTAGATTATCTATCTGCTTATTTGACTCAGCTAAAATCAATGCTGGTTCACCAATTACGCTTTGAACATTTCTATACAGATAATTCTCTACTTCTTTTTTTAACTCATCGTCTGTTAAATTTGCATTGCTATATTTGTCGTTTTCTTCCGGCTTAAAATCTACATACTCTTCAACGCCATTAGAGTATTCTTTTGCTAGATCCTTACTTTTTACTTTTGTATGAACTTGTAGATTTAAAGCTCCATATACACCTGACTTCATTTTATCTGTCAAAGAAAGAGTTTTAAGTAAACCATCATTTTCTCTAATATATCTATGAGTGCTTATTGAAGGCGTTGCACTTAAAAACAGCGTAGGCACAAGTGCAGATAAGATTCCCATACGGTGTTTATACAACTCCTGCTCTGCCACTCGGTGCTCCTCATCAAAGGATAGAGATATAGATTTTTCAATATTTAGCTCAAATTCTTGATCATCAATTGCAACTTTACCATCTTGAATTTTATATTCCTTATCTCCAAATTGAATTTTATCTGTAAGAATTAAAAAATCTTTGCCATCTATATTTATTTTCCCATTTTTTATTTTAAATTCTTTATCTCCAATGTTGAGAACTTTTATAATATTAGGAAGCTGTCGAAGACCTATTGCCTCTAAAAATTGACTCCAATTTTTCATCAAACTTTCGCTACTCAATATAGAGCACCCTTTATTACCGCTTATCTCTTTCAACTCAATATCTTCAATATCGGAATCAGATAATACTTTTTTCCAATCATCGCGTTTCTGCGTTACAAGATCTTCATTAGGTGCTAGGGATATATAAAGTACACCCATTAGCCTAGCAGGCAAATATTCAACAAGTAGTTCTATGAATGTTTTTCCAGTTCCTGTTGCAAGTGCAAACTCTTTCGTTGGAATCTTACCTTCTTTCAAGTGCTCTATTGTTTCTTTGATGTAAGATAAATGTTGTGGAAATATTACAATTTTACCAGGCCCACCTACTGTTGCACTTTTTTCTTTACCTTTGATTGTTACACTATAATGGTGATTATCTTTCTTATCTCTGCTGATTATTAACTCATGCTGTGCGCACAAAGTAAGTAGATCCTCGGCAGTGTAATCTTTCGTATCTTTAATATCTACCGAAGAAGGATCACTTTCATCAAATTTAATACTGTATATACCTTCTTCCTTCTTCGTTAAAGTTACACCAATTTCTCTTTCACCTATTTTTACTGTATTCTTTACTTCATCTTCATTGCTACTCAACAAACTTTCTATTTTTTCTTTAATGTCCTTCGCAATTTTAGAGGTTTTGCTATTTAATTCAATTGACAGCAGACTCCCAAAGTAAGTCTTTTCTAGCCCTTCTATATTTCTCTTTTTTGAATTTTCATCAAATTTTGTGAATATTTGTGTAGATGGATGTAACATGTTTTTACCCTTAAAATACAATGTTAATATTCTAATAATACATAAAACTAAATAACTTATCAATATATATTTATAATAAATTATAAAATAATCATAAGTTTTTCTATTATTTCCAAATGAATTAGTATTAACTCTTTAATGTACGTTAGTAAAAACCCAAATAATATAACCATTGACAGCAATAAAAACCAAAGATCATGGAAACTGTTTTTCTTTAAATTTGCAGGTCTAGTTTATTAATTAATTTAAAATATTGCATTCTATTTTTATTTATATTATTATTAAAATAGTAAATTAACTATAGAGAGGTATATAATAAAAAGTATATTTAATAAAGCTAATGCACCTTATCTTGTGAGTGGTACTTTGGCCACTGCAGCTTTATTGGCATCAGGAGTATTTGCTGTAGCTCCTTACATTGGTTTTTTAGCTCCAGTTGCAGCTTTAAGTGTTGGTCTTCCACATTTTTTTGGTAAGCAATATGCATACTATCAAAAAAGGTCTGCATAGCAGTACTTACCGGAATGAGGTCTAGTTCTGTTGTAAGAATGCAGCCAATCTAACTGAAGCTCCTCCAAAGTACTATAAATCTTTTTCCTGAAGATAATATTGTAACATTCATCTTGCATAGTTCTATGAAACCTTTCACATATACCATTAGTCTGTGGAGAATAAGCTTTGGTTCTAGAATGATCAATATTTTCTACTCCCAAATATAACTGGTACGCATGATTCCCTGGTTTGCCACAATACTCTGTACCCCTATCAGTTAAAATGCGTAGCAATGGAACTTTCTGTTCATCAAAAAATGGTATATTGAGAAGATCTGCAGCTGTGATAGCAGTTTTCTCCGTATAAAGCTTAGCGAAAGCCACTCTAGAGTAGGTGTCAATAAAAGTTTGTTGATACAATACCTTTGATATTGCCTACATAATAGGTATCTTGACTACCTAAGTATCCAGGGTGTTGTGTCTCAATTTCGCCATTGGCTTCTTTTTGTTCCTTAGTTTTTTCTAAAGCAGCAACTTGCTCCTCTGTTAAAATTATACCGTCTTGGACCACCTTTGCTTCCAGGGCTTTCAATCTCTTTTTAAAATTTTCGAGTTTGCCATATTGACCTTATGCCGCTAGCAGATATTAGAATTCCTTTTTTCTTTAATTCATTAGCTGCTCTTTCTTGTCCATATGCTGGAAACTCTACTAACTACTGCTTCTTCTGTATCCTTTGGTACTCTATTGGCAAGTAATGGTTTGCTTTTGTTTATCTCGTATAATGCTTTTTCCCCTCCTGTTTCATACAGCTCTTTGAAGCGGTAAAATGTATCCCTTCATTACTCTACACGCCTGTGATACATTTCCTAATTGCTTTACAAGTTCTAGCAACCCCAACTTTGGTTTTAGTATTTTTTCTTGTGTTTTACTCATATCTGACACTCCTTTAAAATTTATTTATATTTTTATCTTACTTTGTTAATCTGTCAGATCAAGTCTAAACTATTACACATTAAAGCGCACTGAGTTACATTCTTTTGCTGTACTGCCAAAGAGATGGGTTGTCGAGCGTTCTTTCGCTTGGTTATACCAATTCCCGTTACACGGGAAACAGATAGACAATAATGGAAGAAAAGCCATAATGAAATAAGTGAAATAGTTTAGGTATAAATGGCACTCAGATCAAAATTATTGGATGAAGAAGTAGTAAAATCAGCAAAAGAGATGCTGAAGAAAGTAAGGAATAATGCATATGTTTCAAAAAAACTAAACGCTGTAATTGCAGCAAAAAAGTACAGTATAACGTCTGTAGCAAAAATATATTGCATTTCAAGAAAGGCACTAACTTCGTGGATAAAACTCTTGAAATTTGGCAGAGAAGAAAAACTGTTTGCTCCTCGATCACGCCGAAGAAAAACTAAATTAAATCAGGCTCAACTACAGCAAATTGAAGCATGGATAGAAGAAAACCCTAATATTACCATTAAAGAAATGAGAATAAGAATACAGGAAAAGTTCGACTTAAATATTAGCAAATCTACAGTACACCGCCATATGCAAAAGATGAAATTTTCATATATTACACCAAGACCAGTACACAACGTACAAGATAAAAGTAAACAAGAGGAATTCAAAAAAAAATCTCAATGAAGTTATTGGAAAGTATCCTGAAAAAGAGCTATTTTTCTTTGATGAATCAAGGTTTGGCACACATTCGAAAGTTGGGCATGGATGGTTTAAAAAAGGTACTAGAACTCGGGTTAAAATAAAGTTAGGTAGGCATAATTTTTATCTCTACAGTGCAGTTAATCCTAAAAATGGAGAGAGTTTTAGCTTATTTGCACCAAATGTTAACACTGATTGCATGAATATATTTCTTGAGCAAATGTTGCAATATCTAGGGACAAGAGAAGCTGTTCTTGTTATGGACTGTGCTAGTTGGCATAAGTCAAAAAATTTAAAGGTACCTAAAAACATTGAGATTATATACCTACCTCCATATTCACCTGAACTTAATCCTGTTGAGAGGCTTTGGTTATATATAAAACAGAACATTTTGCGCAATAAAATATACAGTACTATTGCTTTGCTTGAGAGCACTTTATGCAAATTTCTTACCTCTCTTGCTACTTCTACAATTAAACAACTCTGCTCTGTTTCCTATTTGACTCCACAACAATGAGAATTGGTATTAGAAGCAAAAATGAACCGTATAATTGGAATAACAGACGAATTAGAAAAAGTAACAAAGGAGAAAGATGAGCTTGCTGCACAAGAAAAAGAACTACTCCATAAAATCTCGTATTTGTGTAAACAGTTACAGGAAAAAGAAGCTAATCTAGCTGAGGGGGAAAAGTGCATAACGGAATTGAAAAGAAAAATAGATAATGATAAATATGAAGAATTGCATAAGGAAATAGAAAAATTATCCAAAGAAAACGAGGAGTTATCTAAGGAAATAGATAAATTACGTAAAGAGAAACATATGCTATATACACAAAAAGAAGAATTATATAAAAGGCAAGAAGAACTTTGTGTAGAATTAGGTGAATTACAATGTAAATTTAAAGAAATTAATCAAAAAAATAAAAACTTATCTCAAGAGTTAAAAAGGAAATTTGAAGAGCTAGATAAAGCAGATGGTTTAATTAAAAATCAGTCTTTTGAGTTAGACAGAATAAGACAAGATTGTAATAACGAAGTGAAAAATTTAAGAAATTCACTTTTAGAGCGAGACAGTCAAATAAAACAACTTCAATATGTGATAGATAAGATAGAAGAATCGATAAGAGAAAATGAAACAATTAAAGATTATAGCAAAAAAATAATATTAGGGGAGACTCAGAAAATAAAATTTATATTAGGGGAACTTGCACAATTCACTCCAGTTAACGGTTCCAAAACATCGGAGGAAACGTCTGATTCTTTACAGGAAGATCTTGGATATGCCAGTCGTTCACCCACTCCGACCAGATTATCGGGTTCAGTGTCTGTACAAAGCATTGCAAGTGGACCAATCCCTGAATATGGATTGTAAAATGCAACAATTACTCTTATTATAAAAAAAATTATACAAGATAATGAACCCAATAATATGCGCACTGGATACACAAGATTTGAATAAAGCTATATCTTTAGCTAATGCTCTGCGTGATAAGGTTGGCATGGTAAAGCTTGGGTTAGAATTTTTTGCTGCACATGGCCCTTCTGGAGTGAGAGAAGTTGCAAAATGCAATATACCAATTTTTTTAGATCTGAAATTGCATGATATTCCAAACACTGTTGCTAGAACGATTGAAGCAATCAAGATTCTAGATGTTGAAATGCTAACATTGCATATCAGTGGTGGAACAAAAATGCTTCAAGAAGCGCTAAGTATAGTGCAAGGCACTAAAATAAAGCTAATTGGAGTAACAGTATTAACTAGCATGAGTAATAAAGATCTAAGTGAGCTTGGAGTGGCAAGAGAAACAAAATCACAGGTAATTTTGCTGGCAAAGCTTGCAAAAAAGATTGGTCTACATGGAATAGTTTGCTCTGCACTAGAGGCTCAAGAGGTGCACCAAGAATGTGGTAAAGACTTTAAAATTATTACTCCAGGAATCCGTATGAATCGAGGTCATGATGATCAAAAAAGGACAGCAACACCAAAAGAAGCAATAAATTCAGGAGCTGATTATGTCGTAATTGGTAGACCAATCATAAAAAGTGGTGATCCCGCAAGTAGTGCAGAATTAATATTGAAATCTTTTATTGATTGAAGCAGGGCAGATAAGGTAGCATAGGGTAAAAGCAACAAACGGTATGTATCCGTTCAGCAGGGTGGCAAAACAAGGTAGACGAGAAAAGATAACTAAATGGGTGTCATCCCAGTGCTTGACCATTTTTCTTTTTTTTTCTGGATTCCAGCGTCACGCACTGGAATGACAGGGCTGTGAGTGTCATCGAAGTAGCCGATACAGGCCTTTTTCTTCTGTCATCCCAGTGCCCTGAAACTGGGATCCAGTTAAATTTACAGGTATAAAAGTAATCAACGTTTCTGGTGATGATAGAAAAATGGATCCCAGCTTTATACGGCTACGTACTTTATTTGCACATTCTCCTGAATAGATACTCAGTGAAAAAAAGTGCTTGACACAAAAAAATGGATGCTGTATGGTACTGACAATTAAGTATAATACTTAGCGTGGTGTAATGCTACACTGCTTTTTTTACTTCAACAAGTAATCATTATCATTTTTCTCCCGTTACCAAGCAGCTTACGTTCATTTGTATCTACCATGAAGCCAATGCTAGAATCCAGAAAAAAGACCGGTGAATGGCAGGTACGAGCATTATACGGTCACAGTTGTATGAACGTTGTTTACCATGAGGGGGCGCCTCCCAGCACTGGGATCCATATTGTAAACAAGCGTTTGAGTTATACTAAGCTGCCATTCACCGGTCTTTTTTCTGAATGCAGGTTGCATGACAACAAAAAGGTACTGAGATTACTGATAAAGATTACCTTCAAATTACAATAACTATTCTAATTTTATTTTTAAAGGAGGCTATTATGTCACTTACTGATATCGCTCACCGTGTTAATGAACTCGCTTCATCATGGGAGCAATTTAAATTAATAAATGATCGCAAACTAAAAGAAATCGAAAGCAAAGGGCCTGAGCAGCTATGCAAGATAAATAGTAATATTGATAATTGCAAAGAGCGCTTAGATTTTATTGAAACTTCAGCTCAACGCCCAGAGATTAGCACAGATTTTAATACAGGTGATAAATATTTTTCTGATTATATTCGCAAAGGAATGGAAAACAGGTTATCACACAAAACCCTAAGTGGAGATGACAATGATATTGGAGGGTATTTAGTTACTCCTCATATTGTAAAACGCATACAAGTATAATGCACCCATTTGTCTAGACCATTTTTTTCAAAGTGATCCGATTTTTAAAATGAATATGTTGATAAATACGTCGACACACATTTAAAGTATTTATCAATATATTCATTTACTGTTTATGATAATAAAGATCAGCAGGAACTTTATAATGTAGAGTCTGATGTCGCCTTCTATAGTTATACCAAGCAACAAAATCATTTATTATAAGATTTAAATCTCTGATACTATTTGGTCTATAATAATATATAGCTTCTTGCTTTAAAGTTCTCCATAAGCGCTCAACAAATATATTGTCGAAGCAACGTCCTTTATGGTCCATACTGATTTTAATATTAGCACGCTCTAATTCCATAATAAAGTTGTAGCTAGTAAACTGCACCCCCTGATCACTATTAAAAATCTCAGGTTTACCTTGTTTTAGAGCTTCTTTGAGAGTATAAAGGCAAAATCCAGCATCGAGATATGGTGATAATGAATGAGCAATAATATAGCGACTATACAAGTCCATTATTGCCACAAAATAGATAAACTTACCTTCTACCATAATATATGTTATATCAGTAGCCCATACCTGATTAACTCTACAAATAATCAAATCTTTGAGTAAATAAGGATATATTTTATGCTTTTTTTCTTTAATACTTGTATTACATCTTTTTCTACAATACAGCCCACTAATCTTCATTTTTTTCATAATTCTTAAGATTTTTTTGTGATTGACTACTACTCCACTCGCTATGATTTCAGCAGTAATTTTACGATATCCATAACGGCAATCAGAAGCCAAATATACTTCTTGAATCAAATTTGCTACTTCACTTTCGTTATTAATTATAGGCCTATAATATAGGCTAGATCTGCAAATCCCCAATAAATCAGCCTGTTTCCTAATTGACAGATCAGAATCTTTTTCTATAAACCTTACTCTATCTTTTTTGCTTATTTCAGTAATTTTTTTTTCAAATAGCTATTTTCCACTGTCAATTCTCCTATTACTTTATGTAAACTTTCTATTTCTTGCGCTAAGATTCTTTGTTTTCTCGCACTTTCACTTTCTTCAACAAATAGGTCTTTTAACCTTGCCAATACTCTATCACGCCAATCATATAGATTTGTTGATGGTATTTTATATTCACTACATATCTCAGCTGTGCTTTTTTGATTTTTTATTGCTTCCAAAGCTATCTTTGCTTTTAACTCTGGTTCATATTTTTTTGTTGCCATACTTTTACCCCTTTACCTTCCTACTCGGATCAACCATTTTTTTTTGGTCTAGTTTATGGGGTGCATTATAGTTTGCTAGTAATAATCGTTCTTGCTAGTTAATTTCACAAAAGAGCACCTCCTTTGGTGCTCTTTTTTCTTTATAAGTTTTCTCCATAGGAGAAAATTGACTAATTACAATTTGTATCTTCCTCGTATCAATTTTCAATAGATTCATCGATGTATAGCTATAGTTTTATCAGTGTAAGGCTAAATATGCTAAGCTTATAAAGATGACAAAGCTTCAAAAAAAGCCTAACATAGTGGAAAAAGCTTTATGAAAATCAAAGTTGGAGTAATAGGCTGCTTAGGCAGAATGGGTAAGAAAATACTCAATGAATTAATTACGAATACCAAAGTGGAAATAGCAGGTGCTGTTGCTCGCTTGGGCAGTGAGTATATAGGCTTAGATATTGGGCCTATTGTAGGCAATAATTGCAATTTAGAAATCAAAGTTACAAGTTCTATTAGTGAGGTATTTGAATCGTCCGATGTTGTAATAGATTTTACAACTAAAGAATGTATGCTAGACTGTCTTAAGGCAGCTGTAAAATTTAAAAAGCCGCTAGTTAGTGGCACAACTGGAATAGAAGGTCTAAATTTAAAAGACTATGCTGCTAAAGTTCCAATATTATGGTCAGCAAATATGAGTATAGGAGTTAATGTGTTGCTGAAATTGGTAAAAGAAGCTGCCAAGCTTTTAGGTAATGAGTATGACGTTGAAATTTGGGAAATGCATCACAATTTAAAAAAGGATTCACCATCTGGAACAGCTATAGAGTTTGGTAAAGCAGTTGCTAACGCTGCAAAAGTGGATTTTGAGCTCAATCAATATTCACATAATAATTCAAATATAAGAGGGAAAGGAGGAATAGGCTTTGCAGTATCTCGTGGAGGTGGAGTAATAGGAGATCACAGTGTCATGTTTGTCAATTCCGATGAACGAGTAGAATTAAATCACAAAGCAATTGATCGCACAACGTTTGCTAGAGGGGCGGTTCAAGCAGCAATATGGTTGTGCGAGAATAAACAGGAAATACCAGGACTTTATTCAATGCAGGATTTAGTATGAACGATAAATACGCTTTCGTTAAAAATTTAAATCTTTGGTATGGCTCTAAACAAGTTTTATTCGATATAAATTTGAATATTTGCAAAAAGAAAGTCACAACTTTTATCGGACCTTCTGGGTGCGGTAAATCGACATTTTTGCGTTGTTTTAATCGTATGAATGATTACGTACCTGGATGTAGAGCGACTGGTGAACTGGTAATCGATGGGCTGGGTAATATATATTCACGTGATATGGATGTTGTATTGCTCAGAGCAAAAGTTGGTATGGTATTTCAAAAACCCAATCCTTTTCCAAAATCAATATATGATAATGTTGCTTATGGGCCTAAATTGCATGGCATGGTGAAAAATAAGCAAAAATTAGATGAAATAGTAGAGAGTAGTTTAACTAAGGTTGGTTTATGGGAAGAGTTGAAAGATAGATTGCAAGATAGTGCACTAAATTTATCTGGTGGCCAGCAACAAAGATTATGCATTGCTCGTGCAATTGCAGTAAAGCCAACTATTTTATTAATGGATGAACCATGCTCTGCTCTTGATCCAATGGCAACCAATGCAATCGAAAATCTTATACAAGAATTGAAATTGAGGTTCACCATAATTATGGTAACTCATTCGATGAAGCAAGCTAAAAAATTATCTGACAGCATAGTTTTCTTTTGCAATGGCAAGATTGTTGAATTCGGAAGTACTCAAGAAATCTTTGAAAATGCTCAGTCTCCTTTAACGAAGGAGTATATTCTGGATCATTAGCTTAATAATTGATATTTTAATTTTTTCTATGTATAATTTTATCAAGTTTGTTGTGATAGGGGGTTAAAATGTTTAGTACAAGTGAAGCAACAAAAAAGTTGTTTAAAGCTATTGAATTTCAAAATGCTAGTGGTGAAAGAATAACACCTGAGGAAGCTTGGAATCATTTTCAGCAAGCATTGAAAGAAGGAGCGAATGTTAACGCTTTTGAAGATGGGGTGACACCTTTGATGTGCATTGCTTCAGCTTTTGTTACTAGTAGTAACGAAGAACAGCAATCTTTAGAGCTTATGGCTAAGTTGCTTGTACAGCATAAAAAAATTGATGTAAATATTAAAAGCAAGCAAGCTGTTATTGAGAGAAGACCAAAGGAACATGATGGTTATCCAGTGTACACCTTTTTAGGTAAAGAAGTAGTAGATCAGGGTACAAGGGGTTGTGTATATCTTGAAAATTCACAACCTGTTAATGAAGGATTTATACCTCAAAATTATGCTCGTGCAGAGGAGGAAATTAAGACCGGCAAGAAGGAAAAAAATACAGCTCTACACATTGCTTGCAAGTTGGGAAATGTAGACATGGTAAAAATATTACTTATACATCCAAAGATCAAAACTAATATTACAAACTATGAAAACAAAAATCCAAAAGATTGTATTGCAGGACATGTTAAGGAAGTAATAGAACCAGAATTCCTAAAGATAGAAGCAGTCGCTCAAAAAAGGAAACAAACTAATTATGCTTGTGCTTTTTTGTTATCTGGAGTACTTGCTGTTGGTCTATGTTTCACAGTTTATAACCCAGTTCCGTTTGCTGCAGCTGCATTGCTGTTCTTTGCAATAGGGTGTGGTTGTCTGTATAGAGCAAATACAGTTCTTAACGATGTAAATTTCTCTCAGGTTGATTTCGAACATGCTAAGTGATTTATCTGTTCAGGTAAGGTGTCATTCCAGCACTTGATGCTGGTTTTCATTTAATCTCATTGAATTTAGCATAAGCTTTGTAAATTTTTCTAGATCCCAGTGTCAAGCACTGGGATGACATTATGGAATCTGGATCCCAGTGTCAGCTACTAGGATGACATTATGGAAATCTGGATCACGTTGTCAGCTACTAGGATGACAAAAAGGCAAGGTATTGAGATGACAGGAGTATGAAATGGGGCTACTTGACCATTTATAGTAGTTTCGAAAATGAATGATAAATTTTCATTACGAGATTACCCCCTAAAAGCTGCGAGTTTGTATGTTAGTGCACTATCATTTATTTTAGAAAACACTATAGTTGTCTTTTCTCGTCTACCTTATTTTATCACTCTGCTGAACGGATACCTTTATTTTCAATAATTTTGTTAGCAATAATACGGCTTTCAAAATCGACACTTATTATGTCAGATAGTGAGTTAATATCAGAGTACTTGTCAAAGTTTTCTATTGTTGATTTTACTACCTCTACTACTTCTAAAAAGCCGATTCGTGATTTCAAGAATTCATTAACAGCTATCTCATTTGCAGCGTTCAAAACAATACTATTTGTATGTGGAGAAGAGGAATTTAACACTTCCATGCTTAGCTTTAGTGCAGGAAAACGTTTATGACCTGGTTCTTGAAAGGTCAATTTTCCTTGCTTTGTTAAATCTAATTTATGATTTAAAGTTGATCTTTCTGGCCAAGACAAAGCATATGCAATGGGAATTTCCATATCAGTTTCTGCAAGCACAGCAAAGCTGAATCCATCGTGATAAACGACAATTCCATGTACTATCGATTCAGGGTGCACTACTGCTTCAATTCTATTTGGACTAATATTAAACAAATGATGTGCTTCTATTATTTCTAGTGCTTTATTCATCATTGTTGCACTATCAACTGAGATTTTCTTTCCCATTTTCCAAGTAGGGTGACTTAGTGCCTGATTTACTGTGATATTTCTTAATTGTTCAAGGCTATAATTTAAAAATGGTCCACCAGAGGCAGTGAGTATAATCTTTTCTACACATTTATCATCATTTTGCAAAACTTGAAAAATTGCGTTGTGTTCAGAGTCGATGGGAATTATTTGTACGCTCCTTTCTTTAGCTTTTTTAAGTAGTAACTTACCACCGCAAACAATACTCTCTTTGTTTGCTAGAGCAATAACTTTAGTACCGCTTTCTATAACCTTTATAACTGGCTCAAGGCCTGCGATGCCAACTATTGCAATAACTGAGAGATCAACGGGTAGAGAAGCAACATTTGCTAGACCTGGAGCACCAACTTCTACTTTGACGTTTGTACCAAGTAGATCTTCTTTTAAATCTTTGTAGAACCTTTCATCAGAAATGGCAGCATATTTTGCATTAAGCAGTTTTGCTTGGTGTGCTAGTAGAGCAAAGTTAGAATTGGCACTTAGTGCTTCCACCTGATATTCTTCCTTTCTCTTTGAGAGCAAATCTACAGTCTTTTTTCCAATGCTTCCTGTTGATCCTAAAACTGAAACTTTTTTCACTAATTACAATAAAATCTTCTTAGTTATTTAGTAACCAAGCTCATGATCATCACCAACAGATGGTGAAGGACCAGGTGAAAAAGATTGGCCATGATGATCACCTGCATCATGCATATCATGCAAACCATCAGCACTTTGAGCCATTTCATTGCTAGCATGGGGATAATCATCTGGATGAGGCCCTCCATCACCATGATCCATATCCATTCCTTCTGATGGCATATCTTCTCCACCACCACCTGAAAAATATTCAGCAAGGCTTTCAAGAAATTTTATGCCAAACATATTACCTGATTTTCCAAATAACGTTACTAGACTGCTACCACTGACCAAACCTTCGAACACATTATTATAAGCAGCAATTGCTCCTTCATGAAAGTTGAACATCCACTTCATTCCATCCACAATTGTTGCAACAGAGTCGCTATGACCAAGACCGAAACCACTTTTCTCACTAGCGGCTTCCTGATGTTGCTGCTGTGCCTGCCATTCTGCAATATTTGGACCTTGTGCTTCACTCATAAACTTTTATTCTAAGCCTTAAGCTATTATTTTACCAAAAACACTGTAAAATATCAATTATTTTAAAAGAGGGTCATCAAAAAGCTGAGTGTCAGCTATTTTGATGACTCTAAAAATTAGGCAGCAAGTATAGTATCCCATACTTGAATATTTGGTTGTTCAATGGCAACATTTTGCATATTTGTGGAAGCACGAATAGTATCCGATCCTAGAATATTTAGTTGTTGAATGACAACATTTTGCACATTTGTGGAAGTATGAATAGTACACGGTCCTAGAATATTTAGTTGTTTAATGACAACATTTTGCACATTTGTGGAAGCATGAATAGTATTCGGTCCTAGAATATTTGGTTGTTCAGTGGCAACATTTTCCACATTTGTAGAAACATGAGAAGATGCTCTTCTTGCATAAGCCATTGATAACGCACCAACTCCAGCTCCAATTATGAAACTAGGTACAGATGATTCTCCAAATTCCTTACTTATTTCGTTAAACAACACTGTTGCAGCTACTGATAATCCAACTCCAAGTATTGGTTTACACACATCTTGTTTTAACTTTTGTTTTAATTCTAACGATCTGTTATCTAACCCTTCTCGTCGTAAGTGTTCTAAATTCATAGTCATTATCCATTAATTAATTATAGTTAAATAATATACTGTAATTAATGTTTAATCAAGATAATTATTAATATATTAAAGAATGAAATGCCAAAAATAACTGACAGGCTCTTTTAACTAGAAATATTTAAGAAATTTACTAAATGAAAAAAGGCATTTACTCTATACCAAAACATCGATGATGTGCTGTAGTAACAAAGTGATGACTTGAGGTTTAAGACAGCTTCTATTTCTTCTTAGAAGACTGCTCCTCTCTCTTTCATTTTCATTATATATTATCTTAGTATTAACTTACTCATAAATTTTTGACAATCATTAATAATTTAGTTATCATTAGTACTATATTAATAATAAGGAAGAGAAATGCTTACTAATAATAATAACACACCATCATTGGAAAAACACTTGTAAGCATAACAATAAAAATGGAAAATCTCCTAGTGTTACTGCAGAAAAAAGTAGCAGTGGCAATAAGCCAAGAAGAGATCAATCTAAGAGTCCTGTTCAACAATCATCTCTTAATTTTGCAGAAAATCCACTATTTAAGAAAAAACAAGAAGAACATAATGTAAATAGCGAAACTGCAGATGAAGGAAGCAATATTAGACAGAGTGAGCCAAATAGAGGATTAACTCCCAAGCCTGTATCACCTAGAGTTTTGAGTCCTCAACAAGATAATGGTAATAGTAACAAACCTTCAGGAACTAACAATAGTACTCAATCAGAAAAAGGGCTATCTGAGAATCCTATTCAACTTCCAACAGAACAAAAAATCGATACTCCCATTTTGGTTAATACTTCAGTTGGCATAAGCAAGGCAACTGCCTTAAAATATTCAATTGCTACTTTGTTGCTATGTATATCTAGTGTTACAGCTGGTATATATACATATCTTTCGATTTCAGTAACACTAAGTGATCCAGTACTTTTCACAGTTATTGCTTTTGTTTCTGCATCGGTTATGTTGAGCTTAGCTGCATATCTTATCAATTCACACCTTTCTGCAATAAACAGCGAGAAAGGAGTTGATCCTGGTAGAAAACAATCACAATATAGTGAATTGCAGAAAGAAACAGAAAGCTTGGGACATAGCAATACTCCTACATCATCACTTTCAGTAATAGCTGAAACACCCATTGTACCACTAACCTCCTCCTCCATCTTTAGGGAATAATTTCCCTTCTGGGCCTGCAACGGATGCTGGTATGTTTGCAGAGATGAAGAGTAAGACACTAAAGAAAACTGATTCTTTTGCAGGTAAACCTGGGGGTCATAACGAAACTTATGCTTTGTTTGCAGAAATAAAAAAAGGAAAAAACCTCATGAGCAAGGAAGAGCGTGACAAGATTGAGAAGAAGAGGTTAAAAGAACAGGAAGCAAAGAAGTCAAGCAATAAAGGAGGTGGGCAACAAGAAAAAAAAGAAGATCATATAGCTGATTTGAATAAAGTACTTCAGAAACGAAGGGCAGGCCTTCATGGAAAGCAAGGGAGCAACGTACAACAGCCAAGTAACCTGGACGGGGCATTCAGTAAAATGTCAGCTATGATCTCACCACCACGGAGAGTGTAATAGTTTAGACTTAATCTGACAGACGAACAAAGTAATACCAATTCTCATTGTTGTGGAGTCAAATAGGAAACAGAGCAGAGTTGTTTAATTGTAGAAGTAGCAAGAGAGGTAAGAAATTTGCATAAAGTGCTCTCAAGCAAAGCAATAGTACTGTATATTTTATTGCGCAAAATGTTCTGTTTTATATATAACCAAAGCCTCTCAACAGGATTAAGTTCAGGTGAATATGGAGGTAGGTATATAATCTCAATGTTTTTAGGTACCTTTAAATTTTTTGACTTATGCCAACTAGCACAGTCCATAACAAGAACAGCTTCTCTTGTCCCTAGATATTGCAACATTTGCTCAAGAAATATATTCATGCAATCAGTGTTAACATTTGGTGCAAATAAGCTAAAACTCTCTCCATTTTTAGGATTAACTGCACTGTAGAGATAAAAATTATGCCTACCTAACTTTATTTTAACCCGAGTTCTAGTACCTTTTTTAAACCATCCATGCCCAACTTTCGAATGTGTGCCAAACCTTGATTCATCAAAGAAAAATAGCTCTTTTTCAGGATACTTTCCAATAACTTCATTGAGATTTTTTTTTGAATTCCTCTTGTTTACTTTTATCTTGTACGTTGTGTACTGGTCTTGGTGTAATATATGAAAATTTCATCTTTTGCATATGGCGGTGTACTGTAGATTTGCTAATATTTAAGTCGAACTTTTCCTGTATTCTTATTCTCATTTCTTTAATGGTAATATTAGGGTTTTCTTCTATCCATGCTTCAATTTGCTGTAGTTGAGCCTGATTTAATTTAGTTTTTCTTCGGCGTGATCGAGGAGCAAACAGTTTTTCTTCTCTGCCAAATTTCAAGAGTTTTATCCACGAAGTTAGTGCCTTTCTTGAAATGCAATATATTTTTGCTACAGACGTTATACTGTACTTTTTTGCTGCAATTACAGCGTTTAGTTTTTTTGAAACATATGCATTATTCCTTACTTTCTTCAGCATCTCTTTTGCTGATTTTACTACTTCTTCATCCAATAATTTTGATCTGAGTGCCATTTATACCTAAACTATTTCACTTATTTCATTATGGCTTTTCTTCCATTATTGTCTATCTGTTTCCCGTGTAACGGGAATTGGTATAAGATAAAAATATAAACAAGTTTTAAAGGAGTGTCAGATCAAGTCTAAACTATTACAAATGAAGGTAGCTTATTGATGGAGATTGCTATTAAGTAACAATGCTCATGCAGCTGTGATTTAAACTCACGCACTCCTGCTTTTTTGAGAATTTTCCGCAATATTTGGTCTAACAACTCTTTCAGTAATAACTTCAGCAAACTCATTTGTTATTGCTGTCGTATGGTAAAAAAATATCTTAATAAAAGCTGTTACACTATTACTAGCAAGATATCAATCACGCTCTATTGGATCTACATTTTGATTTAAAATCGCCTATTTTCTTGCACCTTTTTGCCATTCATAGAATGTTAACTTTGAACCTCTTGGCTACAAATGCTCTACTTTCTCCTACATCCAATGCTTTTTTCCTTAAATCATAACTATATGCTGCTGGCATTCACATCTCCTCACTACTTTACCTGTTCTATCATGTTCCGACTATTAGGAAAAGAGCTATAATTTTCAATACTAACAAAACTACTTCCCAATCTTTTACACAGCAACCTATCGAACTTAATTCTGTGAATATATGATCAATAAAAAAACTTGGAGAAAAAGGAAGAATAGACTTCTTCCTTTCACTTAACTACGCTGTTATATTTACCCCTGTATCAACAACTCCTTGTCCTACATTAACTCTATCTAGATTCTCACTAGGCTTTGAAATTACATATGTAATACCACCAGCAACAAGTCCTGTTACTAGAGCAGCAGCTATAGCTATACCAATTAAAGCCAATATCGGTAATGCAACACCAGCAGCAAAACATCCACCACCAGTTGCCAATGCAGCTATAGCACCATAAACACAGCCAATTATTATTGGTTTATTAGTAGTTTTTACTTTGTCTTTTTGTTTACTACTCTCTATTTCAGATGTACTACTTTCATCAGTTATATTTCCTTCAGTTTTAGGAACGATGCTTTCAGCCATTGAAGACTGTTCATTACTTTCACAATCGGACATAATACTTATTTCAGATGTACTACTTTCATCAGTTATATTTCCTTCAGTTTTAGGAACGATGCTTTCAGCCATTGAAGACTGTTCATTACTTTCACAATCGGACATAATACTTATTTCAGATGTACTACTTTCATCAGTTATATTTCCTTCAGTTTTAGGAACGATGCTTTCAGCCATTGAAGACTGTTCATTACTTTCACAATCGGGCATAATACTTTTAAATATTTGTACCACATCAGCATTGTGCTGTGGATTTTTTGATATTGAGTATAAAATCGCTCCAATTATGCTGTTACTATCTTTACTTTCCCAATTAGGTACGACCCTTTTAAGTGTTGTTAGAACATCATCACTAGAACTTATGCTCTTTTTAAGTATATCTAGCCAACCACTAATTTTAGTTTTTTCCTTTTCATCTTGTTCTTGATTTTTTAATATTTCTAAAATCTTACTGGTTTCGTTAAGATAATCTTTTCTTACACTAGCGAAAACTTTTTCTAACATATTATTCTTTTCAGCTACATCTAGAATATTTTTAATAGCTTCCTGATTATAAAGAATTGTAGCATGGGCAAGCAGTGTTATATCATGTTCCGCACCGTTTTTGAACTTCAAACTTATATTTGCAGTAGTAAGTACTGCTTCTAATATCGCTTTATCTTTAATTACATCTAAAATATTTTTAATAACTTTCTGGTTACTAAAACCCATAGCATAGGCAAAAGGTGTTAGAGTATGATTTTCACAATCTCGTAACTCTTTAGTTATACTCGCAATAGTAAGTGCTTTTTCTAATACCCCTTCTTTTTCTAAATTTTTGAGAATATCAGTAATCTTATCCTCTTTCCCTTTTTCTATTTCAGAAATTAAACAATCATATAATCTTTGTTGTGTTTCGTTTAATTCTTCATATTTTGGCATATAAAATTCTCCTATTCAAAATAATAATATACTTTAATTATTATATATTTAAGCAAACAAGTCAATAAATTAATAAAATACTGTGGTGCCAAAAACACTCAAACAAGAAAAAGTGCTCTGGTGCTCATTCTTTGTTTATAAATAATATTCTTGATTCAATCCTTTGCTTTCTTCTCAATATATCTACATATCAGAATAGACAGCTCATATAATACCAACATTGGAATTGCAAGCCCTACTTGGCTTAGTACATCAGGTGGAGTTAAGATTGCAGCAATAATGAAAATTACCACTATCGCAATTCTCCGTTTATTTGACAAACTTTGTGCAGTGATTAGCCCTACTTTCACCATTAAGGTTAGTATGACTGGAATTTGAAATGCAGTACCAAAAGCGAACGCGAATTGAAGAACAAGGTCTAAATATTCACTAACTGATGGCATAAACTCTATTGGTATACCGAAAGATTTACCGCTATGTTCAAAAGCAATAAAAAATTTCCAGGCTAAGGGAAATATGTAGTAGTAAACTACAGCGGCTCCCGTTACAAACAAAACCGGTGTTGCAATTAAGTATGGCAATAACACCGCCCTTTCTCTTTTATATAAGCCAGGTGCTAGAAACATATAGAATTGCCATGCAAACACAGGAAAAGAAAACAACAGTGCACTCATTATTGCAACCCTGAGATATACAAAAAACGCTTCTGTTAAGTCTGTATAGATTAGAGAAAAATCATCACTATCTTTTGTAACTTCTATTAAAGGTGCAAGTAAAAAGCGGTATATATTTTCTTTAAAGTAGTAACAAAACCCGAAGGTAACACAAAAAAATAGAAAGCAAAAAATAACCCTTTTTCTAAGTTCCGCAAAGTGCTCATAAAATGAAGCATATTTTTGTGAGTTTTCGTTCATACTTTACAATAACGCTATATCTAACATTCTCAGTGAAAAAGCCCATTCATTGTCATACCATGCTGCAACTCTACAGATATCACCTGTGACATATGTACCAGCTAAATCCACAATTGCACTATAAGGGTTATGGACAAAGTCTATTGAAACTAAAGGCTCGTTACATACGGAAAGCACATGATTTGCTGAATTTTTAAATATTTCGTTTATTTCCTTAGTTGTTGCTCTCTTATCAGCTAAAAATTTAAAATCAACCATAGAAACGTTGCTAACCGGAACTCTAATAGCAGTACCATCTAGCTTACCCTTTAACTCAGGAATAACAGAACCAATTGTTTTTGCTGCTCCAGTTGTAGTTGGCACCATAGAAAGGCCACAAGCTCTTGCCCTGCGTAAGTCTCTATGGTTGCCATCAAGAATATTTTGATCATTCGTATAGGCATGTATAGTGGTCATAAAACCGCTTTTTATACCTAAATTGGAGTGTAAAATGTGTACAATCGGAGCCAGACAGTTTGTAGTACAAGAACCTGCTGAGATCACTGTATGCTCCTTTTTTAGCATATCGTTATTTACGCCGTAAACTATAGTTACGTCAGCATCTGAAACTGGAGCAGAGACAATTACTCTCTCTGCATTATGCTTTGCTGCTTCCGCACGCTTGTTGAATGCACCAGTGCATTCAAGTACTACATCAACATTCCAAGGAATATTTTCAGGGCTACATTCTCTATATAAAGAAAATTTCCTGCTATTTATAGATAGCCAATTTTCAGACTCGTTAAAATCAATATCGCCGTTAAATTTGCTATGAACAGAGTCATATTTAATCAAATGTGCATGCTGCTCAGCACTGAGCGACCCATTTACCGCCACAACTTCTATTTGCTCGCTATAGTTTTCTACTTCAAAAATAGCACGCAATACACTTCTGCCTATTCTACCAAGACCATTAATTCCTACACGAATTGTCATTTTTCCATCTTAAAAGTTTAATTATAGAGGATATTGCCTGATATTTCATTCTATTCTTTTAGTTGTTAATCCTAATTTTATAATATATTGATTGACTAAAGAAACTGTATCACTTAATTAATAATGTCTAAATTTTAACTTGGAGTAGGTTATGCATGGATTACCAATGACAAATTCAGATAATCAGTATCAGCAAAGAAAAATAGAAGCATTGCAAAAAGAAAATAAAGGACTGTCAGAAAAAGTGAAAACACTACAGAAAATGTCAGTGCTGCAAAATGAAATGCTAGTAATGCTAAAGTGGAAATCAATAACAGAGAAACTGCGCACAGAAATATTAAAAAAACTGCTAGAAGCACCTCAAGAAGCAGCAGCATTTCAATTAGAAGAAAGAGATGAAGATCAGCAAGTAATAGAAGACATACTGGATATGCAAGAAGAATTTAAATCTTTACAAAATTTGGAAAGTACTACTATTGAACAAACAAATATTCAAGGACAGAGCATATAAACTTGTAATAGTTTCAAACTATTACATATAACTTTCTCTACTTCCTTCTTTATCGTTATCCAGTGTTGTGGCACTGGGTGCTCCGCTCTTTTTGTATTTTACGACTAAGGATATCATTTTTTAGTGCTTATTTCTTAATATATTAATATAAATCTTGATTAAGTAATTATAGTACTATATTATTTAACTCAATATTAATGATAATTATTATGAACTTAGAACAATTAAAAAAATTACAACTAGAGTTGCTTGGAATAATTTTTCTCATACTTGCACCAGCTAGTGCAGAAGAAGAAAGAGATATGAAGGAGCGAGCATTAGAGATTATAGGTATATTAAAAGATCATATTAATGATTGTATAGAAATAAGTAATCGGAGAATGACAATTTTAGACTGCATTATCCTGTGTGATAGTCAAGGTAACGTAAGGTTAAACAACAGATCGTTATTAGACTTAGAAGATGCCGTCAAAAGTATTGGAGGGAAAACTTCACAAGAGTTAGGGCGAGTAAATCAGATTCCACAGCAACCAAATAGTATTGGGTTAGCGTTAGCAGAAGCTACAATACAATATGAGGCGCATGTGAGAGAAATGGAAGAGAGAAATGTAAGGATTATCACCTCAATTGGAGTATTAGGTATAACAGCCTTAGGAGTTAATCTTGGAAAATCAAAAGTGAGTGAAATTATTGGTACAACACTTGGAGGACTATTATCCATGCCAATAATGGTCATGTTACCAGCATCAATAGCAGTAGCGTTAAAAAACAGGAATTCAGAGCTTAGAGAAGTAGTACAATATTCTCTTGATGCAACAAGTAAACCGTCAAGGATTGGGTTAGTAGCAGCTTTAGGAGCAGGCGCGATGATGTTAATTAACAATATAACTAGCAGCAGCACTGAAACAAATATGGAATTATTAGGCCCTGGTTTTATAGCTGCAACTGGAGCTGGAATTGGTGCTGCATTGTCAACGGCTTTAGCGAGAAGGATGTTTGCTACTATCTCTACAAATTTGGAAAGTGTTGCCACTGAACAACAAAATATTCAAGGACAGAGCATATAAACTTGTAATAGCTTCAAACTATTATAAATAACTTTCCCTATTTCCTTCTTTATCATTACCCAGTGTTGTGGCACTGGGTGCTCCGCTATTTTTGTATTTTACGACTAAGGAAAGGATATTATTTTTTAGTACTTATTTCTTAATATATATCTTGATTAATTAATTATATTACTATATTATTTAATTATATATATTAATGTTAATTATTATGAACTTAGAACAATTAAAAAAATTACAACTAGAGTTGCTTGGAATAATTTTTCTCATACTTGCACCAGCTAGTGCAGAAGAGGAAAAAGATATGAAAGATCGAGCATTAAAGATTATTGATGAATTAAAAGATCATATTAATGATTGTATAGAAATAAGTAATCGGAGAATGACAATTTTAGACTGCATTGTCCTTTGTGATAGTCAAGGTAACGTAAGGTTAAACAACAGATCATTGTTAGACTTAGAAGATGCTGTCAAAAGTATCGGAGGGAAAACCTCACAAGAGTTAGGACGAAGAAGTTCAATAACGCAACAGGAAATCGATGATGAATACATAGCACATATATTACAAATTAGGACGATGTTTGAACAAATTATGCAGTCTAGGGCAGAATTTATAGCATCTATGGAAGAAACACAACGTAGAAGATTAATAGAAGAATCAAGAGAAAGTATATTTTTGAGAACACTTGGAATATCCAAATTGATAATCTCAAGCACTCGTCTTGGAGAATCAGAAGTAGGTGAAATTATTGGTTGTACACTTGGAGGATTGCTATCCATACCAGCCATTATATTATTAGCACCACTGACATACGTAAGCAATACTACATCAAGAGAAATAAGACAAAGAGTAGTAGACTCAATAAGTGAATCAACGGCTGGGTTATCAGCAGCTTTAGGAGTAGGCACAATAATGTTAATTAGCAGAATAGTTAGAAGCACAGCTGAAACAAATATGGTATTTGGAGAATCATTAAGGTCTGGTCTTATGACTACAACTGCAGCTACAATTGGAGCTGGAGCTGGCGCTGCATTGTCAACGGCTTTAGCGAGAAGAATGTTTGCTCCTATCTCTACAAATTTGGAAAATGTTGCCACTGAACAACAAAATATTCAAGGACAGAGCATATAAACTTGTAATAGTTTTAAACTATTACATATAACTTTCTCTACTTCCTTCTTTATCGTTACCCCGGGTGTTGTAAAACTGGGGTAACACCTTCCGCTACGCAAATCACCTACAAAACACAATCTTTTTATTCCCCCAAACAATTAGCTGTGAATTTAATCAATCATATTAATATAGTAAATATTTACTTAATATACTAATATTTACCTTGACTAAACAATTATAGTGCTGTATGATTTGTACTTAAGCTTTAATAGTGAGGTGTTGATGGACGCACAAGAATTAGAAAACTTACAGAAAAGTTCATCAACAAAATCCCAAGATGCTGGGGAAAAAACATCAGAAGAGTTGGAAAGAAATTTAAACCCGAATGAAGCCAATAATGATATATTCTAAAATCTATCAAGAATACGAGAGAGGAGAAGAATTCAAATGAACAGAAGCGTTAATGCATGGCCTGATTGGTGCTGTCTCTGTAGGATCTGGCTTGCTAGCAGGAAAAACTATTTTCACAAATAGAGGAGCTGTTCCCGCAAACTTAGAAAACGCTGCTGTTGAACAACTCAATGTGCAACAAACCCTACCCTTCTGTATACAAAACGACAAATTTTATAACTAAAAAAAGTACTTCCCAATTTTCAAAGCACTGCATATAATAGAATTATATTACAGTGCCTTATACTCATCCTGAGATATAGGAAAACAATCTATACAACATTTTAAGATGGCTCAGAGCGCTGGCAAACCCAATACCATAATTTACAAGGAGGACTTATGAATAAGAAATTTCTCTATTCACCATTATCAATAAAAAGCATAGAAGAAAGCGGAGTATTTTCTGGCTATGCGAGCGTTTTTAATATAGTTGATAAGCAAAATGATCTGATATTACCAGGAGCATTTAAGAATAACTTAAATAAAAGTCAGATAAAACTTCTTTGGCAGCACAATCCGAGCGAGCCTATAGGTAATATTACGGATATTTGCGAAAATGATGTTGGCCTATATATAACTGCACATTTGCTTTTTGGTATTCAAAAAGCAGAGGAAGCATATTTAATGCTAAAAACTGGAACTATTAACGGGCTTTCGATTGGCTATATACCAATAGAGTATGATGTTGATCATGAAAGCGGAGCTCGAGTGTTAAAACAAGTGGAGCTATGGGAAGTTAGTTTGGTCACTTTCCCTGCAAATTTGGCAGCTCAGGTAATCAACGTGAAAAATCAGCACAATGAACAAGAAATGTTAGCAAGAGCAATAGAAAAAGCAAATTCTGTGCTTACGAACATGTGTATTTCTACTTAAAATCTATAAAAATTTTCATACAATTTAACATTTATATTATTATTTATTTAATAATTATATTAATATATATAACTTCAATACTTTAAAAATTAGGTAATTTTATGCTAAATGCTAACAATAAGGTTAATTACGAACCTAAACAAAAGGAAAAAAAATACAGCTTATCCACTGTGCTTGCTTGGCTATATCTAAAAACAATTGGACGAATATTGCCAGAGAGATGGAATAAATGGGCAGAGAATATTCTACACCACAATAAGGTTATTGTGGATAGTGGAGTTCAGACTGATGATCTTTTAAATTCTAACAGAGAAAAGGAATTGAAGGATGAAAATGAGAGATTAAAAGAAAAGTTGAAAGAAGGTAGTAAGAAGGAGGAAAATCAGTCAAATTTAAATCAGGAATTAACTAAAAAAGAGAAAGAAATTACTAAACTTAAAGAACAAGTAAAATCATTAGGAGAGGAAAAAGAAATATTTGCTAAATTTTTTGCAGAACAAGCACAGCAGATTGAAGATTTAGAATTAGAGAGTAATGTTTTAAAAGAGGAAAAAGAACAATTAAACTCCATAATTAAAGACCTGAAAAAGGACTATAGAGAATTGGCAGAAATTGCACAAAAACGAGGAGAAGAATTTTTAGCACAGTTCAAGAAAAAGTCTGAGGAGATATTACATTTGCAGAAAGAATTAATTGAGTGCAGCAAAGAATTTGCAAATAAAATAGAAATGCTCTCAGTAAGGGTAGAAGAAAAAGATGGGAAAATAGGTAGATTAACGGAATTAAATAAAACATTAGAACAAGAGAAAAAGGAAATGGAGAATAAAAATAATGCACAACAGCAAACTATATTTACAAAAGACCAAAAAATAAAAGAGCAAGACGATTTGATAAATTCATTTCGTGAAAATAAAGATATAAATGAAACTGTGAAGAAAGATAATGAAAGCCTAAGAGCGCAAAACACAGAACTTAAGAGTAAATTTAGTAAGTTAAACAACGAGTCTGATACTAAAATAAAGCAATTAGAAAATCAACTTAAGGAGAAACAAGCAGAATTCACACAAGCTGAGGAAAAAATACTAAATTTAGAAAAAAAATTGGAAAGTGCTCAGCAACAATTAGAGCAAAAAAATACTGATCTAACAAATCAATTAAAAGATTCAATTAGTAAACTACATGCTGCTGAAATAAAGAAAAAAGAATTAGAAGATGAAGTTAACGAATTGAAAGAAAAAGCTAAGGGAAAAGATGCTGAAGTAGAGAATCTTAAACAACAATTAGAGAAAGACAAAAGTGATTCAATTAGTAAACTAAATGCTACTGAAACAGAGAAAAAAGAATTAGAAAGTAAGATTACTAGTCTACAAGAACAAGTACAGGCATTAGAAAAAAGTAAAGAGTGGGAATCAGCGGGAATAGATGATAGCTTAAAGGAAACTCATTCGAATCTGACAGAAATGTTAAAAGAAGAACTTGCAAAGCAAGAGAAGCAGATTAAGCAGTTACAAGAGGAACATAAGCAAGCAGAAAATCGATCGAAAATTGATATTACAAAACTACAGGAAGAAAATAAAGGTCTGTTAGCTGAAATAGATCAATTAAAGAGAAGCTTATCAAGCACGCCAAAGCAGTTGGAACAACAGCAATTGTCAAATAATCAAGAACAACAAAAGTTACAAAACAAGCAAAAAGACGCTAGTAAAAAGCCAGAAGATATTAATAAAAAAACTAAAGCAGATACAAAGAGTATTTTTTCTACTTCTGGTTCTGTGAAGTCAAAATTTTCAAATACTTTATCTAAGCTTCGCGGGAATGACAGTCTCGATAAATTTTTATCTGATCAAAATACAAAGTTGAAAAAAAGTTTTCCTGAATTTGAAGGAAAACACTTTTGCCATAACGTGCTTGATGAAACTATAAAATCTTTATCAAATCAAGGTGATGGTAAATTTGAAAGTGATAAATTACTTGAGTTATTGAAAAGTAATTTGATGAAATCTGGAAGAGCGATTATAGAAATTAAGGTTAACACAGTTGTTGAAAAAGTTGGTAAAAAGCATTCTATCGAACAGGTAATTTTTGTTCAAGAGTGTGCAAAAGGGTTATATTTAAATGAAGAAGATAGTCAAGCAATAATAAGTTCCTTAATGGAATTTTTAGCTCACAAAAATAATAGCAATAATGATTCAGTCAAAAAATTTGTTGTGCAGAAGTTAACGGAAGCTGAAATGAAATGTTTTTCAGATAAGATTCAAGGATTACAACTAGCATCAAGCATACGAGATAAATTTTTATCTCCAGATCAGAAAATGTGCGTTCAAACTTCAAAAGAAAACAATGAATATGAATTAACAGATAAAGCTAAAAAAGAATACACACCTAACTCTTCCATGAGTCACACTAATAGCACTCCGGTAAGTGTGAAGCAAGAAGCAAGGTCTAGATAAAACTTTTAGCATAAAGTATCAGCTCCTCCTTTGTTAAAGTGTAGGAGCTGTCTTCCCAATGTTGTCGTAGCAATTCCAAGTTTCTACCTAAATTTTTTCCTGGTTGATGACCTATAGTTATTAAATCATCACCAGATAAAGGAAATTTTGGAATGTTAAACATCTTAGCAAATGAAATATACTCATCAACATTTATTCCAGACTCAATACCACAAATCTTCATTAAGTCACAATATAATTCCTTACCAAATAAAGATATGTATTTCTTTTGTTCTTTTTCTGAAAGCTCTGTTTTGATATCGTTTGATAATAAAAATAATAGCTTTTTCTTTTGCTTATTTGAAAGACGTAAAAACTTGCTCACTTCTTCTCCAAGACTAACTCTATCTTCAGCAGTCCTAATAAGCAACGCTAATTTTGTTAGTGAATCATCTAGGAAAGGCGTATGGACATACGCTGAGGGTTTTGTAGGAGGTTTAGTGTTGATAAGAAGTGGTGAAGATAAAATTTCGCATTTTACTTCTTTTGGAATAATTTTTTGTAAAACATCAGATTTTTGCATGCTCTTAAGTGTTGGAGCAGGATCATTGCATTCCAAGAGTTTAAATATTTCTTCTCTTATTCTCTCTCCAGAGAGGTTTTGAATCATGTGTGAATGCTTTTTGCACACATCCAATATTTCATCACTTAAATCTCCTATGCATATTTTAGCGTGAAAACGAAACGCTCTTAAAATACGTAGATAGTCTTCCTTAATCCTATCTTCAGCGTTACCTATAAAGTTTAACTTTCGTGCTTTTAAGTCCTGAATGCCACCAAAGTAGTCGTATATATGGCCATATTTGTCTGCATAAAGAGCATTAAACGTAAAGTCGCGCCTTGAAGCATCAGCTTGCCAATCATTAGTAAATTCTACCTTCGCATGTCTACCGTCACACTTTACATCATGCCTTAGCGTTGTAATCTCAAAGGATCTTTTATTTAAAATCGCAGTAATAGTTCCATGTTTTAAGCCAGTTGGAATAGTTTTTATATTACGGAGTTTTAACGCTTTAACTGCTTGATTAGGCAGCAGATTAGTAGCAAGATCGATGTCGTGAATGTCACGCTGTAAAATTGAATCTCTAACACATCCACCAACAAGCCTTGCCTCACCACCAAATTTCTCTATTGCCTCAATAATTATACTAACTTCGTGATCAATTTTCATATATATCATGTTACACAAAATGAAAAATTTTCGCAAAAAGCTTCATATAAAAATATACAGGCGGAGTGGTAAAATAAGGGGGGTAAAGTAAAAGTAAGTCTACAACAAACCCAGTGCCTAGAAACTTATAAGTATAAAAGTAATACAACGTTTCTGATAAAAAGCTAGATTCCAGAATCATGCGCCAATGTTAAACAAAGTACTATAGAATTCAAGAAGACAATTTCCAGAAAGTTCCTAGACCCAAAAAAAGGTAAGTCATGTTAATGTTATTTGAAAAGGATAAGCTAAATTTTTTAATCTATAAAATGGAAAAATATAATTGATTAAAGATAATGATTGAAAGGTTGGAAAAATAAATTAAAGAAAAGATTAATCGATATTATGCCTTATAAGGTAGCGCTTCATAAGCAATTTTTGCGTTCTACTCCCCAACGGCAGATTACACGATGGCAAGGCATCAAGTAGGCAATTGCATTTGTATCTGAAAATTTTTGAAACATTTGTTGCCAATCAGAAGTATCATTGTCAAATTCGACAGCGCTTTTCTGTTTGTGAACTGCAACAACATTTTTAAATTTTCCGATGTCAATGCCAATAAAATTTTGATAAGACGTAATCATAATAACTTCGATAGTTTTAATTGATTTAAGATTGTAAACGGGTGCATATTTATGTCCCACACAACTATTCAAACATATCGAGAGATGGGCTAGTGTACCTTGATCCGAACGGTTATAATACCAATAGTTGGTCAGTCGCACACGCCCGTGATAGCCCTATTTTCTTATAAAGATAGGACTATCTTCCCTCTTATCTTCTTTATATCATATTTTTAACTTACAATAGTTGAAGATTAGGAGAAATAAATTCGTGCTTTTCAGTTAGTAGTATAGAGGAAAGAGGAAATAAATTTCTATTGGAAAACGATAAGCCTTCAGGGCAACGTTGGAATTTAAAACACAAACCAATTTTAGAAAGGTTTAGCGTTACCCATGATTACAAAGTAGAAAATTATACTGATCAAAAGATCACAAAATATGTTTTAGCAGAACACAACATTTACTATAAAAATGATTTAGAGCAGAAAGACTCAATACACGAATTAGAAAATCACATTTTAGTGTTTTATCCAGGAGTACTGAAATGGCACGAACATCGACATTTGCACAGAAGTTGGAAAGATAGTCAAATAATATCTCTAATAAGTTAAGTACTTATATTTAGATCATCATGTATTATATTGATAATAGGTTAAAATGTATGAAATAAAAAGAAAAGGACTTGCTTTCTCATGCTAAAAAAGACATGACTTGAATAGCAGCAGGTAAATATAAGAAATTTGTCTGGCGCTAGGTTTGTGAGGTATGAAATGAGTTTTAGCAAGAGTAAGTTTTTTAAAGAAGTATCAAGTAACGGATTTAAAAATATTAACAAAAAAAATGAAGAAGGAGAGACGATATTACATCAAGCAGTAGAAATCTCTGATTACAAAACAGTGAGGTTATTAATAAAAAAAGGGGCAGAGGTTAATGCAAGAGATAAAAATGGTTATACACCACTACACTGTGCAGTATTCGCAAAAAGTTTAGAAAATGTAAAAGTGCTACTAAGGGAAGGAGCAGAAGTAAATGCCACTCAATATGTTACTGGATGTACGCCACTGCAATCTGCATGCAAGATAGGAGGAGCAGGAGTTGAAATAATAAAAGATCTAGTAAAGGCAGGAGCTGCAAAGATGCAAATGTATAAATCAGCAATACCTGCACCAGATAGTGCCTGCACAATTCGCATACCGTTAGCAAACTTAGGCCTAGTATGCACCCAATTTGCAGCATAAAGTAAACTAATGCCAAATATCAGACCTAGAATAATACGTACATTTGGCCCAAGTAGCCCTATTTCAATAGAATACTTAACCATAAAAAAGCCAGCAAGCGCTAAAGCGATAGCACCTATCCACACAGGCAAGCGAATGCCAAACTGTCGCTCAAAGTTCGATTGCTTTTTAGATTGAGTAGATTGCTCTGATTCTCCATTTTTAGTAGCAAAAGTGTTTTTTTCGTCAAGTGTTGTATCATTAGTATGTTGCCATGGATTTTTATCTAGTACTATGCTACTTTTTAAGTTGGGTATAACATTTTTTTTCAGTAATTTGAACAGTTGGTCTTGTAATTTATTCACCTTACTATGTAAGTTGCAGATTTGAATAAGAAAGATCAGCAAAACAGTTACATAGATTACATCCATAATTATAGATCCATTATTACCCTATGAGATGTTGTATAGAGATAATAAAGAAAGCATTAAGGAATATTGTAACAAGAGATTCACTGCAAAATGGTAGCAAAAGCCAAAATTCTGGCAGGGGGCGTTAAACTAACATGTACATTGATAGGTTTCATAAGATATATATAACGTTTTTATTCACTTAACTCATTGTCAAGTCTCCATTTTATATCAATTTATTACTTTCTTTTTCGGTTTGATACGCTTTTTTGAGCATTCTCATTACAGAATTTGTACAAACAGCAGGCTCTTTTCTTGATGATTTTTAGGTATAATTATAAAGTCTTTTGTATTGGTTGCATCACTTTTGGTAAGTTCTTTTCATAGTTATTTGGGTCCAACAAAAAACAAGCTGATAAATCTACCTAATAATCTAACGCTAATATTTCTTTACTTGAATTCAATTCATTGGAGGATGATAGTTATGATACAATAAACACAAAGTAGTGCAAAATGATAGCAAAATTCCAAACAAACTCTTCTCGTGCGACCTGAAAGTCATGAAATCGTGATGGTTCAATCCCATCCGCCATAACATCTGGCTGAAATCGTTATCCACATTTTGTGAAATTGGCAACTTCACAGGTTCTAATTGAAAAATGGCTAAAACCCGTTGGATTAGAATTAAAGTCATCAAAGACAAGAATTGTACATACACTGAAATCCCTAAATGGGGAAAAGCCAGGATTTGATTTTCTTGGATTTTCAATAAGGCATTATCAAACACGTCAAAATAAGAGAGGTTACAAGTAAACCAAGTCGTAAATCTATAAGTCAACACTTGTTATCTATTAAACATAAGCTTAAAGAGTTGCAAGCAGCACCACAAGAAGCTGTAATAAAAGAGCTTAATCCAATAATTAGGGGTTGGAGCCAATATTATACCTCTGTAGTCTCAAGCAAGGTCTTTAACTTATTAAGGTTGTAATAGTTTAGACTTGATCTGACAGATTAACAAAGTAAGATAAAAATATAAATAAATTTTAAAGGAGTGTCAGATATGAGTAAAACACAAGAAAAAATACTAAAACCAAAGTTGGGGTTGCTAGAACTTGCAAAGCAATTAGGAAATGTATCACAGGCGTGTAGAGTAATGAAGGGATACATTTTACCGCTTCAAAGAGCTGTATGAAACAGGAGGGGAAAAAGCATTATACGAGATAAACAAAAGCAAACCATTACTTGCCAATAGAGTACCAAAGGATACAGAAGAAGCAGTAGTTAGTAGAGTTTCCAGCATATGGACAAGAAAGAGCAGCTAATGAATTAAAGAAAAAAGGAATTCTAATATCTGCTAGCGGCATAAGGTCAATATGGCAAACTCGAAAATTTTAAAAAGAGATTGAAAGCCCTGGAAGCAAAGGTGGTCCAAGACGGTATAATTTTAACAGAGGAGCAAGTTGCTGCTTTAGAAAAAACTAAGGAACAAAAAGAAGCCAATGGCGAAATTGAGACACAACACCCTGGATACTTAGGTAGTCAAGATACCTATTATGTAGGCAATATCAAAGGTATTGTATCAACAAACTTTTATTGACACCTACTCTAGAGTGGCTTTCGCTAAGCTTTATACGGAGAAAACTGCTATCACAGCTGCAGATCTTCTCAATATACCATTTTTTGATGAACAGAAAGTTCCATTGCTACGCATTTTAACTGATAGGGGTACAGAGTATTGTGGCAAACCAGGGAATCATGCGTACCAGTTATATTTGGGAGTAGAAAATATTGATCATTCTAGAACCAAAGCTTATTCTCCACAGACTAATGGTATATGTGAAAGGTTTCATAGAACTATGCAAGATGAATGTTACAATATTATCTTCAGGAAAAAGATTTATAGTACTTTGGAGGAGCTTCAGTTAGATTGGCTGCATTCTTACAACAGAACTAGACCTCATTCCGGTAAGTACTGCTATGCAGACCTTTTTTGATAGTATGCATATTGCTTACCAAAAAAATATTGATAACATTAAAATAGATTCTGATATCGGTTTTGACTTCGTCGATTCTTCTGTCAGTTAATTCATGCCTGTCAGATCAAGTCTAAACTATTACAACTAAATTATAAGACTGAAAATAATCCAGAGTCAAAATTATTGCTAGGAGTACAAGGATTAATCTCAGAATACGAATGTGCAAAGATAATGGAAAGAAGTCGAAGGGGAAAACTCCATGCAGCAAGGAAAGGGTGTATAAGTGTAATGGGCTTATGGATACCGCTATATAAAGCATGTAGTCAGAGAAGAAGCAAAGTTTGAAGTTGAAGAAGAGGAAGCAAAAGTAGTGCGTAAACTGTTTGAGTGGATAGGTCAGAGCTTAAAAGAAACTACAAGAAGGCATATTACTGCTCCAAAGGGCAGAAGAAATTGGCATTCAGGTACAGTGTGTAGAATGTTGAGGAATCCAGCATACAAAGGACAAGCAGCATTTGGTAAAACGAATCAATAAAAAAAGAAGTGAGAGCAATATGGAAAGTGAGGAAAAAAAGTTATTCCATTTATCAAACTGAGAAAAAGAATTGGATTCATATAGAAATACCAAATATAGTTGAAATTTGATATAGTACAAGAGCAACTATCTGAAAATAGAAAAAGAGCAAGAATGCAACGAAGTGGGAGAAGGTACCTATTACAAGGGCTAATGGTGTGTCAGTGTTGTAAATACATTTATTATGGAATGAGTAATGTTAAAGGAGGAAGAAGTTACTATCGATGCCCTGGAACGGATGCAAATCGTTTTGGTGGGAATAGAGTGTGTAACAGCAAATCAATACAAGTTGATATACTAGAAGAAGCAGTATGGGAAGAAGTAAAGATGGTACTCAAAGAACCAGAAGCAATGACTAAGGAATATCAGCTCAGACTCGTGAAACATGAAAGTACAGAGGCAAAGGATGAACTTGAAAAGCGTGCAAATAAAATAGAACAAGGTATAGAAAGATTAGCTTATGTATATGCAAGAGGTCATATAACGAAGGAAAAATATGACTTAGAAGTTGAGAGCATGGCAAAGGAGTTAAAAGGAATTAGAGATCAAAGGGAAGAAATGGTCGATGAAAAGAGGCTACAGAGGGAATTAGATTTTATCACAAGTAGTGTAGAAAGTTTTTCCTCTGAGGTTGAGTTGGAACTTAATCAGGCGGATTGGGAAACTAAACTTGATATAATAAGAAAATTAGTTCAACGCATTGAAGTTGATGATGATAACGTGCATGTAGTGTTTCGGCTGAAAGAACTCGCTCTCGAAAGGCAAAAAAAAAGTGTTCAACATTGTATCGGGAGTCCAGTGTCAAGTACTGGAATGACACCAGAACGAACTAATGGTAGTAAATTAAAAAAAATATCTCTTATCATTCATGGACTGATTTGCTTTTGTTTTTTACTCTTCACTTTACTTGAATCAAATCCCTTCACTAAAATGCCAGGCATCGAAACAAATGGTCTTGGTTTTAATCCGATATTGCAGGATATAGGACTTGCTATTCATCCACCGGTATTATATTTGGGGTACCTTGGATTTAGCGTTCCTTTTTCGCTCTCTATAGCTGGATTAATTTTAAATACTGAAGGAAATGTTTGGGCTAAAATTGTCAGGTCTTGGGTACTTATTTCTTGGTCGCTGCTCACTTTGGGCATCAGCTTGGGTAGCTGGTGGGCATATCGTGAACTCGGTTGGGGTGGATTTTGGTTTTGGGATCCAGTGGAAAACGTTTCTTTGATGCCGTGGCTAATTGCAGTGGCGCTGACACATTTGTTGCTCGTTGTACGAAATTTCAATACTTTAAGGAATTTTGCTATTTTACTTACGCTCATAACTTTTATATTGAGTGTGACTGGAACATTTCTAGTCCGCTCAGGAATACTTACCTCAGTGCACACGTTTGCAGATGACCCAAGATATGGATTGTATATATTAGCTCTACTTGGTGTAATTACAGTCAGTAGTTTAGTAATATTTGTAGTGTTTACGAGAAAGAATCACACATCTTTCCAGTATTCGATATTGGAATCTGAAAAGAAATCTGCTACTCAAGTGACAGCGGGTAGAAGATTCTTTTCACGCCTTACGATGATGCTGATGAACAATTTATTATTCATCACTACCTTTTTCATCGTGTTCATTGGCACTTTATACCCTACAGTGCTTGAGTATTTAACCGGTGAATTAATTTCAGTTGGAGCACCATATTACAATTCTTTATTTAACTCTATTGCACTAGCTATTCTAGTGCTCACCATGATAGGGCAATACTGCAGTTGGCAGGGAAATAGTCTATTGCCAATATTCCGTGAATATAGATTTTCATTTTGTAGTGCTGCAGCTATTTTGCCGTTTATCTTTCACATGGAGCTAATGATTGTGCTATCAATTACCATCTCCATAGCATTATTAATCTTTGTTTTAGAAGCATATAGTAAAAGAATTTGTTTATTTAAGGTAGCATTTGGTGGATCAATTTTATTAGCAAGAAGAGTTTCTAAGTCCTACTATGCAATGATGCTTGCTCATGCTGGAGTGGCAATTCTAGTGCTTGGTATATCTTATTCAGTTGGTTGGCAGGAGAAAAAAGAAAACTACTTGGGAATAGGAGACAGCATAACAGTCAATAAATTTAAAGTTACTTTACGAAATATTGAGCTAATAAAAGAAAAAAATTTCCATGCAGTGAGGGGTACAATGGATATCAGGAATTTGCTGAATAATAAGATATTAGGTGAAGTAACTCCTGAATATAGATTTTACCTTGCGGAAGGTCAGAAAAATGCTGAAAGCAGTATCTACCACAATTTATTTTCTGATATTTATGTTGTAATTGGAGAGATTGATAAGAGTAAGAGCAAAATCGCAGCTAAAGTGCATTATAAACCAGGAATGTCTATAATTTGGCTTGGATCTTTTCTCATCGCCTTTGGTTCACTACTTGCTGCTTTTTCTTCTAGTAAAAAAGTAGCTCCTTCAGTATGATAAAATTTGCATTTTTTGGTAATTTAAACTTAAGCTAAGCAACACAACCTCGCGAGGGAATTTTCTCTTGTTGTACAATAGGAGATAAAGATATATTTTCTAATGAAGAACTTACATGATATATGGAATCTTTTTCTAAAACTTTCTCAGGCCTTTTAAAATATCCCTGCTTAATAGCGTCGTAGACAGAAGAACCACCAAGTATAATGCACCCCATAAACTAGACCAAAAAAAAATGGTTGATCCGAGTAGGAAGGTAAAGGGGTAAAAGTATGGCAACAAAAAAATATGAACCAGAGTTAAAAGCAAAGATAGCTTTGGAAGCAATAAAAAATCAAAAAAGCACAGCTGAGATATGTAGTGAATATAAAATACCATCAACAAATCTATATGATTGGCGTGATAGAGTATTGGCAAGGTTAAAAGACCTATTTGTTGAAGAAAGTGAAAGTGCGAGAAAACAAAGAATCTTAGCGCAAGAAATAGAAAGTTTACATAAAGTAATAGGAGAATTGACAGTGGAAAATAGCTATTTGAAAAAAAAATTACTGAAATAAGCAAAAAAGATAGAGTAAGGTTTATAGAAAAAGATTCTGATCTGTCAATTAGGAAACAGGCTGATTTATTGGGGATTTGCAGATCTAGCCTATATTATAGGCCTATAATTAATAACGAAAGTGAAGTAGCAAATTTGATTCAAGAAGTATATTTGGCTTCTGATTGCCGTTATGGATATCGTAAAATTACTGCTGAAATCATAGCGAGTGGAGTAGTAGTCAATCACAAAAAAATCTTAAGAATTATGAAAAAAATGAAGATTAGTGGGCTGTATTGTAGAAAAAGATGTAATACAAGTATTAAAGAAAAAAAGCATAAAATATATCCTTATTTACTCAAAGATTTGATTATTTGTAGAGTTAATCAGGTATGGGCTACTGATATAACATATATTATGGTAGAAGGTAAGTTTATCTATTTTGTGGCAATAATGGACTTGTATAGTCGCTATATTATTGCTCATTCATTATCACCATATCTCGATGCTGGATTTTGCCTTTATACTCTCAAAGAAGCTCTAAAACAAGGTAAACCTGAGATTTTTAATAGTGATCAGGGGGTGCAGTTTACTAGCTACAACTTTATTATGGAATTAGAGCGTGCTAATATTAAAATCAGTATGGACCATAAAGGACGTTGCTTCGACAATATATTTGTTGAGCGCTTATGGAGAACTTTAAAGCAAGAAGCTATATATTATTATAGACCAAATAGTATCAGAGATTTAAATCTTATAATAAATGATTTTGTTGCTTGGTATAACTATAGAAGGCGACATCAGACTCTACATTATAAAGTTCCTGCTGATCTTTATTATCATAAACAGTAAATGAATATATTGATAAATACTTTAAATGTGTGTCGACGTATTTATCAACATATTCATTTTAAAAATCGGATCACTTTGAAAAAAATGGTCTAGACAAATGGGTGCATTATAAAGCAAGCAGTTCTCACCTAACTCTTCTTTATAATTTTTAAACTTTTCCAATATTTCCTCCTTGTTACTCACTTCTACTATAATTTTTCCTTCATCTTGGACATCAGGATACAATCTAGCATCTACTTTTCCCAAATCAGTATCAAAAGTCAGTACTATATTACCTATAATGTCAGTATAATTTCTTATCCCACCTTCCGTTAAAATTTCTATCTCGCTTTCACCGATTGCTATCACGTCTCTTCGAAATTCTGTGCTTTCATCACTATTTGTGATTATTGGAACCACGACTATACTACCACTTGAGTATTTCCAGTAGAAAGTCAAGTTGTCCATTTTTGCCTCTTTTACCTTACCAGTAGTTGCGTTTTTTGCAGCTTCCAAAAACCTTAGAGAATAATATATACAGCTTTTATGTGCTTCTTTCAGATTAGCTTTGTGGTATTTAAACTTCTCTAGTTTATCAATTACAATTATACTACTTAGAGTTTCAAGTACTGCACCTCTTTTTACCAAATTACATACTATGCGACTAGCAACTTCTATGTCCCTTTCAACTTGAAAAATCTTTAATTCACTAATTCTTTTTATTACATAATCTGTAAAATTATACTTATTCTCATAAGTATTTTCATATATATTTCCCTCACAAGTAAGATTGAACCTTACCCCAGATTCTATAGCTTCATTCACAACCTGTTCTAGCTGATTTATGTCTTGAACTTCATCTAATTCACAAAAATATTCATCTGGATTTTGCCCATCTAGTAGAAAATCCTCCCCCCATAGATTTGCACTTTTGCACAAATACTTTTTTCCATTATAGTCAGTTTGTGTTTTTTTACGAAAAGTTCCATAAATAACGTCATCAGTTAAAAAGTACTCTTTAATATTAAGGTTGGGATTATTAACTGCAAATTCTATTGGGGTTTTACCTTTTTTATCCTTTATATCAAGATTAGCTCCTTTCCTTAGAAGCAATTTGATAATTGTATCACAATGACCAGAACGAGTAGCATAATGCAAAGGTGTTCTTCCTGTGTCGTCCTTTTCATTAGGATCAGCACCTGAATTCAACAGTAAATCTATGCATTCTTCTGAATTGCTACATTCCATACTTGATAGAATATGCAGTATTGTCAGTTTAGATTCTCCTCTTTTAAGGTTGAGAATGGTTTTTAGATCTTGATTACTTTTATGATCTAGTAAAAATTTTTTAATTTTTTCAACATCGTTCTTATAATCCTTATAAGTAACATGTGGAAAGTCTTTAAAAGTACTTAAGAATTTTTTATTCAACTCCTTCTGACTCTCTGTTAAGTTGGACATGTCAACAAGCCAGTAGATATCAGCTTGCCAAATGCACTTCTTTCGACAACATCCGTTAAGGAGCAGTCATTGCGAAGTAGCAACGAGTATTTAATCAATTCATATTCATCATCTTCTTGTTGCTGTGTTTCTTCTGCTTTCTTAGAGTGCTTAAAATCATTTTTTATTAATTCAATCAAAAGCTTTAATGTGTTAAAACTTTTATGTCCCAATAAAGGATCTGCCTTGTTTTCAAGTAGAATTCTTGCTACTTCTGAATAGCCATTTCTAATAGCCCAGCATAACGGAGTACGCCCGTATTTATCCGCTATGTCAACATCAGCTTCCTTTTCTATGAGTTTTTTTACTATTTCCGTTTTGCAATTTTCAGCAGAAACAGCATGATGTAATATAGTACTCCCAGCGCAACCTACTGAATTAACATTAGCCCCCTTGTTTAATAGTAGTTCTACTATTTCTTCATGTCCATTGAGAGCAGCATAATGCAAAGGAGTATACCCATTTTGATCTACTGCATCAATATTAGCCCCTTTGTCTAACAAGAGTTCTACTATCTCTTTATGTCCATTGTGAGCAGCACAATGCAAAGGGGTGTACTCCTCTTTATCTACTACTACAACACTAGCCTTGTGTGCTATGAGAATCTCTACCACTCCTATACTGCCACTTGCAGCAGCAAAGTGTAAAGGAGTCCATCCATCTTGATCTGCTGTATTAACATTACCCCCTTTTTTTATTAAAAGCTCTGCTATCTTTACAAGATCATTTCTAGCAGCTATATGTAACAATGTACTTTGATCATCGAATGTATAATTTATGTTAAATCCATTATCTTGCCACTTTTTATACGTGTCTGGGTCTTCTTTTTCCAATTCCTCTTTTACTCTTTCGATTATATTATTCTCATTTAAATCACTTATTGTCCTTAATATTTTTAATAACTGTTCATGTTCCATAGTTCTACCTCAAAACTATTTGTTTTGTACTATAGCTAAAAAAAATTATTGATCCATAATAAAATAACCAATGCCAGAGTAAGTGGTTTGCTGCTAACATATTTAAAAATATTATGAACTTAATAAGAGAAAAAAATACCCCTGTGATGGAACAATATTTGAACCTGAAAGCTCAATACAAGGATCATCTGTTATTTTATAGGCTAGGAGATTTTTATGAGTTGTTTTTCGATGATGCTATTAAAGCTGCGAAATTGCTGAATATAGTGCTAACCAAGAGGGGCAATTCAAATGGGCAAGAAATACCAATGTGTGGAGTGCCAGCACACAGTAGCGAATCTTACCTACACAAGCTAATAGATTTAGGATTCAAAGTAGCAATCTCTGACCAATTAGAAACTGCTGATGAAGCAAAAAAGAGGGGCTATAAATCCATAGTAAAGCGTGATGTAGTGCGAGTTGTAACTCCAGGTACAATTATAGAAGATTCACTACTGGAGGATAAAAGCAATAATTATCTCGCATCCATAGTTGAACAAAATGACGAATATGCTATTAGTTGGCTTGAATTATCGACGGGAAAATTTTTTCACACTTTAACGAGTTTGAAAGCTCTAGATAGTGATTTATTGCGTATATCACCAAGAGAATTATTAATTTCTGAAAAATTCACTGAGGATGAAAAAATTAGATCGATTTTAAAAAATTATAAAATATCAATTACGCAACACGCACAGAGCTTTTTTGAGTATAGTAAATCTCACAGAACATTATGCGAGTTTTATAAAATCAGGGAACTTGGGAGTATAGGAAATTTCAGCAAAGTAGAAATCATGGCGTGTGGTGCACTGCTTGAATATGTCAGAGTAACGCAAAGGGGCTCCATTCCAAGGCTTGAATTCCCAAAAACCTATAAGCAACAAAATTTCATGCTTATTGATGCTTCAGCAAGGAGAAATCTTGAGTTGTTTTCAACTCAATTTGGTGAAAAGAAAGGTTCACTAATTTCAGTTATTGATCATACAGTTACAGCTTCTGGTGGACGCCTGCTCAAACAAATGCTCGCTTCACCCCTTGCTTGCTCTAAGGCAATTAATTTGAGGCTCAGCACCGCTCAATTTTTTGTAAATAATCATGATTCACGCAGAAAAATACGAGAGATATTATCTAACATTCCGGATATTGAAAGGTCTTTATCGCGCTTAATACTAGGGCGTGGTTCACCAAAGGATATGAACCTATTGAAAATAGGCCTAGGAAAGACTTTAGAATTGTCTGAGTTTCTGTCTACCTTGCATAATTATTGTTTAAGTGAAAAATCAGAAATTAACTCTCAGATGTCATTCCAGTGCTTGACCAGAGAAAAGGAACCAGTGTCTACTACTCAGGTGATAAGTAGTGACGAAAGTGAACTAAGCACAATACATAAAAGCCTTGGCAATCATAAAGACCTATTTGAACTGTTAAATAGTGCTATACTTGATAATAACCTCAGTTCCGTGAAAGAAGGAGGATTTATTCACTCAAAATACAACTCAGAATTATCTGAGTTATCCTACATATTAAATAATAGTAATAAACTAATAACCAAACTCCGTGAATCTTATCGCGACCTAACTGGTATTGCCGCACTTAAAATATTACATAACAACATACTCGGTTATTACGTTGAAGTGTCGGCAAATCACAAAATAACTTCGGATATATTTATTCATAGACAAAGCTTAGCAAATAGCATGCGCTACACTACTAATGAGTTGAAAGAACTAGAAAATAAAATTCTTACGGCACGTGATGCTGCAATCGGCTTAGAAATGAAAATTTTTAGTGAACTGTGTAGTGAAGTCGCTAAAGAATCTGAAAAAATTGCTCTTGCTGCAAATGCTTTGGCAAAACTTGATATTAGAACCGCGTTTGCAGAGCTTGCAGTGCAAAATAATTACGTAAAACCCATCATTGATGACAGCAAAGAGTTCAATATCTGTAGCGGAAGACATCCAGTGGTTGAAGTTAACGATAAATTCATTGCAAATAGCATCAATTTAGCTGGTATACATCTAATTACTGGTCCTAATATGGCTGGAAAAAGCACTTTCTTGAGGCAAAACGCTCTCATTGCAGTTTTAGCTCATATGGGGTCATTTGTGCCAGCAGAGAGTGCGCATATTGGAGTGATTGACAAGATATTCAGCAGGGTTGGCGCAACGGATAATATAACAGCTGGTTATTCTACCTTCATGGTAGAGATGATCGAAACAGCAACGATAGTAAATCAGGCAACAGATCGTTCCTTGGTGATACTTGATGAAATTGGTAGGGGCACAGGGGTATATGATGGATTATCTATTGCACAGGCGGTGATTGAACACATTCACAACATAAATAAGTGCCGCGCCATTTTTGCAACTCATTATCATGAATTGACTAAAGTAGGTGAATACTTAGAAAATGTGAAATGTTTTTGTATGAAAATAAAAGAATGGAAAGGAGAAGTCATCTTTTTACATGAAGTAATTGAGGGCGTTGCAGATGAGTCATATGGAATACATGTAGCAAAACTTGCTGGTTTTCCTGATTCTGTTTTAAACAGAGCAAGAGAAGTATTTGAGGAGCTAAAGGCTTGAGGAAAGTAACATTATATTACTCCACAATTATGGAGTTTTAGCAATCTATGGCGCTTTAATTTTAGTCAGCTTTCTGAGTAGCTGAATTAACGTAGCATTGATCTATTGCCACATTGGTCAAGATTCCAATTCCACCACCTACAACTGCACCTACAGCTCCTAATGCTAGTTGAGTACCAATTCCAGCAGAAGACCCAATGATTAATGGAGCAAGAAAATATAATGCTAAAGCGCAAGTTATTGCAGCTACACTTATAACAGCCAGCTTTCTCGGACAAAAATTTTCTGGTGCCTCAGCACTAGATATGAATGATGATTTTACTAGATTTTTTCTACTTTCATGATCTAAAAAGCCACTCACTGTTCTCATTATAGGACGGGTAGAGCGGTCACCAGTTAAGTAAATTCTATCTCCCACTATATCATGAAGCTCTTTAACTTGAGCTTTATATTCATCCCAATAGTTTGATAACTCTTGTTGGTCATTGAGAAGATCTGGTTTATTTGAAGTTGTTAACCAGTGTGAGTCATGTTCCAAAATATATCGAATTGTAGCTTTCCCTATATCTATATGCCCTTCAGTAATTGCATACTTTAAAACACCTTCTGCTTTTTCCCTTCCAACATTAAGATCAGCACCAGCTTTTATTAATAATTCTACTATCTCTGGAGTGTCAAAAAATATAGCAGTATCTAGAGGAGTTTTTTCATTACAATCTTTGATATTTGAGTTTGCTTTTTTTTCTATTAAATAACTTATAAATCCTAAAGCTCTATTAGCTTTTTCAGGATTTAGGTCTTTATTATTTCTGTATACTCTAATTGCAAAGTGCAATGCAGTTTGACCCTTCAGCGCATTAGCGTCTATGCCTGGTCTCCAATAGCCATCCTGTTCTTGATTTACTATGTTTACATCCGCACCGTTTTCTATTAAAGCCTTAGCTCCTTCGAAATTGCCTTTTGCAGTTTGCAGATGAAGTAAGTAACGACCAAGATGATCAGTTGCATTAGGATTTGCACCTTGTTCAATCAAATACCTTGCAATTTTATCATTAAATTTGTGATCATAAGTTGCAGATTCTAGTGGCTCAGGATTTTGCGATAACTCATTTTTAGCTATTGATTTATTCATCTGACAGATTGATTTGACTAACTCTAAATCTTTTTTCATAACTGCCTTTCCGACTGCAGTGACGAATTTTACACCTTGCTCTATTAGATATTTAGCCATTTTACTATCAATAGCATAACCTAATAAATTTGTACCATTTTGGGAATTAATCTCAGCAACAACATCTTTAATAATAGAGCTGTTTTTCTCAAAAATTGATTTTACTTTTTCTAAATCATTTTTGGTAACAGTATCAACAAGATCTTTTATTACAGCATTCACCCTCTCTTTTTTAGCTAAAATTTCTTTTAATTCTTCAGGGTTCATAAATACACCTCAACACACATAATAAAAAAGTATATCTAAATCAGAATTGCTTGTAAAGGATCTTTAGATATTATCTTGCCCAAAGGTTAATTTATTTTATAATCTTTTTGTATTCTAGAAATTTCAATTAAATGAACTGTTATAAAACTCACGAGTGTAATGAATTAAGGAAGAATGATGTAGAAAAGGAAGTTATTCTCTCTGGTTGGCTGTATCGCAAACGTGACCATGGTAACCTAATCTTTGTTGATTTAAGAGATTTTCATGGGATTACTCAGTTGGTATTCAATAACGATAAAGATTTTTTTGATGAAATTTCGAATTTAAAATCAGAAAGTGTGATTACTGTCACAGGAATAGTCAAAGCTAGAACTGAAGATACGGTAAATAGCTCTATTTCCACAGGAGAAATTGAAGTTATAGTTAGTAATTTACAAGTTGAATCTGAAGTTGAGTTCCACTGTGATGAAGAAATAGCAAAAGAAGAAAGGAGTATATTAGCAAGTATCGCCGGTGAGCAAGAATACCCAGAAAACATGAGATTTAAATATCGTTTTCTTGATTTAAGACGTGAAAAGGTTCGTAATAACATTATTCTACGTTCACAGATCATTTCAGAGCTCAGGAGGCTCATGATAGAGCAAGGATTCTTAGATATTCAAACTCCCATACTTACTGCCTCTTCTCCTGAAGGAGCACGTGATTATTTAGTGCCAAGCAGACTAAATCCTGGTAAATTCTATGCATTACCACAAGCTCCACAGATTTTTAAGCAGTTGCTTATGGTTTCAGGGTTTGATAAATATTTTCAAATTGCACCTTGTTTTCGTGATGAGGACGCAAGGGCTGACCGTTCTCCTGGGGAGTTTTATCAGCTAGATCTTGAAATGTCTTTTGTAACTCAAGAAGATATATTTCAGGTTATTGAATCTACCTTATATAAAGTGTTTGCCAAATTTTCTCGCAAATCAGTTGATAAAGATTTTCCACGTATTACATACAAAGACGCAATGCTCAAATACGGTTCTGATAAACCAGATCTGCGCAATCCACTATTGATCAGCGATGTAACAGAAATTTTCCGTAATTCAGAGTTCAATATTTTCAAAAGCAATATTGAGCGAGGTATGGTAGTCAGAGCCATTCCTGCTCCCAAAACAGCGGAGGAACCACGCAGCTTTTTTGATAAAAAAATAGAACATGCGCAAAAAGAATTAGGTGCTAAAGGTCTTGGGTATATAACATTTGATAAGGACGGCATTGCAAAAGGACCAATTGCTAAATTTCTTGATGACAATAGGTTAAATTCTATAAAAGAAATAACAAATGTAAAGCCTGGAGATAGTGTATTTTTTGCTTCTGATAAGGAAAATGAAGCAGCAATAATTGCAGGGAAAGTTCGCTCTCTCTTAGGATCACAACTAGGTCTTATAGATGACAATATCTTTAAGTTTTGCTGGGTCATCGATTTTCCATATTTTGTATATGATGATAAAAGCAAAAAAATAGATTTCTTTCATAACCCATTTTCCATGCCACATGGTGGCTTGAAGGATTTAGAAGACAAAGATCCACTAGATATCCTTGCTTATCAATATGATCTCGTTTGCAATGGAATAGAGCTTTCAAGTGGGGCGATTCGTAATAACAAACTAGATATTATGTACAGAGCTTTTGCCATTGCAGGCTACAGTAAAGAGGAAGTTGATACAAAATTTGGCGCGCTTGTGCGTGCATTCAGGTTTGGAGCGCCACCTCATGGTGGAATAGCGCCAGGGGTTGATAGAATGGTTATGCTACTTGCAGATGAGCCGAATATTCGTGAAGTAATCTGTTTTCCTATGAATCAGCAAGGAGAAGATGTTCTAATGGGCGCTCCTTCTAAAGTAGATGATAAGCATTTACGTGAGTTGTCTTTAAAGGTTGTTGAATAAAGTTGTATATAACTTGAGTTTAGGTGGGGAAAAAACAAGAATATTGAATTCTGTTAAAGTAGTGCTAGGCCCTAGCACTACTTTATAGTTTTAGGATATCAAAAAGTTTGGTCTAGCGGGACTTGGCCCTCTATTCCGTTTACTTCTCCTTGAGAGGTGTAATTCCAATAAGTATAGTTTTTACCCGCATCCTTCCAATCTTTAGGTAATTCAGGCTCCGATCTTCCTCTCCAATCAGCAACCCATAATGGGTAGTGAGAAAAATTATGTTCTTCTTGTGTATAGTAATCATTCCACGTTTTTGGTGAAGCATATACAATTGGACTGTATCCTTTTTCATTCAATTGAGTCAATAAAGAATGAAGTTTTTCGGCTCTCTGTGTGTTAGTGTGTTTTGTAGGATCATCACATTTTGTTGTTCTTCCTTCGCAAATACCAGTTGTAGCACTAACAGCTAACTTATTTGTACCTGGCTCAAAATTAGCTTTTTTAAGTTCGTTAACTATGTTATTCAACTGACCTTCAGGTGTTGAGGTCATCCTAAATACGTGATATGCCCCAGCTTGCACATTATTATCTTTCATACTTTGAAAATTTTGTCCAAATTTAGTGTCTTGAAAAGTTTCTCCCTCAGTTGCTTTGGCAAATGCAAACCTTACCTCATCCTTTGCAACTTTCAACCAATCAATCTCTCCATTCCAATGAGATACGTCTATACCTTTTTCACTCATACTAACCTCATAATTACAATAAATGTTGAATATAGAATATAATAGTGAAAATTTAATGAATATCTTGTGAGCATATTGTAAACAATTTTATACTAAAACAGTTACAAAGTTCTAAACTACAATCTATAGACAAAAATACTTGTTATTAGTAAGTTAAATTATAGTGAGTTAAAAATTATGAGCGATATTCAAAAAGCAATACTATCAAGTATAATCTGCAATATGATTATATGGTATGAAATAACTCTGTTTGGAGTTTTGACGCATATAATAAGTGACGTTTTTTTTTCATCAGAAAGCGACTACATAAAAAAAATCAAATTCCTTGGCAGTTTTGCAATTGGCTTTGGATTTAGACCACTTGGTGCGTTTATTTTTGGTTACATTGGAGATAAGTATGGCAGGAGGAAAATTTTACTGACTTCCGTAATATTAGCTTCGATATCGTCTACTGCAATTGCGGTTATACCTAGCTTTAGAGAAATAGGAATATTTTCTCCTATACTGCTTCTGTTTTGTAGGATAGTACAAGGAATGGCAGCAGGTGGAGAAACAAGTGTTAACTCTGCTTTTTTAATAGAGCATTCAAGCGATAAAAAAAATCTAGGATTCTTAGGGAGCATGAAAGCGTTTAGTGGTGCTCTCGGTTCTATCACATGCTTTGTAATGATAGCTATTTGCAAAAAGTTTACAGGTGAAAATTATGAAATTTGGGGCTGGAGGTTGCCCTTCTATTTCTGCTTCATTATGGGCATAATAGGCTTTTTAACAAGATATATAATGGAAGAGAGCTTAGCATATAAAATTCATGATCAAAATAGAAGCTTATCTGATTCTCCATTTTTAGAATTAATCAAAACCTACAAAAAAGCATTTATATTAGCAATTGGGCTTGGTATCGCTCAAAATGCAATCGTTTATTCGGTAATAATGTTTTATAACATATCTGTAAAAGCGCTTACTCTGTCAGGTATTGATATTAAAAATGTAGTAAGGATTATAGTTGAAATTACATTTGGAACGTCCGCAGTGCTATTTGCAATACTGTCTGATAAAGTTGGAAGAAAAAATGTAATGATTCCTACATTAGTAGCTCTAGCTTGCGCTGGTTTGCCGGTACTTTCGCTATTATCAAATGATAACCACTATATTGTCACGCTCTCTTTTCTGTTGATAAGTGTGCCGATAGGTGCATCTTTTGGAATATATAATTCTCTTGCCTGCGAGTTATTTCCAACAAAAGTTAGGTGCACCGGCTTTAGCCTCGCACATAACATATCTGCAGGTATTTTTGGCGGCCTTTCTCCATCGGTATGCATGTGGCTTATAGAAAAAACCGAAACAAAACTTGCTGCAGGGATTTACCTTACTGTTTGTGCATTGATTAGCCTAATATCTGTACTTCAAATTAAAGCCAAAGACAAAAAAATTGATTGGTGAAATCGCTTTAGTCAAAAGATAGCGCTTCAATAGATTTTTCGATATGTTTAGGGACAGGAGCAGTAATAGTGACTTCTTTATTATTTGGCAATTTTAAAGACAAAGAATATGAATGTAGGTGAATCTGATTTGCTACTCCATCAATAAAAGCTTTTTTACCGCCATATTTACCGTCACCAAGAATAGGACAATTTATATGAGCTAAATGTGCACGTAATTGATGAGTTCTGCCAGTAATTGGTTGTAATTTTAAATAAGCAACATTATGTTTTAACCTTGCTATAATTGAAAAATGCGTAGTGGCATTTTGAGGTGAATCTTCATCAACGACTACTTTTTCTTGCCCTGAAATATATTTTTTCACCAACGGATAGTCTATTGTTCCATTATCTTTGCTCGGTATACCAAAAGTTAATGCTAGGTAAGTTTTTTTTATCCTCCGTCCTTTAAATTCTTCCATAAGGTATTTGGCAACGCTGGCATTGCGTGCGAATATTATTACTCCGCTTGTATCCCTATCCAGCCTGTGAACAATTTTAAATATTTCTCTCTCTCTTATTTGGTCAAGTAAATCACTAATGCTAATTTTTACCTTTATGCCGCCTTGAACAATGACCCCTGCGGGTTTGTTTATAGCTAGTATATATTCGTCTTCATATAATATGTTCTCTCTCAGCAAATTTACTAGCTTTTCATTATATTTACGTTCAGAGTTAGTATTTTCAATATAATCTAAGTATCTTATTGTTATAGTTTGTCCAGAATTCACTTTATCGCTAGATTTTGCCTTGCAATTATCGACTTTGATTAATCCTTTCCTTAAAGACTTTTCGATTGTAGATTGTTTCAAATTGGGAAAAATTCTTCTAATGTACCTATCAAGCCTAACATTATTATCTTCTACTAATATGGTTTTGGTATCGTATGACATCTTACCTACAGAAATCTTATAATGAAAGTAGCGTACACTGAAATCTAATAGCACACAATCAGACCTAATGTACTTTCAGTGTCTGTTACCTCTACATCTATCATTCGAGCGTAATTGGTTAAAATCGATCTAAAGAAAATCCTATAATATCCGAATACTTTGCTATAATCGAGGAAGATTTTAATGATATTTCTTTCATCTTAGAAAGGTGAGTACTAGGGCCTAACTTCATACACTCAATGCCGTTAGCTAAAGATGTTACTCTTCCTACATTAACATTTGTAGTGTTACATTTCCGCCTGTAAGGACTATATCTTTGTTCTTTTATTCCATTCATTTTAGTACTAGGGCCTGGACACGCTTCAGTGTTAGGCCCTAACTTCATACACTTAATGCCGTTAGCTAAAGATGTTACTCTTCCTACATTAACATTTGTAGTGCGATATGACCACCTGCAAGGACTATGTAATATTTGTTCTTTTACTTCATCTATTTCAGCTGGACACGCTTTAGTATTAGTTCCTAACTGCATACATTTAATTTGGTCATTTATAAATGCTACTCTTTTTTCATTAAGTTTAGCGTTATACTGTAATTGTTCAATTTGGTTAGCTTGATCTCTTATCATAAATTCAAAGCTGATAGATAGACGTGATTTTATTTCTCTCAACATATATGATGCTATGTGTTGCACCATATGTGAAGCTGTGTGTTGCACTTTCATTAATGCTTTGTTTCTGAGTATACTTGATTCTAAGTTAAGCCGCGTAAGTATATCTAGTGCTCTTTGTTCTGCTTCCACTAGAAGATTACTTATGCCTTGACGTTCAGCTAAATCTCTTATAGTTTCACCGCAGTGATCAGGCAATAAAGTACTTGCGTTATAACATAGTAAAGTCATTACTACTATCCAGTGTCTATGTTCGAAAGCATAAGCTAAAGGAGATTGCCCTGAGCTATCCTGTGCATTAATATTTGCTCCATATAAAATTAAGGTCCTTACTACTTCCGCATGGCCACCTTTGGCAGCTTTATGTAAAGCAGTTGATCCTAAATCATCACCTGCATTAGCATTTACTCCAGCTTCTAATAGAAAATGTACCATTAGTGTATCACCATGTCTGGCAGCACGACGTAAAAACTCAGCTCCCATCAATTTCATCACATCATTCCACACTTCAAGTTGTATTAGGGTACCTATTGTCCCTCGAAGATTATGTGGAGAAGTAAAGAGAAGTATTTTATATGAATCATTCGTCTCAATACTTGCTCCATGGGCTATTAGATAATTTATTACTTTTTTATTGCCTCTTGCAGCAGCACAATCAAAAGGAGTCCATCCCCATGTATCCTTATAGTTAACATTTGCTCTATAGTGTATTAAGAGCTTTACTGCTTCCAAATTACCAAGCGCAGCAGCAATATGTAAGGGAGTTCGCCCCACTAACATATCCTCTATATCAACACTTGCTCCACATTGTGATATCTTCTTTAATAGGATCTCTAATATTAATGTATCATTCCTTGCAGCAGCCCAATATGAAGGAGTCCATCCAAATACATCCACTTTCTCAATAGTTTCGCCAATATTATTATCATTTTGTGTTATGACTTCCACCATTCCTTTGTCGCCATTTGCGACAGCAATATGTAAAGGAGTAAGCTTAAGTGCTCCATTGCCTTTAACTTTTGCTCCACTATCCATTAAGATCTTTACTGCTTCTGTATGGCTATGACTGGCAGCCTTATATAAAGCAGTCAATCTCCCTAGATCCTCTGAATTAACATCTGCATTATTTTTTATTAAGATTTTTGTTATTTCTACATCGCCATTTGCAGCTGGCTGATGTAAACTAGTCTGTTGATATGAATCCACCTGATTAACATCTGCCCCTCTTTTTATTAGCTCTAATACTACTCTTATATTGCTTGTTTCAGCAGCCCAATGTAAAGCATCCCATTGAGAAAATGGACCTCTTGCGTTAATATCAATTTCTTTTACTTCAAGCAAAGCATCTATTAAACTGTCCAGCTTAAAATCAATAGCTAAATACAATAACGTGTATGAATAGCGTTCATGGAGACAATCTACTTCAAACCAATAATTTATATCAAACTTATTTTCTTCCCACTCTTTATACACATTTCCACTTGCTCTCTTTAGTATCTCTAGTGTTTCTAGTATCTTTTGTGTATCTAGCATCACTGGTACCTTTTTTGAGATCTTTCGTGCATTTAGCACATCCTCTAGCGCCACTGCTTTTGGCTCTTCTGATGTCTCTTGTACACTTAACCTTTCTAGTATTCGTTTTAATATTTTTTGTGCGTTTGATATCCTTGACTCCTTTAGTATTTTTTTTGCTTCTTCTATTGTCTGCGGTACATTTACCACCTTTAGTCTCTTTTTTAATGGCTCTTGTGTCTCTTGTACTCTTGGAGTCTTGCTTGATGTTTCTAGTTCATGCGATCGCTCTTCTGACATCCTTAATATTTCTGCTTGCTCTAGTATATTTACTTTCTTTAATAGCTCTTTTATTCTTTCAATTACATTATCTTTACTTAAATTTACCTCTTGATCAATTACACCTAATGTTACGTTCCACTGTTCATATGTCATTACCATAGCTTTACCTCATACTATAAAACATTTTGATACTATATGTTATGGTACAATAGTCAACGCATTTTCCATAGCGTAATACTTGAGAGTCTAAAAAACTGGTATTAACTTACAGAAAACCAAACTTGCTTAAAACTACTTAACTATAGTGTTTTCTAAAATAAATGATAGTGCACTAACATACAAACTCGCAGCTTTTAGGGGGTAATCTCGTAATGAAAATTTATCATTCATTTTCGAAACTACTATAGTTATAGTTATGAGTTTTAAGGCAGTAAAATGACAGCTTTTTTTCCTTTGGTTATTTTTTTAATCTTATACCTTGGAAGTGGTATCTATTTTTCCTTTATTGGAATTGATAATCCGCTTCGCCAAGTTTCACCGATAAATTGCCTACTACCGGCGCTATTTTTTGCTGTTGCACGCAATGCAGATAAAATTCAACGTAACATCGATACTGTCATTGAGGGTATGGGTGATAAAAACACCCTTACTATGTGTTTAATTTTTCTATTTTCTGGAGCATTTTCTGTGGTGACTCAATCAATTGGTAGTGCAGATACTGTTGCTGATTTAATTCTCAATTTCCTTCCAGCAAAATTACTACTGCCTGGAGTATTTTTGGCTTCCGCTTTTATATCAACTGCAATTGGTACGTCTATGGGAGTTGTTGTACTAATGGTACCAATAGCTGTTAACTTAGCGAAAAGTGGGGCTTTTGGTCTTGAAATAGGAACTGCAACTGTAGTTGGAGGTGCCGTATTTGGTGATAATCTTTCAATGATATCTGACACTACTATTGCATCTATTTCTTCACAGGGGGCCACGATAAAGGATAAACTTAAAGTGAATTCTAAAGTAGCATTTGTTGCCAGCATTATAACGCTTGTCTATCTGGCAATTATGGCAGATAGTACAAAAATTATTCCTACATCAAATTTAGATTATTTATCAGTAATAAAGATTATTCCTTATATTTCTTTAATAATCATGGGGTTATTTGAAGTTACTACTTTAGTAACAATAACTATAAATATAATTGTTGCTAGTGTATTAGGGATGACTTTTTTTGACTATACTATCATTCAACTCTCTCATGACATATATGACGGTTTCAAAAAAGTAAACGAGATAGTAATATTTGCTCTATTTATTGGCGGATTGAGTCATATAATGTACAAGCAGGGTCAAAAGGCATTACACAAACTTATCGATGAAAGCAATATCACAAAAACTAAAGCTGAATTTGTAATAGCGGGCATAGCATCTATGTTTACTGTTTTAGTTGCTAATAATACCATTGCTATTTTATTAAGTGGCGATATTGCAAAAAGGCTCGCGCAAAAGCATAATATTCCGTCATACCGTAGTGCATACTTGTTAGACATTTTTGCTTGCGTTACAAAAGGCATTTTGCCTTATGGTTCCCAGCTGCTGCTAGCAGGTAGCATTGCTTCTGTCTCACCTATTTCTTTGTTAACACAAGTTTATTACTGCTTTATTTTAGCAGCAGTTACAGTAGGTGAAATAATCATCAATGGCAGACGTTGCGCGGCTACAACTTAATGTACGAAGATTTCTCTTCATATTACATTTTTGTGCCCATAAGAAACGAGTTGCCATTTTCATCAGCTACTTGGATAATAGATATATTCACAAAATTGTTCCATTTTTCTCAATAGGTTTTGGTTTTCTTTTCCCCTTATTAGCAGAGCATAAAACTTAGCTTTTTAATAAATCTCATTTTAACTCCAATACACTAACTATGAAACAATCTATATTGCCATCAAAAACGGAATTTATATTGCCAACTTCATGTCCAGTCCTTAAATCCTTTACCATTTGATATGGATGCATAACATACGATCTGATCTGACTGCCCCAACCTATATCGCATTTCTTGCCATATTCTTCGGCCATTTTCTGTTCTTTTTTTTCCAATTCAATTTGATATAAACGTCCTTTAAGTAGTTTAAGTGCTTCATCTTTATTTTTATGTTGAGAACGACCATTTTGGCATTGAGCTACAACGCCTGTTGGAATATGCGTAATACGTACCGCGCTTTCAGTCTTATTTACATGCTGACCACCTGCTCCAGAAGCACGGTAAGTGTCGATCTTTAAATCCTTTTCATCCACAACAATATCTATTGAATCTTCAATCACTGGAGTTACTCCTACACTTGCAAAACTGGTATGACGTTTACCATTTGCATCAAATGGTGATATTCTAACCAATCTATGAACTCCACTTTCGCTTTTTGCCCACCCGTAAGCTTTTTCTCCGATGATCTTTATTGTTGTAGATTTTATACCAACTGCATCACCATCTAATTTTTCTACAACTTCAACTTTAAAATTGTGATAAATTTCTGCCCATCTTGTATACATGCGCATGAGCATCTCAGCCCAATCATTGCTCTCTGTTCCACCAGCTCCTGAGTGGATTTCTAAAAAGCAGTTATTGTTATCTGCTTCACCAGTAAATAAAGATTCTGTCTCTTTAAGTTTGATTAATTTCTCTAGCTTTACTAACTCACCTTTAACTTCAGAAAAAAATTCTTCATCATTCTCATCAATAGCAGATTTCATCAAGCTGATAGCATCGTTGTAATCGCTTTCTAGCTTTGAAAACGATTCTATGTCATGCTTAATTTTAGAGCGTTCTTTTAAAATTTCTTGTGCTTTTTGATTGTCTTGCCACAGATTATCATTCGATGCTTGAGAATCCAGCTCTTCAAGACGCAACTTCAATTTTTCTATGTCAAAGACACCTCCTGATAAGAGAAATACTTTTATTTAAGCCTTGAAAGTATTCAAGGATTTCTGGATGGGTTTTCATTATACTTTAGACTTTAATATATTTATTATCACTAACAATAACAGCAAACAAAATAGAAATTTAACCATATAATAGTTAATTCAAAATAATTTTATTATACTTGAATGTTCAATAAAATCAAGTGTGTATATTTATTAAAAAAATAAGGTAAAGTAATGAATATTAAAACAAGTTCTCATTATGGTTTAGACAAAAAGGCTATTGATGATTTAATAGAGTCTCTCGATAATCAAGAATTAGAGAATGTTCGTAATATTGTAAAAACGATAGATAGCGTTCAGTTAGCTTATTTTTTATCTACTTCGATCAGTGATCACAGGGAGAAATTAGTTAATATCCTCGATCAACATTTGTTAAGTGATGCCTTAGTACATGTAGTACCAGATTTACAAGTAGAGATCATAGAAATATTGGGAATAGAAAATACAGCAAAGTTACTAATGCTTCTTGATATAGAAGACATAGTAGCTATAGTGAAAGATTTAGATAGAAAGTCTATAGAAAATATACTTAACTACTTACCCAATGCAACTCAAAAATTAGTAGAGGAATTGTTATCATACCCAGAAGAAAGTGCAGGAAGGTTGATACATAAAAATATGGTTATAGCTCCATATTATTGGACGATAAATCAGCTAATGGAATTCTTGCGCAACTATAAAAAAATACCAGAAACATTTTATCAAATTTTCATCATTAACTCAAAATTAGAACCCATAGGCATTTTCAACTTAAATAAGGTAATATCTCACTCAGGAGAAACAATAATAAAAGAGATAATGAGTCAAGATATAAAAATAATTAAAACTGGAATGGACCAAGAAGAAGTAGCAAGAGTATTTAAAGATTACGCTCTATTATCAGCTCCAGTAGTAAATAAGAATGGTAAAATTATAGGTGTAATCCTTATTGAAGATGTAATCAAAATTGTTCAACAAGAAGCAGAAGAGGATGTGCTTAAAATAAGCGGTGTATCTTCTAAATCTGATATAAATGCCCCTATACATAAAACTATAATTAAAAGACTACCTTGGTTACTGTTTAACCTCTTAGCTGCAACAATATGTTCTATAGTAGTTGGCTTTTTCGATAACGTAATACAAAGTTTTATAGTACTGCCAATAATTATGCCAATCATTGCATCGATGAGCGGAAATGCAGGATCCCAAACAGTAACACTAACTATCCGGGCAATCGCAACAAAATATCTAACTGAGCAAAATGCAAAAAGAATACTGATGAAAGAATTTTTAATAGGTCTTATAAACGGGGTGATCTTATCTACTATTTCATTAGTAGTGTTAGCAATAAGGTTTCACAATGTCAAAGTGGAGATGATTTTTGTGGTCTCCATGATTATGATGTCAATTATTGCAACGTTCATCGGAACTTTCATTCCTATAATGCTTCATCGTTTTAGATCCGATCCTGCTGTTTCGTCTTCAATCTTAACATCAGCAACAACTGATATTCTCTCAGCTCTTATATTTTTTGGTCTAGCCACGATCTTTTTATTAAATAGCTGAATCTTGCTATATAAAAAAATTGCTTTACAAGCTTTACCGTCCACGTTATCATTACTCATAGATGCATTGAAGAAGAAAAATAACAGTCGATAAAGAAATAAAAGTACATGAAACTGAGCTGCTTTAGTTTTAAAATAAAAACTAAAATAAGATGCTAAAGTATGCAAAAAAATTCTTGCTTTGCTAGATCTTTTTAGCTACAATGCAGTCTAACGTAATGAAAACATGGGGTGTGAGTTAGATGCATTGTATTATGTATATCACTCAGAAAGCAATTCTCGATTTTTTAAGAATATATCTATTTTAGTCAGAAGTCAAAAGAAAAGCACACTGTTACTCAGCAATTAAAGTTACTTAGGATTACTGTAAGGTTTCTACAGCAAATTGGTTTGGTACAGCTGCATAAGAATCAAATGTTGAAATCAATCTTCAGAAAAGAGGTTTACGACAAAACAATCAAAATATGAATATTAAAATATAGGCGGTTTTATGTTAGGTAAAGAAAATATAGGAGAACAAGTAGCAGATAATCAAATGGATTATGTAGATGCTGGATCAGCAATAGTTGATTATGAAAATATATTATCTAGTGAAGAACTTCAGTGTGGACGAAGTCAGGAGAGCCCTAGAGTAACAAGATCTTCATCTATAGGCAGCAGTAGTACATCGACTGATGATGAAGAAATGTTTAGCTGTATAAGCATTACAAGTGATGAAATAGTGAAAAAAGCAACTTTTTTTGTTAAGACTTTTGTTAAAGAATTTGAGAAAAAGATATTTGAATATTCTGAAGAAGCAAAACCAGATTCAAAAACACGAAAAGTGGGCAAAATAGCAGGTCAGTTTGCATCAATTGTGAATAATCTTATTCCACCGAATCTATATAGATTAAGTTTTACTAAAGCTTATAATGCACCCATTTGTCTAGACCATTTTTTTCAAAGTGATCCGATTTTTAAAATGAATATGTTGATAAATACGTCGACACACATTTAAAGTATTTATCAATATATTCATTTACTGTTTATGATAATAAAGATCAGCAGGAACTTTATAATGTAGAGTCTGATGTCGCCTTCTATAGTTATACCAAGCAACAAAATCATTTATTATAAGATTTAAATCTCTGATACTATTTGGTCTATAATAATATATAGCTTCTTGCTTTAAAGTTCTCCATAAGCGCTCAACAAATATATTGTCGAAGCAACGTCCTTTATGGTCCATACTGATTTTAATATTAGCACGCTCTAATTCCATAATAAAGTTGTAGCTAGTAAACTGCACCCCCTGATCACTATTAAAAATCTCAGGTTTACCTTGTTTTAGAGCTTCTTTGAGAGTATAAAGGCAAAATCCAGCATCGAGATATGGTGATAATGAATGAGCAATAATATAGCGACTATACAAGTCCATTATTGCCACAAAATAGATAAACTTACCTTCTACCATAATATATGTTATATCAGTAGCCCATACCTGATTAACTCTACAAATAATCAAATCTTTGAGTAAATAAGGATATATTTTATGCTTTTTTTCTTTAATACTTGTATTACATCTTTTTCTACAATACAGCCCACTAATCTTCATTTTTTTCATAATTCTTAAGATTTTTTTGTGATTGACTACTACTCCACTCGCTATGATTTCAGCAGTAATTTTACGATATCCATAACGGCAATCAGAAGCCAAATATACTTCTTGAATCAAATTTGCTACTTCACTTTCGTTATTAATTATAGGCCTATAATATAGGCTAGATCTGCAAATCCCCAATAAATCAGCCTGTTTCCTAATTGACAGATCAGAATCTTTTTCTATAAACCTTACTCTATCTTTTTTGCTTATTTCAGTAATTTTTTTTTCAAATAGCTATTTTCCACTGTCAATTCTCCTATTACTTTATGTAAACTTTCTATTTCTTGCGCTAAGATTCTTTGTTTTCTCGCACTTTCACTTTCTTCAACAAATAGGTCTTTTAACCTTGCCAATACTCTATCACGCCAATCATATAGATTTGTTGATGGTATTTTATATTCACTACATATCTCAGCTGTGCTTTTTTGATTTTTTATTGCTTCCAAAGCTATCTTTGCTTTTAACTCTGGTTCATATTTTTTTGTTGCCATACTTTTACCCCTTTACCTTCCTACTCGGATCAACCATTTTTTTTTGGTCTAGTTTATGGGGTGCATTATAATTGTGGCAAACCAGGGAATCATGCGTACCAGTTATATTTGGGAGTAGAAAATATTGATCATTCTAGAACCAAAGCTTATTCTCCACAGACTAATGGTATATGTGAAAGGTTTCATAGAACTATGCAAGATGAATGTTACAATATTATCTTCAGGAAAAAGATTTATAGTACTTTGGAGGAGCTTCAGTTAGATTGGCTGCATTCTTACAACAGAACTAGACCTCATTCCGGTAAGTACTGCTATGCAGACCTTTTTTGATAGTATGCATATTGCTTACCAAAAAAATATTGATAACATTAAAATAGATTCTGATATCGGTTTTGACTTCGTCGATTCTTCTGTCAGTTAATTCATGCCTGTCAGATCAAGTCTAAACTATTACAGTTAATTTTAAGGCCAAAAATTATACAAGAGGTCTGTTAAAATCACGTATATCGATTGTCTTGAAGTCACACAGTTGTTCTGTAGAGCTATGTCCTGTAATAATTACTATACCGTTTTGCTCAGAGCGTATTGAGATTAGATTTAATATTAATTCACACGTTGCACTGTCGAGATTACAAAATGGTTCGTCTATCAGCCAAACGTTTGCATTAGAAATTAAGAGGCGAGCAAGCGCAACTCTTCTTTTCCAACCTGCAGAAAGTTCACTATATTTGATATTAAGTACAGGTTGCAACTGTAAGCAACAAACGGCTGCCATAATTAATTCTCTAGTATTCCGTATTCTTGCCCAGAATTGTATGTTTTCACCAACTGTTGAGCTATCTTTACAGGCATTTTTATGGCCTATATAGACCATGGAAGGTATATAGGATTTTAGGTCATCATATATGTCTTTTCCACAGTACATTATATTACCTGACACTGGCGGCAAAAGTCCAGATAAACTTCTGATTAAGCTGGTTTTGCCGCTACCATTTGGACCAGTGATTAAGATTTTTGATTTTGGTTCAGCTTTAAAATTGAGGTTTTTAAATAATACTTTGTTATTACGAGCACAGGATAGATTTTTACATTCAAGCATCTATTGGACCTTTAAAGAGAACTTGGAGCCTAAACACTTCAGTGTATGAACATTGGATAGCTTGCACAACAAACAGTCAGTGTTTGACATACAACTGTACGAACATTGGGTTTGTAGGTAGCAGATGGTGTCATTCCAGTACTTGACACTGGACTCCCGATACAATGTTGAACACTTTTTTTTTGCCTTTCGAGAGCGAGTTCTTTCAGCCGAAACACTACATGCACGTTATCATCATCAACTTCAATGCGTTGAACTAATTTTCTTATTATATCAAGTTTAGTTTCCCAATCCGCCTGATTAAGTTCCAACTCAACCTCAGAGGAAAAACTTTCTACACTACTTGTGATAAAATCTAATTCCCTCTGTAGCCTCTTTTCATCGACCATTTCTTCCCTTTGATCTCTAATTCCTTTTAACTCCTTTGCCATGCTCTCAACTTCTAAGTCATATTTTTCCTTCGTTATATGACCTCTTGCATATACATAAGCTAATCTTTCTATACCTTGTTCTATTTTATTTGCACGCTTTTCAAGTTCATCCTTTGCCTCTGTACTTTCATGTTTCACGAGTCTGAGCTGATATTCCTTAGTCATTGCTTCTGGTTCTTTGAGTACCATCTTTACTTCTTCCCATACTGCTTCTTCTAGTATATCAACTTGTATTGATTTGCTGTTACACACTCTATTCCCACCAAAACGATTTGCATCCGTTCCAGGGCATCGATAGTAACTTCTTCCTCCTTTAACATTACTCATTCCATAATAAATGTATTTACAACACTGACACACCATTAGCCCTTGTAATAGGTACCTTCTCCCACTTCGTTGCATTCTTGCTCTTTTTCTATTTTCAGATAGTTGCTCTTGTACTATATCAAATTTCAACTATATTTGGTATTTCTATATGAATCCAATTCTTTTTCTCAGTTTGATAAATGGAATAACTTTTTTTCCTCACTTTCCATATTGCTCTCACTTCTTTTTTTATTGATTCGTTTTACCAAATGCTGCTTGTCCTTTGTATGCTGGATTCCTCAACATTCTACACACTGTACCTGAATGCCAATTTCTTCTGCCCTTTGGAGCAGTAATATGCCTTCTTGTAGTTTCTATAATGCACCCATTTGTCTAGACCATTTTTTTCAAAGTGATCCGATTTTTAAAATGAATATGTTGATAAATACGTCGACACACATTTAAAGTATTTATCAACATATTCATTTTAAAAATCGGATCACTTTGAAAAAAATGGTCTAGACAAATGGGTGCATTATAATCTTTGCACATTCGTATTCTGAGACTAATCCTTGTACTCCTAGCAATAATTTTGACTCTGGATTATTTTCAGTCTTATAATTTAGTTGTAATAGTTTAGACTTGATCTGACAGATTAACAAAGTAAGATAAAAATATAAATAAATTTTAAAGGAGTGTCAGATATGAGTAAAACACAAGAAAAAATACTAAAACCAAAGTTGGGGTTGCTAGAACTTGCAAAGCAATTAGGAAATGTATCACAGGCGTGTAGAGTAATGAAGGGATACATTTTACCGCTTCAAAGAGCTGTATGAAACAGGAGGGGAAAAAGCATTATACGAGATAAACAAAAGCAAACCATTACTTGCCAATAGAGTACCAAAGGATACAGAAGAAGCAGTAGTTAGTAGAGTTTCCAGCATATGGACAAGAAAGAGCAGCTAATGAATTAAAGAAAAAAGGAATTCTAATATCTGCTAGCGGCATAAGGTCAATATGGCAAACTCGAAAATTTTAAAAAGAGATTGAAAGCCCTGGAAGCAAAGGTGGTCCAAGACGGTATAATTTTAACAGAGGAGCAAGTTGCTGCTTTAGAAAAAACTAAGGAACAAAAAGAAGCCAATGGCGAAATTGAGACACAACACCCTGGATACTTAGGTAGTCAAGATACCTATTATGTAGGCAATATCAAAGGTATTGTATCAACAAACTTTTATTGACACCTACTCTAGAGTGGCTTTCGCTAAGCTTTATACGGAGAAAACTGCTATCACAGCTGCAGATCTTCTCAATATACCATTTTTTGATGAACAGAAAGTTCCATTGCTACGCATTTTAACTGATAGGGGTACAGAGTATTGTGGCAAACCAGGGAATCATGCGTACCAGTTATATTTGGGAGTAGAAAATATTGATCATTCTAGAACCAAAGCTTATTCTCCACAGACTAATGGTATATGTGAAAGGTTTCATAGAACTATGCAAGATGAATGTTACAATATTATCTTCAGGAAAAAGATTTATAGTACTTTGGAGGAGCTTCAGTTAGATTGGCTGCATTCTTACAACAGAACTAGACCTCATTCCGGTAAGTACTGCTATGCAGACCTTTTTTGATAGTATGCATATTGCTTACCAAAAAAATATTGATAACATTAAAATAGATTCTGATATCGGTTTTGACTTCGTCGATTCTTCTGTCAGTTAATTCATGCCTGTCAGATCAAGTCTAAACTATTACAGTTAAAGAATATTAATTATTTATGCTGCATAATGTATCTATAGGTTAGACGTAATTTATGAATGAAACACAACAATCACAGAAAAATATTCAATATAAAATGTTAATGGCGGCTGATAATTATAAAGCATTTAGAGAAGCTGCTGCTGAAGGTAATATTGAAACGTTGAAATTTCTATTGGACAGGGCGAAATTACTAGGTGTGCAGAATAAAATGTTGGCAGTTAATGATTATGAAGCATTTAGAGAAGCTGCCGGTAATGATAATGCTGAAGTATTAGAGCTTCTGCTGAATAGAGCAGAATTACCAGAAGAGCTACATGAAATGTTAGCAATGAAGAATTATGAAGCATTTAGAGAAGCTGCTGCTGAAAGTAATATTAAAGTATTGGAGTTTCTGTTGGACAGAGCAAAATTACTAGATGTACAGCATAAAATGTTGGCAGCTAATAATTATGAAGGATTTAGAAAAGCTGCTTATGCCGGGCACACTGAAGTACTGGAACTTCTATTAAATAGAACGGAATCATCAGATGTATAGCGTAAAATGTTGGTAGCTAATAATTGTGAAGCATTTAGAGAAGCTGCAAATGATGGTGGTGATATTGAAACGTTGGAGTTTCTGTTGGACAAAGCAAAATTACTAGATGTACAGCATAAAATGTTGGCGGCTAATGATTATGAAGCGTTTTGGGAAGCTATCAGTGAAGATAACATTAAAGTATTGAAGTTGCTGCTGGATAGAGCAAAATTACCAAAAGAACAACACGCAATGTTGGCGGCTAATAATTATGAAGCATTTAGAGAAACTGCTGCTGAAAGTAATATTAAAGCATTGGAGTTTTTACTGGATAGAGCAGGATCACCAGAAGAACGACATGCAATGTTGGTGGCTAATAATTGTCAGGCGTTCAGAATAGCTACCAGTGAAGGGAATATTGAAGTGTTGGAGCTGCTATTAAATAAAGCAGGATCACCAGAAGAACGACATGCAATGTTGGCGGCTAATAATTATGAAGCATTTAGGGTAAATGCTGTTCACGTTGATATTAAAGTGTTGGAATTTTTATTGGATAGAGCAGGACCACCAGAAGAACGACATGCAATGTTGGCGGCTAATAATTATGAAGCATTTAGAGAAGCTGCCGCTGAAGTTGATATTGAAGTATTGGAGTTTCTATTGGATAGAGCAGGATCGCCAGAAGAACAATATGCAATGTTAGCAGCTTACTTACAATCATAAAATGATTTACCATATAACTGGGAGCCATGCATCTTCTTCTGAGGAATTCAAGAAGATATGTCTTGAAACTGTGATAAGTTATAGTAGTAAGGAAATGCTTGATAAAGTGGAATCAAACCTTATTTCTTATAGTACCTGTCAAGAAACAGATGAATCTTATCAAGTAAAGAAGCGAAAATTTGAGGCAACAGAAGATTTATCAAAATCACAGCCAGGACCTTCTGGATATGAACCACCATCAAAGCATCCTCGGAGAAAAATTTCATGTGTAAATATTGAATCAGGAAATGGAAAAAGAGACAAAGCAACGAAATGCTGAGAAATGTTCAGAAAAGTATGTTAAGCCAAGAAATAAAATAATGAATTCATACAAACAAAAGTTCGCACGAATCAAGCGGTAGAACATACGATCTCAAAATAAAATCTTCTTACAATAGCTGGTTTTGGTTGCGGAAGTGATTGTGTTGTCTAAGTTATTAGTAATATATACTATTAAGTCAGTATTAATTCGTTAAGAACTTTCATTAAAGATTATCAAAAAAACTTCTAAATAGGGATTGACAAGTTTTAGAGATGGAGTATTTTATGAAAAGTATATTGAGCTATTAATTTTTTATGTATAATAAATATGATAGTGAAAATATTTTTCTTTATATTATGAGGTAGCTGTTTTATTCAGAAAAAGATTTTTTTCTTACTTTGAAATTGAGTGGTTTTTATCGAGGGTTAAATGATTAATGAATTATTTGCTGCTGTACGTAGTGGAGATGCTAATCAAGTTGCGGATCTTATCAATAAAGGGGATGATGTTAATGCCAGGGACAATAGAGGCAATACTCCTCTACATTTAGCTGTTCTTGCAGATAAATTACAGGTAGTAGAAAAGCTTATAGAGAGAGGAGCTGATATTAATGCTAAGAATAATCATGGCGCTACTCCTCTGCACTGGGCTGCTCTTAATCAGAATGTCAGTATAGTAGAAAAGCTTATAGAGAAAGGGGCTAATGTTAATGAGAAGAATAAATATGACAATGTCCCTCTGCACTATGCTGCTTTTTTTAATGGTTGCTTAGGTACAGCAGAAAAGCTTATAGAGAAAGGAGCCAATGTTAATGCTAAGAACAATGATGGCGCTACTCCTCTGCACTGGGCTGCTCTTCATGATAATTTACAAGTAGCTGGTCTTTTTATAAATAAGCGTGCTAATGTTAACGCTAAAGATGAGAATGGTTGGACACCTTTGCATACTGCAGCTGCTCGTGGCAATTTGGGTGTAGTTAAGCTCATTCTTGATAAAAGTGATTATGTTGATGCTAGAGGAGCTTTAGCCGTAGCAAATACGCTTAATGAAGAAAACAGCTTAGAAATACGAAACCTTCTAGAAGAAAGAATAAGAAGAAATGAAGAAATCACCCAACATCTTAACTTGCAAGAAGAAAGCAGCTCCCTATCAACACGTGTCCATAATCGCCTCAGTATTGCACAAGAAGATGAAAATTCGTTGCAAAATGATAAGATAGGTCCTGATAAAATAGGAGTTACAAGCGGAACAAGTAAGCCATCTTCATTTATCAATATTTTTGCTTACACTACGGTAGATACTATTAAAGGTATTTTTCAGTTTGTTTCTTCTCCTTTTAAGGCAGCTATAAGTATGGAACCTTCTAAAGCTATTACAGTTCAAGGTATTGATAACAACGGTATACTTCTTTTATTAGATGTATTTATAAGGAAAATCACAGGTCAGAAGTATATTTCCACAGTAGTTCAGTCTATATCACCATTAGAAGCACAGGGCTATGCATTAAATATTATAGAGGAATTTGAGAAAGTAGTAGAGCAAGCTGCATTAAAAATTGGGATATCAATGCATCGGTTAAATATTGATTGTGTAGAAATGCAGAAAGAGGTTACTGCAAAAATCACGGGTGGTAAGTTTAATGACATTTCAGGAGTTTTAAACTCATATGTAGAGCAAGCATGCCACGATAGAGAAGCAGGTAAGTTAAGTCCAAAGAAGTTTAACAAATTTATGGTTATATTTAATAAGGAACTAGATTTAATAGTAAATCAATCAATAGAGCAGATATTACACAATAGAGATAGTACATTAGAAGTTGAAGAACAGCAAATAAACTTAGAGCCTCAAAGTTATTTAAGTAATACTTCTGTTCAAGGTCATTTAATTCAGGATAGAGGTTTAATAAATCAAGGTAAGGCTTAATTCCTTAGCTTTTTGATTTCATCTAGTAAAAGGTTGGTAATTTGATCTTATAACATCAATGGGCACACCAGCCTTTGTTTTGTATGCATTCAAGCAATGTGTGACTATTACGCCACCTAAAAAAATAATCATACACTGTCTTCCATAGAGGAAAATCTTTTGCTCTACTGGCAAATACCTTTCATTATGTATTGTATAACATTAATAATCGTTCTTATTTTGTGCTTTCTTGGCCACACCTTGTGCAACTCTTGGCTCAAGAAATTTCCATTCTTTGTCACTTACATCACCTGGATATATTTTTTACTGATCCTATCATATTATCTTCCTGATTTCCTTTCAAGATATGTTCTAAAAAGTAGAATCCGTTCAGCAGGGTGACAAAATAAGATAGAAAAGACAGCCATAGAAATAAATGGTGTCATTTCAATATGATGCTTTCTCTGTCATCCCAGTACTTGACACTGGAATGACAACATTTTTGCTTCGATATTTACACATTAGCCATGCATCTGAACGGATACAAAAGTAGAATTTACAATTCTATCTAAAAGGATACCGAAAAAGAGCAAGAGTCCTATCTGGGAATTATTTTTAAATATGGACATGCATTGATTAGAATCGTCTGGATTGAAATTTTTGTGTTGGTGGTGAAATATGAATCCTATGGCAAGTAAAGCAATATAAAAGATGTTATTTAATGATGATAGTATACCAGCGTACAACCATGCCATTAAGGATATTAAATAAAATCTTTTCAACCAAGATTTTGTTGTATTGCCAAAATATAATGCAGTAGATTTCATTCCTAATTTCTCATCATCTTTTTTATCTTGATGAGCGTATATAGTATCATAACTAAGCGTCCAAAAGACGCATCCTATATAAAATAGCAAGGATTCTATGCTAATCTGGTTTGTTATTGCTGCTGAACCCATGAGTGATCCCATGTTGAAAGTAAACCCTAAAAATAATTGTGGCCACCAAACGTAACGCTTTAGCAAGGGATAGATAACTATCATGCACATTGAAATTATTCCAAGTATAAGAGTAGTTTTATTGGTTAATAATAAGATTACCAGGGCAATAGACAGTAACAGTGAAAGTAAAGCCAAAGCCTGCTTTATGTTTAATGCACCACTTGCAAGTGGCCTATATTTTGTTCGTTCAACGTGCGCATCTATTTCTCTATCGAAGATATCATTGATTATGCACCCTGCGGGTCTCATTAAAAATGCACCTATAGTAAACAAAACAAGGAGAAAAAGAGCCTGATACGATAGAGAAGTTGAGGCTAAAAGAATGCCGCTTAAGCTAGAAAATAGCACAAGCCATAAACCTGTTAAACTGTGTATTCTCATTAATGAGAAATAATGGTTGAAATACATTAATTAAGTGTGATTATGTAATATTTTGCTTACATTGACAAAATTATCGAATGCTAAATCAGGCTTAAAAACTAACTCAGGTATAAATCGCAAATCAACATAACACAATATAGATTTACGTATTGACCATGCAGATTGGTTCATTTCATTAACAACAGTGCTGATATCATCATTATCATTTTGGATGTTTAATGAAGATAACACAATATATACATCTGCTTTCTTCAAATCTTTGCTTAGCTTTACATCAGATACTACTACTTTTTCATTAAGAACATTACCTTCCATTAAGACTTTTGATATTGCCCTGTGTAATACCGATGCTACTTTTAGGTTTCTAATTTCCTTTTTCATATTCAACTACTATAACGTCCTTTCTTCTTGCACTAATTGATAAGCTTCCAAAATGTCTCCAACTTTAATATCGATATTACCCTCTAGCGATATTCCGCATTCAAAATTTACACCCACTTCTTTAACATCATCTTTAAATCTACGTAGTGCTTTTAACTTTCCTTCATGCACCAATTTGCTGCCACGTACTACCTTAATTAAAGAATCTTTTTTTATAACTCCATCAGTGACATAACATCCGATTATATTACCGGCTTTGGATGCATTAAATATTTGCCTTACAGATGCAGAACCAACACGAACCTCTCGTGTAACAGGCTTTAACATTTTAGTTAGATACATCCTCATGTCTTCAATAAGCTCATATATTATATTGTAAGTATGTATTTCTATACCTTTTTGTTTTGCTAATTCTCTTATTTTTGAATCCACTTTTACATTAAAAGCTAAAATTACTGCGCTTGATGCTTCTGCAAGCAGCACATCTGAATCTGTTACTCCTCCTACTGCTTTGTGTAGAATATTTAATTTCACTTGCTCTTTACCAAGCTTATCAATTGAGCTTGATATTGCTTCAATAGAACCAGTGACATCGCACTTTAAAACTACAGATAGTTCTTCTGTTTCACTATCATTACGACTGAATATATCTAAATTACTGTCGTCTAAATCTTCTTGCTTTTTCTTGATTAATTCTAACCTGTATTCAACAATTTCACGAGCCTGCCTTTCAGAGTTTACAACAACAAATTTATCTCCAGCATTTGGTACACCATTTAAACCAGTAACTTCAACTGGAGTAGAAGGTAGTGCCGCTTTTTCTCTTTGACCAAGGTGATTAACCATACTGCGTACTTTGCTGTATGTTGTACCAACTACCAATATGTCACCAATCTTTAATGTCCCTTCTTCAACTATTAATGTAGCTGATATTCCTTTAGCTTTATCTATTTTGGACTCTATTACCCATCCAAGTGCTCGACAATCCTCTATTCCTTCTAGCGTCATTAATTCAGCAATTAATAAAATTGCCTCTTCTAGTTTATCTAAGTTGATTTTCTTTTTTGCTGATACTGGCACAATTATAACATCACCACCAAGTTCTTCGGGGATGAGGTCATACTGAGGCAAACTATTAATTATTCTTTCTACATCGCCAGGTTGTGATTTATCAATTTTATTAATGGCAACTATAATAGAGACATTTGCTGCTTTTGCATGGTTTATTGCTTCAACTGTTTGTTTCATGATTCCATCATCAGCTGCAACTACTATCACAACTATATTAGTAATATTGGCACCACGTGCACGCATTGCAGTAAACGCCTCATGCCCTGGTGTATCAATGAAAGTAATTTTTTGCTTATTTTTTGTCGTTAATTGATAAGCACCTATATGTTGAGTGATGCCACCTGACTCTCTTTCTGCAACATTGGATTCACGAAATGCATCAAGCAATGATGTTTTACCATGATCCACATGTCCCATAAAAGTAACGATAGGTGGTTTTGGTCTTTTAGGTAAGTTTTCTCTGTTGCTTATGAAGAGTAAATTCTTTTCTTTATCAGCATCACTTACTCGTTTAGCCGTATGATTAAATTTTTTTGCTATTTCGCATGCTATATCTGGATCTACTAGATCATCTACTCTATAGCTCTCCCCAACTTCTTCTTTGAGCATTTTTAGCACACTCTTGCTATCTTCTGCCATACGAATAGATAACTCCCTGATAGTTATTTTGTCTGGTATAATAACTTCTCTTGCTATATTTTTACCCTTAGTAAACTTTGATTGTTTACTTCTTATACCAAATTTTTGCTTAAATACAGGGAGGTGTTCATTTCTTTCATCTATTGCCTGTGTAATTACTAGCTTAGAATGCTTAGAGTATATATCTTTGCTAGCTTTAAAAGACTTTTTATTATTGTTCTCATATTCAATACTATCTTCTTTTTGTTCAACTGAGTTAGTATTACTTAAAACTTCCTTATTTATTTCTTTAGGTACAGAGTGTGATTCATTTTTATCTTCAGCTTCTTGATTGCTTTCTTCTTTTTTTATTTTCTCTTCTTGTTCTCTCTGATTCCTTTCTTTCAGCAAAGTAGCATTCTGTACAGCATTAATGCGGGAAATTTGTTCTTTTTCAGTTAAAGAGCCTGATTTACTCTCGTCAAATAAACTATATTCTTCTGCAGAATGAATTTTTCTTCTTTTTTTTACTATTGTAGTACCAGTACTTTGACTATCTAAAGAGTTTAAATTAATGTCTAATTTAAGCTTGCTTAAGCCTTGTAGGGTTAATTTTTTATTACTGATATCTTCATTATTCATATTGTTTTTATATTAATCCAAGCTTTTTACGTGCTTCTATGATTATTAAATCTGCTGTATCTTTTAGATTATTTTTATTATTAGTTGAGGAAGAGAGTATGCTATAAAACTCATAATTTGATAAATCTGCTATGTCCTCTAAAGTTTTAATATTATGTTTACTAAGAGCAATTTTATTATCTATTGATAAGGCTAAGTTGATTACATCGTCTTCCATACCTAAATTTTTTAGCTCTTCTATTTTTCTATCATTCTCTGCTCTCAGGTAATTGTTTGCTCTATTATGAAGTTCATTTGCAATATCTTCATTGAAGCCCTCTATTGAAGCAAGTTCCTTAATTGAAGTGTTAGATATATCTTCTACACTTGAAAAACCTTCTGTTACCAATAATTGGCCCATAATCTCTTCTAAATTTAAAGCTTCAGCAAATAAAACTGAACATTGACTAAATTCTTTATTTCTTCTTTCTGATTCTTGTTGAGTGCTTAATATCTCAATTTTCCATCCAACAAGCTCTGAAGCTAATCTTACATTCTGACCCTTTTTTCCTATAGCTAAACTCAATTGATCTTCAGCAACTATTAACTCTATACAATTTTCATTTTCGTCAATAATGACCTTTGATACTTCTGCAGGAGTAATGGCTTTAATAACAAATTGACCCAAATCTGATGAGTAATGTATGACGTCGATTTTTTCACCGTTTAATTCGTGTATAATAGTTTTTATTCTATCTCCTTTAACTCCAACGCAAGCACCTACTGGATCGATATTCTTATCAGATGAAAAAACAGCAACTTTAGATCTTGAACCAGCGTCTCTAGCTATACCCTTAATTGTTATCAATCCGTCAGCAACTTCTGGTACTTCTTGATTCAACAATGCCTCTAAAAAGCCTTCATGAGCCCTAGAAAGAATGATTTGACGTCCATCGTCAGAGCGCTTAACAGCCTGTATGTAAGCTTTAACCTTATCGCCTTCACGAAATGACTCACCACCAATTAAGTTTCGTAAAGGGAGGTATGCTCCAATTCCGTTTATGTCTATAATAAGATCTGAATATTCTACTTGTTTAACGATGCCATACCTCATTTCTCCTACCTTATCTTTAAATTCCTCATATTGCTTTTTTAACTCTTCATCTTTGATTATTTCAGAAATCTTTTGCTGGGCAATTCTTGCTGAAACAAGATCAGTGTTAAGAGAAATCAACTCACTAATAGTATCTCCAACTTTTGCATCTTCTTTTATTAACTTAGCTTGTGTCAACTTAATTAAGTCACACTCATTTTCATTTGATTCATCATTAATGACTTTTAGTTGTCTATATGAGGTAACTTTGCCTGTGTTTTTATCTATATTAACTACAATTTTACTTTTGCTACCATACTTTTGTTGAGCTACTGCTTCGATAGCACTTTTAAGTGCATTTATTATAATATTAAAATCCAAACCTTTTTGAAGTGAGAGCTCTCCCGCTGTTTTTATTACATCAAGGCTTCCAACTATGTTATTCTTGTTGCTTTTCTGCTTAACACTGCTTTTACGATTAGCAATCATATAAATAAATCCAATTTAATTAGTTATAATTATAGCTTCAACAGGTAAAAAACGCTATCTTAAATGTTAAATGATTGCTAATTTAAGTCAAGTTTTTTCATGTCTTTGTATGATAAGCAATGCCGGAGTAAAGAATAAAGTTAAGACCGTTGCAGTCAATATTCCACTTGCTATGGTTGCTGAAATATCAACCCACCACTGACTTGATGGAGCATCATATGTGATTTGTAGCGTAAAAAAACTGATATTTAACCTAGTAATCATCGGTATTAAACCAAGAACTATAGTTGCAACGGTAAGTAGTATTGGCCTGATGCGAGAAATTGAAGCGTTTATTATACATTGCTTAATGTTATTTTTGCGCACCTTAATTTGCTGATGAAAGGCATCAAGCAATAGTATATTATTATTCACTATAATTCCTGCTAAAGCAATTATCCCCACTCCACACATGACAACTACAAAAACTTTCTGAATAAGAAAGAAAATGAAAAATACACATGTTGTTGATAAAAACACTGCTGTCATTACGATAAATGTATAGTATATGTTGTTAAACTGTGCCACTAGCACCAATATCATCAATGTAATTGCTAATATAAAAGCCTTTAATAAAAATGCTCCTGATTTTTGTTGATCTTCCTTGTCACCTTTGAAATCAATCTTTACTCCTTTACTACAGTCTTGAGTAATCGAATTTTGAATGAACTTAACTCTTTCATCAACAAGATAGCCAGTATCAACGTCAGCAGAGATTGTTACTGTGCGTGATCCATCAATCCTACTTAGTTTATTTGCCTTTTTTTCGGGAACGTATTTCACTATGCTACTCATAGAATATGGTCCATTTGCTGTATTAATAAAAAGGTTATCTATAGTTTTCATGTTGCGATTCTTTCTGGGAAAGCGTAGTACAATATCAATTTCTTCATCTGCGTTATTTGGTCTATATTTTCCAATTAATACTCCATTTGTAACCATCTTTATAAAATCACCGATGGTTGCAACACTTACTCCAGAGCTTGTAGCCTTACTCTTATCAATACTAATATTCCACTCTATTTCAGGTGCTGATCTACTATCTTGAATATTTATAAATCCAGATGAAGGTTGGTCCATAATTTTTAGGATTTTCTCTGCTACTGAATTCAAGTTGGATGCACTTCCGCTTAAGTTAATTTGTATTGGCTTGTCAGCTGATGGTCCTGACTTTTGTTCCTGTACATCAATTATTACTCCTTTTATGTTTTGCACACTGCTCCTTATATCATTTAGTATTTGCTTGGCTTTGCGCCTGCAGCGCCAATCTACAAGTTCCAATTGAATTTTGGCAATAACGTTGTCTGAAAATTTTCCTGACCGAGCATAAAAAACATAAATTTCTTTTTCAACACCCAAAATACGTTCTTCTACTTTCTTAAGTATCAAATCTCGTTCTTTGGCTGATAAGCTTTCTTTTACTTTAACGCTGATTAAAATGTTATCTGAATCTACATTCGGAAAGAACTTTAATCCAGGACCAAAAGTAAAATATAATATACTAGACAAAAATAAAACAAATACAACAACACATACAAATTTTTTGGGGTGATCTAAGACTTTCTCTAACATACGTACATAAGTTCTTATTATAAGCCCAGTATTTTTTACCTTACCACTTTCTATAGCACTCATTCTTATTATTTCTTTTTTTGAAGTTATTGAAGGTTTACCAAATATTGCACCAAGTGTTGGTATAAAAACTAAAGCCATAATTAGCGATCCAGTTAAAGTTAGAATTATTGTAATTGGTATGTACTGCATAAATTTACCGACTGTATCGGGCCAGAGTAACAGAGGGAAAAACACTGCTAATTTAGTCAATGTTGATGATAAAACTGGATAGAACATATCATGAACTGAGGTGCAAAAGGCTTCTACTTTATCCATGCCACAAATCATCTTTCTATCAGCATATTCGCTGATTACAATTGCATCATCAACCAGCATGCCAACTGCCATAATTAAACTGAAGAGCACAACTATATTTAGAGTAATACCCATTAGGTAAAGAGCCATTATTCCTATGAGAAAGGAGCCAGGTATTGATAGTGCAACAAGAATAGCAGCCCTTGTTCCCATAAAGAGCATTATTATGGTTAATATTAGTAATACGGCAAATATTATACCATTTTCCAAGTCGTCAAGCACATCACGTACATTTTTTGACTGGTCATTCAAATAAACTACTTTTAAATTTTCAGGTAATTGATCTTTTGCTTTGTCCATTAATACCAATTCTCATTGTTGTGGAGTCAAATAGGAAACAGAGCAGAGTTGTTTAATTGTAGAAGTAGCAAGAGAGGTAAGAAATTTGCATAAAGTGCTCTCAAGCAAAGCAATAGTACTGTATATTTTATTGCGCAAAATGTTCTGTTTTATATATAACCAAAGCCTCTCAACAGGATTAAGTTCAGGTGAATATGGAGGTAGGTATATAATCTCAATGTTTTTAGGTACCTTTAAATTTTTTGACTTATGCCAACTAGCACAGTCCATAACAAGAACAGCTTCTCTTGTCCCTAGATATTGCAACATTTGCTCAAGAAATATATTCATGCAATCAGTGTTAACATTTGGTGCAAATAAGCTAAAACTCTCTCCATTTTTAGGATTAACTGCACTGTAGAGATAAAAATTATGCCTACCTAACTTTATTTTAACCCGAGTTCTAGTACCTTTTTTAAACCATCCATGCCCAACTTTCGAATGTGTGCCAAACCTTGATTCATCAAAGAAAAATAGCTCTTTTTCAGGATACTTTCCAATAACTTCATTGAGATTTTTTTTTGAATTCCTCTTGTTTACTTTTATCTTGTACGTTGTGTACTGGTCTTGGTGTAATATATGAAAATTTCATCTTTTGCATATGGCGGTGTACTGTAGATTTGCTAATATTTAAGTCGAACTTTTCCTGTATTCTTATTCTCATTTCTTTAATGGTAATATTAGGGTTTTCTTCTATCCATGCTTCAATTTGCTGTAGTTGAGCCTGATTTAATTTAGTTTTTCTTCGGCGTGATCGAGGAGCAAACAGTTTTTCTTCTCTGCCAAATTTCAAGAGTTTTATCCACGAAGTTAGTGCCTTTCTTGAAATGCAATATATTTTTGCTACAGACGTTATACTGTACTTTTTTGCTGCAATTACAGCGTTTAGTTTTTTTGAAACATATGCATTATTCCTTACTTTCTTCAGCATCTCTTTTGCTGATTTTACTACTTCTTCATCCAATAATTTTGATCTGAGTGCCATTTATACCTAAACTATTTCACTTATTTCATTATGGCTTTTCTTCCATTATTGTCTATCTGTTTCCCGTGTAACGGGAATTGGTATTACATCATATTATAGCTAAGATAAATTATATATTAATTAATCCTTATATAGCTTTATGTAAATGATTAAAATTTTTACAATTTTGCAAGCGTAAGAAAATTTCTATATAATATAACTTTAGTATGGTATTTGAGGGATTATTATGGTAGCAGTTCTAAGTGTGACAGAAGGCAAGAATAAAGTGATCGTATCTGGGTTGGTTGGTGTTTCATCAACTTTAGTATTTTTAACAGTGATTCACATTGCTGCAAAGATAGCCATTATAGTTACTGCTGCTGCAGTTACTTACTTATTACTTTTGTTGATTCATAAAATAAGAACTAAAAAAGAACAGCCTGCTGAAATTACTGGTGTTTCAGGAGATGAAGGGTATAGCAGTGTTGATGAAGGTGAAGAAAAAGATACAGAAATATCCGCAAAAGAACCAGAAAGAGCTGAAACTGAGTTAGAAGAAGAAATAATAAGGAAAAGAGCACAAGAACGCATGGAGAAAGGATCACTTGGTGGCCCGATAAATGCGTTTGGCGAACCAATTCATGTGACTATAGATGCTGAAAATAGCAATCCTGTTGATTATACAAAAACTATGGTAGTGCCTGAGAAAATTATTCTTGGCATGCCAAATGATAAAACTCTTACACAAAATAGCTCTAGCTCTGTAAAGAATCAGATGAAATCTCTTCCTGAACACATGGATGTATTTGGTAATCCACTTCCTGAGCAGCCACCAAGCAAACTTCCCAATATAGGGCCTAAGTCTAAAAGTACGCAGAAACTATCTGCTGCAGACTTGCTATTACGGTATGGGAATGTAAATAATGATGTGAGGAAAGTGCTAGAATGGCCAATTACCTCAAAGGAGTTTAATGGGTTAGGGTTTAACAGGTAGTTGCTATATCAAACTCTCCATCTTATATTGAGGATCAGATGCAATACCATACACTCTATTTGGCGGAGCAATTTTGTTCTCTATACCAAAAACTATACCTTCAATTATTGCTGTGAGTACTTTTTCAAGGTTACAATCTGCTCCAGGAACACGGTGCTCTAGGCGGCATCTTTTGGAATCGTTGCCAAAATAGGGGATTCTTATTGCAGCAGTTCTGTTATTCACTCCCCAACTAATCGTCGTTGGAGTATGAATATCTGGGTACTGAAATCTTAAATATGAATCATCATTTGGAGCAAAAAACAACATATGTTTTTTCATCATTGCACATAATCCACCTATGCTGTGAATCAGGTGGTCACTATATTTTTGCTTATTGCTATAAAATAAGTTATTATTATTTGAATCCATGAGGCTAACATGTACATTTAGTGCGCTGCCTGCTCTATCCAAATAAGGTTTTGCTTTAAAAGAAACATTACCATCGAACTCTTGTGCTGTTCCAATCAGTAATTGTTTTGCCAACTCAAAATGCATAATTAAATTATCAGAGCTCGTATAACAGTCACTTTTTATTTCATATTGGTTTAAAGAACTCTCTTTCTTACAAAAAAATCCAAGAGAAGCTATTTTATTTTTGATGCTATTCAGAAATAAATATTCTTTTTTTATTCCCTCAGTGTAAAACTCCAGTTCAATACCGAATACAGTATTATGACTCAAATTACTTAATATAATCACAAATTTACTTCAATAAATTTATATTAAATCAGCTATATTTATACAAGTACTTTACTTATTTATCAGTAAATTTAATATCTTATTTATACATAATATATTACTATTTTTTAATAACATACTTCTAATCCTCGGTACAAGCGACATTTACAAATTGATTGTTTTTATTTCAAAAAAATGATCAATTTTAGTGCTTTTATACTCTTTACAACTCGTCAAAAAATCCTCATAATTTTAGGTATGTATTAAGTAGTGTTAGCTTTTTATCTTACAGTAAGCTATTGATTATCTTGCATCTTTCTGATTATTGTTCTTTCTTGGTGTGGTATATGAACTTAACTAACCCTAAGGTTTCTACTATGTTTTTTGATCAGATTATTACAGTAACGGACCACAATGTTACTTGGGAAAAAATCCAAAATTATCTCCATAATCTTTATGGAGAGGCAACATATAACAGCTGGCTGAGTTCACTAAGATTTATCAGCAACAGAAATGGAGAAGTTTTGTTGTCTGTACCAACAAGATTTATAAAGGAGTGGATTACAGTTCACTACATGGAAAAAATATTGTCATTATGGCAAAGCGAAGATCAAAGTGTATGTTCTATTGATATTCAATTAATTGAAGAAAGAAATTCAAATTCTAATACGATACTAAAAAATAGAGAGGAAAATAATCATAATCTTGGTTCACCACTGGATCCCAGATTCAGTTTTGATAATTTTGTGGTAGGAAAGTCAAATGAATTAGCATTTACAGCGGCAAAGCGTGTAGCGGAATCTATAGATCCAATATCAGGCAGCAATCCTTTATTTCTATATGGTGGAGTGGGACTTGGTAAAACACATTTAATGCATGCTATAGCTTGGGATATAGTTAATTCTCTATCAGCAAAGAGAAAAGTAGTATATTTATCGGCAGAGAAATTCATGTATCAATATATTACAGCGCTGCGAAGTAAAGATATTATGTTATTTAAAGAACAATTTAGATCAGTAGATGTATTGATGGTAGATGATGTACAATTTATCAGTGGTAAAGATAGTACACAAGAAGAATTTTTTCACACTTTCAATGCATTGATAGATCAAAATAAACAATTGGTTATATCAGCTGATAGATCTCCTAGTGATCTTGATGGAGTAGAGGAGAGAATAAAATCACGACTTGGTTGGGGATTAGTTGCAGATATCAATGAAACAACTTTTGAATTAAGACTTGGTATATTGCAGGCCAAAGTGGAGCGAATGAATATTTATGTTCCAAAAGATGTCCTAGAATTTTTAGCAAGGAATATAAAATCCAATATAAGAGAACTAGAAGGAGCATTAAATAAGGTTGCTCATACTTCGTTAATTGGAAGAAGTATGACAGTAGAATCAGCTAGCGAGACCCTAATAGATCTTCTTAGATCGAATCATAGGTCAATCACAATAGAAGAGATACAAAAGAAAGTAGCTGAATTTTTTAACATAAAGGTTGCAGATATGCAATCTAATAGAAGGCTCCGTAGTCTTGCAAGACCAAGACAAATAGCTATGTATTTTGCTAAGAAGTTTACACAAAAGAGCCTGCCAGATATTGGAAGAAACTTTGGTGGCAGAGATCATGCGACTGTTATACATGCAGTCAAACAAGTAGAAAATTTTATAAGAACTGACTCAAAATTTGCTGATGAAATCAATCTATTAAAAAAGATATTTAAGTAGTATTTTATTAATGATAACCAGGCTATTTTAATTTCTTTGATCAAATATCCTTTTCTTTCTATTTCATTAGATTAGGTGAGCCAGGTGTCAGTATTAGTAATGGTTAAAAAAACTAGAGAAAATAGCTAGTCTATTGCTTAAAAAGTATATAAAATCAAAATTTAAGTAGGAAATATGGCAGTTAGACTTATTCCGGACAATATTGATATCAAATTTAGTAAATATGGAAAAATGACAGCATTTATTAGCATTATTCTCGTCGTTTTTTCGGTGCTTACTGTTGTACTACATGGAGTGAATTTAGGAATAGACTTCACAGGTGGAGTTTTAATAGAGATAAAATCCTCAAGTGAGGATAATGCTATTCTTAATATATTAAAAGAGAATGGATTTACGATACAGAGTTCAAAAGCTGGTGATAACTTAGTTGTGCGGTTTAAAGATGAGGGAGATGAAGATAAAATTAAAAAGGTCAAAAGTATACTGGAAGAAAAATTCGGTAATGCAATAATTTACCGCAAAATAGACTATGTTGGTCCACAAATAGGTTCAACACAGATATTTGAAGGGATATCAGCCATGTTAATTGCAATTATTGGAATATTTTTTTACGTTTGGCTTAGGTTTAATTGGCAATGTGGACTTGGTGGAATAACGGCACTGGTTCATGATGTAATTTTAACTCTTGGCTTTATCAGCTTAACGAGTATTGAGTTTAATATTTCATCAGTTGCAGCTCTACTTACCGTGATTGGCTATTCAATCAATAATTCAGTGGTTATATACGATCGGATTCGAGAGTATCAAAAAAATAGAAAAGATGTAGAAATGGATGAAATAGTTGATTCCAGCATTAATTCGACCCTATTTCGCACTATGTTAACTTCAGGTACTACTCTTCTTGCCGCTCTTCCTTTAGTGCTGATTTGTACAGGTGTGGTCAGAGACTTCAGCTTAGTTATTTCTTTTGGCATTGCAGTTGGCACTTGCTCTGCAATATTTATTTCTGCTCCTATATTGACCTGCAGAGCTTTAATAAGCAGATGAAGCACAAATGTTAATATATTTATAATAAAATTGGTATATAGCTTTCATTATTCATATTATAAAGAAGTTTTTTATGGTAGATACTCTGAAATTGCAATTGAAAGATATTGACGATTTCAATTCATCAGGAGATAGTTTCGATGTTAAATTAAAGAATGGTGCAGAGTGCAATTTTGATGGAAATGATTTAAAGTGTAGGTATAACGCCAAAAGCCATAATCCGTTTAGCCAGCCTGTTCATAATCCAGATACAGATTACAGATTTACAGAACAGATAAAAATAGGGAATATTCAGTTTGATTCTAGCAAAAGTACAATTGATAATGAAATTAATAAGTTATTTAGTTTTAAAGTTAATGATGATACGGAAGGAAATTATGTCGCAGAGTATCCGGTATACTCAGATTTGGATATGGAAAGAAATATAAATATTGCCAGCAAAGATGGAGAATCTATTGTAAATATAAAAGGGTTTTCTGGGTATAATGAAAAAATTGGTAATGTTTATTTTACCGATATTTATAAAGGGGGAACACAGGCGTTAGTAAAATTTGAAGAAGACTCTTTTAAGGTTGAGAACAAAGGATTAGGTAATTTAGGCAGCAGGCTTGAGATCGAGAGTATAGATCAAACTTCAAGAGGAATTGATTTAGAAAGCAAAAGTGGAACGCTTGAATATAATGGTACTTACCAGATAAGGTACTACACGGAGCCATATGGTGATCACAATTTAGAGATTAATGTATTTTAAAGATCAATACCAGAATGCTGCTTATGTAAGCAGCATTTTCTAGTCACGATATAATATCAACTTATTGTCTCTAATAGTGAAATGAAAATACCTCAAAAAACTCATGCCAAGTAATGAATGGGACATAGAATGAGTATTAACACTAGCGTGCACATCATTAATTAAAAAATTTCCTATTTTAACTTGAGGTATTTGAACCACTCCAGCTTTTACTTGACCTTTTGCAGTTTCATATATTTTAAAGTCTTGAATGTTTTGTAAGTTAATACCAGCATGTAACGCATCTTTTTGCGATAGAACAATATCTGTGCCGCATGGGATTAGTTGGTAATGATATAGATCCTACCAAAGTACAGGGATACAATGACATCAATTTACAACATGTTGGAATGCTAATAGACCCAATATCCACTGATCTCAACAAGCCTGCACAACTTATTCAAGCTCCAGGTAGACTTAGATGCCTAAATTCTAATAGGCACTCTACATTCTTTTGCTATTCGAGTGGTGAATTGAGCCTTGACATAAACCTACTCAAAGAAGGAGATTATATTGATGCCTATAATAAATCAGTAGTAAGATTATCAAATCAACAAGCTTATGGAAACAAGCTTGCAACAGAGATAATAGATTATATTAATCAGGAAATAAAGAGCCTGAAAAGAATTGACGATTTGGCTGACCAAAGTATTGAAATTGCCTTAAATTCGTTTATAGAAATTTACAATACCAATGGGCATGACTTCAATAGAAGTAAGAAGGAATTTATTGATGTATTAAAACATGCACGAAGAAAGCTTAATAGTTATGAAAAAGAATTAAGAGATAATGGCGGTTTGGGTATTAAAATACTTAAAATGCTATATAAGGCTGTAATAACAGTTATGTATCTTCTTGATTGCTTCACGTATTACCTAGAAACAAGAAATACTTATAATGACTTTTTGAAGAAAGTTAATGAATTGAAGAATGATCTAAATGCGAATACTTATGCTCATGTTATAGCAGAATATAGCGTTAAAAATGTTCAAGAGATAAATTTGTTAAATCAGAAATTTAATGAAGTTTATCAACAAAAAGAAAAACCACAAGACGAAACTGACACTAAAAACTTCAATAATTATTTAGAGCATATGAGTGCATGTTTAAAACATCCAGTGCATCTTAAATTGTTTGATAAAATAACATTACCATTGATGAAAGGCGATTATTTGCTCAAGGTACTTGATCAGATTTATCCAGAAAAAAACAATCAAGATAAAGTAGAGAATTTGAGGGAATTCAGGAAAAATTTAAAAGACAAATCTTTTCAATTCACAAAAGATGACTTACAAAACATAGAGCAGGTACAATCTTATTTGCAGAATATAATTGAAAAGATTAACATTTATAACAGTCATTATTATAGAGTACAAGAGCGTGACGATTCTATTATTATTCCTAATGAGTTATTGAAGTGTAAGGTGAATAGTGCATCTGATGTTAAAGAGAGTAAAGAACTAGGTGAGCGTAGACAACAATACATAAAATTACAACAAACTAAAGCTGGAATTACATGTGAAAGTGACTTAAATGAGCTAGAGATTTTGTCACAAAGGGAAAATATAAAATTGGCAAAAGAAGCTGCAGATTATGTTATCTCTCCACTGCTTGGTGACTCTTCTCGTGCAGCAAAAAATAAGCAAAACTCAGAAGAAGATAAAGCAGTTATCAATAGTGTTGTTGCTAAAGCAAATGAAGTTAAAAATGATCTTGAGAAAAACGTCAAGCCTTTTACTACTGAAGAAATTATTTCACCAAGCACTGAGTTTATTAATCCTATAGCAAAATTGAAAGACACTTCGAGAGGTTTATAGGAGGTAAGAAAAAGGGAGGAAAGCTAAAAAGGAGTAGTTAAAAAATAAATATTTTAGAGAGCACAAAAGATAAAAGTTAGTGGTCACAAAGTTATTTAAGTAATACTTCTATTCAAGGTCATTTGACTCAGGGTAAGGTTAAATTAATTTCTTAATTTCATCTACCGAAAGGCCAGTGATTTTAGCGATAACATCAATAGAGACACCGGCCTTGAGTGAGTTTTTGGCTACTTCGATTTTTTCTTCTTGTCTACCTTTTTGAGTGGCATCATCGAGTTTTTGATCAAGGACAGCCTTTTCATCAAGAATACGTTTTATTTCCTGTTCATAAGCAATAAATTCTTTTTCAGACCAGTTGAACCTATTTATAGTATTTCCTAAAGTAAATGATAAAGATATAATAAGGTATTTAAGTTATAATGGCATATAGTGTGGATTTAAGGGAAAAGGCAGTATTGATGATAGAAAAAGGGAAGACAAAGGTTGAGATAGCAGAGCTCATGGAGATAGGAATAGCAACTCTGTACCGCTGGTTAAAAAAGAAAGCTGCTGGTGAAAGCCTAAAGCCATCTAAAAACGGTAGCTTTATTCGAAAAATAGACCCAAAAATACTCGAAGAATATGTTACAAAGAATCCAGATCATACTCTGGCAGAGATGAAACAAAATCTTGGATTTGGAATAAATTCAATTTGGTATAGACTAAAACAGCTAAAAATTACTTTAAAAAAAAGTCACACTATATCAAGAGCGCAATCAAGAAGATAGGCAGCAATTTATTGATAAAATCTCAAAAATAGAACATTCCAGCATCTTATATATAGATGAAGCAGGAGTTGATAATAAGTTATACCGAGAATATGGACGTGCTCCAAGAGGAAAGAAAATTTATGCAGATATTCCAGGGAGAACTCGAGAGAGAATCAGTATAGTAGCCGGGTGGATTGGAATGAGATTTATTGCACCAATGACTTTCAAAGGTGGGTGTGACAAAGAGGTATTCAATATATGGCTGGAGAAGATGTTATTACCTAAATTGCCACTTGGCACAACCATAGTTATGGATAATGCTACATTTCATAAGACCACTAAAACAAAATCATTAATTGTATTAAACAAGACTTGATCTGACACTTTAAAAAAGTAAGTTATAAAATAATAAAAGAAAGGAGTGTTAGATATGAGTACGATACAAACAAAAATACTAAAACCAAAGTTAGGGTTATTAGAACTTATAATGCACCCCATAAACTAGACCAAAAAAAAATGGTTGATCCGAGTAGGAAGGTAAAGGGGTAAAAGTATGGCAACAAAAAAATATGAACCAGAGTTAAAAGCAAAGATAGCTTTGGAAGCAATAAAAAATCAAAAAAGCACAGCTGAGATATGTAGTGAATATAAAATACCATCAACAAATCTATATGATTGGCGTGATAGAGTATTGGCAAGGTTAAAAGACCTATTTGTTGAAGAAAGTGAAAGTGCGAGAAAACAAAGAATCTTAGCGCAAGAAATAGAAAGTTTACATAAAGTAATAGGAGAATTGACAGTGGAAAATAGCTATTTGAAAAAAAAATTACTGAAATAAGCAAAAAAGATAGAGTAAGGTTTATAGAAAAAGATTCTGATCTGTCAATTAGGAAACAGGCTGATTTATTGGGGATTTGCAGATCTAGCCTATATTATAGGCCTATAATTAATAACGAAAGTGAAGTAGCAAATTTGATTCAAGAAGTATATTTGGCTTCTGATTGCCGTTATGGATATCGTAAAATTACTGCTGAAATCATAGCGAGTGGAGTAGTAGTCATACCAATTCCCGTTACACGGGAAACAGATAGACAATAATGGAAGAAAAGCCATAATGAAATAAGTGAAATAGTTTAGGTATAAATGGCACTCAGATCAAAATTATTGGATGAAGAAGTAGTAAAATCAGCAAAAGAGATGCTGAAGAAAGTAAGGAATAATGCATATGTTTCAAAAAAACTAAACGCTGTAATTGCAGCAAAAAAGTACAGTATAACGTCTGTAGCAAAAATATATTGCATTTCAAGAAAGGCACTAACTTCGTGGATAAAACTCTTGAAATTTGGCAGAGAAGAAAAACTGTTTGCTCCTCGATCACGCCGAAGAAAAACTAAATTAAATCAGGCTCAACTACAGCAAATTGAAGCATGGATAGAAGAAAACCCTAATATTACCATTAAAGAAATGAGAATAAGAATACAGGAAAAGTTCGACTTAAATATTAGCAAATCTACAGTACACCGCCATATGCAAAAGATGAAATTTTCATATATTACACCAAGACCAGTACACAACGTACAAGATAAAAGTAAACAAGAGGAATTCAAAAAAAAATCTCAATGAAGTTATTGGAAAGTATCCTGAAAAAGAGCTATTTTTCTTTGATGAATCAAGGTTTGGCACACATTCGAAAGTTGGGCATGGATGGTTTAAAAAAGGTACTAGAACTCGGGTTAAAATAAAGTTAGGTAGGCATAATTTTTATCTCTACAGTGCAGTTAATCCTAAAAATGGAGAGAGTTTTAGCTTATTTGCACCAAATGTTAACACTGATTGCATGAATATATTTCTTGAGCAAATGTTGCAATATCTAGGGACAAGAGAAGCTGTTCTTGTTATGGACTGTGCTAGTTGGCATAAGTCAAAAAATTTAAAGGTACCTAAAAACATTGAGATTATATACCTACCTCCATATTCACCTGAACTTAATCCTGTTGAGAGGCTTTGGTTATATATAAAACAGAACATTTTGCGCAATAAAATATACAGTACTATTGCTTTGCTTGAGAGCACTTTATGCAAATTTCTTACCTCTCTTGCTACTTCTACAATTAAACAACTCTGCTCTGTTTCCTATTTGACTCCACAACAATGAGAATTGGTATCAATCACAAAAAAATCTTAAGAATTATGAAAAAAATGAAGATTAGTGGGCTGTATTGTAGAAAAAGATGTAATACAAGTATTAAAGAAAAAAAGCATAAAATATATCCTTATTTACTCAAAGATTTGATTATTTGTAGAGTTAATCAGGTATGGGCTACTGATATAACATATATTATGGTAGAAGGTAAGTTTATCTATTTTGTGGCAATAATGGACTTGTATAGTCGCTATATTATTGCTCATTCATTATCACCATATCTCGATGCTGGATTTTGCCTTTATACTCTCAAAGAAGCTCTAAAACAAGGTAAACCTGAGATTTTTAATAGTGATCAGGGGGTGCAGTTTACTAGCTACAACTTTATTATGGAATTAGAGCGTGCTAATATTAAAATCAGTATGGACCATAAAGGACGTTGCTTCGACAATATATTTGTTGAGCGCTTATGGAGAACTTTAAAGCAAGAAGCTATATATTATTATAGACCAAATAGTATCAGAGATTTAAATCTTATAATAAATGATTTTGTTGCTTGGTATAACTATAGAAGGCGACATCAGACTCTACATTATAAAGTTCCTGCTGATCTTTATTATCATAAACAGTAAATGAATATATTGATAAATACTTTAAATGTGTGTCGACGTATTTATCAACATATTCATTTTAAAAATCGGATCACTTTGAAAAAAATGGTCTAGACAAATGGGTGCATTATAACTAGCAAAGCAATTAGGTAACGTATCACAAGCGTGTAAGGTGATGGGTTATTCGCGTGATACATTTTATCGATTTAAGGAGTTATATGAAAGTGGGGGAGAAGGAGCATTACATGAAATAAGTAAGAAAAAACCCCTATTAGCAAACAGAGTTTCCGAAGATATAGAAAGAGCAATAGTAAATATTGCAACAGAATTTCCAGCATATGGACAACAAAGAGCTGCAAATGAACTTAGAAAAAGGGGCATAATAATCTCAGAAGGTGGAGTAAGATCGGTATGGGTGAGAAATGATCTTGAAACCTTTAAAAAAAGACTTAAAGCTCTTGAAACAAAAAGTTATGCAAGATGGAATAATTCTAACAGAAGAACAGCTTGCAGCGTTAGAAAAAGTAAAAGAACAAAGAGAAGCTCACGGGGAAATTGATACAGAACACCCTGGTTATTTAGGATCTCAGGATACTTATTACGTTGGTAATATTAAGGGTGTTGTATCAGCAAACTTTTATTTATACTTATTCTCGCGTTGCATTTGCCAAACTTTATTTAGATAAAACAGCAATTACTGCTGCTGACTTGCTAAATGATAAAGTAATACCATTCTTTGATGGACAAAATGTACCGCTATTACGCATTCTTACTGATCGTGGCACAGAATACTGTGGTAAGCCAGAAAATCATGCTTATCAGCTTTATTTGGGAATAGAAAACATTGATCATTCTCGAACCAAAGCCAACTCACCACAGACCAATTGCATATGCGAGAGATTTCATAAGACCATGCAAGATGAGTGTTATAGCTCTTCTCATAATAGTGGGAACAGGATAAAATAGAGACTTAGGGCAATCAGAAGGTAAAAGTGCCAACAGCGTACAGTTATGACTTAAGGAAAAAAGCCATTCAGGCATTAGATGAAGGAGAGAGTAAAACAGCAGTAGCAAAGAGGTTCAAAATCGGTAGAGTAACATTGTACAAATGAGAAAAAAGGCGGAAAGAAACAGGAATCGAAGAAACTGGGGAATAGAGGCTATAATCATAAAATCACCGATTGGAATGCATTTGCAGAATTTATAAAAAAATACGGCGCTAAAACACAATCAGAGGTAGCCAAACTCTGGGGCAATATAAGTCGTCAAACGATTCATAGAGCTCTAAAAAAAATTGGATTTACACGCAAAAAAAGACTTATGGATATAAAGAAAGAAACGAAGAAAAACTAGCTCAATTTTTGAAAATCATATCGGCAAAGTCCCCTAAAAATTTGGTATATATTGATGAATCTGGTATAGACAATACAGAAGATTACCCATATGGATATTGCAGAAAAGGAGAGAGATTTCATGCACTAAAATCAGGTAAGAAAACTCAGAGAGTTAGCATGATTGCAGCTTTAAATAAGGAAAAAATCGTTGCACCTATGACCTTCGAAGGCTATTGTGATACAGAGGTTTTTAATGGCTGGTTTGAGCAATTTCTTGCACCAATTTTACAGCCTGGACAAACCGTGATTTTGGATAATGCAACTTTTCATAAGTCTAAAAAGACTGTTGAATTTGCCAAAAGCATTGGTATAGATATTCTGTATCTGCCGCCATATTCTCCAGATTTCAACAAAATTGAGCACCATTGGTTTGCTATCAAAAACAGAATCAGGAAAAACATTCCTCTTTTTAAATCTTTTCGCCAGGCTGTTGACTCTGCTTTTCTTCATTTGTTCCCACTATTATGAGAAAGGCTATATTTTCTTCTATAGCACTAAACAACTCACTTTTCGAATGCTCAAAGTTTACAGTAGTTTGTGTTGAGATTGCACCAACTGTATCTATATTACTCGCTTCAACTTCAGCAGTATTTGTTTCTGTTGTAGGTACAGAAGCTTGATTATAATCCAATTTTTTCATAACCCCTCAAAGCTAAAAATAACATAGGGGATTATATTTATAAAAGACTATATAATCAATAAGTTTTTATGTTAAAAAATATTTCTATATCTTTCCACTCTGTTTAATCAAAAACTGTAATTTTAGCAACCAGGAATTACTAGCAGAGCAGATAATAAACCTGAGTCTTATCTGAGTAATGTAGCAATAGGTAACCAATCAAAAAGACAGCTTCATGCTATCTCTTCCTGAAGTTGTTTAATTTCATCAAGAGAAAGTCCTGTAATTTCAGCTATAACATCAATAGATACACCGGCCTTGAGTGAGTTTTTGGCAACTTCAATTTTACCTTTTTCCTGGCCGATTTGGATGCCTTCTTGTCTACCTTTTTGAGTAGCATCATCGAGTTTTTGAGCAAGGACAGCCTGTTCATCACGAATACGTTTGATCTCTTGTTCATAGGCAATAAATTCTTTTTCTGACCAGTTGAATCTATTTAGTTCTTCATATGCTCTTTTAATTATTAGATCACTTCCTATTATTCTCTCTAGCTCTTCTTCACTAGTTTCATCTGCATATCTAAAGAAGTAGACCCATTTTTCAACTATACTTGAAAGCTGATCTTCTTTTGTTTTGGGAAATTTAGGCAACTCAATAAATATAAAGTAAAAATCTTTTAAATCATGTTCATTAGTATTTTCATCGCGAATAGTATGCTTTGATTTGTACTCAGACTTATCAGGAAACAGTATACAATCTGCTATAGCAATAAAGATAATTTCCTTAAGGTCATGATATTGATCACCTTTATCAGCCTGTCTTGAATAGGCTTTAGCAGCATAGTATTGGGCACGTTTTTCAAAGCCTTTAGTTTTAGCGACCTGCATTTCGACGATCACTTGCACCCCATTTTCATCTCTGCAGAGAACATCAACAATACTTTGCTTTTTAGCGGCGATATCAGGGTCTTGAATAGTACTTAAAAACTCTATATCCTTTATTGCACTTTTGCCAGTGAAGCCAAGAATGTCATTGAGGAAGTGAATAAGAATGTCCTTATTTTTTTCAGTGCCGAAGATGCGCTTGAACGATATATCATTCTTAGGATCGAGAAACTTGGAAAGAGCCATGAGAAAGTAAGATAAAAAGCATTAATGATTATACACAATTCTGAAGAAATATTCAACTAAAATGCGAACATAAAAGTTTTTGTATATCTTTATTTGGTAGTATTAACCTATATAATATCTATTTCTGTATGGCAAAGTATACTACTGTTTCCATAAGGTACCAAATAGCACAAAGAGCAAGAAGCTGGAGATTAAAGAGAAAATATACCCTGAAGGATTTAGTAGGCAAAACAGGCATAAACTATCATACGCTGCTAAGATATGAGCAAGGAACATGTGGCATTCCAATTGAAAGGCTAAAAGTGATAGCAGAAGCGTTATCAATTCCTATTAGAAATCTCTTTCCAAGACAAAAAGTACTAAAAGAAGATAGTTGTTTTGACAAAGCTAAGACCCAGGAAATGTATAATTTCATAGAAAAAACAGGAGGACACAAAGCAATTTATGCATTAACCAAATCTATCCGAGCTGAAGAAGAAAGTAATATAAAAGCAGCAAGAATAAAAATTGCAAAGAATCTAGTTAAGTCAGGGTTTGCTACTGACGTTATCTATCGAGCAACGGGCTTATCAGCTGAAGAATATGCTGATAAAGAGAGATACGAGCAAAACGGAGGACAAGAGATAAAAAAGTGGAGAATAATCAGAGGCTATACTCAAGAAGAATTAGCGAAAAAGCTTAATGTAGGACCTTCGCAAATACATCATTAAGCTGAGAAGTGGGCTACTGTAGAGGAGTTTAACATAATTCAAGGTTATACAAGTCAAGCAAACTACTATAATATCATAAAAGGTTGCTCCTTGGCTGATTTTGAGTGTTTCTTAGTTTAGAGAAAAAAACTATTATTATAAATAATAAAAATAAGGTATATGATAATACCCTATTTATATTTTATATTTTTCATTCTTATTTATTCTTTAATTTTTTAACCCTTATAGATAGCTCTCTAAAAAAAGGATTTGAGACAGGAAAGGTTAAATTCTTTTTAAAAAATTTTCTTTACAAGGCATGAAAATCGTGTTAAACTTATGTATAAGTTTCTTTCGTGATAGTAAGACTACTGAAAATACCTTTTAGTTGAGTCTAGAGTTGTTTTATAAGCGATCTTTAATCAGGTGGCTACTTGCTTTACTTAAAAATTGTAGCTAGCTTTAAAACGTAGGTTTTCTCCTTTAGTTATTAAATTTCTGTTTTACTTATAATATAAATGTCCTAACAATTAAATTACAATATGTATTCCGTTCAAGATTTTAGCCAATTTGGGAGTATTCCGGAAAAAGAGGATACGATTTGTTTGTTCTTTAAGCATAGGTGTCTAAAATTGCAGAAATGGATCATTTTTTTCTATTGAGCTTTTTCTGCATCTAAAGTTTATGTACCGCTTAAAATGGAGACAAAGATCTAAATTTATTTATTTACGTCTCCAATTTTATCATGTATGATAGAGATAAAGATTTATGTTTCCACTATTTATTGGCAGGTAGGGCTTTCTAAAGGGTGGGGACAATTTTTCACCCCCCTTGAAATTAAAACAAAAGGTGGTAGACAAGATGTCAAACACAGATAGCTCAACTACAAGCTGGTTTTTGTTGTAGTTATTTTCTCACTTTCTTTACTTGCTTTAATTAATTCATCAAAATCAGATTCATGTAATTTGTCCTGTACAACTCTGTACTTTTCGTATTCTCCTTCAGCTAGAGCTTTTGCAACTTCAGCACTAACTTTACCAGCATCTTTAAGCACTTCATAATCATTGAACAATAGAAATGCATCCAACTTTTCAACCCAATTCTGCATTTTCATTAGCCGATGCTTTCTTGCTTGAAGTTCCGCATAATCTAGATACATCGAAACAATATGCACTCAACTCTTTTTCAGTCAAGTAGTTTTTTGCAGTACTCACATCACTCTTATGAATTTTGTTGCCAGGACCATCTTTCCATGTAGTTATACCAATTCTCATTGTTGTGGAGTCAAATAGGAAACAGAGCAGAGTTGTTTAATTGTAGAAGTAGCAAGAGAGGTAAGAAATTTGCATAAAGTGCTCTCAAGCAAAGCAATAGTACTGTATATTTTATTGCGCAAAATGTTCTGTTTTATATATAACCAAAGCCTCTCAACAGGATTAAGTTCAGGTGAATATGGAGGTAGGTATATAATCTCAATGTTTTTAGGTACCTTTAAATTTTTTGACTTATGCCAACTAGCACAGTCCATAACAAGAACAGCTTCTCTTGTCCCTAGATATTGCAACATTTGCTCAAGAAATATATTCATGCAATCAGTGTTAACATTTGGTGCAAATAAGCTAAAACTCTCTCCATTTTTAGGATTAACTGCACTGTAGAGATAAAAATTATGCCTACCTAACTTTATTTTAACCCGAGTTCTAGTACCTTTTTTAAACCATCCATGCCCAACTTTCGAATGTGTGCCAAACCTTGATTCATCAAAGAAAAATAGCTCTTTTTCAGGATACTTTCCAATAACTTCATTGAGATTTTTTTTTGAATTCCTCTTGTTTACTTTTATCTTGTACGTTGTGTACTGGTCTTGGTGTAATATATGAAAATTTCATCTTTTGCATATGGCGGTGTACTGTAGATTTGCTAATATTTAAGTCGAACTTTTCCTGTATTCTTATTCTCATTTCTTTAATGGTAATATTAGGGTTTTCTTCTATCCATGCTTCAATTTGCTGTAGTTGAGCCTGATTTAATTTAGTTTTTCTTCGGCGTGATCGAGGAGCAAACAGTTTTTCTTCTCTGCCAAATTTCAAGAGTTTTATCCACGAAGTTAGTGCCTTTCTTGAAATGCAATATATTTTTGCTACAGACGTTATACTGTACTTTTTTGCTGCAATTACAGCGTTTAGTTTTTTTGAAACATATGCATTATTCCTTACTTTCTTCAGCATCTCTTTTGCTGATTTTACTACTTCTTCATCCAATAATTTTGATCTGAGTGCCATTTATACCTAAACTATTTCACTTATTTCATTATGGCTTTTCTTCCATTATTGTCTATCTGTTTCCCGTGTAACGGGAATTGGTATAAAGAATTAGAAAGAGTTCCTAAAAAGCTAGTAGATTTACTCAGTAACGGCAATGATGCTGTAGTAAGAGACTACCTTGAATATTATGGAGTAGAAGAAAGTGAAATAGATGAGTTCTGCCAGCTATCAAAAAAAGTAGCTGCTGAAAGAATAGATTTTATCTCTTCTTTAAGAGGGTTGAGTGATGAAGAACAAAGTGAGCGCAAAAAATCTACATCCCTAGGAGAAAATGAGAAAAAGCTACTTGAAGATCTTGGGGCAGTGCTTGGAATGACATTAGAAAATGGTAGTGAGTTGGTTTATGATTGGTGGCCCACACCTTCGTATTCTTGTAATGAAAGAGAACATCCATTAAGAGCACTACAAGATTTTTGTTACGAAAATAAGTACAAAGTAAAATTAGGAAATTTAGATCGCTCAGGCAATTTATCTGTAGAAGATCTTAAGAGTAAGCTTTCAGACTATATAAGTAGTCAACCATTAGAAGAATTAGAGCTTGTAAAAAAGAAATTGTTCTCGAGTAATAATCAAGGCATATATGGAGATCTAATTAACCTAGATACATATCATGCTAAGAGACTCAAGGAAGCAATAACTAAGAAGGATGATTGGTCTATCAACTATCATAAAAAAGGAATTTTAAAAGACTTAAACCAAGAACAGTTAGCTAAATTGGCAATAGGCCATTTATCAGAAGGTGATCTAAAAGATTTATATAAGGGTTTATTGGGAGAAGTATAATGCACCCATTTGTCTAGACCATTTTTTTCAAAGTGATCCGATTTTTAAAATGAATATGTTGATAAATACGTCGACACACATTTAAAGTATTTATCAATATATTCATTTACTGTTTATGATAATAAAGATCAGCAGGAACTTTATAATGTAGAGTCTGATGTCGCCTTCTATAGTTATACCAAGCAACAAAATCATTTATTATAAGATTTAAATCTCTGATACTATTTGGTCTATAATAATATATAGCTTCTTGCTTTAAAGTTCTCCATAAGCGCTCAACAAATATATTGTCGAAGCAACGTCCTTTATGGTCCATACTGATTTTAATATTAGCACGCTCTAATTCCATAATAAAGTTGTAGCTAGTAAACTGCACCCCCTGATCACTATTAAAAATCTCAGGTTTACCTTGTTTTAGAGCTTCTTTGAGAGTATAAAGGCAAAATCCAGCATCGAGATATGGTGATAATGAATGAGCAATAATATAGCGACTATACAAGTCCATTATTGCCACAAAATAGATAAACTTACCTTCTACCATAATATATGTTATATCAGTAGCCCATACCTGATTAACTCTACAAATAATCAAATCTTTGAGTAAATAAGGATATATTTTATGCTTTTTTTCTTTAATACTTGTATTACATCTTTTTCTACAATACAGCCCACTAATCTTCATTTTTTTCATAATTCTTAAGATTTTTTTGTGATTGACTACTACTCCACTCGCTATGATTTCAGCAGTAATTTTACGATATCCATAACGGCAATCAGAAGCCAAATATACTTCTTGAATCAAATTTGCTACTTCACTTTCGTTATTAATTATAGGCCTATAATATAGGCTAGATCTGCAAATCCCCAATAAATCAGCCTGTTTCCTAATTGACAGATCAGAATCTTTTTCTATAAACCTTACTCTATCTTTTTTGCTTATTTCAGTAATTTTTTTTTCAAATAGCTATTTTCCACTGTCAATTCTCCTATTACTTTATGTAAACTTTCTATTTCTTGCGCTAAGATTCTTTGTTTTCTCGCACTTTCACTTTCTTCAACAAATAGGTCTTTTAACCTTGCCAATACTCTATCACGCCAATCATATAGATTTGTTGATGGTATTTTATATTCACTACATATCTCAGCTGTGCTTTTTTGATTTTTTATTGCTTCCAAAGCTATCTTTGCTTTTAACTCTGGTTCATATTTTTTTGTTGCCATACTTTTACCCCTTTACCTTCCTACTCGGATCAACCATTTTTTTTTGGTCTAGTTTATGGGGTGCATTATAGTTGCTCCGGTATCAAGCAAAAACGTTATATTACGATCATTGACTTGAGCTTGAATATAAAAGTGTCCATCGTATGACTTTGTAAATTCAATACTTCCGCCATTTTGAACCCTTCCTTTGTACGGTAGAAAAGTGCTCAGAAACCTATTGCTTAGTTTATCCCCTTGTGAATCAATAAACATTGCAGTAATGACTATTATCAGTAGCCAAATAACTAGATTTTTTGCTGCATTCATATTATTAAAATTTGAAGCCATAAGAGTAAATTTTTAAGATTAGCGTTAAAAGCTATTATTAAAAATAAGTAAATTTTATTGTTTTAGTACAATATTTAATATATACTTTAAGGAGGTATGTTCGATTTAATTTCATGTCAGAAGCAAAAAATTTAATTTTAGCAACAATTCTTTCTATATTGATTATAGTATTATGGCATATTATTTATGATAATTTTCTTAACACGAGCCAAAGCCAACCATCGATTGAAAATATTGAACATATCGAATCTTCTAACGACCTTGCTCCTATGATATACCAAAATCGTTCTGAAATTATTAATTCTACTAGACAACAGAGAGTTAATTTAACCAATAACATGCTTGAAGGATCAATTTCTCTGAAAGGTGCAAGGTTTGATGACTTAATCCTAACTAACTACCACTTAGAACCGAGTTCTTCTTCTCCACAAGTGGTGTTACTGTCACCTGCAGAATCAAAAGATGTATATTTTGCAGAATTTGGGTGGCTCGATCCGAATGAAAAGATTAAAGTTCCAGATTCTAAAACAGTATGGAAAGCAAATAAACTCAATCAAAAAGAGGTCAATTTATTTTGGGATAATGAAAATGGCATTTTATTTAGAATGAAAATTAGCCTTGACGATAACTACATGTTTAAAGTTGAGCAAATTATTGAAAACAATACAAAAGATAATGTAGTTTTAGTTCCCTATGGTAAAATCAATCGTAAACGTGATAATATTAATGAATCCTATTGGATATCACATGAAGGAGTACTAGGTGCATTTAACAATAAGCTAGAGGAGTGGACATATAAAGATATTTCTAAGAAGCGTTTAATAAAGGCAAGCACGAGTGAAAAAAATTGGTTTGGTTTTGCTGATAAATACTGGCTTACAGCCATCATACCTGAGAAATCAGATAAAATAAATGTGAGCATTAAACACACGAATGTTAATAACATTGATAAGTTTCAAGCAGATTTTGTTAGACCGTACACACACATACTCCCTGGTACAAGTGCTTCTACTCTGAACTACTTTTTTGCTGGGGCAAAGAAATTGAATTTACTTGATTATTATAAAGACACTCTCAATATACCTTTGTTTGATAAGGCTGTAGATTTTGGTGTTCTTTATTTTATAACCAAGCCGGTGTTTTTACTGCTTGAATATTTTAACTTTGTTTTGAAAAATTTTGGCTTAGCAATATTATTGCTAACTTTAGTAATCAAACTTTTGATGCTTCCCTTATCTAATAGATCATATATTTCGATGTTCAAGGTGAAAAGCCTGCAGCCTGAATTAACTCGTATAAAAGAGTTGTACAAAAATGACAGCTTAAAGCAGCACAAAGAGACAATTGCGTTGTTCAAGAGAAACAATGTAAATCCAATTTCGAGCATTTTCCCTATGCTCATACAAATACCAGTATTTTTTGCTCTGTATAAAGTATTATTTGTTACTATAGAGATGAGACACGCCCCTTTTTATTTATGGATTAAGGATCTTTCAGCTTCTGATCCAACAAACATTTTTACATTATTTGGGTTGTTTAATTATAACTTTCCTATTTCTATAGGCATTTTACCTATAATTTTTGGCGCTACCATGATAATTCAGCAGAAGCTAAGTGAGAACGATCAAACCAGTAAAGATGATATTCAAGTAAATGTTATGAAGTTTTTACCTTACATTTCTGTCTTTATTTTTTCTTCTTTTCCTGCCGGCCTGGTAATATATTGGATATTTAGTAATATTATAACTTTAATTCAACAATCATTAATAAAGTTGTTTTTAACGAAAAAAGTGGTAGTAAATGTCGAAAATACTAATAGTTAATTCAATTTATTATGCTGAAATAGCAAACCTTTTGCTTGAAGGTGCAGTCGATAGATTAAAAGAAAGTCATGCAAGCTATGACATAATTGAAGTTCCTGGTGCATTTGAGATACCAGCTACAATTCTCTTTGCAGTAAAAAGCAAGAATGCTAATTATGACGGTTATTTAGCTCTTGGGTGCGTGATTCGCGGTGAAACCGATCACTATCAATATGTTTGTAAAGGAGTAATCGAAGGCTTAAATGAAGTTATTATGCATTATGCAATACCTCTTGGTATGGGCGTAATTACCGCTGACAGCAAAGATAAAGCACTAATTAGAGCTGACAAAAGTAAAAAGAACGTTGGTGGCCATGCAGCCTCAACTGTTTTGCATATGATAGATCTACACAATAAATTAAAATAATGGAAGAAAAACCAGTAGATAAAAAGTGGCGCATCAAAAGAAGCACGGCAAGATTTCTTGCTGTACAAATTGCTTATTCAAATATTTTCGTAGGTTACAACAAAAGCACTTTTAAACTGGAAAATTGTGAGCTTAAGGACTACATAAATAAGTTGAGAGATATATTTGAATGTGAAGAATTTGACCATCAGTTCTTAGAAAACTTGTTATATAAGGTTATAAAGAGCAGTGAAGAATATGATAAAATAATAGAGTCTTATTTACACCCAAGTTGGTCCCTCCCACGGTTGAATCTTATAAGCTTATCTATCTTGCGCGTTGCAATATGTGAGTTGATTAATTGCGATATACCAGTTCCAGTTGTTATCAATGAGTATACTAACATTGCATCTGATTTACTTGATAAACCAAGCGAAATTGGTTTTATTAATGGGTTATTGGATAAGGCAAAAGATGCAGTTAAATTAAATAAAAATCCTTAGCAAATTTCTTACAAGTATGTGAATATCTATTTTTTGAGACAGTTTCTACAATAAGTTTAAGTCATTAACAGTAAAAAAAATGAAGGGAAGACTTATTCCTTTTATACTTGGCTGATTAATAATCTTTCTGACTTTTCGTGTTCAACTTTTGGTGAATTAATAATTGAGCTTGGCACAAATTTGATGGTTACTTCTTTAGCATCATTTTCCTCAACTCCTAAACCTAACGTTTCTAACTCCTGTCCGCAATTTATCTCTTCAAATATACCATCACTATTCTTCTTGTATAGCTGATATAGATCAAGGAGTTTAGTGTTGCCAAGCAAGATTGGATCAGGATTACCAATATATCTGATCTGACCATAACTCTCAGCTTTGAATACTTCGCCTTTTGAGTTAGTAAAATCTATAGTATATTCACCATTTTCGTTCTTATAGTTCTTTTCAATAAATTCAAGATCTTTATTTGTTACCTGCAACATCAGGTATCTTTGAAAGCTACCAGCAACAATTCTCGGAGCTTTAAGTTCAGATATTTCATTATTTTTCATGAAGGAATATATTGCTAAACTAATCAGTGCAACAGTAACAAATGCTAAAACACTCATTCCAAGTGGTGTAGCTGCAAAAGCTGCAAGTGGAGCAAGTATATAAGTTGAAGACATCAAATATGGTGATGAAAGTGCTACTGCTGCGCCTATAACATACAGAGAAGTAAGTACTAAAAGTGCAGTATTTGTTTTGTGGAGCTGGCCACGGTGGTTTTTAAAAATTAACATAATTGCCTCATTTAAATTAATTAAAGTTGTATGTAAAGAATTATTATTGTCAACTTATAAACAATAAATTATCTACCACTTGAGCCAAAGCCTCCTTCATTGCGAGCAGTTTCTTTTGCATAGAATTCTTCTATGTTGTTCCAAATTATCTCAGGTACAGGAGTGATAAGAATTTGTGCAATTCTATCTCCTCTTTTTATTTCATATGGCTGATTACTTAGATTGATTAGGCAAACTTTAACTTCACCTCGATAATCGGAGTCTATAGTGCCCGGAGAATTTAAGACAGTGATTCCATGTTTTGCAGCAAGCCCAGAACGTGGGCGGATTTGCCCCTCAAAACCGTTTGGTATTGCAATCACAATTCCAGTTGGAACAAGTAATCTCTCAAGTGGATTTAAAACAGCAGAGTCATTCAATGCAGCATAAAGATCCATACCAGCACTCTGCGTAGTTGCATAACATGGAAGAGACAAGTCTTCTCCGTGTGATAACTTTTTTATTTCTACTTTAATTTTGTCTCTTTGCATTTTTATTCACCAGTTATGAAAATTTGATTGTAGCATGTAAATTATGCCTGTAAAAGATAAGAAAACTACTTGACAAATATTGCCAACTTTCCTTATTATGACACTGAGGGTATTTATGACTCAAAACTTGTTTTTGACCTGCAGGCTCAATAACAAAAATTCAGTAAAAAACTTAAGGTACTTATTGGCGGATTACATAAAATTATAGCGGCTGCATGTCTTTTTTATTTTTTCTACATTCAGCCAAAACGCGCTTATTTTAAGCGTTAGCACATTATTACAGCGCCAGTTTAAATTATTATAGGGTCAAACTCACTAAGTGGGGATCCTTTTGCCTTTTTTATAATTAGTAAATTTATTAATATTTTGGATTAGTGAGGAGTCCTATAGAGATAGCACTTGATGCTGGAATCCAGCCTTTCTGCAATCTCATCGAAAACGTTGTACCACCTTTCTATGCTAGTTTGCTTGTGAGCAACATGGATCCCAGTGTCTGGGCACTGGGATGACAAAAAAGGGGTACTTGAATGACAGTAAAGAGTATCAGGATGATAGGATTTACGCTATAAAGCGAACCGATTTGGTGTGCTGATTTTGTTTGCAGTTTCATAGTACGAATTTTTTACTTCGGTAGTTTTTTTATTGTCATTATAATTACAAGAATAGTTGAGGCCAATTAATATGAAAACTTTTGCAAAAAATTTTAAAGGTAAGGAAAGAAAGCTAGAAGAGTTCAATGAAGAAATAGAAGACATAGCAGCTGCGGCTCAAGATAAGTTTGCGCATGAACTTGAAAACATCGCATATGAAAGTGTGCAGAAATTTCGCAGTCTACTTGCTAAAGAGCTAAACTTCACTTTCAATAACATTCATTCTCAGAATGTCAATCTACTAAAATCCGGCCTAAAAAAAGGAGAAACAGCGTTAATACGTTCTCTTCTCAATATACTTGTACGATAGAGTTGCTGCTGCAATTTAATATTAAGTGATAACTAAAATAAGTAAGATTTTTTATAGATAAGTCTTACTTATTTTAGCTATATATAGAAAAGGAGGGTTGTTATGTCAACAAGACTAAAGTATCCAATCATAAATATACAACGTAAGTCTAAGCCTAAATCTTTTCCAGTAACTTTAGGAGAGGTTAAATCTTTTTTACGAATTGAAAATGATCAAGATGATAAGTTGATTTCAAGTTTTATTTTTATGGCAACTGATTATGCTCAGTGGCATATGGAAAAGTCTCTAGTAAAGCAAACGTGGCAAGTTTCATATGAAGGTTATATACCTCGTAGAATATATTTAAGCTATGGTCCTGTGAATAAAATAATATTGGCTACTGATAAGAATAGAAAACTTAGTTATTATTTTAGTGATATAGGAAGCTATATTGAATTTTTCAATTATTTGAACATAATAAGGGCTGATGTTGTATACGAAGCTGGCTATGACAGCGTTCCTGAGCAAATAAAGCTAGGTATTATGCAGCATGTTTCTGCTCTCTATAAAAATCGTGAATCAGAAGTAAGTAGCCATTTATCTGAGGTAAAGAAGGTGTATTCTCCATTTCGCGAACCAAAGGTTGTTTTGTAGTTCCTGTTTGTCATTCAATAGCAGATACAACAGATGGTGTCATCCGAGTAGCCCCTTCGATATCATCCCAGTGCTTATACCAATTCTCATTGTTGTGGAGTCAAATAGGAAACAGAGCAGAGTTGTTTAATTGTAGAAGTAGCAAGAGAGGTAAGAAATTTGCATAAAGTGCTCTCAAGCAAAGCAATAGTACTGTATATTTTATTGCGCAAAATATAATGCACCCATTTGTCTAGACCATTTTTTTCAAAGTGATCCGATTTTTAAAATGAATATGTTGATAAATACGTCGACACACATTTAAAGTATTTATCAATATATTCATTTACTGTTTATGATAATAAAGATCAGCAGGAACTTTATAATGTAGAGTCTGATGTCGCCTTCTATAGTTATACCAAGCAACAAAATCATTTATTATAAGATTTAAATCTCTGATACTATTTGGTCTATAATAATATATAGCTTCTTGCTTTAAAGTTCTCCATAAGCGCTCAACAAATATATTGTCGAAGCAACGTCCTTTATGGTCCATACTGATTTTAATATTAGCACGCTCTAATTCCATAATAAAGTTGTAGCTAGTAAACTGCACCCCCTGATCACTATTAAAAATCTCAGGTTTACCTTGTTTTAGAGCTTCTTTGAGAGTATAAAGGCAAAATCCAGCATCGAGATATGGTGATAATGAATGAGCAATAATATAGCGACTATACAAGTCCATTATTGCCACAAAATAGATAAACTTACCTTCTACCATAATATATGTTATATCAGTAGCCCATACCTGATTAACTCTACAAATAATCAAATCTTTGAGTAAATAAGGATATATTTTATGCTTTTTTTCTTTAATACTTGTATTACATCTTTTTCTACAATACAGCCCACTAATCTTCATTTTTTTCATAATTCTTAAGATTTTTTTGTGATTGACTACTACTCCACTCGCTATGATTTCAGCAGTAATTTTACGATATCCATAACGGCAATCAGAAGCCAAATATACTTCTTGAATCAAATTTGCTACTTCACTTTCGTTATTAATTATAGGCCTATAATATAGGCTAGATCTGCAAATCCCCAATAAATCAGCCTGTTTCCTAATTGACAGATCAGAATCTTTTTCTATAAACCTTACTCTATCTTTTTTGCTTATTTCAGTAATTTTTTTTTCAAATAGCTATTTTCCACTGTCAATTCTCCTATTACTTTATGTAAACTTTCTATTTCTTGCGCTAAGATTCTTTGTTTTCTCGCACTTTCACTTTCTTCAACAAATAGGTCTTTTAACCTTGCCAATACTCTATCACGCCAATCATATAGATTTGTTGATGGTATTTTATATTCACTACATATCTCAGCTGTGCTTTTTTGATTTTTTATTGCTTCCAAAGCTATCTTTGCTTTTAACTCTGGTTCATATTTTTTTGTTGCCATACTTTTACCCCTTTACCTTCCTACTCGGATCAACCATTTTTTTTTGGTCTAGTTTATGGGGTGCATTATACTGCGAGTTCAAAAGCTTCTATTACTATTGGAACTGGATTTGTAAATCGCTTCTCAGTCGTAGTTTCACCCTCAGTCATCTCATCTATATCCTCTTTACCATAAAAAAGTTTGTTGTTATATAAATAACTATTATTAATTTGGTCACTATAGGTGTTTTTTGACATAGGAACCTCCTCTACAGTCAAAACTGGAATTACATAAAAGTATAAGTATCTACCTGAATATAAAGAAACCACAGTTCAAGAAATCTCAGGTTAACTCAGAAATTATTATAAGCTAAAGTAATTAAAAATTTAATAACTTGCATTATAAATATAGCATAATAACCAATAATTAGATTTTCTTTCAATTTCTATCTTATCTTCACCAGCTTTACATAGAGCACATCTTTATTCACTAGAGAATCATGATTCTTCTACTTGCATGTGATTAATCACTATAATCTTGAAGTGTGGTTTGTACGTAATTAGTTCTGGAACTTGCCAATGGATGATTGCTCTACATTTTAATCTCTGTCGCTGTTCACAACATTACACTCTGGAATTATATGCCTAATATCGCATGCTGATTTCTCTCTTTATCTTCTGCAAATTAATTAAATGAAGGGCATTAAGTATCCACACTACTAAAAAAAGTGTGGTACAAAATATAAACATTGCAATGAGTGGCAGCAGTAAAGAACCTTCTATTGCTACTCCACCTTTTCTAAAAATACTTGCTGGCTGATGAAGAGTAGACCATAAATTCACAGAAAATTTTACTATGGGAATATTTATAGCACTAAAAATGGCAAATACTGCTGATGATTTCTCTGCTCTTGCTTGATTATCAAAAGCACTCCACAATGAAAGATAACCAACATACAGAAAAAACAAAATCAGCATTGAAGTAAGCCTTGCATCCCATACCCACCAAGTACCCCATGTCCCTTTTCCCCAGATGCTACCTGTGATTAAGCATATTGCCGAAAAAACTGTCCCTGCAGGAGCAGCAGCATGTGCCAAGACACTGGCAATACTATTGTTCCATACCAATGAAATGAAACTAAGTGATGCAATGAGTCCGTATATTCCAAGAGCAAGCCATGCAGAAGGCACATGAAGATACATAATTCGTACGATTTCTCCTTGTTTATAATCTCCTGGGGAGAAGAATAATGCTAAGAACATTCCAATTAAAAAATATGCAAGACAAATAACCCCAAGCCAAGGCAGGGCTTTCTTAGAAAAATGGGAGAAATTTGTAGGCTTTAATAAAAACATTTGTTTTGAGAATAATTGTATTAAAAATTTACCAATTAGTTTGAGTTTTATCAACAGGATAGTTTTTCTGTATTTACGTAGGTCAACAAATTAGCATAATTTGAGTAACAGATTGCTTATTTGCCATATGACCATTAAAAAGCTTAATCTACACTTAGTGTCAGATTCAAGTGGTGAAACTGTTATATCAGTTGCAAAATCAGCCCTGAAACATTTTCGTTCTGTAGAAACTATCGAATATGTTTGGTCTTTTGTAAAAGGAGAAGAGCAGATCGATAAAATTCTGGAGGAAATTGAGAGAAAAAGTGATGAGCATAACTTTGTTATATGCACTATTACTGATGATGGGCTCAGAAAATATCTAAAAGATAATTGTATCAAGTTAAAAATTCCATATCGAGCAATACTATCACATATTATTAGAGAAATCTCATCCTATCTTGAAATTGAAAAGGATGAAAAACTTGACCTGTATACTGAAATAAATAACGAGTATTTTCAGCGTATTGAGGCAATAAACTATACCATCAATCACGATGATGGACAAGGTATTCAAATCGATAAAGCAGATATAATTTTGGTTGGAGTTTCACGCACATCAAAATCTCCCACTAGTATGTATTTAGCTTATAGAGGCTACAAGGTTGCGAATGTTCCTTTTGTTAGTGAGGTACCCTTTTATATCGACTTAGCAAAATTAAAAAATAAACTGACTATAGGAGTAACAATCAACCCAAGTAGACTAGTAGAAATACGCAAAAACAGACTTACTTCAATTAATAACAAAGATAATAATATATATGCTGATTCTGAAAAAGTAGAAAAGGAAATTAAAGAAGCAGAGGAGTTCTTTAAGCAAAATAACTGGCCAATTATTGATGTTACGCAAAGGTCGATCGAAGAAGTATCAGCAACAATTATACAATATTTTAATAAAATGTGAAAAATTTATCAATTGACTAACTCTCTGTCAGTGATCATAATGTAAGGTAATTCTATTCTTACTATAGATATGAAAGTTAAAGGGTCACTAAAATCTCATCGTAACAGAGATAAAAATTGTAAAGTTGTGAAAAGGGGTGGTAAAGTTTATATTATAAATAAGGTAAAGCCAAGATGTAAAGCGCGTCAAGGTTCTTAGCTTTTTGTTTGCCTTTTTATGTCATATGTTTTTCATATGGAAGCATGGTTAGAAAGAAACAAAAATTGTTGTATTTAACCATAGCCCTGCTCATTTCTTCTCTTACATTATATTTTGGTATTAACATGATTACAGGCAGACGTGGCTTGTTAACATTAATTAACTTAAAAAAAAGAAATTAATTACGCGCGTCAACAAGCCCATGCATTTTAGTTCCACTCTAAGCCCTCTTGAGCTGGTAATGTTCAAAAAACTGCGTCAAAGCGAATTTTTAGTTCAACTCAATTTTCAATCTGTGGAGAAAGAAAATGTTGAGCTGAGATATAGTTAATATGTACAGCACTTTTCCTCCACCTTCCTTATAGCACAATATACCAACTTGTACAAGCTGGTAAATGAACCTTTGGTTTTAGTAAATGTCTCCTCGATAGGATTAGTGGAGCCGCCTAACTGGCCCGAAATACTTAAAATAAATTTTCCCAATTGTTTTGCCACGATTTTATGACCAAAGGATATTTTTCGCTCCATCAGCTCGAGTAAATAATTTTCAGCAATTTCTCTGCTTGAAGCCTGATATACTTTCTTCAGATCACTTATGAAAGTTTTTGCTGCTTCAGTAAATTTCTTATCTGATGTACTATACATTTCTGCTTTAGCTATTTATAGCAGCAGGAAAACTTTTTAATACAAGCTATTAGAATATCCTCTACTCCTCTTTCTTTTAGCTCATTTAATACCCCCAACCAGAACTTCTCTTTCAGCCAAATAAAAACCCAATACATCCTTTTTGCCTTCTTGATCTATACCCAATATGTTATACATGCACTTACTTACACAACAACCGTCTTCTTTCACCTTAAAAAATCATGAATACTATCGGATATATTGATTGTAGTGGACGACTACACCATTCATTGATTATAGGTAGTAATTTATCTGTAATTCCAGATATCTCTGCTGCAGATATTTTTTGCCTCAAGTTCAGTTGTTTACCTTTTTTTTCACTATCTGTGGTTCGCTCTCTATCTCTTGGTGTCAAAAGTTCAAATATTTGTCCTCAAAGTTTTTTCCGTTTCTTCTCTTCTCTTTCAGTGGGTAAATGGTACCTTCCAGACTCGCTTCCAGTAGCCTTGTTACCATCTCTCCCCATCAATGGTCCCGTATAGATGATAGAATATTTGTTTCTAATTCTTTATAGTCTACCAATCCAGTAGTTCCATTTACTTGACTCATGTCAAATCTCCATTTTTTGTTTCTATTTTATTTTTACTTCTCGCTTTGACGCAGTTTTTTGAAGCATAAGGGTCAAGTTAAGGAAATAAAGGTATGAAGAAGATAGGATAAGAAGATATAAAATTCTCTCGGATATATTTTAGTGAGAGAACTAATGATGAATAAAATAACTTGCTTATCAAATTACCTCAACAAATTTTTCAATGAAATGGCAAATAATTGAAACAGAAAAGGAAAAGAAAATTGAGTAATTGATGATTCATAAAAGCTATAATTTTGGGTAATATAGGGGTTACAAACTGAATCATAGATACAATGTGCCAATTATTAAATGAAGAATCTGTGATAATAACGAAACAGGGTTTAGATTTCAGGTTTACTAAAGAAGCAGTAGAATTTATGAAAAGAATGTACAATGGCTTTATTTAAAATACCCTGCAAATTGATTGTAGAATCTTGCAGCAATTTAAAAGCATTGGATAGTAGCTTTGCCTAACAGCATGGAAAATCTATATAAAGGTTATGGACAAAGGTTATGAGAGTAACACTAAGTGTGGAATAAAGTTAAAATTAGTTTTTGATTACCTAAATCAGACATTGGATCAACTTAACATAACGGAGGGAGTAAGAAGGTTATAGGGAGAAGTTGCTAATATCTGACCTTGGTTCAAGTTCTTTTAAACAGATCAATGGAACGGGAGCTTATTTTATAAGTCGTTGATACCAATGTATATGCTATAGAAACAAATCAAAAAATGGAATTATTGGAATGTTTAGGAGACAAGCTATTTTTAGAAATGAAGGTGTTGTTGGGAAAAGAAGCAAAGATTAGAGTAAGAATGATATGTCATAAATTAACTGAAGAGCAGTCTCTAGCCAGAAGAAGAAAAGCTAATAAATTGGCAAAATCACATGATCTTCCAAAAGGAATCAGAAATTGTTGAACTGGTCAAAACTAATATTCCAGAGGATAAAATTAGTGCTGAGCAAGTATTACAGAGTAAGGTGGCAAATTGAGTTGTTTTTAAACTATACAAGAGCTACATAAGACTTAAAAGGGAAGCCACACAGAGTATTGTGTGAATTATATGCTAAATTATGTGCAATTCTCATATTTCATGAGTTGTACAAAATTAAAAAAGAATACAGAACTCAGTTTAACAAAGGCATTTATTGAGCTAAAAAGGCGGATTAGAGAGTTATTTTTAGCACTAAAGAATAGAGTTAATAGTTTGAAAATTTTTCTTAAAAAGATTACAATAACTTGGTCATGATTTTCATTAAAAGACAAGTACAGAAAAACTAGAGTATCTACTTTAACTTCCCTAAATTTGCTCGCAATCTCTTAACTTGATGCTTATGCTTTTTTGAATATTCCCAAGTGCTGCCAAGCTTTTGGCCCAATATTAATTCGGCTATTGATTTTGTCTTTCAGTGCTCGGGGAAATCTTACTTCGGTTAGCTATAGAATTTTTGATTTTACTGAAAAAACATTCCCGTTCTTTATAAATATGCTTATCATAGAAGCTCTTCACTTTTCGATGGAATCACAACTTCACATCCTTTGCTCTCAAACAAAAGCATATATCCTTTATCAGCCACTATAGTGGAGTTATAGATATTTTTCATTAACTTGTGTAATTTCATTCCTCTGGCCAGGAGTAATACCAATTCCCGTTACACGGGAAACAGATAGACAATAATGGAAGAAAAGCCATAATGAAATAAGTGAAATAGTTTAGGTATAAATGGCACTCAGATCAAAATTATTGGATGAAGAAGTAGTAAAATCAGCAAAAGAGATGCTGAAGAAAGTAAGGAATAATGCATATGTTTCAAAAAAACTAAACGCTGTAATTGCAGCAAAAAAGTACAGTATAACGTCTGTAGCAAAAATATATTGCATTTCAAGAAAGGCACTAACTTCGTGGATAAAACTCTTGAAATTTGGCAGAGAAGAAAAACTGTTTGCTCCTCGATCACGCCGAAGAAAAACTAAATTAAATCAGGCTCAACTACAGCAAATTGAAGCATGGATAGAAGAAAACCCTAATATTACCATTAAAGAAATGAGAATAAGAATACAGGAAAAGTTCGACTTAAATATTAGCAAATCTACAGTACACCGCCATATGCAAAAGATGAAATTTTCATATATTACACCAAGACCAGTACACAACGTACAAGATAAAAGTAAACAAGAGGAATTCAAAAAAAAATCTCAATGAAGTTATTGGAAAGTATCCTGAAAAAGAGCTATTTTTCTTTGATGAATCAAGGTTTGGCACACATTCGAAAGTTGGGCATGGATGGTTTAAAAAAGGTACTAGAACTCGGGTTAAAATAAAGTTAGGTAGGCATAATTTTTATCTCTACAGTGCAGTTAATCCTAAAAATGGAGAGAGTTTTAGCTTATTTGCACCAAATGTTAACACTGATTGCATGAATATATTTCTTGAGCAAATGTTGCAATATCTAGGGACAAGAGAAGCTGTTCTTGTTATGGACTGTGCTAGTTGGCATAAGTCAAAAAATTTAAAGGTACCTAAAAACATTGAGATTATATACCTACCTCCATATTCACCTGAACTTAATCCTGTTGAGAGGCTTTGGTTATATATAAAACAGAACATTTTGCGCAATAAAATATACAGTACTATTGCTTTGCTTGAGAGCACTTTATGCAAATTTCTTACCTCTCTTGCTACTTCTACAATTAAACAACTCTGCTCTGTTTCCTATTTGACTCCACAACAATGAGAATTGGTATAAGTATAAATTTTAAAGGATTTCCCAATGCATCAACAAATGCATGAATTTTAGTAGTAAAGCCACCTTTATTCCTTCCTAAGAGCTTTGGAATCCTTTTTGTATCAGGCAGAGCAAGCATGAGCTCGAACTATCGTTCCATCGATTACCGCAACTTCTAAATCTGGATTTTGTTGCATATATTTTTGCCAAAACTTCCTTTTCACACCACCTTTTAAACCTCCTATGTATACTCCTGTAATTGCCGTAAATTTCTGGCAAAAGACGCCACTTACAGCCACTCCGAACCATATACCAAACCGCTTCCATAAATATTCTCAACCTCTTCTCATTTTTGCTGTGTATTCCTTTGACTCCCTTTAAGAATTCAAAAGTTTGTTCCCATTTTCTTTTTTCTATGTAATATTCCATTGATAGTTTCTCTATATTATTCACGGTCTCTTTTTCCTTATTTCTCCTACTTTTTCTTTACTTTATTTTCTCACAGTATATTTTGTTTACAGAACCTAGGAGTGCAAGCGTTTATGAGTCAGAGGATAAGTCATATAACATTTACTCGGTCTTAATACTTTGAATTTATATTTGAGTAAACGATAAACAGTAATTGGTATGAGTGATCTATTTAAAAGTGACAATTATGATAAAAATCTCAATTCTTTGATAAGAGTCATAAAGCTGAAGGATACAAAAAAAATTAATGAACAATATGATGAAACACTGAAAGATTTATCTCAAGCTCTGAAGAATTTTACAAACAACGCAAAAGATGTAGCTAAGTTTGTTATATATAGTGACTTGAATAATTATGTAGAACCTTTGAGCACAAAGCCACTCGGTTTTATTGGAACATTAAAAGGAATATTAGATAGAGTCTTGGGAAAAGATATTCCAACTAATGATAATGACATAAAAAATTTTGTTGGTGATGAATTATCAGGTTTCACTATAGAAAAAGCAGCCGAGTACTCAAATATTTTAAGTACAATTAATCTATTCAAGAAAGGACTTAAAGAAATTTTAGATTCGAAGCAGAGTGGAAAAAACAATAAAGAACATAAATCATATGAAGTAAGCTCAAAAAATAAAACAACATCAAAGCAGAAGGAAGATACTTTCAAGCTGCAAAAAGGAAAACAGCCGGCAGGAAAAAAGAAAATAAAACGGCCAACAACGGCACCTCCACCACCTCCTACTGACTCAAAAAAGGTACACTTTAAAACAGAAATAGAGAATGTATCTCCTGAAGATTCAGGCTATGAAAGTTCATTAAGTGAAGAGTCTGGACATGAGGAAATATCAAATTATCAAGAGAAAAAGAGTAAAGCGTCAACGAAAGATTCGCGGCACTCAAAGTTGCCTAAAGAGGAGCCAATTCACAAAACGAAACCTAAGAAAAATGCAGGAACAAGAAGAGGATATAAAAAGAGACAAGCTCCAGAGCCACCAGCGCTAAACGCTACCAATCAAGAAATTAGGCAAGAAACTAAAGAAGATAAATCTGAAATACTGTCAAATCCTAAAAGGCTAGATATTGTTGATCAACAAGTGAGCACGAAACCAATAATAGTAGAAGTGACTTCGCAAAAATCAGCTGAAAGTAAACCAATCCTGAAAAAATCTGCTGATAAAGCAGCATCAGAAGTAAAAGCGGTTATTATAAAAGAAAAAGTAAATAGCAAGAAGGACGGTAGAGTAAAGTCAATGGTAGAAAAATTTGAGCAAAATCAAATTGCTAAGAGCAAAGCCACCCCTGCAACACAAGCAGATATTGGTATGAAGAAAGATCCTGCACCATCGCAAAAAACATCCTCCCAATCTCACTCATTTCCGGTAGGAAATAAAAGATCTAAAATGAACCCCATAACAGCAAAGTCCGATTGTAAACTTCCGGTTAGTAAAAAACCTCTTCTCACTCATGTTAGTGTAAAGAAAATAGCTGCACGATTTGAAAGCCATGGGAAGAAATAGTTGTAACTTATTGAACAAACCCTATAATATCCTTGATCTCTTTTATATTGTTATTTGCAATCTCTGCTGCTTTTTCTGCACCTTCTTTTAATATTTTATGTAAATGGAGCTGATCCGCCAAAAGACCGTTCATCTTCTCACGTATGGGTGATATAACACTGATGATTAAGCCAGCTAACTCTTTTTTAAAGTGTTTCATATCATGTTTATTCACTTCTTCACACACTTTTTCCACATTTAAATCACTAAGCACTGAATAAATGTTTACCAAATTGTTTACTTCTGGACGGCACTTTAAAGTAGCAAAATCAAAGCCTAGAATTGAATCTGTTTTTGCTTTTTCTATTTTCCTGACAATCAAGTCATCTGTATCGTCAAGGTTAATGCATGAGTATTCTGAAGAATCAGATTTGCTCATCTTGCTTGCTCCATCTCTTAAGCTCATTATCCTTGATGTACAATCCAAAGTTAAGATTTCAGGTATGATGAAATGACTACATTTATAATGATTGTTAAAAGCTGATGCAATATCACGTGCAAGTTCTAAATGCTGTTTTTGATCATCGCCAACAGGAACATATTTAGTTTGATACAGCAATATATCCGCAGCCATAAGTACTGGGTAGCTATATAACCCAAGAGAAGCTTTTTGTCTATCGCTTCCAGCCTTATCTTTAAATTGAGTCATACGATTAAGCCAACCAATTGGTGTATAGCACCCTAGCAGCCAGCCCAATTCTGCATGACCACTAACTGCGGATTGATTGAAAATAATCGACTTTTCCGGATCTATTCCACATGCAATATAAGTTGCTGCTGCTTTAAAAATATTATTTTTTAATTCATTTGCGGGAAGCTTATTTGCTGTGATTGCATGCAGATCAACAACACAAAAAAGAGATTTATATTTATCCTGCAACCCTATCCACTGCTTAATTGCACCAAGATAATTGCCCAAGTGTAATACTCCACTTGGCTGAATACCTGAGAAGACAACTTCTTCCATACCTTGAGTGTTTTATTAGTTACTTTCGCAATCAGCAGATTTTTTAGAAAGAATAACCATTGCAGGACGAAGCAACCTATTTTTAATGGTATAACCAGTTTGTAGTACTTCTACAATAGTGCCAGGCTCTTTTTCATTATCTTCTCTTTCCACAACAGCTTGATGTAAATTGCTGTCAAAAGAGTTACCTATTGGATCTATTTCTTCTATTCCATGTTTTTTTAGATCACTCACAATCTTTTGGTGCGCCACTTTTATTCCCTCATGAATAGGATCATCATCTTTCAAGTTTTCCATTGCTTTTTTTAAATTGTCACAAGAGTCGATCATATCACGTGCAAATTTTGTGACTGCATAATCACTTGCATCGCTAATTTGCTTTTGCATTATACGTTTAACGTTTTCATTATCTGCAACAGCACGGCGTAAATGATCTTCAAGCTGAACTGCACGTTCTTTTAATATATTAAGCTCTTCACTTAAATCACCTGTTTGCTGATCTTCTTGGTCATCCCCTTTTCGTTTACTGACCATATCTGCAAATTTCTTTTTTTTCTCTTTATTACTATCTGACATATCATTCACCCTTACAAACTTAATAAATATATAACAATCAATCTAAAAATATCAAGCGTTAGCTATCCTTGTCTTTCTATGCTTGCATTTAAAAAGTCAATCAAAGCAGTTTTATAAAGAGAATCAGAAAAAGTATCAATATTACTTTGCGCCATATTAATATAGTGTTTAGCTTCTTCCATAGAAACATGAATGGCATTATGATGATTAATATATTGTAATGCTTGGTCAAAATTGTGTCTAGCTGAAGAAAAAGATTTCTCCCAGAATTTTTGTTCTGATGAGCTGCCTTTTTCATATGCTATAATAGAAGGTAAAGTGACTTTACCTTCAAAGAAATCTTTTCCAAGTTGCTTTCCTAAAGTGCATTGATTAGCAGTATAATCTAGCACGTCATCAATTATTTGGAATGCCATGCCAAAATTAAACCCGAAATTCCTTAGCCTCTCTGTTTCATCACTTGTGGCTCCAGATACTACTGATGCAGCCTCGCAGCATGCAGAAAATAAAGATGCTGTCTTTTCTCCAATGATATTAAAATAATTTTTCCTAATTGTGTTAGGGTCAAAACGCGTTGTCATCTGCTTTATCTCACCCTTGACAAGCAAATTAGATGCCTTAGATAAAATAGAGAGAACACTTAAATTCCCACATTCTATAAGCCATCTAAATGCTAAGGTCAATAATAGATCACCAACTAAAATGCTTGATTTATTCCCCCAAATTTTATTTGCTGTTGCAACTCCATGGCGTGACTTACTTTCATCAAGCACATCATCATGAAGTAAAGTAGCGTTGTGTATAAATTCTACCGATGCAGCAATGTTGACCCTACTCTCTCCAGAGTAATTCAGCATTTTACATATAATAAAAATGAGCTTAGGCCTTATCTTTTTTCCTCCTGAATTAATAAGATGAGATGTAATATCGGTAGCAAGCTTAGTACCTTCATCATTGACATTTTTGAAGATAAAGTCATTCATAGCCAATAAATCAGAAGATACAATATCATCTAATTTACTACTTTTTGTTAAATCAGTGTTTAGCATTTAAGAGGACTTATGCTTCTTGCCCTTGTACTTTCTCAACTTTTTTCTTTTCTATTTTTTTCGATTCTGTTTCTAAATCTACTATGCCTTTTTTAATGAACCACATTACCCTTTCAGTTGCTTGCGCTCCTACACTTAGCCAATGTTTTAATCTATCAGCTTTTACCACAACACGATTTTTATTGTCTTTTGGCAACATTGGATCATATTGTCCTATTCTCTCAATAAAGCGTCCATCTCTTGGTGCTCGTGAGTCGGCTACAACTATCCTATAAAAAGGACGTTTCTTTGCCCCAAACCTTGCTAACCTTATTTTAACTGCCATGTCAACCTTTGTTCATATATTAATTACAATTTAAATACAATAAACAGCTCAAGTCAAACTAATTGTACCTCTTTTACCTAAAAATACAATATAGCCCCTCCAATCACTCATAAAAGGAAGATAATAAACTTTTTTATATATCATCAATCATAGCATGATTAACTTCTACTCTATACTTTGATTTTAGATAGCTAATTAACTGTTCCTTTAGCGATATCATCACACGTTTTCCGGTGTCAAGCATGTTTAATTTACCATTTGATGAATGCATTTCTTTTAGAACGCCTATTATAATTTCATTATTGTATTGAATAGGATCTGTTACCGAATTAGTTGTTTTCATATTGAAAATTTCTTCTATGAAAGAAAAAGGGTAGTTTTGTTCATTGCGTTGTATTTGCTGGCCTTTAACCAATTTTATACCTTGCATTTCTTCCAAATCTGTCTTTTCTCTTAGTTGAACTGCTACTTCTTGTCCCATTTTAAACATTTTTTCTTTTATAAATTCACTATGCCAAAGCTTTATGGCTGATTCCCTACTTTCTTCAAAACTTTGTAATTTAGGAGGAATAATATCAGTGATTTTTACACCAACAACAGTATCTCCAACACCCTTAAAATAACTCTTCTGATCTTTCTCGCGTGAAAAAATGAAAGAAATGAAATCACTGAAATTTCCTACTTCATTACCACTTTGGTCTTTTCCACTAGCATCTACTGGACCAATGGTTTGTATAGGTAAATTGTAATTATTGGAGATTTCTTCAATCGTTGCACCATTGTATATCTTATAATTCACTTGATTTATGAAATCATTGACTTTTTCAAAAGACTTTTGATTGGTTAAAACTGACCTTATGTCTTTTTTTAAATCAACCAAGTCTTCATCAGAGATTTGATGTATGCTTTCTACCTTTATTACGTGCCATCCAAAATTGCTTGTTAAAACTTCACTTACTTCACCTGTTTTGAGAGCAAATACCTTTTCTCTCATATTTTCAGGTAAGAAATCCTTAGTTATATTATTTACTCTGGTTTCTTCAAGTTTTACTTTACTGAACTCTTCTATTATGTCTTCAAAGCTTGCTTTACTTTCTTCAAGCGCTCTTCTTGCTATTTCAGCTTTTTCTTTGGTAGGAAATATCACATTGAATATGTCTCTTTGATTTTTAAGTTCCTGATGTTCTATTATACTATCAACCTCTTCATCTGAAATTCTGATTTGATCTTCAAAATATTTTTGATCCAGAGAAATGTATTGCGCAGTTCGATACTCAGGGTAATAAAAATTGGACTTATTTCTTTCATACAAATCAAGTAAGGCTTGATCATCTGGTTCAGGAACGTTTGTAATTGCATCCCCAGTTATTTTAACAATATCAATTACTCTAGTTTGGTAGCGATTTTTGTATATCTGCTCATCAACACTCTCACCAAAAGTTATCGGATAATTATCTTTAAATAACGAAGTCATGAACATCATTGCAGGCAGGATTTTCTCTAGTTTTTCTATATATTCCTTTTCTGTTATATGCAGGCTATTTAGAGTTTGATGGAATTTATTATGGTCAAATTCTCCTTTATCGTCCTGAAAGTACTTGGTATTTTTTATATGGCTTTTGATAGATTCTTCTCCAACTTTTAATCCAAGTTCGCTAATTAGGTTAAACAATAGTTTTTGCTCTATAAGTGCGTTAAGTAAATCATATTTCAGCTTTTTTACTTGTTCTTTACTTATATCAGATCCAGAAATTTGCTTTTCATAATTTTGATATAGTAATTTATATTCATCTGATGTTATCACTTCCTTTCCTACTTTAGCTAATTCTTTCCTTTCATCATCATTTGATAAAAGATTGCCAATCCCCATAAAGATTAATAAGCAAACTAAAAGGAGAACGATTGCCTTGGTAAAAAAATTTCTAATACTCATTGTAAACTCAGTTAACTAACACTTAAATTTAGAATAGCAATAATTTAATCTTTGTAAATCTATTAACAAATTAGCTAATATGTGTAATATTGCAGTATATTAAATTAAATGGGAGCTTATATTAACCTAAGGGATGAGAAATATAAACTAAAAAGCCATTGGATGACAAAGTTAATGCTTTTTTAGTTTTAATGGTTTATATTTTATTTCTATAACAGTAAAGGAATATTAAAATGGGAGATGTTTTTTCGATGTCAATGGAATCTTCTAAAGACAATAAAGATAGAAATGAACAATTTCTCATGCAAGTAGCTGCTTGGTTGGTTGATAACACTAGCTTAACTTTTGATCAAATAGCAAAATGTTGCAAGTTATCCCTTGAAAAAGTACAAGACATAGCTGATGAGGAAATAGAAGTTGAAAAGTATGACCCTATTATTTCTGAAATAATTACTGAAAAAGAAATCGATGATTGCAAAAAAAATCCAAATCGTGTACCAAATTTGATTATAAAAAATATAAAAAAAAGGGCAAAGACGGTTAGCATTCTTGGCTTTCCTTCTACAGCAAGGCGTAGAAATAAACCTAATGCAATTTGTTATTTGGTAAGAAAATTTCCTATCTTGAACAATCATGTTATAGCTAAGCTAGTTAGTACAACAAATTACACAGTTAAGCAGGTAAGAGATAGATCTCATCATAACATGCTCAATATCAAACCTCAAGATCCTGTACTACTTGGTTTATGTAGCCAGGAAAATTTAGAAGTGGAAGTAGAAAGAGCGGAAATAGAAGAAGAGAAGAAACAAAGATTAAAAAATATAAATAATAGCTATTGATGATTCTCAAATTCTTGTACTTTGTTAACATTAAATTGACTTGACTTGTTAGTTTTTATCAGTATAATGTAAGTAAAGTATCTAGTTTAATAATTAAACCTAAATACGCACTAAAAACTAGCTCAGCCTGATTTATTGTTTTATAGTCACATTTTAGGTTAGTAAGCATCAATTAAAATTTTTGGAGGATTATGACAACAATCAATGAAGATGTCTTAGCAAAAGAAAAGGTTGTAGATCAACCTGAAAAAAGTGAACAAATTCATAATGCTAACGCAGTAAAACAAATAACCAGTGAAGGTGCTGAAAAACACAAGAAAACATTGGACCTGAGCGAATTGAAAGAAAAAACAGCAGAAGAATTGTTAGAGCTAGCTGAAGAAAGAAAAATTTCAACTAGTGGTAAAGGCAATGGCAGGATGCTAAAACAGGAAATGATATTCAGTTTAATGAAGAAAATGAGTGAAGAAGGAGGCATAACCACAGGAAGTGGAGTAGTGGAAATATTGCCTGATGGTTTTGGCTTCTTACGTTCATCAAGTGCAAATTATGCTCCAAGTACCGATGATGTTTATATTTCCAATGGCCAAATAAAGAAGTTTAATTTACGTACAGGAGATATGGCATGTGGAGAAATAAGGCCACCTGGTGATAAGGAAAGATATTTTACTTTAACTAAGGTTCACAGTATAAACTCTACTGAAATCAGTGAATTAAGAAAGTACGTACATTTTGATAATTTGCTTCCACTTTATCCTGAAAAAAGCCTCATCCTTGAAAACAACAGTAGCGGAGATAATAAAAAAGATATAAACATGCGTGCTGTAGATATAGTTACACCTCTTGGAAAAGGACAAAGAGCATTGATAGTTGCTCCACCTCGTACAGGAAAAACGATATTGCTTCAGCAAATGGCTCACTCTATAGCTACAAATCATCCTGAAATAGAACTAATAGTATTACTTATAGATGAAAGACCCGAAGAGGTGACAGATATGATACGCTCTGTAAAGGGTGAAGTGGTAAGCTCTACATTTGATGAACCTGCCTACCGTCATGTCCAACTTGCTGAAATAGTAATAGAAAAAGCTAAAAGAATGGTTGAACACAAAAAAGATGTAGTGATTTTGCTTGATTCTATAACTCGTCTTGCACGTGCTTATAATGCAGTCATTCCTTCGTCTGGAAAGGTTCTAACCGGCGGTGTAGATTCAAATGCGCTGCAAAGACCAAAACGCTTTTTTGGAGCAGCTCGTAATATTGAAAATGGTGGTTCTTTGACAATCATCGCTACAGCCCTTATAGAAACTGGTTCAAAAATGGATGATGTTATTTTTGAAGAGTTTAAAGGCACAGGTAATGCTGAAATTATACTAGATAGAAAACTTGCTGATAAACGTATATTCCCTGCTATTGATATTACAAAATCCGGAACAAGGAAGGAAGAGCTATTAGTTGATAAGGCCATACTAAATAAAATATGGGTATTGCGTAGGATACTTAATCCTATGGGGTCTGTTGAAGCAATGGAGTTTTTACGTGACAAACTACTTTTAACAAAGAGCAATGCTGACTTTTTTAACTCCATGAATCACTAAAAGTAAGCCAATTCTGATGGAGCAAAAAAGCTATGTTTATACAATTGTGTACCAGTGTTGAAATGACACCCTCAGAAGGGGATTGTATCTACTCTGAATCAGATGATAAATTAGATGCTTGGTAAGCGTAATTTGGAGCTTCCTGTGTAATGATTATATCATGAGCATGACTTTCTCTTAATCCTGATGAAGTAATAGTGATAAATTTGCAGTTTTTTTTCATCTCTTCTATATTACGGTTGCCAGTGTAGCCCATTGCAGCTTGCAACCCACCAATTAACTGACAGATCACTCCTGAAGCTGGACCTTTAAAAGGAACTCTTGCTTCTACTCCTTGTGGGACTAAATCAAGTTTTGAATCTTGAAAATAACGGCTAGCTGACCCTCGTTTCATTGCACTAATAGATCCCATTCCTCGATATTCCTTATATGCTCTACCCTTATACATGATAATCTCACCTGGGCTTTCCTCAGTACCAGCAAAGATTGAACCTATCATCACAGTATCAGCACCAGCTGCAATAGCTTTTGCAACATCTCCCGAATATTTTATTCCACCATCAGCAATTAGTCTGACTTCTTTTTCTTTACAAACCTCTGCAATATTCTTGATCGCAGAGAATTGTGGCATACCAACACCTGTAACTATTCTGGTAGTACAAATTGACCCTGGCCCTATTCCAACCTTCACTGCATCAACACCAGCATCAATCAACGCTTCAGCAGCCTCTTTTGTTGTGATATTTCCACCGATTAATTGAGTATTCGGATACATCTTTTTTATTTCCTTAATAGTGCTGATAACGTTCTGGGAATGACCGTGAGCGGTATCTACAATAACCACATCAACTTCTTCTTCGATCAAAGCTTCACATCTTTCTATACCGTCTTTTTTACCAGTACCAATTGCAGCGGCAACTCTGAGTCGACCTTTACTGTCTTTACATGAATTTGGATATCTATTGTATTTTTCGATGTCTTTAACTGTGATTAGACCTATGCAACAAGAATTTTCATCAACAACCAAAAGCTTCTCTATTCTATTTGCATGCAACAATTTCATTGCTGAGGCGCTGTTTACTGCCTGCTCTCGAACTGTTACTAACTTATCTTTTGTCATTACCTCGGAAACTTTTATATTCATGTTCTGGTCTTCAATAAACCTCACATCTCGATTAGTTAAAATTCCCACTAACTTGCGTTGATCAACTACAGGAATTCCGGAATAATTATACTCTCTCATTAATGAAACTGCTTCTGCAACCGTTTTATCTGGGGAAATTGTAATTGGGTTATACACGATCCAGCTTTCATATTTTTTCACCCTTCTTACTTCTAACACTTGTTCATCTATTGATAAATTCTTATGTATGCAACCTATTCCACCATGTTGGGCAATAGCTATTGCAAAACCTGATTCAGTGACAGTGTCCATTGCAGAGGATATGAGAGGGATATTTAGTTCTATATTATTTGTTAGATAAGTTCTTGTGTCTGCATCACGAGGCAATACATCAGAATAGGCCGGTAAGAGAAGTACATCGTCAAACGAATAACAAGCTTCCATTTTTTTCATATGCTTTATTTAAAGCTTATACGCCAATTAATGAAATTGCAATAGAGCTTTTGCAAAATTAGCCTGGCTACAGCTATTTTTAGATCAAAATAGGATAGAAGAGGTATGTAGCTCCTAATATATTTATCGCAAAATTACATTATTTGCTAGCAAACAGAACTGCTCAATAGTTAAGCTTTCTGGACGTTCGTCTCCACTCAGTTTAGCATTCTCAAGAGTAGTTGAGACATCACTAGTTATACTTTGCAAGCTATTTCTCAGCATCTTTCTTCTTTGAGCGAACACAGCACGTGTTAGCTTTGTTAAGGTTTCTAAATTTACTGCAAATCTTGGAGTGGGTAAAGGTTTTACTGTAATTACTGAAGAATATACTTTTGGTCTTGGAAAAAATTCCTTAGGTTCAATATCAAATTCCTTTTTTATGTCGCATAGTAACTGGCTTAGCACTGATAGGGAACCATAATCTTTAGAACTAGGTTCTGCTGTAATACGCTCTGCTACCTCCTTTTGGAACATTAACGTCAAACTCGTAAAAAATTTTATATTATTTAACCACTTTAAAAATAACGCTACTGAGATATTGTAAGGCAAGTTAGCAATGACTTTGACTGGACATTCTACCAGCTCTTTTTCTACAACATTAAGTGCATCCGCTTCTATAATTCTATATTTTCCCTGATGCTCATTTAGCAATTGTTCGTGATGTTTCACTAAACTACTATCTTTTTCTATAGAAAGTAGAAACTTTGGATTATACGCTAATATTTCTCTTGTTAACGCACCATACCCAGGACCAATTTCAATAACATTAAAATCTTTCAGGCTACCAGCTAAGGCAACTATTCTTTTTGTTATCTCATTCGATAAAATAAAATTTTGCCCTAGACTCTTTTTTGGCTTCAGTGAAAATTTTTTCATATGATCTTAGTATGCAGTATTTTAAAAATTAGTTGACGAAAATTCATCAATAATTGTATATTGTTAGTGTATTTAATGCCGGCTTAGCTCAATTGGTAGAGCAACTGACTTGTAATCAGTAGGTTGTCAGTTCAAGTCCGACAGCCGGCACTCTTATCCATACAAGTAAAGTTGATGTCCTTTTTAATAGTAGCAAATTGGAAAATGAATGGAACACGTTCTTCATTTGTTGACTTTATAGGCAAACTTAACAACAAGAGCAACGAAATTACCTCTAAATTAGTAATTTGCCCTCCTTTTACATCATTTCCAAGCAGTATAGAGTTGAACAATAATATTAAAATAGGAGGACAGAATTGCCATCATAAAGAGTTCGGTTCTTACACAGGTGAAATTAGTGCAGGAATGTTGAAGGAACTAGGATGTAGTTACGTAATACTTGGACATTCTGAAAGGGCTCATGAAAAAGATAGTGAAATAAAACTCAAATCGAAAACAGCAATAGAATCAGGATTACACCCAATCATCTGTGTAGGTGAAAATTTAGAAGATTATAAAAATAAAAAAACAAAAGAAGTAATAGAATATCAATGCAAAAACCGTTTGCCAACACAAGGTGAATATACCATAGCATACGAACCGATATGGGCAATAGGAACAGGAAATGTGCCAAATAATGACGCAATTGCTGAGGTGATAGAGATAATAAAATTTTGTACTGGTAAAAAACACATTATATATGGTGGCTCAGTCAGCTCAGAAAATATAGAAAACTTGCTCAGTATTCCAAATTTATTAGGAGTTTTAATTGGTAGTGCAAGCTTAGATTTTGATCACTTTTATAAAGTTATACAACAAGTTGAGAAAAAATTTTCTCTTATCAATTCTAAAAGTAGATAAAAGGGAATTACTTACTATAGGAATAGGGCTATCACGGGCGTCTCAGCAGATTCCGCTAACGCGTATCCCTCGTCATAACGTCACGGTATCCGCTAACACGTAGCGAGATGTCGGTTGTCAGAGTGACACTGGGATCCAGAAGACTTAATTTCAACCAAATAATAAAGGCTGGATTCCAGCGTCGCGCGCTGGAATGACATCTTTCTTGGTGAACTCAAATCACAATGTTCGTACGGTTGTGGGCTTATAGCTTAGAAAATTAACGATATTTTATTTCCCGGTGAACGCTCTATTTTGTTTTCCAACTCTAGTTCCAAAAGAGCCATTAGAGCTATGTTGGTAGAAAGTCCACTTGCTAATATAAGTTCATCTATATCAACAGGTACTATAATGCACCCCATAAACTAGACCAAAAAAAAATGGTTGATCCGAGTAGGAAGGTAAAGGGGTAAAAGTATGGCAACAAAAAAATATGAACCAGAGTTAAAAGCAAAGATAGCTTTGGAAGCAATAAAAAATCAAAAAAGCACAGCTGAGATATGTAGTGAATATAAAATACCATCAACAAATCTATATGATTGGCGTGATAGAGTATTGGCAAGGTTAAAAGACCTATTTGTTGAAGAAAGTGAAAGTGCGAGAAAACAAAGAATCTTAGCGCAAGAAATAGAAAGTTTACATAAAGTAATAGGAGAATTGACAGTGGAAAATAGCTATTTGAAAAAAAAATTACTGAAATAAGCAAAAAAGATAGAGTAAGGTTTATAGAAAAAGATTCTGATCTGTCAATTAGGAAACAGGCTGATTTATTGGGGATTTGCAGATCTAGCCTATATTATAGGCCTATAATTAATAACGAAAGTGAAGTAGCAAATTTGATTCAAGAAGTATATTTGGCTTCTGATTGCCGTTATGGATATCGTAAAATTACTGCTGAAATCATAGCGAGTGGAGTAGTAGTCAATCACAAAAAAATCTTAAGAATTATGAAAAAAATGAAGATTAGTGGGCTGTATTGTAGAAAAAGATGTAATACAAGTATTAAAGAAAAAAAGCATAAAATATATCCTTATTTACTCAAAGATTTGATTATTTGTAGAGTTAATCAGGTATGGGCTACTGATATAACATATATTATGGTAGAAGGTAAGTTTATCTATTTTGTGGCAATAATGGACTTGTATAGTCGCTATATTATTGCTCATTCATTATCACCATATCTCGATGCTGGATTTTGCCTTTATACTCTCAAAGAAGCTCTAAAACAAGGTAAACCTGAGATTTTTAATAGTGATCAGGGGGTGCAGTTTACTAGCTACAACTTTATTATGGAATTAGAGCGTGCTAATATTAAAATCAGTATGGACCATAAAGGACGTTGCTTCGACAATATATTTGTTGAGCGCTTATGGAGAACTTTAAAGCAAGAAGCTATATATTATTATAGACCAAATAGTATCAGAGATTTAAATCTTATAATAAATGATTTTGTTGCTTGGTATAACTATAGAAGGCGACATCAGACTCTACATTATAAAGTTCCTGCTGATCTTTATTATCATAAACAGTAAATGAATATATTGATAAATACTTTAAATGTGTGTCGACGTATTTATCAACATATTCATTTTAAAAATCGGATCACTTTGAAAAAAATGGTCTAGACAAATGGGTGCATTATAGTCAGCAACGGTATCAAATAGACTTTTTTGCTGAAGAGGCAAACTAAATCTCACGCTCTCTATTATATCATCAGCGGATTCAACAAGTTTAGCGCCGTTTTTAATTAGATAATTGCTACCACTACAGCGTGAATCTAGAGGGAAACCAGAAACTGCAAATACCTCTCTTCCTTGATTTAAAGCAAAATCTGCTGTTATTAGAGAGCCAGAACGTCTCGATGCTTCAATCACTACAACACCCAGCGATAGACCAGATATAATTCGATTCCTTTGAGGAAAATACTGAGGCTTTGGTTTAGTAGCAAATGGAAGCTCAGTAATTACTAATCCGCCATTTTCAGTGATTTTTTTGTATAGATCAAAATTCTCTTTTGGATACACCACATCAATTCCGCTTGCTGTAACAGCAATAGTGGGGTAATTTTTGTATATTACACTGTTTGCTGCAGTGTCGATTCCTCTTGCAAGTCCAGAAATTACGATGAAACCAGCTTCACTTAAGTCAAACGCCAACTTACTGGCAAAATTTCTTCCATTCATTGAAGAATTACGTCCACCGATTATTGCAATTATCTCACGACTTAATAATGATACATCACCAAGTACAGTTATTACAGCTGGACAACTCGGTATATTTCTTAAAATTATAATGCACCCATTTGTCTAGACCATTTTTTTCAAAGTGATCCGATTTTTAAAATGAATATGTTGATAAATACGTCGACACACATTTAAAGTATTTATCAATATATTCATTTACTGTTTATGATAATAAAGATCAGCAGGAACTTTATAATGTAGAGTCTGATGTCGCCTTCTATAGTTATACCAAGCAACAAAATCATTTATTATAAGATTTAAATCTCTGATACTATTTGGTCTATAATAATATATAGCTTCTTGCTTTAAAGTTCTCCATAAGCGCTCAACAAATATATTGTCGAAGCAACGTCCTTTATGGTCCATACTGATTTTAATATTAGCACGCTCTAATTCCATAATAAAGTTGTAGCTAGTAAACTGCACCCCCTGATCACTATTAAAAATCTCAGGTTTACCTTGTTTTAGAGCTTCTTTGAGAGTATAAAGGCAAAATCCAGCATCGAGATATGGTGATAATGAATGAGCAATAATATAGCGACTATACAAGTCCATTATTGCCACAAAATAGATAAACTTACCTTCTACCATAATATATGTTATATCAGTAGCCCATACCTGATTAACTCTACAAATAATCAAATCTTTGAGTAAATAAGGATATATTTTATGCTTTTTTTCTTTAATACTTGTATTACATCTTTTTCTACAATACAGCCCACTAATCTTCATTTTTTTCATAATTCTTAAGATTTTTTTGTGATTGACTACTACTCCACTCGCTATGATTTCAGCAGTAATTTTACGATATCCATAACGGCAATCAGAAGCCAAATATACTTCTTGAATCAAATTTGCTACTTCACTTTCGTTATTAATTATAGGCCTATAATATAGGCTAGATCTGCAAATCCCCAATAAATCAGCCTGTTTCCTAATTGACAGATCAGAATCTTTTTCTATAAACCTTACTCTATCTTTTTTGCTTATTTCAGTAATTTTTTTTTCAAATAGCTATTTTCCACTGTCAATTCTCCTATTACTTTATGTAAACTTTCTATTTCTTGCGCTAAGATTCTTTGTTTTCTCGCACTTTCACTTTCTTCAACAAATAGGTCTTTTAACCTTGCCAATACTCTATCACGCCAATCATATAGATTTGTTGATGGTATTTTATATTCACTACATATCTCAGCTGTGCTTTTTTGATTTTTTATTGCTTCCAAAGCTATCTTTGCTTTTAACTCTGGTTCATATTTTTTTGTTGCCATACTTTTACCCCTTTACCTTCCTACTCGGATCAACCATTTTTTTTTGGTCTAGTTTATGGGGTGCATTATAAATGTCAGGGTAATCTGGATCACATGCTGGTGTTATTTTGGCTCCAATTTTTTCTGCATTCTTAATTTCTTCTCGTGCATTTTGAATTCCATAATCCTTGTTAGTCAACTTATTAAGATATTTAAGCACTTCATATAGCGACCCACATGCTCTAAGTATACTAAAGAACTTTACTGGTCCCACAGTTCTAGCCAAGCTTAGCCATATTTCTAGTTCTTCGTTATTTAATTTATTTATCTTCATAAAAGGCTTGAATTTCTTATTAATTTAGTGTACCCAAGATAATGCAAATATACAGTGTTTTATGACGCATTTTATTACGGATAAATGCATAAAATGTAAATATACGGACTGTGTAGAAGTATGTCCCGTTGACTGCTTCTATGAAGGTAAAAACATGCTCGTGATTAACCCAGATGAATGTATTGATTGTGGAGTGTGTATACCTGAGTGTCCAGTGGATGCGATTGTAACTGATGATTCCATAAAAGATATTATAGAACTAGACGAAGGCTTGCTGAACAATGAACAAAAAATCTTTAAATCATTTTACAACATAAACGTAGAATATTCGCAAAAGTGGCCAAACATTACAGCTAAAAAGCAACCCCTAGATACAGCAGAAGAGTATAAAGAAAAAAAGGATAAGACAGCTTATTTTGATGAAAATTTAGGGTCATAGAGTACAAAAATAGACTTACATTTTTTTGATTAAATAGACATTGAATTGTAAGCGTCTATTTCATCTGCCATAGACGATAATTGTGCACTCTCAAAACGGAGATTGTTTGCAATATCTATTAATTTCTCACTAATTTATGAACGAGGTTCAGGCACTGGAAAGAAAACGTCACATCTAGCCTTGCATAGAGGTTTGTCTGTTTCATTGAACGCCTCTTCACAGTTTTTGTGGCAAATACGAGATAGGTTACGTGCCTGAAACGTTAATGAATTCGAGTTTTGTGTAGGTATAACCATAATATACTCCTAAATTAAAAAACTAACGCCACGGTAGCATTTATGTGTTAATAAAATTATAATATTTATATCAGCATAATTACTTTCCAGATAAGTTTACTTTATTAAAAACTTCAGGAAAATATTGTACAATTACTCATGAACTTTGGTAAAACTTACGGCAAACGCTAATGTATCTTTCAGTAAAAAAACTTTACAGCATTTTGCTAAGCTAGTTGAGTTTACTAATACCAATTCTCATTGTTGTGGAGTCAAATAGGAAACAGAGCAGAGTTGTTTAATTGTAGAAGTAGCAAGAGAGGTAAGAAATTTGCATAAAGTGCTCTCAAGCAAAGCAATAGTACTGTATATTTTATTGCGCAAAATGTTCTGTTTTATATATAACCAAAGCCTCTCAACAGGATTAAGTTCAGGTGAATATGGAGGTAGGTATATAATCTCAATGTTTTTAGGTACCTTTAAATTTTTTGACTTATGCCAACTAGCACAGTCCATAACAAGAACAGCTTCTCTTGTCCCTAGATATTGCAACATTTGCTCAAGAAATATATTCATGCAATCAGTGTTAACATTTGGTGCAAATAAGCTAAAACTCTCTCCATTTTTAGGATTAACTGCACTGTAGAGATAAAAATTATGCCTACCTAACTTTATTTTAACCCGAGTTCTAGTACCTTTTTTAAACCATCCATGCCCAACTTTCGAATGTGTGCCAAACCTTGATTCATCAAAGAAAAATAGCTCTTTTTCAGGATACTTTCCAATAACTTCATTGAGATTTTTTTTTGAATTCCTCTTGTTTACTTTTATCTTGTACGTTGTGTACTGGTCTTGGTGTAATATATGAAAATTTCATCTTTTGCATATGGCGGTGTACTGTAGATTTGCTAATATTTAAGTCGAACTTTTCCTGTATTCTTATTCTCATTTCTTTAATGGTAATATTAGGGTTTTCTTCTATCCATGCTTCAATTTGCTGTAGTTGAGCCTGATTTAATTTAGTTTTTCTTCGGCGTGATCGAGGAGCAAACAGTTTTTCTTCTCTGCCAAATTTCAAGAGTTTTATCCACGAAGTTAGTGCCTTTCTTGAAATGCAATATATTTTTGCTACAGACGTTATACTGTACTTTTTTGCTGCAATTACAGCGTTTAGTTTTTTTGAAACATATGCATTATTCCTTACTTTCTTCAGCATCTCTTTTGCTGATTTTACTACTTCTTCATCCAATAATTTTGATCTGAGTGCCATTTATACCTAAACTATTTCACTTATTTCATTATGGCTTTTCTTCCATTATTGTCTATCTGTTTCCCGTGTAACGGGAATTGGTATAAGCAGCCCACTCAAGAATTAGCAGAAAGACTATTTAATAGATCATGAAATGGAACTATCTGTAGTTGCTGATCAATATGACATTGAAGGTGTAGAAACAGTTGATTACAAAGATGTAAAGTGGAAATCAAGTGGATTACAAAATTAAATTTTTAAAGAATATTACTGAAAAAGATCTTCCAGTTTTACTTGCAATCTGGTGTCTGATCATAAAGGAACCAGTTTGCATGACACCATCTGCAAGTTTCAATATCTGTACGGCTGTGGAATTTTTCAAAGCGTTTTTTCTATTGAAGATAAAAGTATCTTTTATATATGATATATAGCAAAATATTAGGGTGCTTATGGTTCCAACTATAGCAATTTTAAGTGGTGGATTTTCTTGCGAAAGAGAAATATCGCTTATGAGCGGAAAAGCAGTAAAGAAGGTGCTTGATAGCCTTTCATATAATGCAATAGAAATAGATGTTGATAGCAACATTGCTGAAAAGCTTAGAAAAATTAATCTGGGCCTTGCTTTTATTGCTCTACATGGACCTTATGGTGAAGATGGCTGTATTCAAGGTTTATTGGAAATCTTAGGTATAAAATATACACACTCCGGAGTTATGGCTTCGGCTGTTGCTATGAATAAAGTGATGTCAAAGCATATATTCCATTCTCTTAATATCGACACTCCAAGAGGTTATGTAATTAGTCGAGAAGATGTGCTAAAAAATAATATTAAAGTTGATTATCCGTACGTCTTAAAACCGATTAACGAAGGCTCAAGCATTGGAGTACACATGATTTTCTCACATGAGGATTACTTAGAGCTGAAAAATAACAGTTCTACTATAATGGAAAAGATGATCATAGAAGAATACATACCGGGTATAGAGTTACATACTGCTGTGTTGCTGAATGAAGCAATTGGCACTATGGAAATACGACCAAAAAATAAATTCTATGATTATGAAGCAAAGTATACAGATGGATTTGCAGAACATATATTTCCTGCTAAAATTCCTGACAACATATATAGAATGACCTTGGAACACGCACTAAAAGTTCATCAATTTTTAGGATGCAAAACTGTTTCCCGCTCAGATTTCCGTTATAATCCCAAAAATAACACTTTAAAAATGCTTGAGATTAATACACATCCTGGCTTTACTGAATTATCGTTAGTACCAGAAATTGCAAAATTGACAAAAGGAATTGATTTTAATGAATTAGTCAAAATTATTGTCGAAGACAGTTTACATTACAGGAGTATTAGAGATCAAGCCAATGTTGAACAATGTTACTAGAAACCAAAGGAGTTTTTTGCGCAAGTGTGCTTTCATGATTATAACTGCACTTTTCCTTACACTAGTACTTTATAGTTCACTTGATAAAATAACAAATCGATTCAATTACTACTTTACTTGGTGTAACGATCGCTTATCGAGCTTATTAATTAGCAATGGATTTTCAATCGACAAAGTAACCGTTACTGGAAACAAATTTACAAATGAACAGGACATTCTAAGTTTAGTAGACAGAACGCAACCTATCATGTACATATCCCTCTCAAAACTAACAGATAATATACAATCTGTAAGCAAATGGATAAAATATGTAAGAATTTACAGGATTTTGCCCAGTACCTTACAAATTGATATAGATGAACATACACCCTTCGCTCTCTGGAAAGATGATAACAGAACTTCAGTAATTGACTCTGAAGGTAAAGTAATCGTAGATGATTACCAGATAGATAACCTAGTTATAATCAAAGGACAAAATTCGTTATCAAATCTAAAATTCATTAAAGATATACTAGAGAGGAAAACTCAATTAAGTGATCATATTTCTTCTTGTGTTTATGTAGGCAATAGAAGATGGAATATCATACTCGATAACAGTGCCACAGTAAAATTGCCTGAAGATAATCCTTATAGCGCATGGGATTATTTAAGCCACTTGCAAAATACAACCGACTTTACTTTTAGCAATTGGAGCATAATTGATATGCGTGTTGCCGATAAAATTTTTGTAAAAAGGTAGAGCTTCTTTCCTTGTCATTCAAGTAGAACTTTCTCTGTCATCCGAGTAGCTTGAAAGTGGAATGGCTTTGTTGCATAGGTCAAATAAAAAGAGCTGGCAGTTACTGACAAAATTCACTATAAGACAAGCATTTAACCTACTAAAGAAAAATATGCCACAAAAAATGAGAGTCAGTAACTGCCATGAATATAACAAATTTCTCCAAGAGAGGGTAAATATTTTTTATTACGTCAATGATGCCATAGAAAATTGGTACGAAAAAGGTCCAAAAATGGCTGTTGGCAACTATATTTATAGCGATAAGGTCGTGATTCTGGTTCACATAATAACTTATTTATTTAGAATAGGTCTGAGACAAACAGCGGGATTTATAGCAGGGTACCTTGAGCAAAACTTGCAAGTTATTACAGGCCTCAAGAAGGCTTAAAAAACTTAACATCAAAATTGAAGACATGATAAAAATAATACAGAAGATATTGAGATTGCCATAGATAGTACAATAATATTCCAGGTCATAGCAAGGCAAATGGTACAGATAGAAAGTATCGCCGCTATGAGCAAACAAGATGTAATGCTAGAGATAGGTAGCAAAAAAGTTATAGCAGCAAAATACAGTGGTGGAGTTTATTCTGACCACTATGGAGCATGTGATCTTATTGCAAGGATTGATGTTAATATAATATAAGCACACTATATGCAGACAGATCGAAAGAAGTTATACAAACTGTGCGATGAGCTTGACATAAAGACAAGGATTCCTCCGCAAAATAATGCAGTAGAGCATCCAAAGTTGGATTATATGGATGAGAGAAATTCTACAATCAAGCTCATAAAGTCATATGATGAAGATGGTATGAAGAGGTGGAAAAAAGAGATAAATTATGGGAAGAGATCTTATATAGAAAGTTTTTTCTCGCGACTGAAGCAAACATTTTGGTTTAGTTTTAGAAACAAATCTGAGGTTAATCGTGAGAGAGCTCAAGTGTTATTTGCTTAACAAAATTACTGATATAGGCATGGCTAAATTTGAGATAGCTTCATTCCACGTTACCTATTATCCGAAGAGTGATGCAATAAAGCCCACTGGGATCTAGATTGCAAGTAATTAATTAGGCAATGCACCGTTTTCATCAAGTTGTAGAGGCTGGTACCTTTTCACTGATTGAATGTATTACAAATTCTAATCGCCAGTTTCCATCAAACGTTTTAAGTTTAATTGAGGAAATAACAGAATTTTGGAAAGTTATATCCATAGATGATCGTAAAAACATTATATCTACTTTAATGAAACAAAATGACAATGTCTCTGATCAAGGAAATCAAAGTACGTGTATACGTTTACTAAAAGAAATCGCGGAAATTGAGAAGAAAATTAAAAGTGAAAAGGATCAGTCTAACATAGATAAAATTAATACAGCTACAAGTCATAGTTGAAAGTAAGCCAGTTGGTAAAGCAATTGTTGCTGGTGCTATTTGTGGTGTTATAGCTGGATTAACAGTTAGTGGTGGAACTTTTTGCTGCTAGTGTTGTATTACCAATGCTGGCTTTAATTGGCATAGCTGTGGCTGCTGCTGTACTCACTGGACTTATTGCTGGTGGTATTACATATGAAATGTCAAAGCCTAGTAATGAGCTAAATGAAGCTGATACACACCAACAAGTTTCTCAAACGTCACGAGTAGAACGTAATTAAGTAGAAGGAAGAAATCTATCCACTTTCACAAAGTATTTTTCCGCCGCTTTCTGCTCTCTACTTGCATAGATTTTCTTTGCTTTATGCGGATTGAAAGGCTCTGAAAGGTAAGTACTATGTTCAGGAGGAACAGAAGTGCCATTTTTAAACCATCTTACTTCCTTATTTTTCATGACTTGTAGTAGTTCACTGCCAGTAAGGCGCGTCTCATCGTCAAAATTAAAGTTGGAAGTTTGCGCTCAATCGACTTCTCTCGCGCTTTTATTCGCCTTCTAGAGCTCATTTGTGCCTTTATATGATTGCTGTTTAAGTTAATTATATGAAGGCTTCCTCGTATGCTGAAGTTGTGATGAACACGATAATGAGAAGTCAAGCTTTTTTTTTCTTGACTCTTTTTTTCGTTTTTGTACACTTTTTCTTGATGCCTGACGGTGTTTTTATGCCTCATGGTATTTAGTACTGAAAAGTTGGCGCTTGCAGTTTACTAAAAAATCAAATGAGTGTAAAGGGCAGAAATGCCCTTTACATAAATTCCTCTTAAATTTTAAGCTTGTTGTCTACTAGAATGAGTAGAATATGATAAATTCTATACCATAATTAATTTTCTGTTATCTACCATAAAAATTTAAAGTTGTAGGCTTGACTTTGCATAGCTTATATTAGTATGCTATATTATTATGTTAACAACAGAGGGGTTATTATGTTAAGTGCTTTGAAAAATCTAAAAAGTAAAGGAGTTGGTGAGTACAGTTACTCATGGTGGTAAGGTGGGCAAAATTCACGATATAAGTAGAGAAAGTTCTACTTTTTCTGGAGTTTTTGGTTATGTAGAGAATGGTGTAATCCATGATTATAGGGAAGCTCTTGATTTGGATAAAGAAATCAAAAAACAGTGGTTTCCTTCAGTAAGTAATGGAAAAGCTTTTCCTAAGATGTACAAAAGTGGTTACGAGGTTCATAATACAGAAACCTGGGAAGCTCGTGAAAAGAACATAAATCTTCTGCATGATATTAATGATAAAGAAACCTTGAGAATGTATAGAGATTATCTAATTGGGGGCTCTGTGGATTCTAATGATGTAAATCATAGTTCTACGATAGTTTCAGGAGATGTTCCTAAGGAAATAGTAGAAGAACTTTATTCTATGAAAAGTGACAAAATAAAGTTTGCAGCACTTGAGGAAAATCTAGATGAAGATTTCATTCCTTTTCCGGTTGCAAGGTTAGCTGTTGCGGGAAAAGATCCAATTTGCTTAGTGGATTTTCTCGAAGCTAATAAGTGCAAAGAGTATGGTATAGACGCAATTACAATGTGCTCACCTGATGAAAACAAAACAAGAGGAGTGCGTTTAACACTTTGTCAAGATGAAGATGGAAAGGAAATAAGGTCATATGAGATTCTTCATGGAACATATGATATGGATCTTAATTGGGAAGTTGAAGGGAAAAAGTGCGAGATGAAAATTTCAGTTAGTAGCGATGGTTCTGCGAAAATTCTTAAAAGAAACGGTGTTATTGATGAAGAGATATATGCTTACACAGAAGTGATGGTAGGAAAAGAGCATGATACAAAGTCCCTCTATGAAGCATTGGGACTACAACAAATACAAGGAAAGAATGTGGAAAAAATACAACCTAAGCTATATAAACGTTCTCAACCACAAAAAAGCAAGGAAATAAAAGAGCTCGTGGAAAAGAATCCAGAGGTACAATCTGCACTTAAAGAATTTGCTTCAGAGGTAAAAGAAGAGAGTTCTGAGTCGGTGAAACCTTTGACAGATATGACAAAAGCGAATGTCAAAGAAGCTGGTTCTTCTATGCAGCGTTAATCACACATAAAAGATCTCTTCTAAGTTTAGGAGAGATCTTTATTGAAAAATTCAGGAAAATGTTGTATAATTACTGACAAACTTTGGTAAAGCTTATGGCGGATTCAGGAATCAACGTAACTTTCAATAGTGAAATTTCAGAGTGTCTTGCTGGGCTAGCTAAAATAAGAAATAAGCCCGTTCAAAAGCTAGTAGAGGAGCTGATGCAAGAAGCGATTGAAAATGAGGAAGATAAAATACTAATTGAACGTGCTGCTGAACTTAATGTTCCAGGTACAGAAACAGTTGATCTAAAAGACGTCAAGTGGGACTAAAGCGCTATAAGATTAAGTTCCTAAAAAATGTTAGTAAGAAAGATCTACCAGCTCTTCCAAAAACAATAAAGTTAAGAATTGAAGAAATAGTAAAAGAGCGCCTTACGGTTAATCCAATTGATCTTGGTGAATCGTTGCGTTACAAACTCAAAGGGCACAGAAGATTGAGAACTGGTGATTATCGTATTATGTATCATGTAAATGCTGCAAAATATGAAGTAACCATTGTTTCAATAAAACACAGGAAAGACATTTATGAATCCTAGATTAATATCCTTCCGGTATTAACTTGATAAGGCACTGTAACTTTGCCGGTTGAGCCACTTCTATTCTTTGCAACGTTTATCTCCAGTTCGTTATTAGAGCCTATTTTATAGTAGCTGTCTCTGTAGAGCAGCAAAACTCTATGTCAGCGTCTTGTTCGATGCTCCCTGACTCTCTTATACCAATTCTCATTGTTGTGGAGTCAAATAGGAAACAGAGCAGAGTTGTTTAATTGTAGAAGTAGCAAGAGAGGTAAGAAATTTGCATAAAGTGCTCTCAAGCAAAGCAATAGTACTGTATATTTTATTGCGCAAAATGTTCTGTTTTATATATAACCAAAGCCTCTCAACAGGATTAAGTTCAGGTGAATATGGAGGTAGGTATATAATCTCAATGTTTTTAGGTACCTTTAAATTTTTTGACTTATGCCAACTAGCACAGTCCATAACAAGAACAGCTTCTCTTGTCCCTAGATATTGCAACATTTGCTCAAGAAATATATTCATGCAATCAGTGTTAACATTTGGTGCAAATAAGCTAAAACTCTCTCCATTTTTAGGATTAACTGCACTGTAGAGATAAAAATTATGCCTACCTAACTTTATTTTAACCCGAGTTCTAGTACCTTTTTTAAACCATCCATGCCCAACTTTCGAATGTGTGCCAAACCTTGATTCATCAAAGAAAAATAGCTCTTTTTCAGGATACTTTCCAATAACTTCATTGAGATTTTTTTTTGAATTCCTCTTGTTTACTTTTATCTTGTACGTTGTGTACTGGTCTTGGTGTAATATATGAAAATTTCATCTTTTGCATATGGCGGTGTACTGTAGATTTGCTAATATTTAAGTCGAACTTTTCCTGTATTCTTATTCTCATTTCTTTAATGGTAATATTAGGGTTTTCTTCTATCCATGCTTCAATTTGCTGTAGTTGAGCCTGATTTAATTTAGTTTTTCTTCGGCGTGATCGAGGAGCAAACAGTTTTTCTTCTCTGCCAAATTTCAAGAGTTTTATCCACGAAGTTAGTGCCTTTCTTGAAATGCAATATATTTTTGCTACAGACGTTATACTGTACTTTTTTGCTGCAATTACAGCGTTTAGTTTTTTTGAAACATATGCATTATTCCTTACTTTCTTCAGCATCTCTTTTGCTGATTTTACTACTTCTTCATCCAATAATTTTGATCTGAGTGCCATTTATACCTAAACTATTTCACTTATTTCATTATGGCTTTTCTTCCATTATTGTCTATCTGTTTCCCGTGTAACGGGAATTGGTATTAGGTCTGCTAATTGCGGTCTTTTGTTTTGTCTTTCTTCTACTATGCGACTAATTTGTGATAATGCTACAACGGGAACTTCAAAGTCTTTAGCGATGTTCTTTAACGTTATAATGCACCCATTTGTCTAGACCATTTTTTTCAAAGTGATCCGATTTTTAAAATGAATATGTTGATAAATACGTCGACACACATTTAAAGTATTTATCAATATATTCATTTACTGTTTATGATAATAAAGATCAGCAGGAACTTTATAATGTAGAGTCTGATGTCGCCTTCTATAGTTATACCAAGCAACAAAATCATTTATTATAAGATTTAAATCTCTGATACTATTTGGTCTATAATAATATATAGCTTCTTGCTTTAAAGTTCTCCATAAGCGCTCAACAAATATATTGTCGAAGCAACGTCCTTTATGGTCCATACTGATTTTAATATTAGCACGCTCTAATTCCATAATAAAGTTGTAGCTAGTAAACTGCACCCCCTGATCACTATTAAAAATCTCAGGTTTACCTTGTTTTAGAGCTTCTTTGAGAGTATAAAGGCAAAATCCAGCATCGAGATATGGTGATAATGAATGAGCAATAATATAGCGACTATACAAGTCCATTATTGCCACAAAATAGATAAACTTACCTTCTACCATAATATATGTTATATCAGTAGCCCATACCTGATTAACTCTACAAATAATCAAATCTTTGAGTAAATAAGGATATATTTTATGCTTTTTTTCTTTAATACTTGTATTACATCTTTTTCTACAATACAGCCCACTAATCTTCATTTTTTTCATAATTCTTAAGATTTTTTTGTGATTGACTACTACTCCACTCGCTATGATTTCAGCAGTAATTTTACGATATCCATAACGGCAATCAGAAGCCAAATATACTTCTTGAATCAAATTTGCTACTTCACTTTCGTTATTAATTATAGGCCTATAATATAGGCTAGATCTGCAAATCCCCAATAAATCAGCCTGTTTCCTAATTGACAGATCAGAATCTTTTTCTATAAACCTTACTCTATCTTTTTTGCTTATTTCAGTAATTTTTTTTTCAAATAGCTATTTTCCACTGTCAATTCTCCTATTACTTTATGTAAACTTTCTATTTCTTGCGCTAAGATTCTTTGTTTTCTCGCACTTTCACTTTCTTCAACAAATAGGTCTTTTAACCTTGCCAATACTCTATCACGCCAATCATATAGATTTGTTGATGGTATTTTATATTCACTACATATCTCAGCTGTGCTTTTTTGATTTTTTATTGCTTCCAAAGCTATCTTTGCTTTTAACTCTGGTTCATATTTTTTTGTTGCCATACTTTTACCCCTTTACCTTCCTACTCGGATCAACCATTTTTTTTTGGTCTAGTTTATGGGGTGCATTATACATTTAAGAGCTTTGCGGCCTCTAGAGCCATGTGTAGTGCTATTGAGGTCTTACCAATTGAAGTGCGTGCTGCAAGCACGGATAACTCTCCCTCTTTGAAGCCACCAGTTATCGTGTCAAGCTCCTTTATTCCTGTGGTTATACCTTCTATTTCGTCGGGGTTTGCTAGCCGTTTATCGATGTAGTCTCTGTAGTCTTTGAGATAATCAAATATTGGCCTTACGTCCTCATCGACCCTGAGCCCTCCTTCCTGATCCATTCTTCACCTAAAACCGGAGGCTCCTCAAACTCAAGATCTTGTTTTCGTCGCCTCTCCCAATGAGTTATACTATATTATATATAAATAATATAATATAACTTATAGTGGGGGGTACCCAAAAAAATGGTTATTTTTGAGCTGAGCAAAGCCGCCTAAGGTGAAGAATGGATCAGGAAGAAGGGCTGTATAATATATATTTAATGTTTATATTTATTTTTTATAAATATCACATCTATGTCCTATCTCTGTGATAGTTACTATTTGTTCTAATTGATTTACTCTATAAATTATACGATATTCACCAACTCTTAGTCTTCTATGTCCTTTTAGGTTATGATGTAATGGTTCACCGAGGTTTATTGGGTCAACTGTAAGACGTTCTTTTATAGCCTTTTGGATTCTTAGCCTTATTGTTTTTTGAAGGTTTGGTAAATCTCTTTCAACAACACTTTTGAGAGACTTAACTTTATAATGCTCTAATCCCACTTAATATCTTCAAAATCGACTGTTTCTGCACCTTCAACATCACGCTCATCAGAAATTTTAGACACTAAAAAGTCTTCAATTTCAAGCTTGATTGCTTCTTTAAGTAGTTTTTCTGCTAATGCTTGAGCAGGTTGCTTAGTAAGTTCAGATAATTCAGCAAGATGCTGTAAAGTTTCTTTACTGAAAGCTAAATTAGCGTTTGCCATAAGTTTTACCAGGTTCTACTACTGCATAATTATACAATATTTTCCTAAAATTTTCAATAAAGAAAGCGAAATAGTTATACTATTATTAACATAATATTAATGCTAATATGTTAATATTATGTTAGTTTTTTAATTAAGGAGTATGTTATGCCAGATATTATGAGAGGAGTGCGTTGGGAGCATAGGGAAGTTGATAATTCATGCAAAGGTCTTTGTACAAAAACTTTTCTTGAAAGTAGGATAGGTCATTCAAAATTTGATCCATCTCTTGGAAAGTATCCAGAAGTAAGTCTATCGGAGCTAGAGGCACGATGCAAAGCAAGATGTGATAACCCCAATATTCAGTTTGATTCATCAAGCCCACTTCTCGAATCCGATATACTCGGATTTTAAGCTAATTGTGAGGCTTCTTTTGTCTTCCAAAATTTTCAATAAAGAATTATATCGACAGATTATGTCAGGATAAGTATATAGGAGCATTGGCTTTTGCTGGTGCTCGGGAGAAATGACACAGAAGTTAATACTAAGTATAGTATTGCAAGACATTATTAGGAATAGAGAGGGTATGCCAGCCGCTGGCTACTGGATGTATTTCTATGACAAGAAGAGTCCTACAACTCTTCGTCATGCCTATTACAAAAACCAAGATAGATTTCACCTCATCTTGATCATTAGAAGATAAAATCTTTCCATTTACAACTTCTTCAAGAAGACCCTGCTTTTGCGCTTCACTCAAAACTGCTTTAAATTTATCTACACCAACTACTTCGAAAGTGTTAAGCAGTATATAACCTTTATCATCAATTGTTGTAAGAACAGGCAGGAAATCATTTTCGCTAAATTTTGCAATAACAGTACTAATATCAACATCTTCGCTTACTGGATCTTTCAACTCATCATATAATCCTTTTTGTGTTTCATTTAACTCTTCATACTTTGGCATATCAAACTCTCCTATAAATAATATACTTTAATTACGATATATTTAAATAATAAAGTCAAGAACTTAACTAAAGATCACAAACACTCAAGCAAGAAAAAGGGGCTTTTGCTCGAGTATTTACAGCGCCCTTCTTTAAAACTGCATAATTATACATATCGTCAGGATAAGGTATTCCAAGACGATTTCTTTCAGGAAACCACATGATAAATTCACTGAGCACATCAGCTATATCACCGGTAAATTCAGTTTCAGTATGAATCTTTTCAAACTCATCAAATATCAAAGTGTCGACACCAATTTTGATCATTCTCTCTTTAAATCTGTTGAAAAGGAGTTTGAACCGCCGCTGTAGCTCTTTCATATAATTAACTTAAACAGCAATCATATAAAGGCACAAATGAGCTCTAGGAAGCAAATAAAAGCGCGAGAGAAGTCAGTTGAGCGCAAGCTTCCGTTGAAATGATAAAAAAGGTTGAAGTTACTGCTCTTCACTTTTTGTATCGTTTTTAGCAAAAGCTTCCTCCCAAGTGCCTTGAGTTGCTGCGCGGCTATACTCTGTTACTCTATTTTCAAAGAAATTTGTATGTTCTACGCCATTTAGTATTTCATCAAGCCACGGAATAGGGTTATCTTTAACATTATATATAGATTGAAGACCCAGTTGCGTTAACCGTCTGTTTGCTATGTAGCGTATATAATTGCGCACTTCTTCTGCAGATAGTCCTTCAACATCTCCGAAATCAAAAGCAAGCTTTATAAACTCATCCTCAAGCTCAACAATAGTGCGACATGCAGAACATAATTCCTCTTTAAATTCGTCGTCCCAGATTTCATTATTCTCTTTAATAAACGTATTAAATAACATGATAATTGAATTGGTGTGCAAAGTTTCATCACGAGCTGACCAAGCGATTATTTGTCCCATGCCTTTCATTTTTCCAAAGCGTTGAAAATTGAGCAAAATTGCAAATGATGCAAATAACTGCAACCCTTCAGTGAAGGCACCAAATACTGCTAAAGTTTTAGCAACATGTTTTTTATCGTGCTTTTTACTTTCCTCAAATTCTAACATGTATTCATACTTCTTTCTCATAGAATCATATTTTAAGAATGCTTGATATTCACTTTCTGGCATGCCAATCGTATCTAGAAGGTATGAATAGGCTGCAATGTGTATAGTCTCCATATTAGAAAAGCTTGCAAGCATCATACATATTTCTGTTGGTTTAAATATATTTGAATAATGCCTCATATAGCAGTTATTTACTTCAATATCTGCTTGAGTAAAAAACCTAAAAATCTGGGTCAATAAATTTTTCTCCACATTTGAAAGTTTAGTTTTCCAATCTTTTACATCATCAGCAAGCGGAACTTCTTCAGGTATCCAGTGTATCCTTTGTTGCTGCAACCATGCATCATATGCCCAAGGATAATTAAAAGGCTTGTATATTGGATCTGCTTCTAGCAATGACATAAGATACCTAATTATTTTGAAGTAAATACTATACTAAATAATATTGGGAATTAGTCAATTTAACTTTTTTAAAATTTGACGGCAGATAGTTTATTAGTTTATTATGATCTCAAATAATTAATTGATAAAAATGCGAGTATTAATATTTTTTGCTTTATTGTTTTTAGTGAGCTGCACTCACACTATTCACAATCACGGAGCTCCTGGCATTAGTGTTGAATTGTGGAGCAAGATAAAAGTAGGTGACGATAAAGAAAAAGTGGTTCACACTTTAGGATCACCAACATTAGTATCAAAGTTCGATGACAATGTTTGGTACTATATCTCATATAAAATTAAACAAGCTAACTTCTTGGGAAAAAGGAAGTACAGTAGTAAGTCTTTGCAAATTTCGTTTAATCAGAATGACGAAGTTACAGATATAAGAGAAATCAACGTTGCAGAAAGGTCTTTAGCTGTTGTTGATTGAAAATTTGCTGATCTATTTTTCATCACAAGTAACTAATTTAGGTAACGTAAATTCACCTATTTAGAATAAAATCTAACGTGACTTCGCGCCAAATGTGATGCTGCTCAGCAGGTAAGCCAATTAACGGGCTACATTTATACACTGCACGCATTGCATTATCTGCTGCTGATCTAAAAAGAGGATTATTTTGATAAGAACTACTATCTGCTACGTTGGCTACAACGATCTCGCCTTTACTGGATAATAATAAGTTAATTTTTATACTAAAATTTTCTTTATAAACTATGCCCTCAGGAATGCTCCAACACTCTGTCAATTTATCCCTTATAGAATTAATAATTTCTGTTACAGCCAATTCATCATCTTTGTTCTCAATATTTTTCTTATCTCTTATTTCATTTTTCACCTCTTTGATGTCTTCTTTTAGCTTTCTTTCTACAACCTTTTTTCTTTTTGGAATTGGAATATCCTCATCAATTTCCTGCATTTCAATAATTTGCCTCGGTTGTACTACTTCAACTAATTCTTTTTTTCTTTGTGGTATAGGAATAACTGACGAATCATCCGGTTGGGCTTTCATTGAAAAAAGCAAAAAACAACATAGAGATAAAAGAAGAATATAATTAAAATAGAGAGGGCGCATATGTTGAGCAGCTTGTTTTACTGGTTTAAAGCTAATATTGCACATAAAGTCAATATATTTCAGTTGACTTAAACCCAAATTTGCTACACTAATTTTATTATCTCTATAATATCATACGGTTAATATACTCTAAATGAGATGGAAAGATGAAGGTGTTATTATAGCTGCTAAAAAATACGGTGATAAAAATTTAATTCTTTCTCTATTTACAAAAAATCATGGAAAGTGCAGAGGATTAACTAGGTTAACAAATAATAGTAATTATAAGTTTCAAATAAGCAATCTATTACATGCAGAATGGAGTGCTAAATTACCTGAAAATCTAGGTTTTTTAAAGTGCGAATTGATTGAATCTCCACTTCATCATTTCTTTCAAGATAGGTTAAAAAGCATTGCTATTGTTTCTTTCTCGTCTATATTAGAAAAAGTGCTTCCAGAAAGTGAATCCTGTACCAAGTTGTATGATAATTTTAAACACTTCATCGATGTAATAAAACACAATAGCCAATTTTGGCAAAGTTATTACCTTAACTTAGAGCTTCTGCTTCTTACGCAACTTGGATTTAAGTTAGACCTATCAAAATGTGCTGTAACAGGTGTGAAAGAAAATCTACAGTTTATTTCTCCAAAAACTGGTAGAGCAGTGTCAAAAAAAGTAGGTGACTGTTATGCAGATAAATTACTACCTTTTCCACAGATGTTGCATGATGTATACAATAACAACCTACAAAATAGCTACTCATATCAAGAATTCAGACTAGGGCTAAAAATTACAGGGTATTTTTTAAATAAATATCTATTTCTACAGTTAAATGCGAAATTTCCGGAGTTGAGAAATTTTATGCTATCATTTGAATCTTAGTTACTACCTATTTGAAAGAACTTCAACCAGTAATCACTCTATTTCTACCACTGTTTTTTGCTTTATATAAATATTTGTCAGCACGTACTATAAATTTTTTAACATCATCAAGGTCAGATCTTTGCATTGCTGAAACTCCAATGCTCACAGTTACATTATGGGTTGTATTTTTACCCACAAGTATAGGTTCTTTGGCAATAATTTTTCGTATTCTCTCTGCAATAGTATACGCATCTGATACACTGGTATCTGGCATTACAACAACAAATTCCTCACCACCAAACCTAGCCAGCAAATCTGTCACTCTGATATTTTCAGAAATTCTTTTCTGTATTTCCTTTAAAAATTCATCTCCAGCATTATGCCCAAAGTTATCATTCACCATCTTAAAATAATCTATATCAAGTATCATAAGGGATAAACTTCTATCTTTTTCCACAGAATCCTTAACAATATTTCTTAAGTGTGCATCAAAATATCTTCTATTATAACAGTTAGTTAATGGATCCTTTATAGACATCTCCACATTATTAAATAAATTCATTCTCAAGGCATCTTGATATCTTTTGCGTTTCACTTGCGAATTAACCCTAGCTATTAATTCACTCTCATCTAAAGGTACTGTTAAATAATCATTAGCACCTACATCAAGTGCCTTTACTAAATTGCTTTTATCATAATCTTCAGAAAGGATCAGAATTGGTGTATAACGTGTTTCTACTTTACTACGAAACTTAGAACACAAACGTAGGCCATCAGTTTTTGAAAATTGCATGTCAGAAATAATCAAGTCGTAATTATCCTTAATACCAACCTTCAATGCTTCTTTTGGATCGTGCAGTATTTTAATTGATCTGAAGCGTTGCTTTAGAACATTATTTATCTGCTCTGCTTGAAAAGTGTCCTCATCTACAACAAGTATGTTAGCATCAAAAATCTGATTAGAATAATCCATAATACTGCTTTCTGCTACCCCACCAATCTCAGCATTAGTTTCTCCTCTCAAGCACAACTCGTCTATTATCATCTTTAAGCGCACAAGAGACTTAATTCTTGCAGATAAAGCAGTTTCATCTATCGGCTTAGTTAGAAAGTCATCCGCACCAGCATTAATTCCTTGCACTCTATCATGAGTGTCATGCAGCGCAGTTACCATAATTATTGGAATATAAGTCGTTAAGGGATCATTCTTTAGCTGCTTACAAACCTCAAAACCACTCATTTTTGGCATCATGACATCAAGTAAGATAATATCTGGCTGCTGTTTCTTTACTAAATCTATCGCCTCCTCGCCATCATGAGCTACTATAACTGTATAGTACTCTGCTTTTAGCTGAGCTTCTAAAAGTTTAACATTAGAAGGTATATCATCTACTACTAGGATCTTTGCTGTCATCTTTTGTATTATCTACATTATAAGCAGGATAAAGCTTGCCATCTTTACCAACTATGTAATTGACTTTTTCAACGTCACACTCCTCATATAACTCTTCAATCCCGGCATCCTTCAACAAATTCCTAATTCTTGACTTCACAATCACAAAATACCTATACATATTTTTAATAAGATTAAAAAACACAGATACTTTACTCTTATCAAGAACAATTATACTCACTAAAGCTACAACTAAAACTTCTGACAGACCTATATTAAACATTTTTCCTATGAAGCAAGTATTTTAACTCTTCTGATTATGAGTATTAATTTACTTAAATCAAGTTTATAAGCGACCATCTCATCTAAAAAGCTATTGTAGCGCTCTATATAATCCTTATCATTAATAGCCCAAGTTTGAACCTTGTCTACATGATTATCAGTAGCTTTTATAACTTTAACAGCTAGCTTATGTTGATAATTGCTTAAATCATCTAATAAATCATTAATTAAGCTGCGATCCCAATAGGAAGAATGGCTTTTCATCTTGCCAGCAACTGTTCTAATCATATCAAATCTTAGCAGCGACTTTAATTCAAAGTATATTCTACCAGCCTCAAGGATGGACAAAGATGTCTGCTCAGCAACAGATATAACGTCCAGCGCATAAATAAGAATACGTAGATCAGCAACCCTTTTTGCTAGATCTTTATTTATGTTAAGCTCTAACAAAGAAGCTAATCCATGATTATAGACCTCTAATAGGTGCTCATCTAAAATATCATGGCCTAAAGTTTCAATTGCACCCCTAAATTTTGTAACACCATCTAGTTCTACAAGATTAAGCTTACCAAGATTTTTTACTAACCAAAATGATACCCTACCAATAAATTTTTGCACACTTCTCACTACTTGCAAATATGAATCAACATCAATTTTTCCATCCAATTCATCAATTTTCTGCCAAAGGCTACTTAAATTATATAGGTGATTAACAACGATATATATGTTAACTGCTTCATGTACTTTAATTCCAGTACTCTCAACCAAATTATTAATAAATATACAGCCCATCCTATTTACTACATCGTTTGTAATGCAAGTAGAAATAATTTCCCTACAAAGTTGGTGTTTCAATATGGAATCCTTGAACTCTGTTACCATCCTTTGTGGAAAGTAATTTAGTAAGTAATCACGGCACAAAAAATCTTTTTCAGGTAGCTCAGAGTGTATAACTTCATTTTTTATTGCTGTTCTTGCATAAGACATCAGAACAGAAAGCTGAGGAGAACAGAAACCTTCTCCATCAGTTAACATTCTTGCTACCTCTTCTTCAGCTGGAAGAAATTCTACATCTCGGTTTAGCAGCCCAAATTTCTCTAAACTGAGTAATAATTTATGGTGCTGCTCCAACTTTTCTTTAGCTTGCAAGCACTCAAGAAGCAATGCTTTTGTTTCAATCCTGTTATGGTTTTCAAGTACCTTAGATGCAACTTCATCTATCATGCTAGCCAGTATTTCATTCCTTTTTTCCAAGGAAATTCCCCCTTCTTTCATAATTGCAACAAAAGCAATCTTGATGTTAACTTCAAGATCAGAACATATTACTCCTGCTGAATTATCAATAAAATCTGCATTGATATACCCACCTATTTTAGCGTATTCTACCCTTCCAAGCTGCGTGCAACCAAGGTTGCCACCCTCTATAAACATAGAAGCTCTAATATCATGACCGTTTACTCTTAATTCATCATTTGCTTTATCGCCAACCATGCCATGGCTTTCACTTTTTGCCTTAACAAAGGTGCCAATTCCTCCATTCCATATGAAATCCACTTTTGCCTTGAGCAAATATCGAATCAAATCATTTGGAGATAATGTATCTTCCGTTATATCAAAGCACTTTTTCATTTCTTGAGAAATTTCTACTTGTTTGCTACTACGTTCAAATACCCCGCCACCATGAGAAATCAAATCTCTATTGTAATCCATCCAAGTGGAAAACGGTAATTCAAAGAGCCGTTTACGCTCCACGAAACTCTTTTCCGCATCAGGATTTGGATCAACAAAAATATGCATATGATTAAATGCTCCAATTAAACTCATATTTCTTGAAAGCAGCATGCCGTTCCCAAATAGATCGCCAGCCATATCTCCAATTCCAATAACAGTTGTATCCTGGTAAATATCCTTATTCATTCTCCAAAAATGGCGTTGTGCTGCAATCCATGCACCTCTTGCTGTAATACCCATCTTTTTGTGGTCATAACCTGCTGATCCACCAGATGCAAATGCATCTTCGAGCCAAAAGTTACATTCAGAGGATATTTCGTTTGCATAATCAGAAAATGAAGCAGTGCCTTTATCTGCTGCAACTACCAAATATGGATCATCTTCGTCATACCTAATCACATTTTCTGGTGGAGTTATTTTGCCATCAACTACATTATCAGTAATATCAAGCATTCCTCTGATGAAATTCTTATAGCATTCAACACCTTTCTCCCTTAAAATGTTTTTGTCTTTATAAACTTGCTTTATTACAAACCCACCCTTTGCGCCAACAGGTACAATGACCGCATTTTTTGTCATCTGGGCTTTCATGAGTCCCAAAACTTCAGTGCGAAAATCTTCCGTTCTATCCGACCATCTCAAACCACCACGAGCCAACTTCCCTCCTCTTAGATGTATTCCCTCAAAAAGGTTCGAATAGACATATAATTCACGATACGGGCGAGGATCAGGTAACCCATTTATTTTACTTGAATCAAATTTTATAGATAAGTATGGCTTGTCATCTTGATAATAACTGGTCCTTAAAATTGCCATTATCAAGTTAAATATCGAACGTAAAACGTAATCATGTGAAACATTACTGATCTCTTTTAGTAGTTCTTCAATTTTTTCTCTAAAAATATCAGTAGTTTCCGCTCTATCAACATCTATACTTGGATTAAATCTTGAATGAAACAGCTGTATTAGATGTTTCATTATTTTTGGATACTCTGATACTACTTTCTGGATATATTCTGGGTTATAGCTAAATGATGTCTGCTTTAGGTAGGCGCTTAGCGCTCTAATCAGAAGCACTTCCTTCCACTCGAGCCCAGCAATAATGATCAAGCTGTTAAAATAGTCATTTTTTATTTCCTTGCTGAACACTTTTACAAGTGTTACCTCAAACTGCTCTTTTAAAGTAATGTTGTCTATTAATTCATCAACTCTTGACAACACAAAATGATGTATCCATATTCCACCGTTGATTTCTATATAATAACCATTATGAGATAGAATCTTAGCCCCTAAATTCTTAGTAACCTTTAATATCTTTGACAATTCAAGACCACCGCTATTTGGAGTGTAAACCTTCAATTGATAGTTGAGATTGTCACGAGTAAGCCTCAAATCAACTTCACTGACTTTTTTCTTTCTCACTATCTCCAATTTTTTCATATCATAATACGCATCATGAGGTTCAAAATTCTCTTGATAACTTATCGGAAATGCCTTGCAATAGCGGATAAATATATCCTCAACAGTGCTAAAAGTATTATATAAATTGTCTATAAAACGATCTTCCCACTTTTCTGTAATGTTTCTTAACTTGTTTTCGATACGCAAAACTTCATCATTAAAAACGCTAGCGCTTTTGGTTCTTAGCACCACGTGTAATTTCATCAAATCATATTCATTGATAATGTGATTGTTATAAATATCTGAACTTTCTGCATTCGTTTCATCTTTCAATATATCGCGTATCTTAAACATTAGTCTTGCACTAGCATAACGCATCGGTATCAATACTATGCAACTAATAAAGTTCCCTACCTTTCTCAAAAATAATTTGACTCTTGGTCTAATCGCAAGAGACATGATCGAGGTGCAAATTTCAAATAACTCGTCTTCATTTGATTGGAATAATTCGTCACAAGAAAATGCCTGTAAAATGGAAATTAAAGCTTTATTGTTATGGCCACCAGGAACAAATCCTGCCTTTTTTTCTATTGTTGTAACCTTATCCTTTATTACCGGAATAGTTCGAATATCTTGCACTTCTGCTATAGAAGTAAATAGCCCAAAAAAATGCTGTTCCCTTATTACATCACCCTGATCATTAAATTCTTTCACTCCTATACAATTCATATAGGTACGCCGATGAACTATTGAGATTAGGTCTGATCTTAGTATGTATAAAGAATTCAAGCTTTCAGAAAAAATTGATGAATTTTGGTACTCTTCACTTGCTCTCATTAACCCGAGGCTCTCCTTACCACTTAGAGCAAGCTTTCCTTCTTTATTAGTAATGTATTCTTGATAACCTAAAAATACAAAATTGTTATTTTTCAACCAAGCTAAAAAATCTCTGCCTCCAGCATCCAATGCCGGATGCTCAAGAAGCTTTTTGAGCATCAATTGCCAGTCTTGTACAACGCAGTTAACTGCTTTTAGCGTCTTTCGTAGAGATTCTTCTAATGTATTAACAAAATTATCACTTATACCTTTAATAATTACATATATTACTGACTCTTTGATTCCATTACTTTCTTCCAAAAGATGAATTTTATCTATTAGGCTATTTTTTCTTTGAATATTAATTATGCTGTTACTATAATAGCATATAGTTAAACCGTGTGACTTAATAGTGGAAATGACAGAATCCACTAAAAAGGGCATGTCATCATTTGTGATTTTAATTATAGTGAAATTACCTTCTATTCCTGAAATATCATTTACATTACTTACTGCCAATTTACTTTCTTCTTTTTCTTTTTTAAGAATGAAGTTGTATGCATCTTCTGCAATGTATAAAAGAAATTTATCGTTGACTTTTAGGTCGCTATTATAAACAAAATTATAAAAGTATTTTATAAACTCTTTAATTTTTTCTTTCTCTTTTTTATTCCCTTGATCAACTAGCTTAAATAAAGACTCAACATTAACATTATGATTTATACACATTTTTCAAAACAAAAATACACAGCGAATCTAGATCTTTTTAACTAAGATTTCGTTACCAGAAGTATACACTATTAGCTCATCTCCTTCTACTACTTCCCCCGATAAAACTAACTTAGCTAGATTATTTTGAATGCATTCTTGTATTACCCTTTTCAGAGGCCTCGCTCCATATTCAGGGTCATAGCCAGTTTGTGCTATTAGCTCCTTAGCTTCTTGCGATAAACTAATACTCAGTTTACGCTTAGCAAGCATCTTTTGTAAATAAGAGAATTGAACATCTATAATTTTATAAATGTCATCTTTGGTTAAACCGTGGAATATAATAATTTCATCCAGTCTATTTAAAAATTCTGGACGAAACGCTAACTTAACTATTTTCATCACCTCATCTTTTACAGATTCAGCAGTTCCTCTGAGCATCATCTCAGCGCCAAGGTTAGAAGTTAAAATCAGTATGGTATTGCGAAAATCAATTAATTTGCCATGGCTATCGGTGAGTCTACCTTCATCCAAAATCTGCAGTAATATATTAAATATATCTGGATTTGCCTTTTCTATCTCATCAAACAAAATTACCTGATATGGTCTTCTCCTCACTGCCTCAGTTAATCTTCCACCTTGTTCATAGCCAACATACCCTGGAGGTGCACCAATCAGTTTTGAAACGGAGTGTTTTTCCATATACTCTGACATATCAAAGCGCAGAAGTGCTCCTTGGTCATCAAATAAAAATTCGGCAAGGGATTTTGCCAACTCCGTTTTCCCAACTCCAGTTGGACCTAAAAATAAGAATGAACCAAAAGGTCGATTAGTATCCTGAACACCAGAACGGGAGCGCCTTACTGCATTACTTATCGCTTCAATTGCATCTTTCTGTCCTATTACTCTTTTCCCTATTTCATTCTCCATGTTAAGAAGTTTTTCTTTTTCACTGTGCATCATGCTATCAACAGGAATGCCTGTCCATTTCGAAACAATATTTGCAATATCACTCTCAGTAACTTCTTTCTTTAGGAAACTATCAGTAACTTTTTCCTGATTTTTTAACTCATTTTCAAGTTGAGGAATCACACCATACATCAACTCCCCTGCCCTTCCTAAATTTCCATTGCGCTGAGCCAACTCTAGCTCTTTCCTCGCGTTATCCAATTTTTCAGCAGTTTCTTGTATTTTAGCTATTTTATTCTTTTCCATCTGCCATTTACTGCTTAAGTCAGCAAATTTACTGTTTAGACTCTCAATTTCCTCATTTATCTTTTTTAAACGTTGCCTAGAGTTTTCATCACTTTCTTTTTTCAAAGCCTCTGACTCAATTTTCAGCTGTATAATCTTTCTTTCAAGCTCATCAACAACCTCAGGCTTGCTGTCCATTTCAATTCTAACCCTACTTGCTGCTTCATCAATTAAATCGATCGCTTTATCAGGTAAAAATCTATCTGTTATATATCTATTAGAAAGCGTTGCAGCAGCGATTATTGCACTATCTGTAATCCTAATACCATGATGTACCTCATACCTTTCCTTCAAGCCCCTCAGTATTGAAATAGTATCAGTTTCAGTGGGTTGAGAAATAAACACAGGCTGGAAACGCCTCGCAAGCGCAGGGTCTTTCTCTATATGCTGACGATACTCATCTAAAGTTGTAGCTCCTATACAGCGAATTTCTCCGCGTGCAAGAGCAGGTTTCAGTAGATTTGAAGCATCCATTGCACCACTTGTTGCCCCTGCTCCAACTAAAGTATGAAGCTCATCTATAAATAAGATAACTTTCCCCTCTGCTTTTGAAATATCATTGATCACTGCTTTTAGCCTTTCTTCAAATTCTCCTCTGAATTTTGTTCCAGCAATTAACGCACCAAGATCCAAAGCTAAAACTTTTGCATCACGCAAACCAAGTGGTACATCATTTGCAACAATTCTGTTTGCTAAACCTTCAACTATTGCAGTTTTTCCAACACCAGGTTCACCTATCAGCACGGGATTATTTTTTGTTCGCCTAAGCGATACCTGCATAGCTCTTCTGATTTCTTCATCACGACCAATTACAGGATCAAGCTTACCTTGCATCGCAAGCTCTGTAATATCTTTTGTATATTTCTTCGCCGCATTTAATTTTTCTTCACTATTTGGCGAATCTGCACTGCTACCTTTTCTCATTTCTGCAATAACTGAATTTAATTTTTGCGGTGTTACACCACCTTCTGCTAAAATTTTACCATCTTTTTGTGCAGCAAGGCCCTGCAGTAACCGCTCAACTGTAACAAATGTATCTTTATTCCTCCTCGCAATACCGATTGAATCCTCAAAAACTTTTGCTACCTCTCTTGAAAGCTGAAGGCCGCCACTTCCTGGCCCTTCAATCACTGGAAATTTTTTAATTGCACTATCAACAGCATTAGAAATATTCTGCACATTTCCACCACAGGCACCTATCAAGTCCTGAACTAAACTCGATTCATCTTCAAGCATTACTTTAAGTAAATGTTCAGGCATAAAAATCTGATGCCCGGCTCCCAATGCTTTCATTTGAGCACTCTGAATTAAGCTTTTTGCTTTTTCTGTAAATTTATTCAAGTCCATAATATAAATTCAACTCATACTTGCTGATATATATAGCAACCACTTCCTCAATTTTAAACCTAAAGTCATTTATCAATAAAAATTTTCTAAGTTCATATAAAACAAGAAAAAGCAGATTCTCTACAAAAAATAAAATTTATATTAAAATATTAATTTACTTTAAAACTAAATTAATGTTAAGATATAAAGCATATAGCTTAATTTTTTTACAAAAAAATGAATATCAATGATTTTAACATAAAGAACTTAACAACAATTTCTATAGTACAAGAAATAAAGAATGGCGTCAGGCTTGTTCCAGACGTAATAAAACCTGGAATACAGGGTATATTTTACGCTGCAGGAGGAGCATTATTTACATACGCTTATGGTTTTTTTGCACAACAAAAAAGTTATGAAGATGGTTATATGGAGGGCTACAAAAAAGGCTACAGTGAAGGATTTAACCAAGGTTATAACAAAGACTTTAATCAAATTGCCTTAATTGCTGGAGCTGCTTGTGTTGGAGCTGCTATTGGAGCTGCATCTATTATGTATTGTACTAAATGTAGACAACAAGATACTCATATTGCTAACGCTCAAATAAACCAGGTAATTTCTAATAACTTAGCTTTAGTTGAGTAAAACCAAGCTAAAAAGCAATCTCATAATCATTATGCTGAGAAAAAATTCAGTGTGTAACCAGAAAAAATAGAGATAATGTTTTCTGATATGTTGTAGTGGATTAGGTTCAGGTCCCAGTAGGAGCGAGTTTAAATACTACATAGATTTGTAGCTTTTTTTGCTACCTTTACTGTAAAAAAGGGGTAGTAACTTTAGCTATAGCAACTTTGTTAGCATCAGGAGTGTTTGCTGCAGCTCCTTATGTTAGTTTCTTAGCTCCAGTTGCAGCGTTAAGTGTTGGCCTTCCATTTATTATTAGTGGTGCTGTATTTTCTGCTCTAGTTTTTGCGCTTTCAGCTGCACTGCAAAGAGCTAACAATTACTTCTTCTTGTTTAGATGCTCAAAATGCCAAAGAAAAAGCTAAAATGCAAAAACAACTAGATAAAAAGGTATAATACATTATTAATTCTGATGAAGATGCTAAGAAAATGCATCAAGAGCGTAAAAAAAGAAATCAAGAAGAAGTTTTAGATTCTGAAGCTCTTAGCAATTTATTTAAAGAAGAAGGTAATCAACCAAAATTGCATGCAGTAGCAAAAGAAACAGGTGATCAACCAAAACTAAAAGATAGAACAACTCAGATTGTAAAATTTAGTAGTATTGCAACGTACGCATCAGTTATAGTAGCAGCTTTAGCATCAAAGTTGTTTCCAACTCCCGTATGTACTTTAGATCCTGCTTCTGGATTATCTGAGCAGCAGGCACATCTAGGCCAAGCTGATGGTAATTCTACTGTAAATTTACCATCTGCTCACCATGTACCTACTCCACAGACTATGTTGAAAAGTAAAGTTGATGAGTCTCACGAAATGTTAAATTCTTCTTTTAAGAGTGCTAAAAATAATTTCGGTGCATCTCAATCATTTCTTCCAAAGTAGATAACGGTATAGATACATAAAAACGCCAAGGCACTTTTTTTGACTCTGTTGAATTAAAAAGGCTAACTACAGAACGGCCAACTCAGTCTAGTCTTGTAACGGCTTACTAAGGATTCTTTAAATATCGATCCTCAAAAAAATCGGCGTAGGTTTAGGCAGTGTAATGCCTAAGCTTACGCACGCATTGCACAGAGATTGTAAGTTGCGTTGTTCTTTTGGAATTTGCAATTGATCTAGCATCATTTCTGCTGATTTTGGAATAATTGGCTGCAATAAAATACCAATTATTCTGATGTATTCGAGTAGTTTGTAAATTACTAAATCCATGCGCTTTCTATCGGTTTTACTTAACGTCCAGGGTGCACTTTTATCTATGTAAGCATTGGCCTTGGAAGAGATATTGATAATCAGTAGTATAATCTGGTTAAATTCATACTTTGATAGATGATCCATCACTTGATCAATTATGGCTTTACAATTTGGTAAACTCTCATCATCTTTAAGCAAATTTCGATCAATTGTTGGTACGATTCCATCGCATTGCTTATGCAGAAATGAAATTGTTCTTTGCACTAAATTGCCTATATTGTTTGCCAGCTCTGAGTTTATGCGGCTGATCATGTTTTTCTTACTGAAATTACCATCTTGACCAAAATTTGCTTCCCGAAGGAAAAAGTAGCGTAGTTGATCAACACCAAACTCTTCTGCCAGACCAATTGGATCTATAACATTACCAAGGGATTTGGATATTTTTTCTCCCTCGTTTAGCCACCAACCATGAGCTGCTATTTGCTTTGGCAGTGGTAAATCTGCTGCAAGAAGAATAGCTGGCCAGTATACAGCATGAAAACGCAATATATCTTTACCGATTACATGAACGTTAAAGGAGTTTGTCCAAAATTTCCTATATTCCTCATCTTCTATATTAGGAAATCCTATTGACGTGAGATAGTTAGTGAGTGCATCTATCCAAACATAAATTACGTGCTTGTCATTTCCTGGTACTTTTATTCCCCAATTAAAACTAGTACGAGAAATCGAAAGGTCAGTTAGTCCTGATTTTACAAACGATACCACTTCATTTTTTCTGCTCTCAGGGAAGATAAAATTTGGCTGATTTTCATATAACTCTAGCAATTTATTTTGCCAATTTGACAAACGAAAAAAGTAGCTCTCTTCTTTTATCCACTGAACTTCAGCACCTGTTGGTGCCCTGCCATCTATCAACTCTGATTCCTGATAAAACGCTTCGTCACGAACTGAATACCAACCTGAGTAAGAATCCAGATATATTTGTCCTCTCTCTTCAAGCCTATTCCATAGAGCTATAACTGCTTTTTCATGACGTTCTTCTGTAGTGCGAATAAAATCATCATAATCAAAGTTCATTAGCTCAGCTAATTTTTTGAATGTAACACTTATTTCATCTGTAAATTCTTTTGGCTCTATTCCCTTCGCTTTAGCTGCCTTTTCAATTTTTTGCCCATGTTCATCTGTACCAGTAGTAAATTTGACGTTCTTTTCAGCTAATTTCATAAATCTAGCTGCAACATCACAGATAAGGGAAGTATATGCGTGGCCGATGTGTGGCTTGTCGTTTACGTAATATATTGGCGTAGTGACGTAAAAGCTCTCAAATTGCTCCATTTTGTACTGTTTAAAGCTTTATCGTATCTGCACTAGTAATAAAAATCAATATATATCCTATCATACAAGCAATCTGAAAAGCCATTATACCGCTGCGTGTTGCAGCGGTATAATGTGAGTAACTTACGTTTGAGTTGCTATGATATTGTTGTCCATAACTTCACAACTGTACAAACATTCGTCTGTGAAAGCAGTGTGTTAAATATTATAGCAGATTTTGCCTCAAACACAAAAATGTCATTCCAGTGCTTGACACTGGGATCCAGAAAAATTAATTGTAAACAAACGACTATACAACATGTTCAATAAAATTACAAAAAAGCTGGATTCCAGTGTCAAGCACTGGAATGACACTATTTGCTGTACAATTTACCTTCTAAAATCAATATTCATACAGTATATTCATGATTTCCAAAATGTTTTTCCGCATTAGAAGCAGGAAACAACCCACCAGGTATGGTTTCATCATAAGAAGGAGCACTTGGAACAGTATTAGGATCTTGAGGAGAGTAAGCAGGCGGTGGTTCACGATACGAAGGATCTCTATGATAATTACCTGCCGCTTCTTCAGCTTTCTTAATATTTTCTGACTCTTTCTCATGTTTCATATGAAAAGCCACACCACCAGCAAGACACACAAGAGAATTAATGCCAAGAATGACTAAACCCCAAACTGGTAAGACTGGGTTAATAGCGCAACCTATCAAAGCTGCTAAAGAAATTGCACCAACTGCAAATTCTATATTTCTGAACATTTTAAGCTTATTATCCAGGTAATCTACCTTTTCTGATTTTCTAGCCGTTTTTTCGCTGCTGTTGTACCAAACACACATTAAAGCATGGAAAGCAACACACGCAACTACAGCTACTATCCCTAAAGCTAATAATTTCCTGTTGTCTTCTGCGTCTTTTTTCTTATCTTCTCTGCTTGGCTGGTTACTGCTACCGGAACCAAGGTTATTTATTACTGTAGTATGACCAGTATTACCACTAAACAGGCTACGAAGTAGAAAATAATCCCAAAAATCTAAACCTCTATTATTGTGTACATGTACGTGTGTAACCTGAGGGCTTGTAGGTTGTTGCCTACTATCACGTCGATCACTTCCTATATTGTGTTCATTAGTTGGGTTATAGCGCCTAAATTCCTTATACGCATTTTCAAAATTTTTATCACTCCAGTTCTCAATATTTTGCATACCACGAGAACGTAAAAATTCTTGAACATTCTTATCACTGCCATTTTCTTTTATATAGGCAAGTGCATACCTTCTTAAAACACCATTATTCATAAAAATTCCCCTAAAATTAAGATTAAATTAATAAACAGTTATTACTATAAATTATATAGAATAATGTCTTCTTGTCAAGTTAGTCATAAACCAACCAATATTCTATCTACCAATTCTTTTACTGTCGGTATGCAACCATTTTTATAAAATGGGTCTTGCTTAAATTTGTACACATTGTGCCCAGAAAACATGAGTTCATTTTCAACATTGCCGTCATGTACAATGTTTTGCAGTGTCTTTTGTATACAGAAACTCCGTGGATCTGGCTTTCGCCCTGTTGAATGGTCACCATGATCTTTCCAATTGCTAAACAGACAATGGCTCAAACATCCCATGCAATTAATTTGATCTTGTCTTATTTCCGCAAATTTGCCTGGCGTCACAAAAATAACAGTTGTATCTGGAGTTTTCATTACCTCTGTATACCCTGCTTTAATCCATGCATTTGCTAGCTCTTTGTCTTTTGCAGTGAGGTAAATCTTTCTACCTCTGCTACCCATTGCAAATTCATTATTAAACTCTCCACTCACACTTTCTGAAAATTTCATTTGACGTGAATTTCGTTCCTGTAGCTCATATATGAAGCTATTTCTTACTGCAGATGAGTAAAATCCTGTTGGACTAAATTTGTTTAAAAATACATCACCTTCTTCTAAAGTAAGTAACTTCTTTTTCCATTCTGTAGAAATCGGACTTTCTTTTGTTAAAAGTGGACGAGTGCCAAACTGAAAAGCTATTGGTCCGATTTGTAAATTGTCAAACCAATGTTCCCAATCCTTCAAATTCCACACTCCCCCCGCCATAACAATTGGCGTTTCAGAAAGACCGACCTCATTCATGAAAGATCTAAGCTCTGCAACTCTTTCAAATGGAGCCTGCGGTAATTCTGGGTCTTCACTATTACTGAGTCCATTGTGACCACCAGCAAGCCACGGATCCTCATATACTACTCCACCAAGTAAAAAAGAAGATATTTTTTGGTAAGCACGTTTCCACAACGCTTTAAAAGCGCGCGCCGATGAGATAATAGGGTAGTAATAAACTTGATATTTAGCTGCAATTTCTCCAAGCCTGTAAGGCATACCAGCACCGCAAGTGATGCCATGAACTAAGCCTTTTGCTTTTTCTAATATGCCATGAAGGACTTGTTCTGCTGCTCCCATTTCCCAAAGCACATTCATATGTATTCTTCCACGGCCCTTTGATATTTCATTCGCTATTTTTGCTTGACTAACTCCAGCCTCAATACTATACTTAATTAATTCCTCATGCTTTTCATTTCTTGTTTTACCTCTATAAATCAGCGGCACCAACTCACCATTGTCATCAATAAGTTTAGCATTTGCACCAGAAAACGTACCAACAGCATCTGCTGCAGCAAATGCCCCACTTGATCTTCCATCACTGATTGCAATGCCTTTACCGCCCTCGACGATTGGCCAGACTTTTTTCCCTGAAATCACTATCTTTTTTATCTTATCTTTCAAAATTTCCTCTTAATCTTTCACTCTATTTTACTGAATTACTAAAAAAATAATAGCTTTTCTTTTTTATACCTATGCATTCAGTTTTAAATAGGCATAGGAGATGCTATAAATATAGTTTTATAAGAAATTTGCTATATGATCATAGGTTTAACAGGTGGGATTGCAGTTGGAAAGAGCTTTGTAGCCAATTGCTTTAAAGAATTTGGTGCCGCTTTGTTTGATGCCGACTCTGTCGTGCACCAGCTTTATAAAGTAAACAAAAACATAATAAGTTACGCAGAAGAAAAATTTCCTGGGGTGATAGTAAATGGTGAAATAGACAGAGCAGTATTGTCTAAATATTTTTTGGCCTACGATGAAAATTGGAAGCAATTTCAATCTTTAGTGCATTCTGCTGTGCAGAGTGAATTAGCAATTTTTATTGCTCAGGAGAAAGAAAACGACAGAAAACTCCTAGTCCTAGACATTCCACTCCTACTGGAAACGAGATTCCGTTTATATTGCGATTTTATTGTTTTTATCCATGCAGATAGCACTGTACAAGCTCAAAGGCTTAGTGAGCGTAATATGGATAAAAAAAAGCTGGATCTAATGTCTAGTATTCAGCTACCTATTGAAGAAAAAAAGCAAATGAGCGACTTTATCATCGATACCAGTGCAAATGTTCTTTCTCAAGTGAAAGATATAATAAACTCGTTAGACCTTAACACGTGATACGGTTATTCTCCACAAGATTACTCCGAATCTTAGCTATACTATCAGCAGATTTTACCATTAAAATTTCAAACCTTGAGCCTGCATTCAAAAACGATTCTACTGATCTGCCGAAAAAATCATATCTCCATCCCTTGAATAGTTTATCTATCTGCCCAGATATTGAACCAGCTAACTCATCTTTTGATGAAACTAACTTTCTTGATATGTTATTTTCCTTACATTTGCTCTCTAAAATAATCGAGAGTATATCAAATACAGATTTATCATAATTATCTGACAGAGTATAATTTTGCTGCACAAACTCCTTCTCATTCTCATTGAAAATATTCATAAATTCTAATAAATCTTCCTCTTTTATATTTTTTGTGTTCCTCTCAAGATCATCTAAAACCTCGTCAATACGCTCCACATTTTTTTCAATAAGACCAATTATTACAGCATTATTAATTACTTTATTACGATTGATGTTATAGCGTTGTGCTAAAGTCTCTTGCCACTCACTCACTGCTTTAACAACTAACATTAGCCTCGGATTTGCTTCATAGTTAAATTTAATCCTCCTCCATGCATCTTTTGGACTATGCAAATACTTATTTATATCAACCAATAATTCCATCTCTTCTTGAAACCAACTCATCCTATTACTTTCTTCAAGTTTATTGCACAATATTTGGTATAGATCATATAGATATACCACGTCGTTTATTGCATAGTCTAGTTGATCCTCAGACAATGGACGCCTTAACCAGTCTGAATTTTTAGCTTTAATTTTATCCAGTGCTATTCCTTGATATTGCTCTACTACTTTTGAATAACCAATAAAGTCATGATAATAATGGCAAAACATAGCAGCAACTTGGGTATCAAAAATAGGAGTGGGAACACATTTAAACATAGTGAGTAAGGATTCTATATCCTGCCGGCAGCTATGAAACACTTTGATTATTCCCTGATTTAGCATCATTTTCTTAATGAATGATAAATCAATTTCTGGCACTAATGCATCTACAATAAAACTCTTCTCTCCGTAAGAAATTTGAATTAACGATAATTTTGGGTAGTAGGTTAAATTATTTCTAATGAACTCCGTGTCAATTGCTATAAATTTTGGATCTTTTGCCATCAATTCTTCACATGCATTCTCCAGCTCCGATGTCGTACTAATTAGCATATATTTTTTATTCAGTGGCTATATTTTACCACTTATATTGAATATTTACAATTGATTGAAATTGAGAACGCAACTGTATGATAACTAATTCTTCTGTAAATATACAGTTTTGCCAGACACAACGGTACGTATTACGCGCCCTTTCACTTTGCGTCCATCGAAAGGGGAATTTTTTGATTTACTAGCAAAGTTGTCAACTTTAATTTTCCATTCATGATCCAAATCAACTAAAATTAAGTCCGCTGCAAGGTTTTTCTGTATGCGGCCACGTGGCACATGTATGATATCTGCAGGCTTATATGTCAATTTTGCAAGCACATCAAGTAGACCCATTTGTCCACTGTGATATAGTTCAAGTGAAATGGGCAGCATTGTTTCAAGGCCAACAATACCAAATGCAGCATTTTCAAGTGGCAAATCTTTAGAACTAAGATCATGCGGAGCATGATCGGTTGCAATACAATCAATCACACCTGTCTTTAAACCTTCAATCATAGCTAAACGATCTTCCTCTGTACGAAGTGGCGGATTCATTTTTGCGATTGCTCCATGTTGCTTTACTATATCTTCAGTTAAAGTAAAGTGATGAGGAGTTACTTCGCATGTAACATTTAACCCTAAATCTTTTGCACGCTTAATAGCATCAAGTGAATCTTTTGAAGAAACATGTAAAATATGATAGTGTACATTTTCTATGTCCTTCATTAGCAGTATATCACGAGTTACCATAACCGACTCTGACGCACTCAAGATTCCCTTTATTCCCAATTCTTCAGAAATTTTACCTGCATTGATTGCGCCACCAGCAGATAGATTTAAATCCTCTGCGTGTTGAGCAATAGGAACACCAAGCATACTTGAATAAAGCAGTGCCTGTCTCATAATCATTGGATTCATAACTGGCATACCATCATCGGTGAAACCAACTGCACCTGCTTCCTTTAAGAGTGCCATTTCAGTTAATTTTTCTTCCGAAGTGGTGATTTTAGCGTAAAATTCCACATTCACATGCGAAGTTTCAAATGCTCTATATTTCAAATACTGAGCCAAGACAACACTATCAATCGCTGGAACAGTGTTTGGCTGACAAACTACAGTTGTAACGCCTCCTGCAGCTGCAGATTTACTACCCGTATGTATATTTTCTTTATGCTCTTGACCTGGTTCACGAAAATGCACGTGAATATCAATAAGGCCTGGCATTAGAACAAGCCCTTTACAGTCTATTGTTTCATCAACCCCACTTGTTGAAAATAACGATTCGCCAAAATCAACAATTTTATCCCCTTCAGTTAACAATGAACCTTTTATATCAAGTTTAGTTTCCGGGTCAATAATACGAGCATTGGTATACGCAATTTTATAGCCTTCCTTTTGGCCTGTCTGCAATAAACTCCAAATCATATTTTAGTATCAATTATAAAGTATAATCTAAAGTTTTTTTAGTAAAACACAAACAAATTAAAGCGATGGCATAATAACTAGCAATAAAGAGTATTTAAATTACTAACTTAATATCTAAGCAGCTATTCTATAACTATAATTTTCGATTTCTACATTGTTAAATGTGGTATTTGCCTTATAAGAACAGTAACACCCTACTGTAAGAAAAGCTAATGCAGCTACAGCAAGCGAAATACACATTGCTAAATGAAGAATTGTTAGACTTGTACCAACAGCAAGTGCTCCAGATAATACAAAAGAAACAGAAGCATAATTACCTTGCCTTTTACTGTAAGTTCTTGCTTTCAAGAATTTTTCACTTAGCTCTTCATTCTTGCTTTCAAATTGCTTCTGTAGACTCTTCTCTAGTACTTCACTTTTGTTTTCAATTTCTTGCAGCTTTGTCTTTAAGTCGTTATTTTCATTTTCGCGTTGCATTATTTGATCAGCGAACGATTGTCTTGCATCATTCAGCTGCCCTTCCAACTGATCATTTTGTGTAGTCAATTGAGCTACCCGACCATTTAGCGTATCAGCAACCTGTGTTAATCGGGTTACTTCATCAGTTTTATCAATTAGACCTTGCTTTGCATCATCCAGCCGCCCTTCCAATTGATTGTTTTGTATAGTCATTTGATCTACTTGATCTTTTAGCCTTCCAATCTCTTTTTTCTTCTTTTCAAGCTGAGCTCTTGCTTCATTAGATTCTTTGCTAAGTTGCATGACTTTACTAGTTTCTTCAGCTAATTTTTGCTTTGATGCTACAAGTTGAACTTCTGTTTGCTCACATTTCCTTTCAAGCTCCCTTGCTTGACTAGACAAATTACTATTTTCCTGTTCAAGTTGAGCTTTTACTTCCCTTAGCCCTCCCTCACTCTCTCTGAATTGAGCTCTAGCATCCTTTAGCTCTTTTTCTGCACATTCTACCTTTTCTTCTAGCTTAGTTTTTGCTTTCTCAAGCTTCTTCAGTTGATTAGTCAGATTACTATTCTTTCTTTCTAATCCAGTATTTGTTTCTTCAAGTTTTTCTACAGTACCGTTAAGCCTAGTTACTTTGCTAATTTGCTCATCCAACTCTGCTTTGTTTTCTGCAAGCTGATCTTTTGTCCCTTTAAATTCTGCAGTAAGTTTATCTACTTGATCATTGAGTTGATTAGTCTTCTGTTGTTCTTGTGTTAATTTTCCTTTTTCATCATCTAACTCTTTAGTTTTTCCAACCAAACTTTGTTGTATACTATTTAACCTTCCCTCTAGTTGAATTTTTTCATTAGTAAGCTGAGCTACTTTTTGTTTTCCTTGTCTAAATTCCTCTTCTAAATTTGGAGCACGTTGAATTGGTATCTCAGAAAGCTTAATGCCTTCATTTTCTTCTCTGACTTCTTCAAAGAATTCCTTATCATCCACATCAACATATGACAAAACTGCATGGTAAAATAGGCCACAAATATAAGCAATATGACGATACTTAGATGCTTCGCTATCCGATTTAAATTTTTCCTGCTCTATTTTCTCAATAAGGTTATAATAGGTATCGATTTTATGATAGTGTAGTTCTAAATACTCCAGAGTTTTACCTGTTTCTAATTTTAATGGTTTACCTACATGTTTATAGTGCATACCAGCATTACCATGTGGCAAACATGGTACCGGATCTGATTGACAAGCTACTCTAATAGTATTATGTCCAAGACACTCATTGTAAACTTCAGCAGCACCATTGTAGAACACTCTTGGAGAGCCAAAAGTTGCAACATGAACATCTTCAGCACCTTCTGTTTTATTAAGACATAAAGCAGTTATACTAGCAAGAGCACCTCCCATGCTATGGCCTGTAACATTGATTTTTAAATCTTTGATTGCTAATCCTTTATCATTAGCATGCCCTTGTAATATTTTATGTACGCTGGGCCAAGAACGTTTGAATAGAGAGTAAAAACCAGAGTGAACATAATTATCTCCAGACAAAAATGGCAACTTAGTTAAAGAAGCACGCAGATCTTCCTTCACATCATTTAAATCACGAGTGCCATGGTAAGCTATATCTACTTCGTTATCTTTAATAAAAATATAACCAGCATCTCGATTATATGAATTTTTACCAGTTAAAGCATAGCCAACATCGTGTTGCTCTAATTTATAATCAACATCTGAGCAATATTTATCTTCAATAAGTTCATTATCGTAAAATCTTATAATCTGATAACCTTCTTCTTCAAACTTCCTTTTAGTTTTGTATTTACCTTTCTCTAATTTTCTATCCACATCACCATAGGAAATTTTGCTAAAGGTACACATTTTCCATAATTTTTCTTCATCAAATTCTGCAATTTGCCCTTTTATCAGATCAGCAAGGTCAGAAGCATCCTTTAACTCAGCACCTTTAAAATCTTCTATCTTCTTCCATGCTTTAACTAGGTCAGAAGTTCCTAGCCCATTAAGGTCAAAACTTTGAGTTTCTAATTCGTTCTTAAATGGTTCTAGTGCCTCAATTACGCATTCTTTTATTTCATTATCATCAATATGTACAATACTATCGCTAATAGAATCCATACTTTGATCATGAGTAATACTTGGCATATTTTTTACCTACTATTTTAGTATATCATTAATTAAGCATTTGATCAAATTTATCAATAAAACTATTAAAATTTTCTTATTTTAAACGAATTTAGTTCATTTTATCACACTTAAGACTTTTGTTTGTGACAACTGCTGTATTTGCAATCTTATCGTGCCAAGTTTGGCAGCGTTTATCGAAACTTGCCCATATGAAACCCAAGAATAATGGTGCAGTTGACAATATGAAGGAAAAAAACCTCTTTGTTGCTTGTTTCAGAGTCAATTTTTCAAAAGTTTGTGCATTCACAACTCTAAGTCCAAGTAAGAATTTTCCAGGTGTAGCGCCAAATCTTATCCACATATATGCTACATAACTAAAAAGCATAATAAATTGAACTATCTGATTTAGAACTAGTAACTTTATTAGTTTACTCTGCATTGCTGTTTCCTCTGCAGATAGTGGCACCTGCATTTGATATTTTGCAGCAATTTGGCCTAATATTTTACTGCTCTCCGAGCTCATAAAGAGTTGATTTAAGGCCTGACCGCAAAACTGTAAAAATAAAACGATGATGATTAAATCAAGCAGCACTGACAAATAGCGTCTAAGTCCCGTTACGTAACATATTCCATTTTCATTTTTCTTTATCCTTTGAATAGCATTTATAGAAGAAAGAATGGCAAATGAACGATTAAAAAACTTGTGTAACATAAAGCACTTTCCAATGTTTGAGTGCCCCTGGCCGGACTTGAACCAGCATGCTCTTGCAAGCAACAGATTTTGAGTCTGCCGTGTCTACCATTCCACCACAGGGGCCTATTTTAATGCTATAAGCAACACAGGATTAGTCAAATTTTTTCTCTTTTAAGTCGAGATTGAATATTCTACAATAATCAATCATTACTCTAAAAACTTAAAATGAATGAATTAGTTAACCTTATTAATTCAAGAGAAGAAATATGTAAATTGCCACATAATTTAGAAGCAGAGCAAATGCTCATTGGTGCAATGATTCGTGATAATAGAATTTGTGATGCAGTTGAAGATATAATTGCAGCAGACAATTTCTACGATCCACTACATCAAAGCATTTTTACCCAGATATCTAAAACCAGAAAACACGGCATAGTTGCCAATGAACTAAGCCTTAAGATGTTTTTTGAAAATGATAAAGCATTTGCCGAATGTGGTGGAGTTGAGTACCTAGCAAAGCTTGCAGCGAAGGCAAGTATTGCTCTTGATATCTATAGCTTGACCAGAATAATCCGTGATACTTATTTAAGAAGATGCTTAATCAAGCTCGGACAAGAGACAATTGACGATAGTTATAACTATGACATCGAAAATCCTGCACAGGTACAAATTGAGCAAGCAATGACAAAATTGTTCAATTTAGCAGTAAAAAAGCAAGGTGAGAAAACATACATAAAGCTTGCAAGTTCAATTAAAGATGTGGTTGAGAAGATTAGCAAGCTAAAAAATAATCCAGAGGCTCTAGGTATTACAACCGGACTTCAAGATCTAAACCAGCTTCTTGGTGGTTTGCAGAAATCTGATCTGTTAATTATAGCTGCAAGGCCCTCAATGGGGAAGACAGCATTGGCACTGAACATCGCACTTAATGCTTGTAAGATTTTGCAAAAAAGAACAGACAAACAACACTACGTAGCGTTTTTCTCACTTGAAATGTCAGCAGAGCAATTGACTGCAAGATTGATTACCATAGATTCAGGTATTGGTTATTATAAGGCAATGACTGGGAGAATTAGTGATTTTGAATTACATGAATTCATTAATGCTAGTACAGGACTATCTGAATTACCTTTCATTATAGATGACACTCCTGCTCTATCAATTAGTGCCCTTCGTACCAGAATACGACTGCTATATCAGCTATACAATGTAGAGGTGGTATTTATCGATTATCTGCAATTAATTCGAGGAACAACAAAAAGGAGTAGTGAAAATAGAGTGCAAGAAATTTCAGAAGTGACGCAGGGTTTGAAAGCAATTGCAAAGGAACTAAATATTCCCATTGTTGCACTATCGCAGCTCTCTCGTTCTGTTGAGCAGAGGGATGATAAAAAACCACAACTTTCTGATTTACGTGATTCAGGAAGCATAGAACAGGATGCGGATATAGTAATGTTCCTCTATAGAGAAGAATATTATGAATTAAGAAAGCAACCAAATGAAGGAAGTAATAAACATCGAGAGTGGCAAGAGAAAATGGAGAAAATTAGAAATATTGCAGAGCTGATCATTGCAAAACAAAGAAACGGGCCAATTGGCAGTGTGAAACTACATTTTGACTCCAATAGAGGTGCATTTAAAGACTATACAGAAAGATATAGTCTTTAGCGGTGAGTAATTCTGGAAGTGTTTAACAAACCATACGTGCCAAATTAATTAGCTATCGTAAAATATAGCAATATTTAAGATTGGCATTTTACTTGTTACATTTATTTTTTTAGAAAAATCTATAAATTACTAACTTAAAGGGAACGTTCAAAAAACTGCGTCAAAGCGAGAAGTAAAAATAAAATAGAAACAAAAAATGGAGATTTGACATGAGTCAAGTAAATGGAACTACTGGATTGGTAGACTATAAAGAATTAGAAACAAATATTCTATCATCTATACGGGACCATTGATGGGGAGAGATGGTAACAAGGCTACTGGAAGCGAGTCTGGAAGGTACCATTTACCCACTGAAAGAGAAGAGAAGAAACGGAAAAAACTTTGAGGACAAATATTTGAACTTTTGACACCAAGAGATAGAGAGCGAACCACAGATAGTGAAAAAAAAGGTAAACAACTGAACTTGAGGCAAAAAATATCTGCAGCAGAGATATCTGGAATTACAGATAAATTACTACCTATAATCAATGAATGGTGTAGTCGTCCACTACAATCAATATATCCGATAGTATTCATGATTTTTTAAGGTGAAAGAAGACGGTTGTTGTGTAATACCAATTCCCGTTACACGGGAAACAGATAGACAATAATGGAAGAAAAGCCATAATGAAATAAGTGAAATAGTTTAGGTATAAATGGCACTCAGATCAAAATTATTGGATGAAGAAGTAGTAAAATCAGCAAAAGAGATGCTGAAGAAAGTAAGGAATAATGCATATGTTTCAAAAAAACTAAACGCTGTAATTGCAGCAAAAAAGTACAGTATAACGTCTGTAGCAAAAATATATTGCATTTCAAGAAAGGCACTAACTTCGTGGATAAAACTCTTGAAATTTGGCAGAGAAGAAAAACTGTTTGCTCCTCGATCACGCCGAAGAAAAACTAAATTAAATCAGGCTCAACTACAGCAAATTGAAGCATGGATAGAAGAAAACCCTAATATTACCATTAAAGAAATGAGAATAAGAATACAGGAAAAGTTCGACTTAAATATTAGCAAATCTACAGTACACCGCCATATGCAAAAGATGAAATTTTCATATATTACACCAAGACCAGTACACAACGTACAAGATAAAAGTAAACAAGAGGAATTCAAAAAAAAATCTCAATGAAGTTATTGGAAAGTATCCTGAAAAAGAGCTATTTTTCTTTGATGAATCAAGGTTTGGCACACATTCGAAAGTTGGGCATGGATGGTTTAAAAAAGGTACTAGAACTCGGGTTAAAATAAAGTTAGGTAGGCATAATTTTTATCTCTACAGTGCAGTTAATCCTAAAAATGGAGAGAGTTTTAGCTTATTTGCACCAAATGTTAACACTGATTGCATGAATATATTTCTTGAGCAAATGTTGCAATATCTAGGGACAAGAGAAGCTGTTCTTGTTATGGACTGTGCTAGTTGGCATAAGTCAAAAAATTTAAAGGTACCTAAAAACATTGAGATTATATACCTACCTCCATATTCACCTGAACTTAATCCTGTTGAGAGGCTTTGGTTATATATAAAACAGAACATTTTGCGCAATAAAATATACAGTACTATTGCTTTGCTTGAGAGCACTTTATGCAAATTTCTTACCTCTCTTGCTACTTCTACAATTAAACAACTCTGCTCTGTTTCCTATTTGACTCCACAACAATGAGAATTGGTATAAGTAAGTGCATGTATAACATATTGGGTATAGATCAAGAAGGCAAAAAGGATGTATTGGGTTTTTATTTGGCTGAAAGAGAAGTTCTGGTTGGGGGTATTAAATGAGCTAAAAGAAAGAGGAGTAGAGGATATTCTAATAGCTTGTATTAAAAAGTTTTCCTGCTGCTATAAATAGCTAAAGCAGAAATGTATAGTACATCAGATAAGAAATTTACTGAAGCAGCAAAAACTTTCATAAGTGATCTGAAGAAAGTATATCAGGCTTCAAGCAGAGAAATTGCTGAAAATTATTTACTCGAGCTGATGGAGCGAAAAATATCCTTTGGTCATAAAATCGTGGCAAAACAATTGGGAAAATTTATTTTAAGTATTTCGGGCCAGTTAGGCGGCTCCACTAATCCTATCGAGGAGACATTTACTAAAACCAAAGGTTCATTTACCAGCTTGTACAAGTTGGTATATTGTGCTATAAGGAAGGTGGAGGAAAAGTGCTGTACATATTAACTATATCTCAGCTCAACATTTTCTTTCTCCACAGATTGAAAATTGAGTTGAACTAAAAATTCGCTTTGACGCAGTTTTTTGAACATTACCTAGCTATTTGAATCTGTCTTAAATCAAAACACTATACAAGATACCATACAACGAAATCATCCCAGTGTTAAACGCTGGGATGACAGAGAGCAGCTCAATTGCTCCACTCAATCAGTAAAAATCAGATATATGTAGACATTGGCTAAAACCATTCCAACAACATTTTAGTGAAACTTAACAAGCTTATCTATAGTTTTAGTGATGATTCTTGGAGTATTTGGAGAGACTTCTGAGCCCAGTTTATTTAACCGCTCTATAGCAAACCCGCTGTTCTCATTTATTATGAAATCACATAAAATATTTTCTATATCTTTAATAACACTTTCATGCTTTCTCAGAGGATGGTTATTCGGATATCTATGAATGGTTTTGATGCTAGAATACTCAACGAAAGCTTGATCTTTAAAAGCAAGTTGTCTCAATTTCTCTTTGAATTTTTCTTCTTCATCTCTTGCTAAAAGGCAAGACTTTATCAGTGATTTTATAATCGAGTTTATAGCCTGATGTATTTCAGAATGCACTATAACTTTGATGATATTTTCTTCCACTATGCAATCATAAGTGCTTTTTTCGCTCTTTAATGACTCTATAAGCATTTTGCTATTTTGCGAATTCAATTCCAGATTCTCTTCACTTATAGGAGTCATTATAAAGGTATTCTTATTTACCCTGATGTAAAATTGTGGCAACCCTTTAGAACAGGCAAATGCTACATCCTTAGACTCAAGTGCGTGATTGTATGAAGAAGAAAGGGTGCTTGCTATAACGCTACTTGGTACTTTCATTCCATGATTACTTAGGTGATTTAACACATTCTCAACATCATGATATGTAAAACCTGTATCTTTTATCAATTCAACAACTTCTATGCAATTGTGTTGTTTATACTCTATTGTCACTTCTTCTGTAAAAAGAGTTTTAGCTGCTATATGCTTATCAAGCACTGTGAAAATCTTGATGAAACTCTCTAAATCCTGTTTGTTAATTAATTCAATACTAATTAAGTTTTTGCTAACAATTATAATATTTTTTATCATTTTTCCCACTAAAAAAACTCACTAGATGAATTGTATTTTTAATTCATTAAAAATTGTTTAAAGTGGGTATGCCAGCAACAGTAAGACAAAAAAATCACATAAAACCTTCATTATGTATTATATTACATCCCTCGTGTTCATCACTGCCGCTTGTGTAAGCTGTTGCATTAATGCTATCTTCATTGTTATTTAACATATTATCCAACTTTCCTTCTTTTTCAAGATCCATCAATTTGTCACATCCAGCAATATGATGTACATAATCACCATTTTCATCAGTAATAAAAATTTGTGGAACTGTCCTGACGTTATATTTTGATTTTATACCGTCAAACAAATCCGAGTTTCTAAGTACATCAATTTCTTCGTATTTCACACCTTTTTCATCCAATAACTCTTTTGCTTTCTTGCAGAATGGGCAGTACTTCTTCACATATATTACAACTTTTCCTTTAGTGTTTTTCACGATTTATCTCCATAGTTCATAAAATACAACTATTATATATAAAAAATATATATATAAAATATCAAATTGTATGAAAATTATTTACAACTGTGAGCAAGGGATAAAAGATAATGTGGCACTAACTTTCGGAAATTTTGATGGCGTTCATTTAGGACATAAGTTTGCAATTTCCAATCTAAAGGAGGTAGCACAAGAAAGAGGATTACCCTCTGCAGTTTTAACTTTTGAGCCTCACCCATCAACTGTTTTATTTAGTAGGAACAATTTTAGGTTAATAGACCAAGAACAAAAAAAGGAACTAATCAGCAGCTATGGTATAGATTACTTGTATATTATTAATTTTAGTAGAGGTTTTTCTGAGGTTAGCTGCGATGACTTTATTGGTAAGATTTTGGTAAAGAAGTATGGTGCTAAACATATCACTGTTGGAGAAAGTTGTACTTTTGGTCACAAACGATTGGGTAACATATTAACTCTAGAAAAATATTCTCAGATGTATGAATATTCTTTAACTAAATTAGAGCCATTGATAATCGATAGAAAAATTTGCTCTTCTTCCTCAATCAGGGAGTGTTTACAAAAAGGCGAAATAGAAATTGCTAATAAATTGCTTGGTAGGTCTTATCAAGTTTCTGGTATTGTAACAAAAGGTGCATGTAGAGGTAGAGAAATAGGGTTTCCAACCATAAACATTCCGATAGAAGATTACATGATAAAACCTAAGCTTGGTACATATTACGCCAAAGTTGCATTTTCTGAAAATAGTTCAAGTTGGCTATATGGAGTAGTCAACATTGGTATGAGACCTACATTTAAGGACTTAAAAAAACCTATAGTAGAAATGCATATATTTGACTTCAACGAAAATGTATACAATTTTAAGGTTGACATACAACTTTTAAAATTTATTAGGGCAGAAAAAAAATTCCATAGTATTAACGAGTTAACAAAACAGATAGACCGTGATATAATGAAGGCTTACCAGTTAAAGATAAACTTATGAAAAGGATATGTTTAGTTATTATATTGATTATAGTATCATTCGATCAAACAAGTAAATTGTATATAAACTCATTGATTGATGAGGGGGAGTCAATCGAGATTACTAGTTTTATGAAATTAGTTGAAGTTTGGAATTCAGGAATTAGCTTTGGAATGTGTAGTACTCTGCCGCATGGCAGCTTCTTTTTTTCGGCATGTTCAATATTAATAATTGGTATACTTGCATACTTGATATATAAATCTAATGATAAGTCAATTTACCTTAGTTTTTCTCTGATGATTGGTGGAGCGATCGGAAATGTAATTGATAGAATCTATTGGGGCGCTGTATATGATTTCATATATTTTCATATCAATGATTGGTATTGGCCAGCCTTTAATTTAGCTGATCTATCTATAGTTTGTGGAATGTGTACATTGTTATATAAGTGGTATATATATGATAGGTCTATCTCTAAGCAAAATGAGGAATGAAATAATGCTTCGCAAATTCTTTAGTTTTTTTATACTATCTGTGTTTTTTTTCATTTGTCCGATTTCTTTGGAAGCTGAAATCATAAAGCATGCTAAGCTCAGTAACGGATTGGATGTTTATGTAGTACCTAATCACCGAATTCCAGCTGTTTTTCATGCAATAATATATAAAGTTGGGGGAATGGATGACCCAATTGGCAAAGCAGGATTGGCTCACTACTTTGAACACTTAATGTTTGAAACTACAGGAAAATTTAAAGACATAGAATCCACTTTGGGCAGCATTGGGGCCCAATTTAATGCTTTTACCACTAAAGAATACACCTGCTACTACGAATTAGTTCTCAAAAAAGATTTACCACTAGCAATGGAAATTGAAGCAGACAGAATGGGCAATTTTGATGTTACTCAAGACAAAATAGATAGAGAAAAAAATATCGTATTAGAAGAAAGAAAGATGAGATTTGATAATAATCCTGAAGCTTTACTATGGGAGGAAATGAACAGTGCATTTTATCATAATGGTTATGGTAGGTCTGTTATTGGTTGGGAGAGCGATATTAAAACTTACAATCAAGATGACATAACAAGGTTTCATGATAACTATTATCATCCAGGTAATGCTATACTGCTCGTTGTTGGTGATGTAGAATTTGAAGAAGTAGCGGAATTAGCAAAGGAAAAATATGGTGTAATTAAAGCTGAGCCTGTAGTTAAGCATTATCCGAACCAAGATTCAATACATAATGCAGATATATCGGTAATTTTAGAAAGCACTGAAGTGAAAGAGCCAGTTTTATACTTTCGCTATAGTGTTCCTTTATTTGAGCAAATAAGTGAAACTTTTCCTGTTGATTTGGCAGTTGATGTTTTGGGGAATGGCAAGTCTAGTAAGCTATATAAAGATTTAGTTCTAGATAAGAATGTAGCAGTAGAAGTGTTTGCTTATTATAATAGCTTAGCTTTTAGTAATGGTTACATTGAGATTCGGGTAACTCCAAAAAGCGGGGTGAATTTGGATGATGTTGCAAGAGAGTTAGATAATTCTATTAATCACTTTACCTCTGAAGGAATAACAAGTGAAGAGTTGCAAAGTACAAAGTCTAAATACAAAGCAGCACAGTTTGATAATCTATCTGATTTAACTAATATAGCAATGTTTTATATACCACGTCTAGCACTAGGTATTCCACTTGATGAAATAGACATTTCATATAGCAAAATTAATGATATCAATCTAGAGGACGTAAATAACAAAATTTATACTATCTTTTCTACTAATAAATTAGTCGGTCGTTTGCTACCAAAAGGAGGTAATAATGAAGATAAGTAAATATGTATTTCTATTTTTTTTCTGTCTAGGCTTTAATTTGCAAGCAAGCGGTCACCTAAATGTAGAGGAGGTTACTACTAATAAAGGACTTAAGTTTTTATTTGTTGAAAACCATGATCTACCAAAAGTTTCACTTAATATATCATTCAAAGATGCAGGTTGTGTGTATGAAAATATAAAAAAGCAGGGGCTTGCTTGGTTTACTTCTCTTGTAATTCAAGAAGGAGCAGGAAAAAATGATGCCAAAGATTTTGTAAAAAAGCTTGAGGATAAAGGAATTAGTTTAAATTTTATTGCTGGTTTAGAAGCATTTAGGATTTCATTAAATACTTTATCTGAGAATCTAGAGGATGCAATTTCACTACTGAGTGATGCTATAATGCGTCCTAAAGTTGATCCTGAAGGATTGAATAGAGTTTTTGAAAAAGCCAAAGTAAACTTTAATAATTTTGAAAAAGATCCTTATTTTATTGCTGCAAAAGAGTTGGATACGTTGTTGTTCAAAAAACATCCTTACTCAAGAAATCCATATGGAATTCTAGACACTATAATGAGCATTACTAGAGACGATGTTTTAACATACATAAAGCGTAGTTTTACTAAGGATAATATCGTTATTAGTGTTGTTGGTTGTGCAACAAAAGAAGAAGTTAGTACGCTGCTTGATAAATATTTATCTAAGTTACCATCAAAAAGATCGAAAGTTAGGAAGATATCTGTAAAAAATGAATTTGGGCCTGCAGAAAGTAAGAGCGTTTTTATGGATATACCACAGAGTGTAATACTTTTTGCTCAAAAAGGCATAGCATATGAAGACCCTAATTACTATAATGCTAGTGTTTTGATTAATGCGCTTGGTGGTATGGGGCTGAATTCAATATTAATGAAGGAATTGAGACAAAATCTAGGTATTACTTATGGTATTAGTGCAAGTAATATTACAAATAAACATGGGAATGTTATATCTGGATTTATAAGTACTGACAGTTCCACTGCTGATAAAGCTATATTAGCATTAAAAGATACCTTTAGCAGAATAAAAAATGAAGGAATGGACGAGCAATTGTTCAAGGATACAAAAATCAGTTTAGTAAATAACTTTACCTTCTCTTTTCTATCCAATAATGTAAGTATAGCAATGCTATTGGATAATATGCAGATAAATGATCGTGATGTTAACAATATAAATAATTATACGAATATCATTAATGATGTTCAATTGGAGGAAGTAAATAAGCTGGCAAATTCTTTGCTTGATCCCGAAAATTTATTTTTTGTTAAGGTTGGAAGAAAGTAAATCATTACTACAGCATAGTTGAAATTTTAACCATATTTCTTTATAATTTAGATATATGATTGACTTTTATGTTCAGGTGAAAAACGATACTGCAAGAGAAAGCAAAAAAACTCCAATTGCTTTGTTAAATCCTTTAATAACGATATTTTCTGTTATCAACACAGGTGTGTTGATAATCATCAAGTTGATACATATTACAAGTCAACAGATAGGTATGGCGGGCATAATGCTTGGTAATATTGGCACAGGTGTTTTTTTTAGCTCAGTATCCCTAATTTCAAGCATGTACTCTTTTTTTGACTATTTTAGAGAAAAAAGCTTATATAAAAAATGTAATTACAAGAGAACATTAGAACAAAAAAGAAGGGATAAATATAGAATTCAAGGTATTTGTTGGGATATTCTGTGCGATATATTATTTTTAACAGGCGCTGCAGTTTCTATTGCTTTATTTAGTAGTCCTATAGTTCTTTTTGTTACTGCACCTCTTGTTACATTGGGCTGTATAGTAATGACTGGTAACATAACTAACTCTATTTATCATCAAGTTAAAAACTTTAAAATTCATCTTTCACAATTTTCAAAAGAGGAGCAGAAAGAGCTGTATATAGAGATGAAAAAAGAAATAAATTTATCACGCCTTCATAGAATTATAGCAAAAGTACTACCTGATGTATTAGTATTAGCAAAATTGCACGCTAATCATGAGAATAAAGAAAGGCGAAAAGAGGTTCAGCATTTAAAAGAAATGCTGAAAGAAGGCAATCGAAAACCAATCGACGATGATACATCTGATAAGGTTATTGAAATGAAAAAAGAAAAACATATCGAGCAAAAAAGCTCCAACCCTAAAGTTCCAACACACCTTTCTCTGGATCAAGATGTAACAAAAAGAAAAAGCAGTACCACACGATCTCTCTAATTTAATATCACTTAGCGTTACTTTCTGCTATTGATCTTACTGCTTTTACATAACACTTATGCTCTTCAGCTAGAATGCGCTCTGAGAGACTGTGAACATCATCATTTGGTAACACTGGAACAGTAGCTTGAGCGATTATGGCTCCAGCATCAATTTCATGAGTAACATAATGCACAGTACATCCTGTAATTTTTACACCCGCTTTCAGAGCTTGCTCCTGAGCATTTAGGCCCTTAAATGACGGAAGTAAAGAGGGATGAATATTTATAACTTTGTTATGCCATTTATTCAGGAAATTGGCCTTTAGAATTCTCATAAACCCTGCAAGGCAAATTAAATCAACCTTATGTTGAACAAGTATTTCATGAATTTTATCAGTATTAAGTGGCTTATCTTCAACAACAAACGCTGAAACTCCTGCTTGCTTTGCTATTTTAAGGCCTCCAGCTTCACTATTATTTGTGATAACACACACAGTTTTAGCAGGGAAATTCTGATCTTGACATGCTTCTATTAAAGCTTGCATGTTTGATCCTCTACCTGAAATTAGTATTCCGAGTTTTATCTTTTTCATTTTAGTACAGCTGTAAGAATGGACATTAATAAAATAGCTCAAAAAGAAAGTTTATTTTAGAATAAATACTATTGTGCAGCAATATTTTACACTGCTGGATAACATGGAATTAAAGAAATCATTCAGTTTGAAGTAATTTTAACATTTAATTTTAGGAATATTATACAATTTATGGTAAATAAATGCATATTTTTATGGCTGCGTTATTATTTATTTAACAAAGTATTAGTATAATTTACTACTGAATTAAATGGAGAAAATTCAATGAATAAATTACCAAGCAATGCAAAAACAAGCAAGTCTCAGGTTACTCAGTGGGAGGTAATAAAAAATTGTGAATATTCTGATAATTGTTTATCAAAAGTAGTAACTTTATACGTTATTAAAATGGCGGAATTATCAGATATTTATACGAGTAATGAACCTGAAATTAACACTATACTTACAAGAATAAGCATAACAAGTGAAAATGCATTTTTAAATAAGGTTGTTGATATTGAAATTATGGAGGGCATTTTTCCGTACAAATTCAACAGCAAGAAGAAAAATAACATATCAAGGCTAGAAGATTTGTACAATTATTTATGTTCTACTGTTATTGATAGCCTTCCAAAAGAAATGCTTGAAAGCCTAATAAGAGAATACAGAGACGCTGTTAACTTATTTAAAGCAATTACTTAACTAGGTGTAGCATTTTTAAGACTTTACCTTCTATTTCAGAAATGCCACTTTCAAGATCTTTATCTATCAAACATATGATAGATAAATATGTTTTCTGCTTCTTTTCAACATTGATAGTTAAAGTTCCAGGGGTAATCGTAACCGAGTTAGCAAATAATGCAATGGTCTTATCATTATGTCCTATGCATTCCCTTACAATAACAATTGGCTCAACTGTAGATTTGAATCGTAGCACCTTTTTTGTTACATAAATACTTGAAAAAATAATTTGGTAAATTAGCCAAGGTATATAACTTATAAGCTGATAAAGTGACAGCCTACCACTATCATTTAGAATTTGACTAAGGGCACTTTCAGCATCAATTAACCTTTTAAAGATAATCAATGTGAACACAGAAGAAAATACTCCACAGAGAATAAAAAAAGGCTCGAAATAACCAGACAATGTAATCCATAGAGAAGACAAAATCACAAATGATAGAGAAAAAAACTTAATATTTTGCCTGACTTTCATGATTTGGAGTATAACTTAAATGATTTTTTAGGAAAATAAAAAGTTCTTGATTTTTGTGTCAAAGAACATAATAACCAAGTTATTTTAATAAGTAGTGGAGATTATGACGCTTGATGATTTTCTAAAAATGCTTGAAGAAATAAATGATACTTCAGGTTTAAGCAAGAACAACATAGTTGAACGAATAAAAATAAAATTAGAAAGAATTGATTTACGGAGGTGGGAAGATAGTGGATTTAATATCAATCATATATTCACTACACATAGTGATCTAGATCCTGTAGAAACTACATTGTTGCATTTTGCTGCTAAGAGTGGCTATGAAAACATAGTAATAGCTCTAATTGAATATGGAGCATATGTTGATGCATGGGACAGCGATGGATGCACCCCTTTACATTTTGCTGCTGAATGGAACCACAAAGGCATATTAGATATTTTAATTGAAAGTGGAGCAAATGTTAATGCGTGGGACAATGATGTATGTACACCTTTACATCTTGCTGCCGAAGGTGGAAATGAAAGTGTAGTAAGAGCTCTAATTGCATGTGGAGCAGATGTTAACGCGCAGAACAATGATGGACACACTCCTCTACATTTTGCTACTAAGAGTGGCTATGAGAACATAGTAATAGCTCTAATTGAACACGGAGCATATGTCGATGCGTGGGATAATTATAGAAGCACTCCCTTGCATTTTGCTGCTGAAAGTGATAATGAAAACATAGTAAGAACTCTGATTGAACATGGAGCATGTGTTAATGTGTGGGATAGCTGTGGACGCGCTCCTTTGCATTTTGCTAGCGATCATGAAAGTATAAGAGATATTTTAATTGAAAGTGGGGCATATGTTAGTAAACAGAACAATAATAGATATGCTCCTTTACACTTTGCTATTGAATGGGGCTGCAAAGATGTAATAAGTTCTTTGTCAGGTAATGCTATTCCTAGGTCTGAAATGGTAGTAGGAAGAGTGGAACAAATTACACTTGCAGGAAGATTAGAGCTTTTTTAACCAAACTTGCATTTACTGAGATAATTGTTTTGTTATGAATTAAACCAAAAGTTCTGTAATATATTGAAGCTTAAAGATATCTTTAGATATGGAAGTTATTGCAGAAAATAGGAAAGCAAGGTTTGAATACTTTATCTTAGAAGAATTTGAAGCAGGTATGATCCTCTTAAGTAGTGAAGTAAAATCACTAAGGGAAAGAAAAGCAAACATTTCTGATGCTTACGTTACTGAAAAAAAAGGCGAAATATGGCTAAACAATATGCATATCGCAGAGTATAAAGCTGCAAACCAAAAGAATCACAAGCCAAAAAGAGAACGAAAATTGCTTTTGCATAAAAAAGAGATAAATAAGCTAATTGGTCAAATCAAAACCTCTGGAATAACTGTTGTGCCACTTTCTATCTATTTTAATGATAAAGGGTTGGCAAAAACTAAAATTGCTATTGTTAAAGGAAAAAAACTCTACGATAAGAGAGCAACCATAAAGCAGAGAGAGTGGGACCGTGAGAAAAGTAGATTGTCTAAGAATAATTTGTAGTAAAATATGTCTTTAAGTCCAGTTATTTTTAGCATCGGTCCTGTTTCTATATATTGGTACTCTTTAGCATATGTTTTGGGTATAGTTTTTGCATATTGGTATTTACATAAGCTAGACAATCAAAAAATATTTACTAAGAATTTTTACGATTCGTTATTAACAGCCGTTATTATAGGCATTATCCTTGGAGGTAGGATTGGGTACGTATTGATATATGATCCAGTTCTCTATATAAGCAATCCTATCGAAATACTAAAGACCTGGGAAGGAGGTATGTCATTTCATGGCGGTGCTATAGGAGTTTTGCTTGCAGTAATAATCTCCTGTAGAAGACATAACATTCCTATATTTTACACACTGGATCTAATTTCTTGTGGAGTTCCGATAGGTTTACTTCTAGGCCGCATAGGTAATTTTATAAATGGAGAGTTATTTGGCAGGGTTACAACTATGCCGTGGGGTATGGTATTTCCAGAAAGTGGTGATAATTTATTGCGCCATCCAAGCCAACTTTATGAAGCATTTTTAGAAGGAGCGCTACTTTTCGTAGTTGTAAATTCACTATTTTTCTTGAACAAAATAAGATTGTATTACGGTGCAACAACTGGTATTGCAGTTATGTGGTATGGAATAGCACGTTTTGTGGTTGAATTTTTCCGCGAGCCAGACTATCAAATTGGCTATTTATGGTTCAATTTAACTATGGGACAATTTCTTTCTATACCTATGATTTTGCTGGGAATGCTTATATATTTAGGTGCGTTGAACTTAAGATTTAATACGAAATCTGTTCAATAGAGAAAAGGTAAGTTTAATCGAAAAATATAGTGGAAGTTTATTTATTCCATACTATGTACAATTATGTGAATTTTTTGTCTTGCAGAGAATAAATGTAAGACCAGCAAACCTTCGTTGTATAGCTATAAGAAAAACTTAGTAGCTACTGACCAAATTCATTACTAAGTAGATATTCATTTTCCACCAGAATATTCCTGATTGAGAAGCTACTTTATTAAAACATATTTTTAAATTTTTGCCAAAACCCTGGTTGATTATCATTAACCTTTGTGAAGGCTATGTTTAAACTGTATCTCGGATCATTTGGCATATCATATCTAATATTCAGTATTGAAAATTTGTTTTTATTATGAACAGAAACATCGTCATATGATAACTTTGTCGTGTAGCACTTTATATGTTTTTGCTTATCATATACTATATCACCTGATTCCCCTTCTAGTTCTACAAATTTAGTTTTTTTCTGACATTCTTTTATTTTTATTAGATCCTCGTTTAGTGATATTGAAACCGGTAGTGTATTCCCAGCATACTCTTTAGCTAAAAGCTCACTTTGAGGATACATTTTTATTTCCCTTCCAAAATGTGAGTCTATAAAATTATTGCTCCAAAATTTGTCTCCAGAATGTACATATTCGTCAGTAGCATACGGTACACCACCATAATTGCATTGAACTTTGTAATCTCCAACACCATTATTTTGAAAAAAATCATGAATGGCAGCGTAACTATCAGCAGCATCATTTATGTAATCCATTACCTACCCCTTAAAACCTTTTAATTTATTATATCACAAGAAATTAAATCTATCAATAAAAAGACTTTTTTTGATATCAAGTATCTAGGGAGCATATTGATAGGATTGTGACATTCGTATTTCCCAGTTCTTCACATACTGCTGGACTAATTCAGGATAATTTTCAATAATTAATAAATTTTCAGCGTTTCCCTTTTCAGCTGTCTTACTGAGGTTAAACGATCCTGTGATGACTTTTTGATTATCAACAATTATTACCTTATTATGAGCAATTTTTGGCTTATTATCGATCCAAATCGGTATTCCATTTGAAAACAATTCGCTTATGACACTATATTTTGAATGGAGTTGTGATTTATCTAAGACGACTTTAACATCAACACCACGCTCTTTGGCGTTAATCAAAGATTTTGCAACTGTTCCAAGAGTAAATGTATATTCTTGAACTAAGATAGATTCTTTAGATTGGTCTATCTCGCTGATTATCGGTACAGCACAGTCTTCTTCAGGTGAGAAGCAAACTGTTGCTTTTGGGCAAGGCGAGAATGTAGGACCCACATAGTAATACAGAGAAAAACATGCCGACAAAAATAAAAGATATAAAAGCCTCACAAACCACACCTAAATACACGGCGGTAGTCTACATCATAGTTTAATCATCTGTCAACCCATATTCCTTCCACTTCTCTGTAACTTTCTTTATTATTTCCTCGCTCATTTCAATTTTTCTTCCCCATTCTCGTTTGGTTTCAGGTGGAAGTTTGTTTGTTGCATCAAACCCTATTTTACCTCCGAGACCACTTTCAGGGGAAGCAAAATCTAAATAATCAATTGGGGCATTCTCTATCGTAATTGTATCACGCACAGGGTCCATTCTTGTTGACATTGCCCACATCACTTCCTTCCAATCACGTATATTTATATCATCATCAACAACTATGATAAATTTAGTATATAAAAACTGTTTGAGAAAAGAGAGTATGCCCATAACAATTCTTTTTGCATGCCCTGGATAAGCCTTTTTTATCGATACTACCGCTATTCTATATGAACAACCTTCTGGGGGCAGATAAAAATCTACTATCTCCGGAAACTGATTGATGAGAATCGGCACAAAGATTTCGTTGAGTGCTTCACCAAGAATTGATGGTTCATCAGGTGGCTTGCCAGTGAAAGTGCTGAGATAAATTGGATCTTTGCGCATTGTAATTGCAGTGATGTTAAACTCAGGAAACTGTTCAACAGCATTATAGTAACCGGTATGGTCTCCATATGGCCCTTCATCTTGGTAATTATCCAAACTTACATATCCTTCCAAAACAATTTCTGCATGAGCTGGAACCTGAAGAGGAATAGTTTTACAATTTACAAGCTCAAGTGGTTTTTTTCTCAGCAGCCCGGCAAATTGGTATTCTGATAAAGTCTCCGGCACCGGAGTTACTGCAGCAATAATCGTTGCAGGATCGCTACCAATCACAGCAGCCGCAGGAAACTTCATATTTTGCCCCCTCTCCTTCCACCGTTTATGGTGACCTGCACCACCACGATGTGCAAGCCAGCGCATGAGAGTCGTTTTTTTATTCACAACCTGCATACGATATATTCCAAGATTAAAATTATCTTGCTTGTCTGCTGTTGGTCCTTTTGTTACCACAAGTGGCCAAGTGATAATCGGTGCAGGCTCGTTTGGCCAGCATGTCTGAATAGGTAGCAAACTAAGATCCACCTTATCCCCAGTTAGCACCACCTCTTGACATGGAGCTTTGCTTACAACTTTGCTCCGCATCGACAATACAACTTTTAGTAGAGGAAACATTTTCACAGCATCTTTGAAGGTTTTTGGTGGCTCAGGTGATCGCAAAAATGCTAGAAGTTTACCCAGATCCCTTAATTCATCAGAATTTATACCAAGTCCGAATGCAATTCTCTCAATAGTACCAAATAAATTCACTAAAACGGGAATTGAATTTTTGCCATTTTCTGTGACAACATTTTCAAAGATGACAGCTGGTCCCTTGTTTGACAAAACCCTACGATGAATTTCTGTCATTTCAAGAATAGTTGAAACTTCTTTTTTAATTCTAATTAGATCTTTTTTTTCTTCTAATGCTCTGATGAAGTCGCGTAAGTTATTGTACATATTTTAAAAATTTTAAGCCTTTTAAGAAGTGCTTTTCCCAGCACAACTCATTCACTTATTATTATAGAGGCTCTAGAAAAATTATTCTCCAATTCGCTTTTTAAGTTTTTATATTCAGCAGTCTTTAATTCTTCATTGGTAATAAAGCTTTTCTTTATGGTTATTAAATTGCTAAATTCGGTTCCATCATTTTTATATTTACAGAACCTATTTACATATAACCAAGGAGAATCTATTTCAAAATTCAAATTTTCACAGTTTTTAATTTTGATATCTTTTATTATCATATGGCTTTCCTTAGTTTTAGGAACACCAATAAAAAGGTCTGACACTTGGTCAGAAGCTGTATTGACAACATCATTAAGCCAATTATCTCCTAAATTCAAAGCTGGCCCTAAATTTGTCTTAAAAATCTTATTTTTTTGCTGAAACTCATATTTAATTGTCAGATCCTCTACATTACGCAAGGTAAGGTCAGGCAATTCTAAGAACTTCTTTTCTTCTTCATCAAGATATACTCCACTAATCATACGAAAAACAGAATCTCTTAACTGCTCATCTGAATAATATAATCCAACACCTGTTAAGCCTAAGGCTGCTTCCCCTTGCACGGTAAGCTGGCCATATTCATTTACAACGTTATCTTCTATAGTTAATTCACTATGGGATATCACTTTTGAATTTTCACCTTGTACAGCAGGAATCTTTATGTAATCTGCTTCCTCAGAATCGAGTACTAGAGCGTTCCTATCAGCAATGTCTGGGAAAATACCCTGTGCCATACTGACGGTATTAGTTGGATCGATCCAATATATTTTTCCATCTCTATTTGTTACTTTGAGCATCACATGATTAAAATTACCCATATTAGGTAATGCTTCAGGATTAGAAGTGCTAGTAGTTCCTCTCATAACTAAAATAGGTTGAACTTTATAACCAAGTTTTTGCAGAATAGCAGCCGTGCTAGCAGAAAAGTCTTTGCAATCCCCGACTTGAGAATCAGCAATTTTCTCCAAATCTCTCGGAAAAAATTTTCCTGACACTGTACGCCAGTCTCCCATGTACTGAACTTTTTCATTCAATAAAGAAGTGACTGCATTAATTTTCTCCTCATCGGTACTCTCATTGTCAGCAAATTCTGCTATAGCTTCAAAAGTTGCAGGAAGCGGCTGATTGATAACGCTATGATATCCAGGAGCTAATTTTTTAGCTAAATCCTCCCATTCAGATAAGCTTGAAAGTGATACCCAAGTGTTGTGTTTTATGTTCAATATTCCATTATGTGGTTCATTTGTTGTGTTTTCATAAACTGCTTTCTTTAAAGCAATGCTTATAGAGTGTATATCATCATTTTTTTCCTCAGCGATTTCTAATACTTCTCTTGGATCATTAACTTTAATCTCCAGGGGTAATTCAGAATTGATTTTAGTATTTTCTGCTTGTAAATAATCCCCGTAATAAGAAAAGCTCAAGCCATAAAAGTTATCAACAGGAACCTTTTTGTTAACTTGCTTATATCTTAAATATACTTCCGTACCAATTTCTATTTTAGGAAATGGTATGGTTACTTGCCTTAGCTGATCAAAGCCTTTACCAGGACTAGCCAGTGGCTTATCCTCCATCATATCTTCAGTAACTATATATTCCTCTCCATTATAAGCTGCTTTAGCCTCTAAAACAGTAAAATCTGCACTATCATCATTGTAAACAAGACTGTATAGAGAGAATCTATCACGTCCAGATTCTTTGAGTATTTTTGCTTGTAGTTCTACTTCCGTTTCATAGGTACCATCTCTATTAACATTAATGTTAACATTAGAAAATTCAACCTCAACGGAAGCATCTTCGTACTTAGCCCACCTTGCTTCAGCTATAGTAGACATGAAAAATACTAGTAATGCTAAGTTAAAGATAGTTTTTAGAAATTTCATTACGTCACCACATTTACTGAAAAATTATTTTACTAGACTTGTACAATGCCACCTACAATACAAACAGCCAACTGATTAGGGAAGAAGCTTATTTTCTAGAATGGCTATTTCTTTCTCTCTACCAATTATTGGTTCGCTCATATAATTCACCGCCGTGTTTGTCAGCATTATATGCGGCGGTTATAAAATAATCAACTTTTTTACCGCCGCGGTTACAATTGTTATACGTGGCGGTAAGGATTGCTTAAATCTCAAATGCCTTATTATACACAAGTTTTCGTTACTTAATATCACCAGATTCTCTGATATAACATATATAAAGTTTGCATTTCTTGATAAAAATGTTTTAACATTAAGCATTTCTTTAATATTTGTATTCTTTAAGTAAGTATATGTCTAAGATACCATTTTTATTGATTTTTATACTTGCAGTAGCAAGTTTACCAGTAATAAACAATTGGCTTTCACACCGCAGTCAGAACTTAAATGATGATTATATAGGTGAGAGATTGGATAATTACATCAGTAAAAATTTTGATAGAGTTCTAAAAGCTCTCCAGGAAGAGTCAGCTAAAAATAGTTATGCTAATGCAACCAAAAATAAAATTTCTCAGCATAAAAATGAAATATTCGACTCTACTTATCCTTACTCAGGAAATGAAAATAGCAATATCATAGCTGTAGGTTTTTTTGACTATTCTTGTGGATATTGCAAAGCTATAAAGAACGATGTAAAACAATTGATCAATGATGGCAAAGTTAAGTATATCTTTAGGGATGCTCCAATACTTGGTAACAATTCTTTAAAGGCAGCAAAAGGTGCTTTAGCAACTTATTTTATCGATAAAGAAAAGTACTTAGATTTTCACTACGCTGCACTAGATCACAGAGGAGAATTTTCAGATGAAACTATATTAGGTATAGTGAAAAATATAGGGATCAACGAGAACGATTTTAACAACTCTATGAAAAATAATGCAGACAAAATTGAGCAAATGATAAACAACAGCAAACTTTTAGTAAGGGATTTGGGAGTAGGCGGTACACCTTTTTTGATAATAGGAGATAGTCTTTTTGTAGGAAAAACTGATTTGAATATATTACGTAAAAAAGTGAATGAGTTAAAAGATTAATAAATTTCCTGCTTGACAGCATAAGAGAGTTTAAGTATAATTAAGTTAAGGTATAGTAAGTAACAATATGTATAGGCTACATATTAGTTCAAGAAAAGTAGGTGATGTTTCCTTGCAATACAGCACGACCTTAAGTAATAAGCCTTCCTAGGCTGATTAATCTATTAAAATACAATTATTATTTTGGAGTTATAACATGAAAAATTTCAACAGAAAACCAATTGCTCTTTTTCGGCAAGTCGAAAAAAGCACAAAATTAAGTAAATTTTTATCTAAGAATCTAAACTCTGTTTATTCTCAAAGGCTAGAAAAACTATTTAAAAAATTTAATGCACAAAAAACAAAAAAAAGTAATTCATTGAATGAGCTAAAGGAAGCTTATCCTAAAAAGCTAAAAATAGGAGCTTCTATATCAGAAGGAGATTGCTTTTTTGACTCCGTGGCTCAAGGATTGAATGAGCTAAATATAAAACCTGGTCATCGTTTTACCGCAAAATCATTAAGAGAAGATTGTGAAAATTATGCTAGAGCAAATGCAAATTCGTGGGTTTATAACAAAATAACAGAAGATGCTGAAGAAGGAGGATATTTTGTAGGTGAAGGAAATTTGGATAGCAAAGTAATAGCGAAGGAAAGAAATAGCGAAGATGAAAAAGGCATATCTGCACAAACAGACTGGTGTAAAGATGAAGAAATAATAACCAAATATACAGAAGAGGAGTTTTTCAGCTGGTTACTAGAGGAATATCGTGAAGATAGAGAAGGGAAGATTTTAGAGATTTTGAAAAGTAGGTATGGCACAGATGATGATTTGTTACTAGACGAATATGAAACAAGTAAAGATAAAGAAGAAGAAATAAGCGAAGATGAAGAAGAAATAAGCGAAGATGAAGAAGAAATAAGCGAAGATGGAAAAGAAAAAGGAGAAAAAGTTACTATTAAGCCAGATAATTCCAACTCTTTTTCTAAATATCTAAACAACATTAAAAATATGTCTACAGAAACTAATTCTCTAGCTATATGGGGTCGTCCAGAGATTGAAGGTAGAATGATATGTGAGAAGTACGAAGTGGAGCTTTATATTTATTCAATAGATGAAGAAAGTCAAAAAGTTACGGTAACTAAAATTACAGCACATGATGATGATCCAGCAGTTTTTATACAAGATATAGGTCTCAATCAACTAGAGATAGATAGTAGCAAAAAAACTGTAGGAGTAGTGAATTACATGAGGCATTTTGTGCCACTTCTTAGCAAAATCCCTTCTGATATAACAGAAAATCAATCAGTTTCTAATGAAGAAATCTTTGGTGAGGTTACAGAAGCTTCTGCTTCTGAGCAACCAGTACGACAAAAAAGCAGCACTAGTGAGCCGATTTTTTCGAATAAAAGCACTCCTATTTTCGATCAATCAGAGCAGAAACCACTAAAAGAAAGAGCTGCTGATAGAAGTATTAATGAAAGCAATTCACAAAATTATGAAGCAATGTTAGAAAAAACACACAATAAAACTTGTGAAAATACAGCAAAGATCTTGAGTGAAACTTCTAAGGATATGAAAAAAAATTCCAGTGAAGAAATTCTTGAAATAGGTAAAAGAGTTCCTGCTTCTGATCAATCAGAGCAAGAAGAACAATATAATATCAGAACTAGCAAATCAGCAATTGTGCAAGATCATGAAACACAAAAAGAGAGAATTAATACCAGCGCTAGTGAGCCAATTCATACAGATACAGTAATTACTATTTCTCATCAACAAGGGCAAGAAACACAACAAGAGGCAACAGAAAAGAAATTAATCAATAGTTGTTACAGAAGAGAAGCTATTTATAGCATAGCTGCTGTAATAACAGCTATAGCATTCACAGCATCTGCTATAGCTGCTATTTTTACTCAACCAATTCCTTTAGCATGTCTTGCTGGAGTTGCTTTAGTTGTTTCGTGTGTTTGTGTATATCAGTTAATGCAAAGTCATAACGACATTCATGAACTCAAAAGTGAGCCAAAGGAAGCAATAGGATTTCGTTTTAAGGATTGGTCAGACTTTACCGTTATCAATCAAGAAATTGGCATAGGAGACGATAAAAAAACGATCTTTCAACTGATGAAAACTTACATAAGTGGAAAAGACAAGCATACACGAACTATTAAAAAGCCAGTGCATGATACAATAAAAATTTACCTAGATGGTGAAAAGACAGAAAAATATTCAGTGAATTATTCAACTGGAGAAATAGCATTTATGAAACCACCAGCAAAAGGCACAATAATCACCGCAAGCTTCGAATTTGATGTACCAGTACGATTTGATACAGATTACCTAAACGCTTCTATTGATAACTATGGCAGCAATAGCTGGAACAATATTCCCTTGGTGGAAGTGAAATAAAGTTAAAGTATGCTCCATAAAAGTTAAGCGATACTGAGGCTCATATTTAAATGAGCCTTGCACATTTTAAAGTCTATCGCCCATTACAATGTTCCACACTCGAAATTTGAGGAAATTCTAATGTAGTGTTTTCTCTTTCTTGTAAAATAGAAAGTTTTAATAATTCTTTTAGAACTAACTTTACAAGTGTTGTACCATTTTCCTTAAAGAGGTATAATGCACCCATTTGTCTAGACCATTTTTTTCAAAGTGATCCGATTTTTAAAATGAATATGTTGATAAATACGTCGACACACATTTAAAGTATTTATCAATATATTCATTTACTGTTTATGATAATAAAGATCAGCAGGAACTTTATAATGTAGAGTCTGATGTCGCCTTCTATAGTTATACCAAGCAACAAAATCATTTATTATAAGATTTAAATCTCTGATACTATTTGGTCTATAATAATATATAGCTTCTTGCTTTAAAGTTCTCCATAAGCGCTCAACAAATATATTGTCGAAGCAACGTCCTTTATGGTCCATACTGATTTTAATATTAGCACGCTCTAATTCCATAATAAAGTTGTAGCTAGTAAACTGCACCCCCTGATCACTATTAAAAATCTCAGGTTTACCTTGTTTTAGAGCTTCTTTGAGAGTATAAAGGCAAAATCCAGCATCGAGATATGGTGATAATGAATGAGCAATAATATAGCGACTATACAAGTCCATTATTGCCACAAAATAGATAAACTTACCTTCTACCATAATATATGTTATATCAGTAGCCCATACCTGATTAACTCTACAAATAATCAAATCTTTGAGTAAATAAGGATATATTTTATGCTTTTTTTCTTTAATACTTGTATTACATCTTTTTCTACAATACAGCCCACTAATCTTCATTTTTTTCATAATTCTTAAGATTTTTTTGTGATTGACTACTACTCCACTCGCTATGATTTCAGCAGTAATTTTACGATATCCATAACGGCAATCAGAAGCCAAATATACTTCTTGAATCAAATTTGCTACTTCACTTTCGTTATTAATTATAGGCCTATAATATAGGCTAGATCTGCAAATCCCCAATAAATCAGCCTGTTTCCTAATTGACAGATCAGAATCTTTTTCTATAAACCTTACTCTATCTTTTTTGCTTATTTCAGTAATTTTTTTTTCAAATAGCTATTTTCCACTGTCAATTCTCCTATTACTTTATGTAAACTTTCTATTTCTTGCGCTAAGATTCTTTGTTTTCTCGCACTTTCACTTTCTTCAACAAATAGGTCTTTTAACCTTGCCAATACTCTATCACGCCAATCATATAGATTTGTTGATGGTATTTTATATTCACTACATATCTCAGCTGTGCTTTTTTGATTTTTTATTGCTTCCAAAGCTATCTTTGCTTTTAACTCTGGTTCATATTTTTTTGTTGCCATACTTTTACCCCTTTACCTTCCTACTCGGATCAACCATTTTTTTTTGGTCTAGTTTATGGGGTGCATTATAGCTATTAATAGAAAAAGGGGCAATTAAGTGTAGTAAAGATTATACCGCAATAGATATGTTTATTGACAAGGCTCATAGCAAAAAAAATATTGAAGAAAATTACAAAAAATTCTGTAGATTTTTGATGCTTTACTTGAAAGAGCTGCATAGTAAACACAAAGCCTTTTGTGTACTTTCAATCCTAGCTCTAAGCTTAACAATTATAGGTTTACCATTTATTTTCAAGCCTATTATTCAATATAGAGAAAGAAGTAAAATATATAAAAAAATTAGGGCTATGCTGATTTATATTTAAGTATAACAGGAGAACTAAGCTAATATATGACAATTATCTGCTCGATAAAAATGGAATTAAATGTATCCGTTTAGCAGAGTGGCAAAATAAAATAGACAAAACCATAAAAATAAATGGTGTCATGCACTGAACATTTGCTGTGCAGTTTACCTTCAAAAATGAATGTTCGTACAGTTGCGCAATAGGTCCATTCTAGAATAAAAAACTTTACTTTTTTGAAATTTTTATTACACTAAACTTAAGGTGTTTCATCAAGGAGTGGTTATATGAATAAAAATGAAGCTTTAAAAATATTGGACTTTAATCCAAGTGATAATCCTAGTAAAAGACAAGTAGTAATAAGATATAAGGAACTAGCACTTAAGTTTCATCCAGATAAAAATCAAGACAAAGAAGAAATAGGAAGAAATAGTAAGAAATGAATACGCAGAAAGATTTAAGCAAATAAAAAATGCATCTGAGTATCTTACTTCACTCAACTTAGAAAAGATATCAAAGATGAAATATGAAGATATAAGAATGATGACAGATGAGGAATTTGAAAGAACAACCAACATGACAGATGAAGAATTTGATGAAATGTCAAATGAAAAGTTTGATAGTTGGATATATACAACAAACAAAAGATTGATGAAAGATTTAAATGAAATTAACTCTGCTAATGATCTAGTGTTATCTTTAAAATTCGCTACCTTAAACAAAGATGTAGCTTATATCAAGCAGGCAGTTTCTAAATTTAAAAGCAGCAAGAATGGGCAGTTTGGTGACTATATAAATAGATCTGGTCTATTATTTTTTGCTGTATCACATAGAGATATTGAACTTACAGAGTTTCTCTTAAAAAAAGGTGTGGATCCTAATACAGAAATTAGCGAATTATTCTTGCGGAACGATAAGATTAAAAAGCTGTTAATTGAGTATGGGAGATATGATAAATCCAGTGTACTTGGTCAGTTCGCACTTGCAGTTCTAGCAGGTTCCATGGCTTTTGCGATTTACTCTTCATGTGATGCCTCTTTCTTATGTTATGCGAGAGTGGCAGCATTTGCTCTTGCTGGAGTTTTTCTTGTTGCAAACGCTATACATGATGTGTTTTATGCACAAACAAAATGGCCCTCTCCTGATTTTGATGAAGTTAGTACTGAAAAAGTAGTAACTAATGTTGAGCTAAATGCTGAAGGCAATTCTCGAGAAAGCGGTAATGCATTAGCTTAATCTACAGAGATCAAAAAAGTTCTTTTTTAAAAAACTTAAGTTATACTTATAAGTATTTGATATCTTTTGTAGTGATTATGCTAAGTCTAAGCTGCCTTTATGGTGATAATGCAGAGTTTGTAGAAGAAATGTATAGCCGTTATCTGCAGGGCGATAAATCAATCGGGGAGGATTGGTATAGAATTTTTTCAAGCAATTTAGAAGTTAATAAAGCGGAGGCCTGCGGTGCACAACATGTAACTAAGGTGGATGATTCAGTTTCTAGTTTAGCAAATTTTTTCAGATCTTACGGTCATTTTTTTGCGGACTTAAATCCATTATCACCGAATGTAAATAAAGAAATAGATTATCAGAAATATTTGAATATCTCTCCAGCGTATGATGCTGGAATCTATAGAGATATTTACTGCAAGAATATCGGTTTTGAATTTATGCATATTTCCTCTTATGAGGAAAGAGTTTGGCTGCAGGAGAAAATTGAAAATCAGGTCTATACGCTAAGCCCTCAGGATAAAAAAGAAATACTGAGGCACTTGATCGAATCTGAGATGTTCGAGCAATTTCTCCATATGAAATTTCCTGGATATAAGCGTTTTTCTATCGAAGGTGGGGAGTCAGCCATTGTTGCAATTGAAAGAGTTATTAGTGATTCTGCAGCTTTTGGTATTGAAGAAATAGTTCTTGGTATGGCCCACCGAGGACGGCTCAATGTTCTAACCAAAGTGATGGGAAAAGATTATGCGGCAATGCTGTCTGAATTTCAAGGTAACCTTGCATATCCAAGTGGTCTTGAGGTGTCTGGTGATGTCAAATATCACCTTGGTTACTCTTCTGATCGAGCACTTGCTGGTGGTAAAAAAATACACTTAAGTTTATGTCCTAACCCATCTCACCTTGAGGCGGTAAATCCGGTTCTAGCTGGAAGAGTAAGGGCAAAACAAAATACGAGATCTGTGCTTGGAATATCAATTCATGGTGATGCAGCTTTTATCGGGCAGGGAGTGGTTGCTGAAACTCTGACTTTGAGCAACATTGAAGGTTATAAAGTTGGTGGTATCGTGCATATTGTCATCAATAACCAAGTTGGTTTTACTGCGAATCCTCGTTGTGCACGCTCTTCTTTTTATTGTACTGATGTAGCAAAATCAATAGAAGCTCCAATATTTCATGTTAATGGAGATAATCCAGAAGCCGTGAGTTTTGCCGCGAGTTTGGCAATGGAGTATGTGCAGAAATTTAAAAAGGATGTGGTGATTGACATAATATGCTACCGCAAATATGGCCATAATGAAGGCGATGAACCAAATTTTACTCAGCCACTTATGTATAAAGCAATATCAAGGCATAAAACTCCGGGAACAATTTACGAAGAGAAGCTGGCTGCAGAGAAAGTCCTAATTAGTGATGAAGTAAGTAAATTGCGCAGCGAATTTAGGGTAAGGTTGGATAAAAGTCTTGCTGAGTCAGTGGCTTACACTCCAAAAAAAGCTGACTGGTTTGATGGAGTGTGGTCGAAATTAAGAAGAGCAAAGTTGAACGATTTGAGTGAATATTATACGGACTCTGGTGTTTCACCAGATGAGCTAAAAAAATTAGGTGTACACATAAATAGCAATATTCCAAGTAATTTTAATTTCAATAATAAAGTCAGAAGAATACTTGATGGTAGAATAGACAGTATAAATTCCGGTAGCAACATAGACTGGGCAACTGCTGAAAGTCTTGCATTCGCATCATTGCTTAGAGAAGGAATAGGAGTGCGCTTGTCAGGACAAGATTCTGGTCGCGGCACCTTCTCGCACCGTCATTCAAGGCTTGTTGATCAAGCAACGGAGGAAGAGTTTATTCCACTAAACAACATAAGTGAGAAGCAAGCTCGCTTTGAAGTTATAGATAGCGCACTCTCTGAGTATGCTGTGATGGGTTTTGAATATGGATATAGCCTTGACTCTCCATATTCACTGGTGCTCTGGGAAGGGCAATTTGGTGATTTTGCAAATGGTGCGCAAATCATGATCGACCAGTTTATTGCATCAGCAGAAACAAAGTGGTTGCGATCAAGTGGTCTAGTTTTACTTTTGCCTCATGGTTATGAAGGGCAGGGGCCTGAGCATAGTTCTGCTCGTATAGAGAGATTTTTGCAACTCTGCGCAGAGGATAATATGCAAGTAGTTAATTGCTCTACTCCAGCAAATTACTTTCATGTTTTGCGCCGACAAATTAATCGAGATTTTCGTAAGCCTTTAGTGGTGTTTACACCTAAATCACTATTGCGTCATAAAAGCGCAGTTTCTAACCTTTCTGACTTTGAAGGAAAATTTCTTACGGTAATTCCAGAGTGTAGAAAAGGTTTAGTTGCAAGTGATAAAATACGTAAAGTTGTAATATGTAGTGGTAAAGTTTATTACGACATAATTGAAATGCTTGAAGCACAAAAAATAAACGATATAGCAGTAGTGCGTTTAGAACAATTTTATCCATTCCCGGCCGATAAACTAGGCAGTGAACTTGAAAAATATAAGAACGCTGAAATTACATGGTGTCAAGAGGAACCAAAAAATATGGGAGGATGGTTCTTTGTCAACCCATTGATAGAAGAGGTATTGTCTGGCCTCAATGCTCAAGCAAAAAGACCTAAGTGCATTGCAAGACCTGCTGCTGCATCTCCTGCATGTGGTTATGCTAATGTCCATGCTCAACAACAAGCAGAAATTTTGAAGCAAGTTGCACAGGCACAACTGTACAAACACTGAGCGGCTTCAAGCAGACTTATTAATTAGACTCTAGCACTTAGATAACTTACAACAATTAAACCTTTTATATACTCATACAAATATAAAAAGACTTTTATTTTTTTATAAAAGTATAATATTTATTAAGATTTTCATTTATTTTTCTCAAAGTAGTTAATATAGTAAATATTAATATTAATTAATATCAGATATATATGAAGAAAGAAATATTTGAGAGGCTAATAGGGCAAACTAAGCTACGCAGCAATAGCAAGGCTGAAATCATACAATTAAATAGAAGCGAGAAGGCTTTTATAGATGAGGATAAAAAGTCTATAGAATTAGCTGAGGCTATTTTTGCAGAAAATAATATGTTTCATTTTCGCAAACCAGGTCCTGCTACGGATTACATTTTGCTATAATGCACCCATTTGTCTAGACCATTTTTTTCAAAGTGATCCGATTTTTAAAATGAATATGTTGATAAATACGTCGACACACATTTAAAGTATTTATCAATATATTCATTTACTGTTTATGATAATAAAGATCAGCAGGAACTTTATAATGTAGAGTCTGATGTCGCCTTCTATAGTTATACCAAGCAACAAAATCATTTATTATAAGATTTAAATCTCTGATACTATTTGGTCTATAATAATATATAGCTTCTTGCTTTAAAGTTCTCCATAAGCGCTCAACAAATATATTGTCGAAGCAACGTCCTTTATGGTCCATACTGATTTTAATATTAGCACGCTCTAATTCCATAATAAAGTTGTAGCTAGTAAACTGCACCCCCTGATCACTATTAAAAATCTCAGGTTTACCTTGTTTTAGAGCTTCTTTGAGAGTATAAAGGCAAAATCCAGCATCGAGATATGGTGATAATGAATGAGCAATAATATAGCGACTATACAAGTCCATTATTGCCACAAAATAGATAAACTTACCTTCTACCATAATATATGTTATATCAGTAGCCCATACCTGATTAACTCTACAAATAATCAAATCTTTGAGTAAATAAGGATATATTTTATGCTTTTTTTCTTTAATACTTGTATTACATCTTTTTCTACAATACAGCCCACTAATCTTCATTTTTTTCATAATTCTTAAGATTTTTTTGTGATTGACTACTACTCCACTCGCTATGATTTCAGCAGTAATTTTACGATATCCATAACGGCAATCAGAAGCCAAATATACTTCTTGAATCAAATTTGCTACTTCACTTTCGTTATTAATTATAGGCCTATAATATAGGCTAGATCTGCAAATCCCCAATAAATCAGCCTGTTTCCTAATTGACAGATCAGAATCTTTTTCTATAAACCTTACTCTATCTTTTTTGCTTATTTCAGTAATTTTTTTTTCAAATAGCTATTTTCCACTGTCAATTCTCCTATTACTTTATGTAAACTTTCTATTTCTTGCGCTAAGATTCTTTGTTTTCTCGCACTTTCACTTTCTTCAACAAATAGGTCTTTTAACCTTGCCAATACTCTATCACGCCAATCATATAGATTTGTTGATGGTATTTTATATTCACTACATATCTCAGCTGTGCTTTTTTGATTTTTTATTGCTTCCAAAGCTATCTTTGCTTTTAACTCTGGTTCATATTTTTTTGTTGCCATACTTTTACCCCTTTACCTTCCTACTCGGATCAACCATTTTTTTTTGGTCTAGTTTATGGGGTGCATTATAGTTTTAATATTTTTGTTTGTATTGTACTCATTTCTAACACTCCTTTCTTTTATTATTTTATAACTTACTTTTTTAAAGTGTCAGATCAAATCTTGTTTAATACAAATAAATCTATGTAGAAATCGTCATCGCCAACATCTAAATGAAATTGTCTACCAACAAACGCAAAGCCTTCTCCTAGCTCAAGTAAAAACTTCTCTACATGGCCTACAAGTCCTTTTTCTACTTTTCTTTCATGAGCACCCTTTCCTATACTTAAAAAGTCAAAAATATATGGATCTTTTAATGTATAGTGTGCTAGATCTGATTGAGGTGAAGGTAACTTCTCTTTAAAATTAGTGATAGCCTTTCCCTGACGCTTATGCAGCCCAAGTTCAATCTGCATTACCATGATGTTTCTTGACCAGCCATGTTCAATTGCTTCTTTTATATAAAACAACCTTGTTTCTCGACTCTCTATCTTTTCTAAAAGAGTAACATTATGGTACCAAGTTAATTGTGCAAGAGGCTCCTGCACAAATTCAATATCAGAATACTCCTCAGCAAACTTACGCATATACTTCAAATTTCTAGGACTAAAACCTTTCATTTCTGGAAATGCGCTTCTTAAATCCTTACTTAGCTGATCTATAGACCTGCTGCGGATCAAGCGATAAAAAGAAGGAAAGGAGGGTGACTAAAATGAAGGTTAACTAAAAGGCGTGCTTAAGATTTACAATACCAGCAATAATATTGAACCTCAGGTTATATTTTTTCTGAAAATTGCGATAAACATTCGACATAATCTTAAATATCTTTATCTCTCGGATCTTGTTTTCTACTCTCATTCTAAATGATTTCTATTATGCTCTTTCTGCTCTGGAGTTAATGGCTTTTTACGATACTTTTTATATGGAATTATAACATTGCTTTGCAATTTTTGCCAACCTTGATATCCAGAATCGGTATGTTTTATGCTATCAAGTGGTAAATATTTTTCTTGTTTCCTTATGCGAAAATCACTAATTCTACCACGGTATGACTTTGACACTGATAAAATTCTTCCTCCTTCTTCGATAATAATCTCAGTTTTCATAGTGTTGGTTCTTTTTTTTCCTGAATATGATTTCTTCCGTTTTTTACTATCTTCTGGTCTCTGTATTTGCTGTTCTGTAACATCAGCCAAAATCTTCAGTATTTTTTCTGGCGTCATACTTCTATCTTTTGTTATAGTCACTTTTTTGGCAAGTAATGGCTCTATTCTCTTAAGTAACCTACATACATTTGCATTGTGTACATTGAATAGGCATCCTAAAAATCTATGCGTTATGTAAGTGTGATAGTACAAAATTACGCAAAACAACTTATCTTCCAGAGTTGGTAGTTTTGATCTTCTACCATGACACTTTTTCTGTTTTTCAAGTTTTTCCCATCCAGACCTCACTTTTTCCACTACTTTTTTGAACTCCTCTATAGTTAAACCTGTTATATTACGAAAGTTTCTTGGGTGTTTTTTCATATTATAGTAACTAAAGCTCATTTTTTTCCTTACTTGATCTGCTTATTCTTCTTCTACCTCTCTCACATCATTTTTTCAATCACCTTTTGCAGCAGGTCTTTTGATGCAATTTGTAACCCCTATATCACCCCAAATTATAGCTTTTATGAATCATCAATTACTCAATTTTCTCTTCCTTTTCTGTTTCAATTATTTGCCATTTCATTGAAAAATTTGTTGAGGTAATTTGATAAGCAAGTTATTTTATTCATCATTAGTTCTCTCACTAAAATATATCCGAGAGAATTTTATATCTTCTTATCCTATCTTCTTCATACCTTTATTTCCTTAACTTGACCCTTATGCTTTTTTGAACGTTCCCTTTTTAGATTTAGAAAAATATTAGAGCATTAAACTGTATTAAACAAGATTCTGATAGTTAGTTTTGACTACGTCGATTCTTCTGTAAGATTAAGTCTTGTCTTTTACAACTGTGGGGGTATAATTTTGACAGGATACAAAGCTTAATGGAGAAAGTTACGAACATCAGTGAAAAACATGGCAATTTTATTCTCATTTGCAGCTGCTATCACGTCTTGATCTTTCAATGAGCCACCTGGCTGAATTATAGCTGTAATTCCATGCTTTGCACTCTCTACTATACTATCTGGAAATGGAAAAAATGCATCTGAAGCAAGCGCTGCGCCTTTACATTTTTCACCTGCTTTTTTTACTGCAATATTCACACTATCTATTCTGCTTGTTTGTCCTGCACCGATGCCAATAGCACAACCGTCTTTTGCTATCACTATTGCATTGGATTTTACATGTTTACATATTTTCCAAGCAAAAATAAGATCTTCCTTCTCTTTTTTTGTTGTAGTGCATTCTGTCACTCGGTTTATTTCTTCTACTTTTACTGTATGGTTATTATTTTCTTGCACTAAGAACCCGCCAACAACATTTTTGATTTGATATTTTGCATTTTGCTGAAGAGATTGATGAATAATCACTCTTAAATTTTTCTTTTTTTGTAAAATTTTTAGTGCCTCATTGTTTACCGATGGTGCTATCACCACTTCCAAAAATATCTCGTTTAATTTCTCTGCTAGCTTTAAATCTATCTCCCGATTGAAAGCAACTATTCCACCAAAACTGCTTATTTCATCACATGATAGAGCTTTTTCATATGCTTTTAAAGCACTATCACTAACAGCAGCGCCACATGGATTATTGTGCTTTATTATCACTGCTGCAGGTTCTTGAAACTCAGAAATTATGTTAAGTGCAGACTCTATGTCGACTATATTATTATAGCTCAACTCTTTTCCATGTATTTTCTCCAGTGGATACTTGCTAAATTGATTGCTATAAAATGCAGCTTTTTGATGAGGATTTTCACCATATCTGAGTCCTTGTGCTTTACATCCATATAAAGTAAAAAACTCTGGTAACTCATTGCTTTTACCCTGTGATAAAAACCAATTGTAAATATTAGAATCATACTGTGCAGTCAGAGCAAATGCTTTAGTTGCTAGATGTTTTCTATATTCTAATGTTGTCTGATTGTTATTTTTGATCATCTCAGCTTTCAGTGTTTCGTAATCTTGAATGCTAGAAATCACTGAAGTGAAATGAAAGTTTTTTGCTGTAGCTCTAATTAATGCTACTCCACCTATATCTATTTGTTCTATGATTTGCTTCTCACTTGAGTTGCTATTAACCGTTTTCCAAAATGGATATAAGTTAGTTATAAGCAGATCTATCGGCTTAATTTCTAGATTCTGCATTTCCTTTTCGTGCCTTTTTCGATCACAGAGTATTCCTCCATGAATTTTAGGATGTAAAGTTTTCACTCTGCCATCTAGTATTTCTGGAAATTGTGTGTAATCTGAAACTTCTTGCGTTTTTATTCCCGCACCTGATAGCACTTTATAAGTATTCCCTGTTGAGAGAATTTCTATTTGTTGCTGCATCAAAAACGATGCAAGTTCAATTATATTTGTCTTATCGTATACTGATATTAAAGCTCTTTTAATTTTCATATGGAAGGTTTCTTAAGATTATATCTAAGAAAAGAAAATTTGTCTATATATAGCTACTACGTCATACCACTGCGGTATCTCGTTGTAGATTCCGCTAACAAGCACATAGCTGTACGAACATTGTGATACAAGAGACCAAGAAAGATGTCATCCCAGTCCCCAGACACTGGGATCCAGAAAACTTCACTTTAAATGAGCACACCAGGTGGCTGTACAATAGAAACTGGATTCCAGTGTCAAGCACTGGAATGACACCATCTACTACTCAAATTACCTGCAAATTGCAATGTTCGTACACCAAAACGCGGTATCTTGTTGTAGATTCCGCTAACAAGCAGCGGAATACCAAATTGTAGAAGTTGCTTTAGCTCTCCTCACCCTCCTTTCAAAGTAGTCTATTCTATAAATTTTTTTGTTAAACTTGATTTTAAGCCACGAACAAAATCTTTAATATCGCAAGGATTTCTTCCTTCCATTTGTACAACTTTAGGAATTAAAGTACCACCTTTTAAACTTATATGCATATTATCATTAATGATCTCACCTTGTCCTGAAGTGAAGGCTTCAAATTCAGCATCAAGTATCTTGATACGTTTATTCTCTACCTTAATAAATGCTTTTGGATAAAATGCTTTAACCTTTCTATAAGCAATTTCACAGGCGTCACTTGCGTAAATTTTATAGTCTTTTACTTTGTCAGCATAGCACGCATCGTTATCGCTCTGTTTTAAGGGAACTTGCTTTTCAATTTCGTTTAGTACTTTCAGCAGTAAATCACTACCTAATTCAGACAATTTATCATACAACGTCTTATAATTATCGCTTTTTTCAATAAGAAATTTTTTCTGTTTTAAAATAGGGCCAGAATCTAATCCTTCATCTAGCTGCATAATGCTAACTCCGGTTTCTTGATCTCCGGCTAAAATTGTGTGCTGTATCGGAGCTGCACCGCGCCACCTAGGCAGCAATGATGGATGAATATTAATACAACCATATTTGGGAATATTTAAAATTTCTTTTGGAAGTATCAATCCATACGCAGCAACAACTGCAACGTCTGGCTTAAAATTTCCAAACTTTTCTTGCTCTATCGAAGATTTTAAAGAGGCAGGAGTGCATACCTCTATGTCACTTTTTTCAGCAACGATGTGTACTGGGGATTTTGTTAACCTCTGCCCACGTCCAGAAGGTTTTGGAGCTTTGGTATATACTGCTACTATTTCACTCTGTAATTTCAATAGTAAGTTTAACGCACCAACAGCAAACTCCGGTGACCCCATGAAAATAATTCTCATGGTGTTTTTGCTTTAAGCTAACTTACTATTTACAATTTCTATTAATTTAGCAAAATCATCCTTATGATTAACAGCCATCTCAGCAAGAATTTTCCTATTTAAATCAATTTCAGCAAGTTTAAGACCATGCATAAATCTACCGTAAGTAAGTCCATGTTCTCTTACTGCTGCATTAATACGTATTATCCACAAACCACGAAAATCACGTTTACAGGTTCTTCTGTCTCTGTAAGCATATTGGAGTGCTTTTTCAACTCTTTGTAATGCAATTCTATAACAATTTTTTGCCCGTCCTCTATAACCCTTTGCTAGTTTCAATATTTTTTTATGACGAGCATGAGTAGTGACTCCACGTTTTACTCGAGCCATTTTTATTTTACCTCCATTTTGTTAAATACCATAAGGCATATAAAGCTTAACTATACGCGAGTCAGATTTACTAAGAATCGTCGTACCACGCTGATTACGAATATTAGATTTACTTCTCTTTACCATACCATGTCTTTTACCTGACTGAGTAGAGATGACTTTACCCTTAGCTGTAAGGCGAAAGCGCTTTTTAACAGAAGATTTGGTTCTTAATCTTAATCTTATTCTCTTCATATTCCAAATAAATTTACAAACACTACTATTGAGTTCTTTAATAGTAATTAAGTATGAGTATAGATAATTTTATTAAAGAATCAAATTAAAATTGTATATTAAAGGAGTTTAAAAGTAATTACGCCCAATATGTGTGTTATACCTTCTTTATTCCCAAGTGGCAACAATACTTGCCTCATTTTAACACTTTCACTTTCTTCCTCTTCATTGATTGGGCATTTACTCTCTATTACAGTCTCAAGTTTATCAATAACTGCATCTATTTTATATAGCCGCAAAAATGGTGCATCAATTGCATACTTATCATCGATGTACATCTTTTTTTCAAAACCATAGAATTCAATAGCTTTTTCTCCTGCATTTTCACAAATATAACCTCGATCTTTAACTTCAATGATAAAACAATGCTGCCATGACTCCATGATTTCTGCAGTGTCTATTTCATGTCTTTCTGGCCATTCTCTATCTGATCCTTTTATATCACTCCAATGTTGAGTAACTATATTCACTATTCTTCTTTCTTTGCCTGCATAATTTTCCATTCGAAATTCCACATATAAAACACAGATATGAGGTAAATTTATCGTGAATGTATTGATTTTTTCTTACTAAAGGATGTAGATTATTGAAAATTCTCATCCTGTTTACACAACAGGTAATGATAAATTAAGTATAATAATTAGAGCATAAAAATTATTAAATGAGGAAACTGTAAAAAAATAATAAAAAAATTCTATTTTTGCAATATTTTGGCTAACGAATAGAATTAGTTCCACTTTCTAAAGTTATTGCACTTAATAAATAACTAGATGGAGTTTCTTCCTTAGCACTACTATGGCTTTTATTTTTTCTATTATAAAACCAACATTTAAATAGTACAGCTGCTGCGATAGCTGCTACCAAAGCTACTGTTACTGCTAACATACCTACTGTGAACACTATATTATTTTTCTCGTTTGAAGGTGTTTCCAATAATTTAAACTCTCTCAAGTTTGTATCATGAATCATAGGATTACCCAAAATATTCGTCGTATTTTGAACACTTTCTATATTTCGCATTGTAATTCCATTGCTAGCGTTTGATTTTTTCATTTCTTCCATTACTTGTTTTAAGTTTGGTAGTTCTGCTGTTGTATTTTCAATATCACCAGCTTCCAGCTTTTGCAAGTTCTCATTACTCAAAAACTCTTTGAGATACTTTTCATAAAACTCTTTGGCATTATATCTTTTATAACTTCGTATTTTTCCACTCTTGAGATCAGAAACAATATCATCAATCATCACTTTTGGATTTTCTGCATGCACTATTTCTCCTTCAGCAACAAGAATACGATAAGATGTATCGTCAAGCATACATACATACTTAAGTTTTAAATCACCTCCTCCCAATAGAAAATATATTGTTCTGTTTTGTTCTACATCTCGCAATTCTGATTCAATACTAATCCATCTATTCCTTTTTTCCTTATTGATTGATCTTTTTTTTCCTACAGTATTTTTAAATCTTCTTGACATATATGACCCCCAAGCTGACCAATATTTCCTTATGTATAAAAGATAAATTATTTAAGTCCACATCTTTTCACTAAGATTTTTATATTTTTATTATACTAAATAATACATATATTAGTATCTGAATTTCTCATTGCAATTTATTATACCTTAGTAAAAACGATATAAAATTAGAGAAAGAGTTATAAAATTTTTTGTAAGACAGGAAAATTTCTTCTCCTTTGGTTCCAGAGCATATAAGTGCTGTAAGAGCTAAGTTGATGGCACTGTTGTGCCATCAAACTCTGGAATCTTACTCGACACTAATCTGAGAAGATAGATGTGCTACCGATGTAGCATTGCTGAGCAAAGATTCTATTTCTGATGTAGATCCGGAATGCTCAAATTGAGCTTGTTCAGGAAGGTTTTTCATCGCTTTTTCAACATCGTAGCTACCTTCCCTATTTTTTCTATGCCATACAAAGTATCCTAATCCTGCAAAAGCTACTGCTAGCACTCCACCCAATATACCACCAGCAATCCCTGCTATTCCTATATACTGTCCTCCATTTATTTCGGGTAATTTAGGCCCTTCCACATCTGTGCTATTAAATATAGAATGATCTAACACTTCTTGTGAATTACTATCAAAACGGGAAACACTACTTATATCTTCAGGAGTAATTCCATAACTAGCATTTGATTCTTCTATTTCATTTATTACGTCATTAATCTCTTTAGTAGTTACTTTGCTTGATGCAAAATCGAATTCTTGTTTTGTTAAAGAAGCTGATTCGATAGTTACATCTTCCTGCATCTGATAATCAATTTCTTCAGTAGTAGATTCTCTCAATTGGCTATTTTCATCAGTTCTTTCTTTTAGCTTTTTTGAACTATCCTTACCCAATTCATCTACAAGGTTTTTTAGATATATTTTCTTAAATTCTCTATAATTATATTCTTTACCTTTTTCTATTTCTCCACTCTTAAGACCTAAAATAATTCCATCTATTGTCGATTCACGAATTGCTTGAGGAATGTCTATTGAATTTACTATTCCTGTAACCAAGCCTATCTCAGCTGCTCTAGAAGATATAGAGAGGTCTTTTACTGTTAAATTCTCTCCTTTAATTAAAAATTCTACTCTTCTGTTTTGTTTTATACTTTCCAAGTCAGATACAATTCTAATTGTTGGACCATCCATCTCCTGCTTATTTGTTGTTTCTCTCTTTCGCATGCTATTCTTAGTGTTTTGGAATTTTTTTGGCATTTCACACTCCTTAAATGAATTAATAAAAGTATTATTTGAATTAACAAATACTTCTCTATGTTAGTGGATAAAATATTTAAACCTATATCTTTTTATTAAAATTTTTATGTAAAAGTTACCTTTATTATACTAAGTAATGTATATATTAATATTTAGATTGATAAATTGATTTTACTTCTGTTACAACTTATTATGCATAGATAACCTCAGTAAAAACGATGAAGCTAAACGAAATTAGAGAAAGATTTATAAAATTTTTTGTAAATAATAATCATGAGCAAGTTCCTTCTTCTCCTTTGATTCCAGAGCATGATCCAACACTCATGTTTACAAATGCTGGTATGGTACAGTTCAAAAACATCTTTACCGGCACGCAAAAAACTGAAATGAAACGTGCCGTCTCAAGTCAAAAGTGTCTCAGAGCAGGTGGTAAACACAATGATCTTGAAAATGTTGGCTATACATCTCGGCATCACACATTTTTTGAAATGCTCGGAAATTTTAGCTTTGGTGATTACTTTAAAGAAACTGCGATAGAATTTGCGTGGAAATTTATTACTGAAGAATTGTCTCTTGATAAAAACAGACTATCCATAACTGTTTACCACACTGATGATGAAGCATATGAAATTTGGCGTAAGATAAGTGGCTTTTCAGATGATAAAATCATAAGAATTACAACAGATGATAACTTTTGGAGCATGGGCAATACTGGTCCATGTGGCCCATGTTCTGAAATCTTTTACGATCATGGAAATTCCGCTTTACATGAAGACGACAGAATTGTTGAAATTTGGAATCTGGTATTCATGGAATTTAATAAAGATGAAGAAGGTAATTTACAAAAATTACCAAAAAAATGCATCGATACCGGAATGGGTCTTGAAAGAATAGCAGCTGTTATGCAAAACGTCCATGATAACTATGATATCGACCTATTTTCTGCTCTAATCAATAAATCTCAAGAATACTGTGGAAATAAGGAAAACAAAGTAGCTCATAAGATTATCGCAGATCACCTTCGTGCAGCTGCATTTCTCATCGCAGAAGGAGTGCTTCCTGGAAACGAAGGCAGGAATTACGTATTACGCAGATTAATTAGGAGAGCAGCACGTTATATCCACCTACTTGGATATAATGATTCTTTATTGCATCTTGTTTTTCCTGCACTCATAGATGGCACAAATTTGGCTTATATGGGAGATGTTTATCCAGAGCTAATCAGAGCTAAAAGCTTAATAGAAACGACGTTAAAATCAGAGGAAGAAAACTTTAAAGACACTTTAATGAAAGGCATTAATCTCTTGGACAAATTTACTGCAGATTTAAAATCAGGTGACACTCTATCTGGAGAATCAGCATTCAAACTATATGACACTTATGGATTTCCTTTGGATATCACACTTGATATTTTGAAAGAAAGGAAAATAAATTTTGACCAAAAAGGTTTTGATAATGCAATGAAAGAGCAAAAAGAAAGAGCACGTGCTAATTGGACTGGATCTGGTGAAAAGTCTGTTGAACAAGTATGGTTTAATTTAATCGATCAGTTTGGCAAAACGGAATTTGTTGGTTATGAACGTGATGAAGTAAAGGATGCAACAGTACTCGCAATAATTTCCTCTAAAAATGAATTAATTGATTCTGCAAAAGAAGGAGAAAAGATAACTATTATACTTGATAAAACACCTTTTTATGGAGAGTCAGGTGGACAAGTGGGAGATATTGGAAAGTTCCTTCTTGTCATCCCAGTACTTGATACTGGGATCCAGATTCCAGCGTCACGCGCTGGAATGACACCAGATTTAGGCGTAATCATAGTGGAAAATACCAACAAGATTAATGACCTATATTTACACAGATGTATAGTGGAGTCTGGTTCAGTTCGTAAAGGTGATACAGTTACAGCTAGTATTAACAAAAAAAGAAGACAAGACTTAAGCAGAAATCATTCAGCTACACATCTTCTACACTTTGCACTCAGAAAAATCTTAGGTGATCACGTTACTCAAAAAGGTTCTCTAGTCGCACCAAATAGACTAAGATTTGACTTTAGTCACAATAAGCCAGTCACTCAGGATCAGCTGTCTTCAGTAGAAGATATAGTAAACTCTCTAATCAGAGAAAACCTTTCTAGGTCTACAAAAGTTCAAGGTATGGATCAGGCAATAGACGAAGGAGCGATGGCCTTATTTGGTGAAAAATATGGTGATAAGGTTAGGGTTATAAAAATTGGAGACTCAAAAGAATTATGTGGCGGTACACACGTGGAACGTACTGGAGAAATTGGTTTGTTTAAGATAGCAGCAGAATGTTCCGTTGCATCTGGAGTAAGAAGGATCGAAGCTTTAACCGGTCAAGAAGCAATTAATTATGTACGCAATAACGAAATTAGCTTAAAAAAAGTTGCAGAATGCGTAAAAGCACCAGCAAATGAAATAATAAGTCGACTCAGTATTTTAAGCCAAGAGCGCAAAGAATTTGAAACCAAAATAAAAAATCTTTATAAAAAGATTATCAGTGTAGAAAATATAAAAAGTACTGAAATAAATGGAATAAATTTCGTAAGCCACACTTTTACTGACGTTCCAGGAAGTATCATAAGGGAATTTGCTCTACAGCAACAAAAACCGAAAACTGTAATAGCCTTCATGGTAACAGAAAAGGATAAAACAGTTTTGATTGTCAAAGTAAGTAAAGATTTAACTAATAAGATCAATGCAAAAGAGCTAGTATCTACTGTAACCAGAAGGGATTGCGGTGGAAATGCCGAACTTGCCCAAACAGGCTGTGATAACAATAAAATAGATGATGCCATTACAGCAATCCATAGCAAAATAACAGCTTGCAAAAACTAATACACCCTACTACCTCGATATCTTTTAACCGTAAACGGAATCGTCAAGGTATTATGCAAATAGGGGTAGAGAAGACTTAACTGTCAAATGAGCATATCAGGTAATAAGAACTGGATTACAGCTCCATGCTCTGGAATGATATCTAGGTTTAAAGTCCACATAAAAACCATTTACAATCTACGTTCAATATGATAAGTTGAAAACAGTTTATTCCTCGGTAGCTCAGTGGTAGAGCAGTTGGCTGTTAACCAATTGGTCGCTGGTTCGAATCCGGCCCGGGGAGCACTATTTTATACAATCTGTACATTTCACTTTTAGCCCAAAATTCACTACCTTTTTTTTGTCTCTTAAACAGACAAAACGTGTGAAGTTATATAGTTTTAAAGCCTTTACTGTCAAAATGCAAAGATGTCTGCGCTTCACTTAGCTTGCTATCTGGCTCCTCTCCTATTTTTCTTTTATTACATTTCCTTTTTAATTGAGGAAGGACATTTTTTGGCAATGTTTCATCAATACTGCAATAATTGTAAATGAGCGAAGTAAGACGCACCAAATTTCCACTCGCCAAAGTCTGTACATCTCTGTAATTAATGCTGTTATCATATACTTTAAGTGTAATAAGATTTTTAAGATTTCCACTTGCTAAAGCCTCTGCACCTTCATTACTGATTTCATTCCATCCTAAACTCAGTAAAGTAAGCTTTTGAAGGTTTCCACTTGCTAAAGCTTTTGCCCCCCTATCGCTAATTTTATTATCATATAATTTAAGCTCAGTAAGACTTGTAAGATTTCCACTTGCTAAAGCCTCTACACCTTCATCACCAATTTCGTTTCCTCCTAAATCAAGCGAAGTAAGATTTATAAGATTCCCGCTTGCTAAAATCTTTGCACCTTCTGTACCAACATAACTGCAACTTAGATCAAGTGAAGTAAGATGAGAAAGCTGAGCTAATTCTTTTATAACCTCATAATTAATTTTTGAACATCGTAAAATAAGTCTTGTAATGTTTGTATTGTTTTTTAAAAAGTTTACTAATCTATCAACATTAATTATAGCACCTGATGTTGCTAAAGTATTATCCTTTACATATTGACTATAACTCATTTGACCTCACTATTAAAGCTATGCAAGTGTTTTAGTAAACACTTCAGCAACTGTCAATCACTTTAATAAAATATTTTATGAAAAACTTCATATACCATTGCCTCCAAGCAGCTTTTTCTATCTCTTATTTTAACACAAAAGTTGTGAGAAGAGTTTGTTTTTGGTACCATTGAGGGTTTCGATGTTAACTTTTATATGAACTTTAAATCAGTCGTTTTATGTATACTAGATGGCTGGGGTAATGGAATAGAAAATAGTAAATACAATGCTATTAGCAATTCAAATCCACCTTGTTGGCAACATATTAGCTCTAATTATCCAAAGTGCAGTTTATCTGCCTGTGGAACTGATGTTGGATTACCAGAAGGCCAAATAGGCAATTCAGAAGTTGGCCATATGAATATTGGCAGTGGTAGAGTGGTAATGCAAAGCCTTCAGCGTATTAATCAAGAAATCGAAACGATAGAAAATAATGCAAATCTACAGAATTTTATTAATGATCTAAAAAGTAAGAATGGCATATGCCATATAATGGGATTGATATCAGATGGTGGTGTTCATTCGCATCAAAAGCACATTTCAGCTTTAGCAAACAAGATATCACAGCGCGGAATTAAAGTTGTAATACACGCATTTTTAGATGGCAGAGATACATTGCCAAATTCAGGGAAAAGATGCATTCAAGAATTTACAGAAAGCATAAAGGAAAATGATATAAGAATCGCCACTGTCTCTGGGCGTTATTATGCTATGGACCGTGATAATAGGTGGGAAAGAACAATTGAAGCTTATGAAGCCATCGCATTTGCAAAGGCGCCTCGTTATGATTATGCAGTATCGCTTATTGATGAAAATTATCAAAATAATATAACCGATGAATTTATCAGGCCCGCAATAATAGGCGATTATCAAGGTATAAAACCAGAAGATGGATTGCTATTGGCTAACTTTCGTGCTGATCGAATGATACAATTGGCAAGTATTTGTCTTGGTAAAGCAGGCTATACTGAAGTGGCAAAATTCTCTTCAATTTTAAGTATGATGCAATATAAAGCGGACTTAAAAATCCCTTATCTCTTTCCTCCTGAATCTTTTGCCAACACTTTGGGACAGATAATAGAAGACAATAAATTACGGCAACTGCGCATTGCAGAAACTGAGAAATATGCGCATGTGACTTTCTTTTTTAATTGTGGAAGAGAAGAACCTTTTTCTGGTGAAGAAAGAATACTAATTCCTTCACCAAAAGTTAAAACTTATGACCTGCAGCCTGAAATGTCAGCCTTTGAGCTCACAGAAGAGCTTGTAAAAAAAATTCATTCTCAAGAATTTGCGCTGATAGTTGTAAACTACGCTAACCCTGATATGGTGGGACACACAGGTAATATAAAAGCAGCCAAGCAAGCTGTGCTCGCTGTAGATGATTGCCTTGCAAAAGTACTCAGCGTTGTCAAAGAAGTGGGTAATACTGCACTCATTGTTACAGCAGACCATGGTAATGTGGAATGTATGTTCGATGAAGAAAATAACACACCTCACACAGCGCACACTCTAAATAAAGTTCCATTTATTATATCTTGTGAAAATTTAAAACTGAGAGATGGAAAATTATCTGATATTGCTCCTACTATTTTACAGCTACTTGGACTCAAAAAGCCAAATGAAATGACAGGTAGTTCGTTAGTGCGTTCCATGTTGCTATAACTCTATTGTTAAGGGTTGAGGAAATAAAACACTGTGTATAGAAGATAGCATATCTATTTGCTGCTCTAAATGATCATGCTCAGCTTCCACATTAGAGTACCGAATATTATTCTTCCCTACATATACAGATAAAGAACCATCATCTTCAACTGCTTTGTTATTTTGCAATACTATATTAAAAATTTCTTTCTGTTTTAAAGCATCGAACCAATCTTCAACTGTCGTATAGAAAAACTCACCCGTTCCACTTTCCGGACACACTTCTGGAGAAATCTTTAGCACATCATGAGAAAGTGGTGGGGAAAAATAGCTCTTGAATGAGTAGCTGGGAGAATTGTAGTTATTGTGCAGAGCGATAACGTGATCTTGACCAGGAAGTAAAAAATCTAAAATTCTTTCTGCAAAGTTTCTAACAGCTCTCAAAGCATCTTCTGAAACACTGCCAAACTCTCTTAAGCTAGCTTCTGCACCTACATCATCAAACATGCGATTGGGATCGAATTCATACCGCTCACCATTTAAGTAAAATTCTACATTACGCGGAGTACCATCACCATGAGTAATGTATAGCATTCTTCCACCAAACTGCTGGAGTATATGCTCACCAGCCCCTTTTGAAGTTACTTCATTTTGATGCACATTAATAAAATTGATCCCACTTGTATCGCTACTTTTAATAAAAAGCTTAACCGTGGTATCACCCAACGCTAGATCATATTCTTTAGTGTCGATGTTTGACATTCCGCTGCTATCAATAATCAAAGCAAAAAAATAGTACAAATTTTACTTTATGTTAGTTATAAGCTTTTATTTTTAAATTTTTTGCTGTCAACATTAATGATTCATCAAAGAAGCTATTAATATCACCAATACTATCTATATTTTTCACACTGATAGATTGGTCAATTCTTTTAACTAAATTGGATAAAACTTTGTTAGGGCCAACTTCAACAAACTTATTAGTGCCATGGCTTGTCATATATAAAACCATCTCTCTCCATCTTACTCTACTTACAACTTGCTTAGCGAGCAAAGCTCTTATGATCTCTGGATCACTTTCTTCCTTAGCTGTAACGTTTGATACAAAAGGAATCGAAGGGCGAGTTATGTTGATGCTTTTTAAAAATTCCAGAAGTTTTTCATCAGCAGGTTTCATAAAAGATGAGTGAAAAGGCCCACTAACTTGTAATTTTATCATTTTCTTGACACTTGAGTTTTTGAATAAATCAGGTAAGACCTCAAGAGCCTCTGCAGTACCACTCACCACTACCTGCCCACCACCATTATCGTTTGCAATTTCACAATCAATTTGAGCTGATTTTAATATACCTTCTACTTCGCTTATTTCTGCTCCAAGTAGCGCAACCATTCCACCTTTACATTTCAGTGAAGCTTCATGCATTGCTTCGCTACGAACTTTTAGCAATTTGACCGCAGACTCAAGCGTCAATGCCCCTGCAGCACACAGCGCTGTATACTCGCCAACTGAATGCCCACAAACATACTGAACGCTGTAAAGAGATTCACCAAATACGTGCTTCATAACACGTAGCGTTGCAATTGACACTGCCATTATAGCTGGCTGAGCGTTTTCCGTGATGGTTAATTTCTCAATAGGGCCATTGAAAATCAAATGAGACAGCTTTCTACCCAATATGTCATCTACTTCATCAAATACGTTCCTTGCAACTGAAAATTCATCATATAAGCTCTTTCCCATTCCTACAAATTGGGAGCCCTGACCAGGAAAAGCAAAAATCATAAAAAATTTTTCATTCTTCATTGAGAATACTACTTTATTTATTTTTTGTCAATATTTCACAATAATGATTGACCAAATGAACCAGATTCACTAAAATCTTAGCTGGTAAGAAATTTGTAAGAACAATGGCAGAAATCGATTATCACAAAGTTACTATAGTTATGACAGATGGTCAAGAGTTTGAAACTTATTCCACTTATGGAAAAGAAGGTCAAAGAATAAAGCTTGATAGAGATCCTCTTACTCATCCTGCATGGACTGGAAGTTTGACAAGCGGTTCAGGGGAGAAGGATAGTAAAATAGCTAAGTTTAATGATAAATACGGGAGTCTTTTTTAGTTCCTCCCCTCTTTGATTTAACATGTATAAATATAAAAATGTAGGCTATATTGCTTCTTCGCTACCCAAGTCTCAGGAAGTATCTAAACTACTACAGAAACTCAATTTTATCAATATAGCAGAAGCAGGTAAGCATGAAGTTGATCTGCTGATAGTTGTTGGTGGCGATGGTTTTATGCTACGCACCCTACACAACTACGTCATAGGAAATAAAGATATACATGTGTATGGAATAAATACCGGTAATGTCGGGTTTTTAATGAATAAATGTTTTAAAGATCTAATTGATCATATAGAACATGCAGTTCCTACTCAGCTAACTTTACTAAAAATGGAAGCCACAGACATAAGTGGCAAAAAACACCATTACATCGCAGTAAATGAAGTGTATGTCTTTAGAAATGCAAATCAAATAGTGGAGATGAATATTACCATTAATGATAAGCTAAAAGTAGAAAAATTCAGAGGAGATGGAATTATATTGTCTACCCCAACAGGCAGCACTGCATATAACTTCTCTGCCGGTGGGCCAATCTTACCACTTAATTCAAATTTACTTGCACTGACTTCCATCAATAGCTACTACCCAAGGCGTTGGAATGGAGCGCTAATCTCAAATGATACAATAGTGCAAATTGATATCAATGATGTGAAAAATCGTCCAGCACTTGTAGTATCAGATTACAAGGAATTTCACGACATATCGCAGGTAAAAATACAGAAAGATCACGAAAATACAGTCACTCTACTTTTTGACAAAGATTGCCCTTTGAATGAAAGGATCTTTGATCAGCAGTTCTTATACTAATATTTATTCTTAAATTAGTATTCACTATATCTTAATAACTATAGCGTAATTAAAAGAGCATTGTAATTAACTTTGGAGCAAATATGCCTGGATCAGCAAACGTAGGAAACGTCAGAACAACTGAAAGAGGTGGAATAGAACAAACAATTCCACCACAACCACAACCTCGCAAAACAACGAAACAAACAAATGGTGAAAATGAAATTTTACAACATACAAGTTCGGCTAGCGAATCAAGTTCTTATGAAGAAAGGCAAGAAGGATCGAATGTGAACAGTTCAGAACCTCTTTATGCATCAATAGATATAAGTAAAAAAACTTTGAAAAAGAGTTCAGATAGTGAAGTAGATAATACAAACCTAAGCAAATCATCTTCTCAAGAAACAGTATACAGCGAACCTTGGAATAGTCAAAAAACATCAGAAAATTTAAAAGAAAGAGTGAAGGAAAATCCAACTCCTCCACCATCATATCAAACAGATGGCTCTGAAAAATCTTTGCTTGGAGATAATAAAAAGACAAACAGATTTTTACAGAAAGTAAAATATACGATGCAAAAGAAGAAAGTTACAATGCCTTTTGTAGGCCTTGTTACGGCGTGTTGTATTACAGCAATCGTTTTAGCTGTGAAGCAAAGAGAATTCATTGGATTCATCGGCAGCGTAAATCCTGTTACTATATTCGGCGGGGTATTAGCGTCTTGTTTAGTCTTGGGAATTACGTGGGAACTTATGCAAGCAGTCCGTACTAAGGAGCACAAGATTACAGAAAGAGATACCAAAAAAGTTTTAGATGAAATATTAGATACACTTAAGCAAGATGAGAAATGCATCAAGTCTTTGGTATTAAAATATAGCAACGGTAATCGTGTTTACTTTACGTTTCACTCTCTTCCAGAAAAAGCAAAAAGTAATTCAAACATCGTAGAACTTACAGGCCAGCCAATCTATTACAAGAGTAAAGTAAATTCATTAATCAATGATAGAATATGGCTTCCTATCTTAGCAACAGTTCTTATTACTGGAAACATAACCTTCCCTTTAGCACTTTATTCAACAGGTGGTTTGAGCAATATAGTAAGTTCATACACAAATCCTACTATTTACTGGCCAATCGTTGCAATTTCAAGCACTCTACTGCTTTTCACTTTAGCTTGCACAATTCATCATTGGAGCAAAACTGATTTTAAAGATTATTTGTTATTACATAAACAAAATGCTAATAGTGAAAATCCTAATGAAACAGCTATTAAAACTGTAAAAAGCAGTCAAGAAAAGATTAGTTCAAAATTGTTACAAGTAGTTGCTGAACGATGTGGCCATCCAGATATTACTTATATTATTAATTAAATCTGGCTCGTACTTCTTTTTATCGCTATTCCAGTACTGTAACTGCAACGTTTTGAAGATTTACACTTGCTAAGACCTTGCTATTTTGATAGCTTGAGATGATGAAAAGGAAGGGATTTGTTTATGAAAAAAGGTTTAATATTTATATCTTTAGTAGCGGCTTTATTGATAGTCGTTAATTTTTTATATAAAAATAGCGGAATTGATGATTCACAAGTAGTAAACGTTTATTCATCTCGTAAAGAAGAATTAGTACATAGTTTGTTTGATGATTTTACAAAAACCACTGTTATCAAGGTACGTTATATCATTGACGATTATTCTCAATTGCTTTCACGCATGGAAAATGGTGGTGAAGCTGATTTGTTTTTAACTGCAGATGCGGTGAATTTGATTTTAGCCAAAAAAAGAGGGCTCTTATCTCGAGTGGATTCAGAGACTCTAAAAAATGCCATACCTGCAAAATTTAGAGATAATGAAGATTATTGGTTTGGTCTCACAAAAAGAGCTAGAATATTGGTTTATAATAAAGAATCAGTAGATCCTAAGGAATTAAGTACCTATGAAGATTTAGCGGATGAAAAATGGAAAGGGAAAATATTAGTACGCTCTTCCACAAGTCCATATAACCGATCATTGATCGCTTTTATGATTGCAAAAAATGGTTTTGAAAAAACAAAAGAATGGGTTAGTGGAATTGTAAGCAACATGGCAAGAAAACCAAGCGGTGGTGACACAGATCAAATTTATGCTGTAGCCGCTGGTGAAGGCAATGTTGCAATAGTAAACAGCTACTACTTTGCAAGAATCCTTTCATCAGAAAATAAAAAGAATATCACAGAAAAGTTAGGAGCTTTCTTCCCGAGTGATGGTGTAATGGTGAATCTTAGTGGTGCAGCAGTAACAAAAAACGCAAAACACAGAGAAAATGCTATAGCTTTATTGGAGTTTTTTGTAAGCAGGCAGGCTCAAGAATTATATGCTAAAAAAAATCAAGAATATCCCATTGTTGAAGGTATTGAAACTTCTGATACATTAAAATCTTGGGGAAATTATCCACAAAGTGATCTACCTATAAGTGAGCTTGAGAAGCACCTTTTTGAGGCTGTGATGATAGCAGATGAATGTAAGTGGAAATAAAATTTTATAGCTTCCTTCTACTTTACTTTACAGTTGTGTAATTGAAATTAAGAAAGTAGAATAAGCTCAAAAAAGGAGCTATGGACAAGAGAAGGAATTTATTAAATATCTCAGACCTCACAATCGGTGATGTAGAAAATATAACTAAATTAGCCAACCAATACCTTGAAGAAAAAGTTGAAAATAGTCATGTTCTGAAAAATAAAATAGTCATAAACCTATTCTTTGAAGATTCAACACGTACGCTCGCATCTTTTGAAATAGCAGCAAAAAGCCTTGGAGCAAATGTTATAACTTTACCAATAAAATCTTCTTCTATTAACAAAGGGGAAGATCTAAAAGATATGATAAAAACACTAAATGCAATGAATCCTGACTATATGATAATCAGGCATAAAAGTAGTGGTATTATTAATACATTGGCAAAGCATGTCAACTGCTCGCTAATCAACGCAGGCGATGGAAGCAGTGAACATCCAACTCAAGCTCTTGCAGATTATCTTGTAATTATCAATCATAAAAAGCAAATAAAAAACCTCAAAATTGTTATATGTGGAGATATTTTACACAGTAGAGTTGCAAGATCAAATATAAGATTGCTAAAAATGTTTGGAGCAAAAATAAGCTTAGTTGCACCACCAGCTTTGATGTGTAAGCATTTTTCTGAAGTAGATTCACTTCATTATTCATTAATCGAAGGTATAAAGGATGCTGATGTAATTATGCTCTTGAGGTTGCAGAAAGAGCGTATGAATAATAATTCTTCAGAAAAAGAATATTTTCATTTGTATGGACTTGATGCACAAAAACTATCGCATGCAAAACCCGATGCAATTGTTATGCACCCAGGACCAATAAATAGAGGTATCGAAACTAGCAATGATATAGCAGATTGTGTTATTTTACAGCAAGTAAAGTTTGGATTAGCAACGCGTAAGGCAGTACTGCACTATTTAATTAATGTTTAACTTTAATTAATTTTAAGGAATTTTAGACATAATGATCCTCCTATAAAAAACGATTTAGAAAAATATAACACACCTCATGACAGAAATTAAGTATGCACTGAAGTAGATTGTGCTATATTTTCTTATTGAGAGATTAATTGAAAAGTCTGCAGACTTGAATAAGGTGAATTTCGAGCTCTAAAATACCCTCATTTTTACTGATAATAATCAACTTACCAAATGTGTCAAGTATTTTTTTGCATTTAATTTACAACTACGAACGTTTATTTGCAAAAAATACTATAAACATAAAATGATAGATGTCATAAAAGTAGCCAGCACTGGCATCCAGTTAAATTTGTGAGTTAAAAGTTATGCTAAAATATAACGTTTCTAATGATGATGGAAAATGGATCCCAGTGTCGGAGCACTAGGATGACATTGTTTAGTACGCAAATTACCACAATGTTCATACAGCTGTATACTGATTTCTTTAATGTCCGTACAGTTGTATGTCAGCTACTCGAATGACAATTTCAGATAAAACCTAGATAAAAGAGAAAAATAAATTTTTACATAATCATACTTGTACAATAACTAAAGCACTTTTTACTGTAGATTAATCATTTGATTATAGTATCATTTTAATTAAGCCTATATTTGCAATGTTTATGAAATATAAAGCATTCTTCATACTATTAATTGTTATATCTAACCTGCTTGCTGCAGAACAGCCTGAAGAAAATAAAAATGAAAGCAGTATAAATCAAGAAGACGTATCGAAAAGCAACACTGATGCTGAAAAAACTTCTCCGCTTCTGAGCGAACTCAAAGAAAGCACAGACCCAACAAATGTAATCAATGAAGAAGTACCTTCAAGTAATCAAACAAACCTACAGTCTGAAGAGGAGACTAATATAAAAGATACCAAAGCTCTAACAAGTCCTTTATCAGAAGAAAAAAAAGAAGAACCTGAAGAGAAGAAAATCAGTCACAATAATCAAACAAACCTACAGCCTGAAGAGGAGATTAGCAAAAAAGACACCGAACTTTCAACAAGCCAATTAACAGAGAAAAAGAAAGAAGAACAGCCTGACAATATAACACCTGTGAACAAAAAAAATGAAGAAAGCGAAAAATGGACAAAGCTAAACAAAGAAATAAAAAAACATAAAAGCAAGTCTATATATAAAAGACAATATGATAGCCTAAACGAGCACCTTCCTAAAACTATATTTACTGATGATTACAGTAAGCAATTTTTTTACTGCATCAAGAAGGGCAACTTAATTTGTCTAAGAGGAGTAATAAATAAGCTAGAAAAAATTGGATTAACAATTCAAGAAATACTAAGATTTAGAAATAAATTGGGTGATACTCCTCTAATTTATGCAGTGAAACAAGGTGAAATAGACACAGTTCGCTTTCTCTTATTACAAGGTGCTGATCCTAGAGTAGTTGATAATAATTTTAAGTCCCCTATTGAAATAGCAATCGAAAGGAATCAGATCAACATAATAAACGCAATTGCCGAAATGATGCCATACCTTTTAGAGGATAAAGAAATAAACAATGAAGAAGACTCAGAGATGTATAACTTTGCTATAAAAACAAAAGAAAGTACCTGCGATGCAAAAGATAATTAGACTTTTGATATTAATTTTAGTTGGTCATTTATGCTATGGAGATGATGCAATCAATGATTTTTTAAGTGCTCTGCACGATGTAAAATACGTATCTTACAATACAAAAGATTTTGCTAAATTTTTAGTACAGTGCAACAAAGCAGGCATACCACAAGATTTTAAGAAAGGTTTTGGTCCTAATTTAAATGGTGCTAATTTTAGTCAATTGTATTTAAGCAAATCTATTTTTGATGGAGTAAGTTTAATTGGTGCCGATTTTTCTAACACCGATTTATCAGATGTGTCTTTTATCGATGTTGATTTGCGTGGTGCTAATTTTTCCAATGCTAATTTACATGGCGTTAAAATAAAAGGCACAAATTTAAGTTTTTCAAAATTTGCTTCTACAAATTTAACAGATATCATATTTGATCAGTCTAATATCAGTTATGCTGATTTTATCAATTCTAATCTCAACAAAGTAAGTATGCGTAATATAATTGGTTTGCATACCAAGTTTTTGAATGTAAAAATGAATTTCTCCAATTTATCAAACTCAAGTGCCAGCTACATCAATTTTAGTGATAGTGAAATAAACGACACTGTTATGCAGAAAAATAATTTCGACAACGCAAGTTTCTTTGGAGTGGATGCACATAAGCTCAAGGTACAATTTTCTTCATTAAAAAATGCTAACATATATGGTGCAGAAATAAAAAAATCGGATTTTACAGGTAGCAATCTTTCAAACGCCTATTTTAATTCTTCCATTATAGTCAACAGTAATTTCGAAAAAGCCAATTTAAGCAATTCACAAATTTCCTATGTGAAAGGGGATAATTCAAACTTCATTAAATCTATACTAAATGGTTCCAAGATAAAACATGCATATGTTTTCGAATCAGACCTTCAGGATGCTGATTTATCTAATATTGATTTTAGTTTTAGTGAATTGCATAAAGTTAATACCTATAACGCTAACATTTGTCATGGAAAGTTTCATAATACTAAAGTTGTGAATTCTGACATGAATGGTTCGTTCTTTGACCATTCATTGTTTACCTCTGCAAAAATAGAAGATTCAGATCTTTCCACAACTTCAATGTATAAGACAAAAATTAAAGACTCTCAAATTTATAATAGTACTCTTTCCCACCATAATATGGATTCGAGTGAGATAGAAAATTCAATATTCTTCAAATTATTAGCTGATAATTCGAGCTGGTCTAAGTCAAAAGTCACTAATTCAAACTTTATTGAAAGTGATTTCAAATCCTCCGTGTTTTATGATAATGCCTTTAGAAAGACTAGTTTTTTTCTTAGCAATTTGAGTAATTCAACAGTGAGTGATGTCTCTTTCCTCTCTTCAAGCATATATAAAAGTTCAATTGCTGATATTCATTTAACAGATTGCAAATTTGATAATTCAATTTTGATTGACAATCAGGGACAGAGCAAAATTACAGGTCTAGAGAGTGCTATAACTTCAATTAAAGATCTGCAAGAGAAAATATCGCAGGGTGAAAAATTTGATGTAAATTATTCTTACTTTGAGTTTAAAGACATGAATTTAGAAAATGCTAATTTTTCTAATTCAATATTAAGCAGAGCAAAGTTTGTAAACGTTAATTTGAATAAGGCAAATCTTGAAAGAGCTGATTTACGTTATACTATTTTTGATAATTCCTCTCTTGTTGATGCCAATTTATCAAATTCTAATTTAGAAGGCTCTAGTCTTTTAAACTTTGACTCAAAAAATACAAAGTCTTAAAAAACTCTATAATGTACTTGTTAAATAAAGAAAAATGACCGTAAAAAATGAGGGCATACTACTGATTCTATCCTCTCCTTCTGGAGCTGGAAAAACTACTATATCAGAAAAATTACTTGAGCAATCAACTGATTTAGTTATGTCTGTTTCTATGACTACACGCAAACCTCGTCCCGGTGAAGTAAATGGAAAAGACTATTTTTTCGTTACTGAAGAAAAGTTTCATGAACTATGTAAGGCTGGTCAAATGCTTGAATATGCTAAAGTTTTTGAGAATTTTTACGGTATACCAAAAGATTTTATAGAACAAAACCTGAGCAGTGGCATAAGTGTTTTACTGAATATAGATTGGCAAGGAGCATTTCACTTATTTGAAATCTTAAGAGAAAAAGTTGTAAGTGTTTTTATACTACCTCCCTCAATGGAAGAGCTTAGACTGCGTCTACAAAGGCGTAATAGTGATGATGAAATTGAAATAGAGCGGAGATTAGCCGAAGCGCAAAAAGAGATAAGTAAAAGTAATAAATATGATTACGTCATAGTTAATGATGATCTTGATAAAAGCGTAGAAGAGATAAAATCAATACTAAGTAAAGGAATGCTTAAAAAATTAGAAGAAAAATCAAGTTTGAAAGATCTATAAAAATATTTGTTTATCTCTTTTAGCAGCATTCACGCTTCACAGTTTAGCCACATTTATTATTTTTTAAGATAAAATAGTTAAAATAGTAGACAAGTGCTAAAGTGGGGATTTAATTATGACAACAGATTTTCTAATAGAAACTAGCTTTCCACCTATATTTCGATAACATCTAGCTCAATTTAAAAGTCCAATTCAATAGGCTGTTAGTTGAAGCGCTAACGCCAAATAGCTTTAATATTGAGGTTTTAATATGAGTATAGATCTAAGTGTATCAGTTACTAATGCAAACAAACTAGATAAATATATAAACAAAAATGAAAAACAAGATAAAAAAGACAAGCAATTGTATAATATTATAGAGAGAAAGGTAAAAAAAGAAAAACATAAGCATGAAAAACCAAGAAGTCGAGATGGAACACTCAAGGAATGTAAAAGGTTATTTAAGGAAGGCGCTAGTCCTGAAGTATTAACTAAATTAGAAGAATCGCTTAGAGAACAGGAAAAATATCACAGATATTATGTCCAATGTTTCCTTCCAGTGCTAGGTGAAGTAATAGAACGATCGAAAAGAATATCAAATGAAACAAAAAACCAAGTAATTTCTGAAGTCACTAAAAGTTGTTTTAGTAGGTACAGCGAACAAGACAGTGGCTACGGTAGCGATTTTGAAGATGAAATAAACGGAATATCAGATTCTGATAGCGATTTTGAAGATAGAATAAACGGAATATCGGATTCTGATAATGACGTTCAATTACTAAATGCAATCCAAAATGGAAACAACAGGAAATTTAGAAAATACCTAAAAGATTGCACAAACGTCAGTGGCATAACAGATAAAAAAGGAAATAATATTTTACACCTTATTGCATCGCTCAAAAAGAAACAAAAGCTTAAGTTTCTAGATACCTTGATAAAAATAGCTAACGAGAAAAATTTAGTACAACTTGTTGATAGTGAAAATCAAGAAGGAAAGACTCCTTTTCAGGTAGCACTAATTAACAAGATAATAAAAGGGAAACATGATTCTCACACAATCCAAGATAACGATAACACACTTAAGTTTCTTGCAAAATTGTTAAAGTATGGAGCCAGCTCTGACAATTTAGGATTATCTACAAAAGAATTACAATACTTAAAAGAAGAGCAAAAGACATACTATTGTGATTTCCTAGAAAAATTAGCAAAGTCAGTAAAGAAACCTGAGTTAAAATCAGAAATAAGAACAAAAATTAAAGAAATTATACCACATACCATAAATACTCCAGATAGTAATGATAATTATCAATTACATTTAGCAATTAAAAATAAAGATGAGAAATCCTTTAAGGAGTTATTGCAAAAAGGAGCAGATATTAGCCTGAAAGATACAGATGGTAATAATGCTTTACACCATATTGCCTTGCTGAGAGGGAAGCAAAAAGTTACATGCTTGAAATTAATATCAGCCTTAGTAAAAGAAAGAAAAATATCTGAAGATAAATTAGATGAAGCTATAAAAGCAACTAACAGGCAAGGCAATACACCTCTAGAATTAGCACTAAAGAAAAAAGCAGAAAAAAAAAGTATCGAATACCTATCGCAAGAAACAATTTTTGATTTAGCAACTAATTATGATAATACAACAAAGTTTTGTGCAGCATTATTACAAAACGGTGCTAACCCTGATTCTTTATGGTTAGAAGATCCAGAATTCCATACTAAAAAGTACTATTTAACTTTACGCGATCTAAAAGATTGTTCAAATACTCCACAGAAAGCACAGGAGAAAGCTAAAGAACTAAAAGAGAAGCTTGAGGAAAAATACCACTGTGGAACTGCTTCGAAAAAATGTCAATCAGGCATTAAAAAGCTAGGTTCTGGTGTAAAAAAAGGAGCATCTGCTGTATGGAAATGCATTGATCCGGGCAGGAGAGCTAGTGTATTGTTAGCAATCACAGTAGCAACTACTATTATTACAATGGTAACACTTTCTTGCTTTCAAGGACAAATTGCAATTGGAGCAGCGTTACCCATCATAGCTATAACAGGAGTGGTCTGTCTGATATTCACTTTGGGACTTAGCGGCATTAGGAAGTCTGTTAAGGAATTAACCAACGATAAGCAAAGCCGTAAAGATGATCACCTAGCTGCAAAACAACCTGAAAATATTACTGAACAACAAAATTTAGCTAACAACTCAGCAGAGCAAGAAGTACAAAGATCGTCAAATCAATCGGAGCATAAAGAAAGCCCAGCTACTCAAATGAGCTATGTATCAATACTACGTCAATTTATAAATAAACCAGATGGGTTAACTAATAAATTCTCTTTTCCGGGGCGATGAAATCAATCTCATCGCTCAGAGTTTTTTCAGCAACTTTTTTATAGTCAATTTCTACACTAACTTGGCTTTTCTCTTCTTTAAGCCATGCTATAGTATGCTTCATCCAGTTTTTATCATCACGTTCAGGGAAATCTTCACGAGCATGAGCACCCCTGCTTTCCTCGCGATTAGCTGCGCATTCCATGGTAATAACTGCTTGTGGAATCATATTGGCAAGCTCCAGAGCTTCAACCAAATCACTATTCCATATCATACTACGATCTTCAACTGCAATGTTAGGCATCATTTTTGCTACTTCTTTTATAGCTTTTTTACCTTCCTCTAAAACTTCAGCAACACGGAATACCGATGCATATTTCTGCATAGTGTTCTGCATTTCACTTCGTATTTTTGCTACTTTGAACTCTCCGGAAGCAAATCTCATTTTATTAAATCTATCTACTATCAAGTCTGTGCAGTCTGAATGCAATTTTTTATGTGGTGTATCAGGTTTCAATTTTTCTTTTGCCCTAAGCGCGGCAGCTCTACCAAAAACCACAAGATCAAGAAGCGAGTTGGAACCTAGTCGATTTGCACCATGTACAGAAACACATGCTGCCTCTCCTATTGCAAATAATCCTTCTACCACTTCTTCTTTACCTTTTTGCAACGTGATCACTTCCCCATGATAGTTGGTTGGAATACCGCCCATGTTGTAGTGAACAGTTGGAATAACAGGTATCGGATCTTTAGTAACATCAACTCCTGCAAAGGTTTTTGCTGTTTCACTAATACCTGGCAATCTGAGTTTGATCACTTCCGGATCAAGATGCGATATATTCAAGTACATGTGATCTTTCTTTGGCCCAACTCCCCTTCCCTCTCTAATTTCAATTGTCATTGCTCGACTTACTACATCACGAGAAGCCAAATCTTTTGCCTTTGGCGCATAACGTTCCATAAACTTCTCACCCTGAGAATTAACGAGGTACCCACCTTCACCGCGGCATCCTTCCGTCATCAAGCACCCTGAGCCATATATTCCTGTTGGATGAAATTGCACAAATTCCATATCTTCAAGTGGCAACCCAGCTCTCACCACCATGCCATTACCATCACCTGTGCAGGTGTGTGCACTTGTTGCAGAGAAATAAACACGTCCATAACCACCTGTTGCTATTACCACAGAATGTGCACGAAATCTATGCAACGTACCATCACACAGCGACCAAGCTATCACCCCACAGCATGTCCCTTTGTCCATAATCAAATCGATTACAAAATATTCGACAAAAAATTCAGCGTTAAATTTAAGACATTGCTGATATAGAGTATGAAGAATTGCATGCCCAGTTTTATCTGCTGCTGCACAAGTACGCTGAGCCGATTTTCCTTTACCAAAGTGAGTTGTCATTCCACCAAAGGCACGCTGATATATTTTTCCATCTTCCGTACGAGAAAAGGGTACACCAAAATTTTCAAGTTCAATCACAGCTTTGGCAGCATTTTTACACATATACTCTATTGCATCTTGATCGCCAAGCCAGTCTGAACCTTTTATTGTGTCATACGCATGCCAGCGCCAATCATCTTCAGCAATGTTGCTCAAGGCCGCACTAATTCCGCCTTGTGCTGCAACTGTATGACTCCGTGTAGGGAAAATCTTAGAAATACAGGCAACTGAAAAATTAGTTGCAGCCATTCCAAGTGTTGCTCTAAGCCCTGCTCCACCTGCACCCACTATCACCACATCATACTCATGCTCTATGATTTCATACGCTGACTTATCCATATCCACTTATTTTATCATCACAGGCTTATAATATCACAGAAGTAGAAAAAATCTATACAAGTTTTCTGGATGTAAGCTTCTGAAACAAATCTATAGTAAACGATGTAATAACAATCATAGGGCGTCATGAAAGTAGCTGAAATTGGAATGACACTATCATAAAGGAATAAGTGTAGTTATTTGCATAACATTGATGACTTATGCCTATTTAATTAGATCTAAAATTAGATAGAAAAAGGTAATCTTGATAAAACTCATTTACAACAAGTTCTCTCGCACTTGAATTTTCCGTTTGCACTTTTTTGTATCCTAATTTATGGCTTATTGAATCTTTATATGCACTAACTGCTTTATATATCTTACTTACCTCTCCTGGAAAGATACCACCAACAATTATAACGCATAACCCTGCAACTGTTGCAAAAGCTAGAGTTAAACTTTGCCTCCAGTTAGCTTTTTTTTCTTGTATACCAGCAGGGCACAATTCACTTGACATTTCTTTTAGATACTCATGCCACATGTGATTGCAGTTTGTACATTTCACTTTTCTTCCAGATTCACCTATTTGCCCACGAGATACTAAGTAAGTTTTAGTACAATTATGACATTGTATTTTCATAGTGCTTACGTATAAAATAATATAAATTTGATATCAATATGTATATAATAAATGAAAAATTTGCAACTAAAAAATTACAAGATGAGATAGAAAATATTTGGAAAGATAAAGAAAAACTTAACGACTATAATCTAAAACACGAAGCAAGAGTAATAATCAAAGAAGTAATTGAGTTACTTGATAGTGGTAAAATTAGAGTAGCAGAAAAGTTATCAAGTGGAGAATGGATAGTACATAAGTGGATCAAGCAGGCAATATTATTACACTTTCTCACTGAAGAAAGCAAAATAATAGACAATACCAATTGCTGGTTTGACAAGATCAGCAGCAAGTTTAGTGAATGGAATGAGGAGAAATTTTACCAGTCAAAAATTAGAGCAGTCCCTGGGTGTTTTGTCCGCCAATCTGCTTACATAGGTAAAAATGTTGTTCTAATGCCAAGCTTTATCAACGTTGGTGCATACATTGATTCTGGTACAATGATAGACACCTGGTCAACAATCGGTAGTTGTGCACAAATAGGAAAAAACTGCCATATTTCCGGTGGAGTGGGAATAGGTGGAGTTCTTGAGCCCATTCAAGCTTCTCCAGTCATTATAGAAGATAATTGCTTCATTGGAGCGCGTAGTGAGGTAGCCGAAGGTGTTATAATAAGAGAAGGATCAGTCCTTGGCATGGGTGTGTTTATTGGGGCATCAACAAGAATTGTTGATAGAGAAACAGGAGAAATATTTTACGGTGAGGTGCCACCTTATTCCGTAGTTGTACCAGGATCTACTCCATCTAAAAATAATATCTCAACCTATTGTGCAGTTATAGTAAAAAAAGTAGATGAAAAAACGAGATCAAAAACCTCTATAAATGAAATATTGAGAACCTAACTACTTGCCGTTATTTTTTTTATCATTATTGCTAACTACAGTAATGGCATATGCACATAGCTCTGAGAAAGAGACTCCATTTTCTTGAGATAACTTATATAATTTTTGCAAACTTTCTTTGACTTTACTAGGTATGTTTCCTCCACGCTCCTTTGCAAGCCAGGAATCTTGATGATGAATTGGATGAGTATCACCCTTTGGATTTCCTATGTATATTGCAAAAGGCGAATTTTGCCCTTTGAAATCACACTGTACAGTAAATTTTTTTATAGACTCAGCCATTTAAAAACCTCTAATTTTCTTTTTAATCGATCTTATAGCAGGTGGAAGAGGAGATTTTTTGATAAAATCTTGCCTATTGGAAACACTTTCTTTCTCCTCTAAAGCTCTACGAACATCAGCTCTGCTCAATTGTGACTCTTTTGCTAACCTCATTCCATGCTTTACCATAATATTAGCACATGCTAGCACTTTTTTTACTAATTCCAGGTCACCATTTAACATTCGAACTAGCACTTGAAATATTTCTGCTAAAGTTAATCCGTCAGCACCTACAACCTTATTTTCTACAAAATTGATAGCTTCTTCAAATTTATATTCAACACCATCATCTTGAGGTATAAGGGTAACATAATCTGTATCTTGACTATTCATAACTGAAGCACTATCGCCTTTAAACTTATATTATATATAAATACTCCACTATTTTACAGTATGGCACGCTATAGTTAAACATTTATTAATAATATGCTCACTTATATACACGAATTAATTGATAAAAGCCAAGGATCAATATCCATCAGCGATTTTATGAATGCTGCTCTATATCATAAAGAGTACGGCTATTATATGAATAAATTACCACTTGGCAAAGATGGTGATTTCATTACTGCACCTGAAATCAGTCAGCTATTTGGTGAAACAATTGCAGTGTGGATAATGCATACATGGGAAAAATTAGGAAAGCCATTAAAATTTTCTCTAGTTGAACTTGGGCCAGGTAAAGGAACACTCATTCATGATGTAATAAGAGTCACTAAAAAATACAGCTGTTTTTTTAACTCAACGACCATTCATCTAGTGGAAATAAGTCCTACTTTGCAAAAGATACAAAAGGAAAAATTAAAGGGATTAGATATTAACTGGCACACAGATGTTAACAACTTACCAAATCATCCAACTATTTTTTTGGCAAATGAGTTTTTTGACGCCCTTCCAATTGATCAGTTCGTTTATCGTGATGGACAGTGGTATGAAAACAGAGTGACAAAGCAGGATAATGGTAGTCTTTCGTTGTTACTTCAGTGCTCAGTGCCAATTACTGGAAAAGGAAAACTTTTTAATGGTGCAGTAGTGGAAGTATGCCTAGCCGGAATCGAAATATTAAAGAAACTTGAGAATAAGATAGTCAATAATGGGGGAGCTGCCCTGATTATAGATTATGGCTATATATATCCTTCATACAAAAGCACTTTACAATCAATAAGACAGCATAAGTATACTAATTTTCTTAAAAATGTCGGTAATAGTGACATCACTGCACTTGTGAACTTTCAAGCACTAAAAGATTCATTAAAACATGTAGACTGCGAGACTTTAACTCAAAGAGAATTTTTATACCTTTTTGGTATAAAGGAAAGAGCACAAGCTTTAATGAAAAATGCAAGTAATGAACAGAAGCATAGGATCTTCAGTGAATTTTTAAGGTTAACTGAAAATATGGGTACTCTCTTTAAGGCAATGCTGATCCACCATTTGTAGTCTTGCATGGTTCTTATGTTAAACGTTTTGAATATAAATACTAAAATGTTTACAGAATAAAAAAAGGCAAAAGAAACGTATCTGTGTGGCAAAATAAAGTAGAAGAGAAAAGACAACCATAGAAACAAACGGGTTTTATTTGAGTAACCGACACAGTTCCTTTCATAAAGGTGTCATCCCAGTGCTTAGACACTGGGATCCAGATGGGACAGTAAGTTGGTAAACACTGTACAACGTTTTTGATGACGAAAAGACTGGATGCCAGTGTCAGCTACTTGCATGACATCCTCTTGCTTCTATAGGTGTCTTTATCTCGTCTACTTTATTTTGCCACACAGATACAATGGTTTCACATAAACCTGATAGTTTATCTATCTCCCAAAAGATGACCACTAACACCTTCAGCGTTTGCATCACTAAATTTACTTGCCACTTTATCAATAGTCCAAACGAGTGGTGTAACAACGAGCGCAGCAGCCCAGATAACAGCACTAACAGCATAATTCAAAACTGCATTAACAAATTCAGATAATGCTCCACTATGGTTCCATGCCTTAAGTGACAACATGGATGAATAATCTATCAATGATTTTGTATTTTCTGCAAAATCATAGCTACCTACTACTTTCGCCAATCCTTTTGCCGGCCAGTATGACAAATACGCCAATGCTAGATATAAAGGTTGCAGAACGACATTAGCTAACGCAAAAGTAATAATCCCAATCATAGAAGGATTTTTTTTGTAACTACCAAGAGCTACATTTTTCACTGGCCCAATAACACTATTAATATAATGAACAGATTTATAGAAACTATTTTGTGGAACTTGACAACCAAAATGACCATCTCTAGTAGGAATAATTCCCCTTGCAGCGTATTTACTAAAATTCTTAAATAAATTCGACATATTACCCCTCTAAAAATAAAAACATAATTATCTTACCAATATAGCTTGTTTTAGAATAAATGCAATCACTACCTAACTAAATTATGTGTTGCGCAAAAGCACATATTACCATACCATCGAAAATAAAGAGGTCAGCATGAGTTTTACTTTACCTGAGCTGCCATATGATAAAGCAGCTTTAGAACCTTACATATCTGCAAATACATTGAATTTTCATTATGACAAGCACCATAAGGGATATTTAAATAAACTCAACGAACTGGTTGAAAACACAGATTATCAACATATGGAAATTGAGGAATTAGTAACGAAAGTTCATGGAAATAATAATACAGTTCCTATTTTTAACAATGCAGCACAAGTTTGGAATCACACTTTTTATTGGAATTCAATGAAAAAAAATGGTGGTGGTAAACCTAAAGATGATGGTCTTCTAGCAAAAAAAATTCAAGATGATATTGGTGGCTTTGACAAATTTTGTGAAGAATTTTCAAATTATGGAGTAAGCCAATTTGGTAGTGGATGGGTGTGGTTAGTGCTTGAAAAAGGAAAACTCAAAATCACTAAAACTCCAAATGCGGATCTACCGCTAATTTATGGCCAAGTGCCACTACTTACTATGGATGTATGGGAGCATGCATACTATTTGGATTGCCAAAATCGCAGAATTGACTACATAAAAGTTTTTCTTGATCATTTGATCAATTGGGATTTTGTAGAAGAGAATTTAAAGAAGAATATATAAGATGAATATACCACAAGTAACAAAACTAGATAATGGTCTGCGCATAATAACTGAGCGAGTGCATGAAGTTGATTCCGTAGCTTTAAATATACGAGTTGGTGTTGGCAGTAGAGCTGAAAGTGCAAGTCAAAATGGAATATCTCATTTCCTAGAGCACATGGCTTTCAAAGGAACAAAGACAAGAACTGCTTTTGAAATTGCAAAAGCTTTTGACGACATAGGTGGAGCTTTCAATGCTTGCACCGGTAGAGAAAGTACAAGTTATTACGCAAAGGTTCTTAAAAAAGATATAAAGACTGGCATTGATATATTAATAGATATATTAATGAATTCTACATTTCCAGAGGATGAATTGGAACGCGAAAAGGGTGTTGTAATACAAGAGATTTTTCAAACTAATGATTCACCGAGCGATATCATTTTTGATAAGTATTTTGAAGCAGCTTATAAAGATCAACCATTTGGTAGATCAATCCTGGGCACGCAAGATACTGTCAAATCTTTTACTCGAGAAGATCTGAATAACTACATAAATGAGCATTACTTTGGCGGAAATATGATATTTGCTGCTGCAGGAAATGTTGAGCATGAGGAAGTTGTTCAATTAATCAAAGACTTTCTCTCAAAGATTCATTCAAAAGAGCTGAAAAAAAGCGAGAATGCAGGTTATACCAGTGGTGAGTATCGAGAGCATCGTAAATTAGATCAAGTACATTTATTAATTGGTCTACCTAGTGTTTCTCGTGATGATAATAGATATCACACATTCAAAGTTCTTGATGCCATACTGGGAAGTGGCATGTCATCACGCCTGTTTCAGGAAGTAAGAGAAAAGCAGGGTCTTGCTTACTCCATTTACTCATTCAACTCTAGTTATGCTGATACAGGAATGCTCTCCATTTTTGCCGGTACAGATAGTAGTAATCTAGATAAGCTTTTAAAATCCATAACGACAGAGCTAAAGAAATTGTCCACAGACAATCTGAAGGAAGAAGAAGTAAATAGAGTAAAAGAGCGAGTAAAATCCCAAATTTTAATGTCACGCGAAAGTGTTAGCTCGCGTGCTGAAACGTTAGGACACTACTACGGCAACTATAATAAATACATCAGTAAAAACGAATTAATAGAAAAAATTAGTGCTGTTACTATTTACGATATAAAAAAAGCAGCAGAAGAATTGCTATCTCAGCATGAAAAAATTACTTTAGCTGCGATTGGAGAAATTAATTCACTGCCAAGTTACGATAAAGTGGTTTCTATGCTTAGTGTACTTTAGTTATGTTGCTTATGCTCACTAAAAAGTTCAATGAATGGTTGCAAAATCCTTTCTATAAAAAGTTTGCTTTCTGGTTCATCGCGTATACCACTAATCATTTTATTGAAAGTTTTTTCGCTGTTTTGTAAAAATAAATAGCTTTCTACTGATTGCACAATAGACAAGGCAGTTAAAATTCCTCCTATCACTAAACAAGAAGCTATAGCAGGTACAGTACCCACTGCAATTCCAGTTGCGATTAATGATAAACCAGCTAAGAGTGTAAAGGCTGAAACGCAAAACGCTATTTGATGTTTTTCTTTATTTTTAACCATAAATGCCTCACAAAAATTATATTTCTAGTATATCCGTATATATAATGTACTGTCAAGTTTTTAAAGAAGATTAAAAAATGCAACGCACATGTGCAAAATATGAACTAGGTATATAATTCACAATGCAGCGGTATTTCACTAATCCAATTATTTTTTTCCTGATCTAGCCTATCATTCAATATTGCTTGTCTTATTGATTCCATCAACTTATTCATGAAGAAAACATTGTGAATGGTAACGAGTGTGTAAGCCAGGAGCTCTTTAGCTTTCAGTAAATGGTGTATATAAGCTCTTGAATGTTTTCTGCAGGTAAAGCACAAACAATCACTCTCAATTGGGTTATCATCTAGTTCGAATCGTTGATTTCGCAAATTAATATGCTCTTTGCACTTTGAAGAAATAGAATCTCTATTTTTTACTTTAACAAGCGCGCCACCATGTCTTGCGAGGCGAGTTGGATGCACGCAATCAAATGTATCAACTCCAAGCTCTACTCCACGAAAAATGTCTACAATTCCACCAATACCAAGCAAATGAGTAGGCCTATCTTTTTTTAAATGTTCCATAGTAAAGGAAACTACATCATACATCTGCTCTTTACTTTGACCAAGTGATCCACCTATTGCTTGACCAAAAAATGGCAAATCGTTGATAAAATCACAACTTTCTCTACGCAAATCTTGATACACTCCGCCTTGACTAATTCCATAAAGCACCTGTTTGCCATTATTATTTTTTTCAAATTCATTTAAAGAACGTTCAGCCCATCTATGGCTCATGAGCATTGATTTTCTTGTGTATTCTTTACTGACATGGAATGGAGTACATTCATCTAAAACTAAGATTAAATCTGCACCTAATTTTTGTTGAATTTGTATCGACTTTTCAGGAGTTAGACAATAAGTTTTACCATTTATGTAAGAACGAAAAATTGCCCCATCCTCGTTAATTTTGATCAGAGTTTTTTGTTTCTGTCTTACTCCCTTTATCTCTTCTGAAACTGATCCGTGTCCTAAACTAAATATCTGGTATCCACCAGAATCAGTGAGCATTGGCCCACTCCATCCCATCATCTTGTGCAAGCCACCAAGCTTTGCCACAGTATCCTCTCCCGGTTGGAGCATTAGGTGATAGGTGTTGGAAAGTATTATCTGATACCAATTCCCGTTACACGGGAAACAGATAGACAATAATGGAAGAAAAGCCATAATGAAATAAGTGAAATAGTTTAGGTATAAATGGCACTCAGATCAAAATTATTGGATGAAGAAGTAGTAAAATCAGCAAAAGAGATGCTGAAGAAAGTAAGGAATAATGCATATGTTTCAAAAAAACTAAACGCTGTAATTGCAGCAAAAAAGTACAGTATAACGTCTGTAGCAAAAATATATTGCATTTCAAGAAAGGCACTAACTTCGTGGATAAAACTCTTGAAATTTGGCAGAGAAGAAAAACTGTTTGCTCCTCGATCACGCCGAAGAAAAACTAAATTAAATCAGGCTCAACTACAGCAAATTGAAGCATGGATAGAAGAAAACCCTAATATTACCATTAAAGAAATGAGAATAAGAATACAGGAAAAGTTCGACTTAAATATTAGCAAATCTACAGTACACCGCCATATGCAAAAGATGAAATTTTCATATATTACACCAAGACCAGTACACAACGTACAAGATAAAAGTAAACAAGAGGAATTCAAAAAAAAATCTCAATGAAGTTATTGGAAAGTATCCTGAAAAAGAGCTATTTTTCTTTGATGAATCAAGGTTTGGCACACATTCGAAAGTTGGGCATGGATGGTTTAAAAAAGGTACTAGAACTCGGGTTAAAATAAAGTTAGGTAGGCATAATTTTTATCTCTACAGTGCAGTTAATCCTAAAAATGGAGAGAGTTTTAGCTTATTTGCACCAAATGTTAACACTGATTGCATGAATATATTTCTTGAGCAAATGTTGCAATATCTAGGGACAAGAGAAGCTGTTCTTGTTATGGACTGTGCTAGTTGGCATAAGTCAAAAAATTTAAAGGTACCTAAAAACATTGAGATTATATACCTACCTCCATATTCACCTGAACTTAATCCTGTTGAGAGGCTTTGGTTATATATAAAACAGAACATTTTGCGCAATAAAATATACAGTACTATTGCTTTGCTTGAGAGCACTTTATGCAAATTTCTTACCTCTCTTGCTACTTCTACAATTAAACAACTCTGCTCTGTTTCCTATTTGACTCCACAACAATGAGAATTGGTATGAGTACCTGCTTCTCTGATTCTCTCGATATCTGCAGCTTTAATAGCAGCTTTGGTTGCACAAAATATAAATGCTGGTGTTTCTATACTTCCATTTGGAGTTTTGATCGTTCCAACTCTTGCAGAACCTGATTGCTTGGTTATCCTAAACGAGAACTTTTCCATCTATTTACTTGAAAGTTCTGCTATGATATTTTCCACTTTTTCAGGAGTGAGGTTTTCATAAAAATCGTTATTGATCTGTACAACAGGGGCATTAACACATGCACCAAGACATTCAACTTCCTTTAAAGTAAATAGATTATCTTTAGTGGTTTCACCGATATTGATTCCTAGTTTCTTTTTAAAGGTATTTAACACTTCTTCACTATTGCACAACCAGCAAGGAGTTGTTCTACAAATTTGTATGAGATATTTACCTACTGGTTTTAAATTATACATGGTGTAAAAATTTGCCACTTCATATACACGAATATGTGGAATATGAAGCATGTCAGCAACGTAACGCATAGCAGATTCAGGAACCCATCCGCATTGTTCTTGTACGAGATATAGTAAAGGCATGACAGCGCTACCTTCTCTACCTTTAGGATACATCTCTATAGACTTTTTCGCTTTCCTAAGGTTATCTAATGTAAAACTAAACTGCTCTTCTTTCTCTTTCATCTAATAAGGTTCATGTAAATCTCAACAAATTATACTTGAAGAGTTAACAATTGCAATTGTTGGTTTTTTGAGCTCTACAATATTATATCTGTAGAGTGAGTGCACTCAATTTGTGAATTCTTTACTGCTACTCATTTTCCATATTTCGCTTTGCAGATTATAAAGGTATTAATTTCTTAATTTTAGTTAAAATTTTCATTGACATTAACACGCAGAAATAATCATAATAGCATTTATTAAGATTTTAAATATAATTATGCCTATATTAAGTAGATTATTTGGAGTTAATACAACTATACTGAAAGTTAAAGAAGCGATAGGTTTTAATCCAAAAAACGTAGGGTTGATTGAAGGAAATGGAGTTACTTATGGACTCAGCTATCAAGATAACGGCAATGGAAGCAGTAGAGTAAAGTTACTTATTAGCTCACTATATCAATCAAAAACATACGAGTGTGATACAGGTGTTAACGTAGCAAATGAATTTAAGGGCCAATTATCTCCCACACTAATAGAAAATTCAGCTGAAGTAGATAAAGTTGGAGTTATCTTTCCTACAGAAGAAATTAACAAAAAAGAAAAGTGCATCAAAGGCTTAACATTCAACACTTACGAAATCAAGCATTCAACTAATGTTCCCTTAGTTGAATACGTAGGAAAAGTAAAATTGTACAAGAACATTGATATAAATAATCTTGCAAATGAAGACAATAGTTACTTTCAACCAAAAGCAGTAAAAGTTGGTAATGGTAATGTCATTGTAATTGCTCATAACTTAAAGGATCAAGCTTTAGTTTCTTGGTATTTACAATCAGACACAAATGGAAAATTTAGGGCTTTACCTGGAGCAAAACACACCATAGAAAGAAAATTACTCAAATTTGATAATCCAGGACAATTAGTATTGGATGAAAATACGATGCTTTATTCGCAAGTGAGACCAAACGTTCCTGAAAATCAAGAGGTAAGAACAAATATTTTTAAGTTCGATATGGCCAAAGTGTATAATGCACCCATTTGTCTAGACCATTTTTTTCAAAGTGATCCGATTTTTAAAATGAATATGTTGATAAATACGTCGACACACATTTAAAGTATTTATCAATATATTCATTTACTGTTTATGATAATAAAGATCAGCAGGAACTTTATAATGTAGAGTCTGATGTCGCCTTCTATAGTTATACCAAGCAACAAAATCATTTATTATAAGATTTAAATCTCTGATACTATTTGGTCTATAATAATATATAGCTTCTTGCTTTAAAGTTCTCCATAAGCGCTCAACAAATATATTGTCGAAGCAACGTCCTTTATGGTCCATACTGATTTTAATATTAGCACGCTCTAATTCCATAATAAAGTTGTAGCTAGTAAACTGCACCCCCTGATCACTATTAAAAATCTCAGGTTTACCTTGTTTTAGAGCTTCTTTGAGAGTATAAAGGCAAAATCCAGCATCGAGATATGGTGATAATGAATGAGCAATAATATAGCGACTATACAAGTCCATTATTGCCACAAAATAGATAAACTTACCTTCTACCATAATATATGTTATATCAGTAGCCCATACCTGATTAACTCTACAAATAATCAAATCTTTGAGTAAATAAGGATATATTTTATGCTTTTTTTCTTTAATACTTGTATTACATCTTTTTCTACAATACAGCCCACTAATCTTCATTTTTTTCATAATTCTTAAGATTTTTTTGTGATTGACTACTACTCCACTCGCTATGATTTCAGCAGTAATTTTACGATATCCATAACGGCAATCAGAAGCCAAATATACTTCTTGAATCAAATTTGCTACTTCACTTTCGTTATTAATTATAGGCCTATAATATAGGCTAGATCTGCAAATCCCCAATAAATCAGCCTGTTTCCTAATTGACAGATCAGAATCTTTTTCTATAAACCTTACTCTATCTTTTTTGCTTATTTCAGTAATTTTTTTTTCAAATAGCTATTTTCCACTGTCAATTCTCCTATTACTTTATGTAAACTTTCTATTTCTTGCGCTAAGATTCTTTGTTTTCTCGCACTTTCACTTTCTTCAACAAATAGGTCTTTTAACCTTGCCAATACTCTATCACGCCAATCATATAGATTTGTTGATGGTATTTTATATTCACTACATATCTCAGCTGTGCTTTTTTGATTTTTTATTGCTTCCAAAGCTATCTTTGCTTTTAACTCTGGTTCATATTTTTTTGTTGCCATACTTTTACCCCTTTACCTTCCTACTCGGATCAACCATTTTTTTTTGGTCTAGTTTATGGGGTGCATTATATCACCTTTAGCTATTTGTCTGAATGTTTTTAGTATGTAGACTGTTAGGAAATTTTCTTTTGCTTTTATGATTTTAATGTTAAAGTATAATTCCTAGGTGCAATAAGTAGCTGCTGTTGTGTGATAAACACAGCAGAGGAAAGTCCGAGCTCCAAGAAAAGGTAGTGACGGGTAACGCCCGCCGGAGGTAACTCCAGTTATAGGGCTACAGAAAATTACCGCCTAAATATTATTAGGTAAGGGTGAAAAGGTGTGGTAAGAGCACACCATAACAATGGCAACATTGGTAGTCAAGTAACCAACACTAGGAGCAAGATTAAATAGAAGTAGATTTTATGTTTTTCTCATATCTACTCGGGTAAATCGCACGAAGTAAATGGTAACATTTACTCCAGATAAATAGCTACATAAACAGAACTCGGCTTATATTTCACCTAGGCAATGCATGAATGTCAGCCATACTATGTAAATGTATCAAACATTTCACATACCCTGTACGCTCAATTTGACCACCTATATTCCTTTTACTTCTTGGCTTATCTCTTTTTGCATTTCCTTTTGAACTTAACAAAGCTTTTCCTTTAACTCATCACCCTCTATCTCTAAAACCTTATTTTCTTACCTATAACTTTTAGCTTAGCTTCCAACTTTTCTATTTTTTGCTGCAAGTCTTTGTAAAGTTCTAAAAGACTAACCATGTTACCTCACTTTTACGATTGGTTTTTATCTTATTTCATCTACCTATTTTGTTGCTTCAATGAATGGGTGAATAAAGCATTTCATGCGCTGTCCTTCACTTGTTCTGCTTGATAGTCACTACTGCTTTCGCTTATATTAGCACTAGAGTATTCTTCATCGTCAACATACTCTTTTAGGACATATCCTCTACCCCAAACGGTTTCTATGTGGCTTATTCCATCATTTGCACTTTCAAGTTTTTTACGTAATTTACACATAAAAACATCAACTATTTTGTTGTCTGAAGGTTCGTCCAAGCCATTGTAAAGATGGTTTAAAAACATTTCTTTTGTCAACACTGCTCCTTTACGCAATGCCAGCAATTCTATCATGGAATACTCTTTGTTAGTAAGGTGAACTGTTTTGCCTTTTACCTCAACAATCCTGTGATCAAAATTGATATTCATATTACCAATCTTTATCACTGATTCGGGATGACCTTTAGTACGTCGGACTATGGCCTTAATTCGAGCTAATAATTCGCTCTTGTGAAATGGCTTGGTTAAGTAATCGTCGGCACCATACCCAAGTCCTTTAGCTTTATGGTTGGCAGCGGAGATACACGAAAGTATTAAAACAGGAACTTTGATTTTTGCACTTCTTAATCTTAACAGTATATCATATCCATCAATATCACCAGGCAGGTGTATATCTAGAATAACTAGATCGTAATAGTCTCCACCCGAGGAAACCATATTATTGTTATAATCTTGTGCAGAAGTAACAACGTCGCAAAAATGTCCATCAGAAGTTAAGGCATTAACTACAGTCTTTGCACTTACTTGATCATCTTCAATTAATAATATACGCATATTTTACACCCCATAAATAATTTATAATTTTAGTAATATATATAACCAAGGAAAGTAACAAATCAAATTTTTATTAATGAATAATAGAAATTACACTTATTAATTAATAGTTAATATGTCGTTCCAAAATTATACAAATAGATCTAAAATACAATAGATATACTATAATAATACTATTTTTAGTAAATATTGAATAGAAGCTATTTTATTAAAAGAATACTTAGGTTAATAGATATTTAAACTATTTTATACTTTTATGTTATATTTTTAATTTACTTATTCTACAGTTTTAAATTATAAGTAATACTTTCAGGAATATTGAGTGGTAATATCAGTTTTAGGTGCTGGCGCATGGGGTACAGCAATTGCGATTTCATTAAGTAGTAAGAAAAATGTAATTTTGTGGACTCGCAATAAGGCCATGTTTGAATCAATTAAAGAGAAAAGAGAAAGTGACAAGCTACCTGATTGTCCAATTTCTGATAATGTATCAGTAAAATTAGCTATTGAAGATGCAGTTAATGCTTCAGTAATAATTCTAGCTGTTCCCACTCAGTCTCTAAGGGAGATATGTCATCAATTGAATGATTGTAACCTAAAAAAAAATGTAGCAATAATTTTGGCTTGTAAGGGAATAGAAAAATCTACATTAAAATTACCTAGTGAAGTAGTCAATGAAGTTTTACCTAATAATCCTCTTGCTGTTTTTTCTGGTCCTAGCTTTGCTATAGAAGTTGCAAGAAAATTACCATATTCGATGGTTCTTGCATGTCAAAATGAAGTATTAGGTTCAAAATTAGTATCAGAGCTACAGCAAGAAAATATTAAATTGTACCTTAGTAGCGATGTTATAGGAATACAGGTTTGTGCAGCGTTAAAGAATGTTTTTGCTATAGCATGTGGGGTTGTTCTAGGTAGGTTTGGGTTTAATGCTCATGCAGCATTAATTACGAAAAGTATGAGTGAAATTAAGGCTTTATACTCAGCAAAAGTTGGTGACGGCAATGTAGATATAAATACACTACTTGGACCAGCATGCTTAGGCGATTTGGTTGTGACATGCACATCATTAAATTCAAGAAATCTATCTTTTGGATCTAAAGTAGCTAATAGTAATGGTTCTAGTGCTCAGCAGATTTTATCAGAAGGTAAGTCGGTAATTGAAGGTTTTAACACTGCTAAGTCTGCATTTGATTTAGCAGAAAAGCTAAAGATAAAAATGCCCATATGTGAAGCGATCTATAGATTGCTATATGAAAATACTTCTGTAGAAGATACTATTTCTGTTCTTGTAAATTAGTTTTATATTTCGGTATATTGTGAAATTTTTATATAAATTAATATCAACATGGTGGCTATCTGGCACGGTAAAAAACATGCCAGGTACTATAGGCAGCTTGGCTGCTTACCCAATTGTTCCTATATTACTCAATGACAGAATTTTAGGTACAGCAATTATTTTTTTTTTATTCTTAGTTGGATTATGGTCTACAGGCAATTATATACAACATTACAAAGCTCCGCATGATCCAAAAGAGGTAGTAATTGATGAAGTAGTTGGTCAATTGCTGACAGTACTTCTAGTTTCAATATTATTAGAACAAGAAATGAATAGCTCTGTATTGTTGGTGTGCTTTTTCTCCTTTAGGTTTTTTGATATAATAAAAGTGTGGCCTATAAATTTGATTGATAAAAATACAAAAGGTCCTTTAGGTATTATGCTAGATGATGTTGTAGCTGCAATTTTAGCCTTTGTTTTTATAGGAGCCTTTTATTGTTTATTGTTGGTTTATGCAGAATAAAAAAATTTGTTATTCAAGCTTAATTATTCAGAACCTAAAGGATTATATACTTTATGCAACGAATTTGTCCAAGTGGGAAATACATGACGAATTTGATAATGTTATATTTACAGTAAATGGTACCAGAGAATCGTTATTTAATTTTGTGTTTTGTGAAGATCAATGTACTGAGCTTTCCATATACAGAACTCTAAATTATCTCAAAGCACGAAATATAGAAGCAACATGGATAATAAGTCCACGTATAAAAATAGGGGGTATTTTAGAAAAATGCGAAATAAAACACGTTAGCACACCAAAAAAAGTTTTACTCAATATAAAAGATTATTTTTTGCCTGATGATGCTGTTCCAAATTTGAAGTTCAATGTTGTAAATAGTAGTGAGCTCTTAGAGCAATTAGATTTACACACTTCTAAAATTTTTTATCATAGAATTAGTATTGTTAGCACATTTTTTCGCCAATTATCGAATTATGATGATAAGAGCTCAAGGTTAAGATTTTTTCTTGTAATGCTAAATAACGAAATTGTTGGAACATGCGGTCTTTATATTCAAGACAGCATAGCTGGTTTTTATAGTGATGGAGTTTTACCAATTTACAGGGGTCGTGGAATAGGAACTCAAATGGTTCTAGAAAGAATAAAGATAGCTAGGCAATTTGAATGCAAATACATAGTAGCACATTGCATGAAACCTTCTGTAAACCTTTATAAAAGATTAGGCTTTAGGGTATTGGGCAATCTTCACTTATATACCTCTTCAGTACAATCTCTTTGCTGAGAGGTTATAAATTTTTATATTTGTTTTAGAATGCTATGTTTTTTTTGTATGAAATAGTTTTACTACTAATTCTAGTATTCTTCTTTTTCTCATATTCTAAATTAAAAATTAGTAATAAAATTAAGGACTTACAACATCAAAATGTTATCATAAATAATTTAATAGATACTGTAAATGATGGATTTTATATTTGGGACGCAAAAAAACGTATAGAAAAATTTTCTCCCAATTTACTAATTTTGCTTAATACTGTTTTTTATTCATTTAATGAGTTTGTAAATTTTTTTGAGCAATCAGAAAGCTTAATTAAAAGTTTTGCTGAGGCAAAGGAAATAAATAAATCTTTTACTCTAGATTTAAAGTCAAAAGACAGTGAGGTTTATTGCACATGTTATGGTAAAAGCATAATAGATTATTCTAATAATGTGATTGGTGTGTTGTTGTGGATAAGGAATATCTCCGATTATAAGATAAAAGCTAATGAACTTGAGTTAGAAAATAGTAAGCTTATGCGAGAATTGGAGAACTATAAAAAAATTTTTGACTCTTTACCATTTCCAATACTGAAGCACAATAAGAATAAAAAAGTAAGGTTTTATAACTTATTTTATGATAAATATATAGGCAGCTCTAAAAAATTTACTGTTGCGAGTGGCTCCTATAACGTAAAACCAGGAGAGTGTATAATAACTTACAAGAACGAACCTAAGGTTTTTAATTTTGTTGAAGTTCCAATGCAAAATTCTAATAGCATAGTAATGTATGGAAAAGATATTAGTGATGAAAAAAAATTACATACTGAGCTAAGCAATTGTTTAGCTGCACAAGAAAGTTTGCTTGAGAAACTATCGATTGCTGTAGCGATATATAGTAAGAATCAAAAGCTAAAATTTTATAATAATGCTTTTATAAAAACTTTTCAGTTTGATCCAAAATTTTTGGAGTCTTATCCAACTTATCACGAGATTATGCTTCACCTATTTGAATCTAAAAAGCTTTTAGGAAAAAATGATTTTCAAACTATTAATAATCAAAGACATGAGTTGTTCAAAAGATTACTGGAATCATATGGTGAAACAATACATTTCATGAACGGAAGAACGTTTAGAGTATTAACAATACCCTATGCTTCAGAGGGTCTACTATTTTCTTACGAAGAGTGCCAGAAATAACACTCAAATTCCTCCTCTCTCTACCATAAGCTGTTTTACTTTCGCTATCGCTTTTGCTGGGTTAAGACCTTTCGGGCAGGTTTTTGTACAATTCATTATTGTATGACAACGATACAACTTAAATGGGTCGTTTAAAGAAGCAAGTCTTTCTTCTTTCTTATTATCACGACTGTCAGCAATCCATCTATAAGCTTGCAGTAATATCGCTGGCCCTAAAAATTTATCACCATTCCACCAATAGCTTGGGCAACCAGTCGAACAGCAAGCACATAGTATACAATCAGACAGACCATCCAATTTTTTTCTATCTTCAGGAGATTGAAAGTATTCTTTATTTTGTAAGGCAGATTTATCTGTTTGTAACCAAGGTTTAATCGATTTGTATTGCTCATAAAATTGGCTTAGATCTGGAACTAGATCCTTTACTATATACATATGAGGTAGTGGATATATTTTTACTTCACCTTTTATATCATGTATAGATTTAGTGCATGCGAGAGTGTTGGTACCATCAATATTCATTGCACAAGATCCGCATATTCCTTCTCTGCAAGAGCGTCTAAAAGTTAAGGTTGAATCTATTTCATCCTTTATTTTTATTAATGCATCAAGTACCATAGGGCCACAATTATCCATATCGATAAAAAATGTGTCTATTCTTGGATTTTTATCATCATCAGCAGACCAACGATAAATTTGAAATCTTCTAATATTTTTTGCTCCAGTAGGAGTAGGATAAACCTTGCCCTTTTTATTAACTTTAGAATTTTTTGGTAAAGAAAACTGAACCATATTGCTTACCTTTTACAGCTAAAACCCCTTTTTTGTAAATAACATATTTTGGTATTATCTACCATACTTTTCCTTTTCAAATTCAAGCAAAGCTAAAATCTTGCTCTCTAAACTTTTCATTATAATTTCTTCATCTTCTTTTTGATGATCATAGCCAAGTAAATGCAGCAATCCATGAACTAACATGTGTGCAGTGTGAGTGAGGATAGATATACAGTACTCATGAGACTCTCTTTCTATTGTATCTACTGCAATTGCTATGTCTCCTAGATCACATTCACTAGATAACTGTTCGCATGGAAATGATAGTACATTAGTTGGCTTATCTATTTCTCTAAACTTAAGATTAAGTTGATGTAGCAAGTTATCATCAGCGAGAGCTATTGATATATTTGGTTTATAATGATCTATTTTTAATTCTTTTAGAGAAGCATTAATAATATTTAATACAAAACTCTGTGGGTCCTTCGTAATACTATGCCACCTCTTATCAAGAATGCTCACTTCTAACATTCGCTCATCCTTATTATTTCATTCCACTCAGTCTCTAAAACCGGAGAAACTGATAAACGTGATTGTTTTAATATAACCATATTTTTTAAAAGTGGGTTTTGTTTTATACTACTTAACGTGACTTGATTATTTAAAGGTTTTAAAAGCTTTACATTCACTAGTCCAAATTTAGAATTATAAACATGATAATACTCCTTTAATACTTCAACTATTCCAAGTATAACTCTCTCTTTACCTGTATGATAAAAAAATGCAAGATCGCCTAATTTCATAGCTCTCATGTAATTTTGAGCTTGATAATTGCATACACCATTCCACTGCGTCACCTGCTCCTTTTCCATTTTTTGCCACGAGTATTCACTTGGCTCTGACTTTAGTAGCCAAAATTGCATTATTTTTTTCTTCTTAAATAAGCTGGTATATCATAAACATTGCTGCCCCACTTAACTCTTTCATTTGTTTGCTCAGTTGAAGCATATTCTTTTGTTTCTGATATTGGAATTTGATTATAAGGCCATTTAAAATTTTTTTCCTCTGCTGGGATCTTGTTTTGATTAACAGATGAATTGTTGTTACAGCTATCAATGCCAGTTGCAAGAACAGAAACTCTAACTCTTCCCTCCATCGCCTGATCAAAAGTAGCACCAAATATTATATTTGCATTTTCATCCACTTCTTCACGTACTCTATTGGCTGCAGCATCAACTTCAAATAAAGTCATATCTCCACCACCAGTAATATTAATCAATATTCCTTGTGCACCTTTCATTGATACATTATCAAGTAATGGATTAGATATCGCAGCCTCTGCAGCACTAATTGCCCTATCTTCTCCTTCTGCCTCTCCAGTACCAATCATTGCTTTACCCATCTCACTCATTACTGTTTCTATATCAGCAAAATCAAGATTAATCAGTCCTGGCATGATCATCAAATCAGTTACTCCTCTTATGCCAATATGCAGAACATTATCGGCGAGTTGAAATGCGTCAGCAAATGTAGTTTTCTCGTTAGCAATTCTAAATAAATTTTGATTGGGAATGACAATAAGTGTATCTACGTATTTTTGCAACTCTTCAAGTCCAAGCTCTGCAATGCGCATACGTCGCACACCTTCAAAACCGAACGGCTTAGTTACAACTCCAACAGTCAGTATCTTTTTTTCTTTTGCTCCTTTATCTTTAACTACCGCTCTTGCTTCTCTTGCTGCTTTTGCAATTACCGGTGCAGCACCTGTTCCAGTACCACCACCCATACCTGCTGTGATAAAGAGCATATGGCTATCTTTTATATGCTCCATAATCTCATCAATTGATTCTTCTGCTGCACCTTTACCAACATCAGGCAAAGCACCAGCACCAAGGCCCTTAGTTAAGTTAATACCAAGTTGAATTTTTTTATCACATAACGACTTCTCTAACGCTTGAGCATCGGTATTTGCTACAACAAAATTTACCCCTTGCAAATTGGATTGGATCATGTTGTTTACAGCATTTCCACCAGCACCACCCACTCCCACAACGGTAATTCTTGGGTGTAATATAGGTAACTCTGGTAGACTAAGGTCAATTGACATTCAAATTACTCAAATATTAGTGAATTCACTTGATAACAAGTTACTGCTTTTTTAACAATATGCAAACATTTTTCGTTTTGATATATACAAATAGTAAACAAGATTTACTTATTCTTAACATTAATAGATGTAATGATTATAGATTTTCAGATCATACTGCTTAAGATGCAAAAAAAAAATTGTAAAAAAGGGATAGGCTTCTATCCCTTTTTATTGAAAACTGCTACTAGCTTTTCGCAGTTCCTTTTTGTACCCCAAGTACTTGTCTGATCTCGTCTAATTGGGTTCCTGGTTCTTCACCATTAAGCAATTTACCTGCTTCCTCAATTTGATTTGCCTTACTACTGTTCATATATGCATACACAGGTGCAGTTATTAAAGCTGCTACTGCAGCAAGAACTACCAAACTAGCAACAAGTGGATGAGCAACTGCAAATGCAGACATTGCAGTAATAGCAGGACTAACAAGTGTTGCAGCTTTTGTTCCAACTTTACCAACAAAAGTTGCATAAGCTGGGCTTAAGAGATAAGCAGCTGTAAGCGAGGCTACTGCTGCAATTGCTACAAAAGTAGCAGCTGTTTTATACGGGTGTTTTGTTACAAAACCATAACCCTGATTATAAACTTCTTTAACTTTACCTTTCATTGTTTCTACTGTCGGCATAACTCTACTCCAAAAATATTAAAATTTCACTAAGGGTAGTATATGGCAAAAAAAAGTTTCCTGTCAAGTAAATTAACTTATTTATACATTCTTATTCTGTAATTTAGTGCTTCTGCAATATGTGCTCTTTTTATTTCCTCACTTTTCGCAAGATCTGCAATGGTTCTTGCAACTCTTAATATGCGTATGTAGCCTCGATTGGAAATGTAATTTTCTTTCAGTACGTATTTTAGTAATTCTAATCCTTCCTCGTCTGGCTTAGTTAATGCTTCACCACTTACTTCTGCATTACAATAAATATTCAATTTACTATAACGCTCAGCTTGAATTTTCCTCGCTGCTATCACTCTTTTTCTAATATTTTCAGTGCTTTCTCCTTCTGAAGAAATTTCAGGAGAGAGTATACTAACGTTTGGCATTTCAATGCATATGTCTATTCTATCAAGCAAAGGTCCTGATATTTTATTTCTATAATCTGTGCCGCATTTTGGAGCTTTGTTGCACGATCTACTTGCATCACCTAAGTAACCGCACCTGCAGGGATTCATTGCAGCTATAAGTTGAAAATTAGCTGGATAAGGTAATGTGAGCATTTGCCCTTGCGATAGTGACTTTTCTATCTTCAAGTGGTTGGCGTAGAGAATCAAGCACAAGCCTTGGAAATTCAGGTAGCTCGTCAAGAAATAACACACCATTGTGAGCCATGGTAATTTCCCCAGGCTTTGCATTTTTTCCTCCTCCTATCATCGCTGACATCGAGCATGAGTGATGAGGTTCACGAAAGGGACGAGTTACTTTAAATGTTTCGTTACCGGCTTTTGTTATGCTAGAGATGATATTAACATCAATCATCTCTTGTTCAGTCAAATCGGGTAATAGCCCTATAAATCGCTTAGCAAGCATTGACTTTCCAGTACCAGGAGGTCCAACAAGAAGCATATTGTGTCCACCTGCTGCTGCAATTTCAGCTGCTCTTTTTGCAACAACTTGACCTTTAATATCCTTTATATCTGGAACTGAATTTTTTTCTTTGGGTGCAGCGCTATAGTTAAAAGTTACCGGCTGAATTAACTGCTCACCCTTAAAATGTCTGATAATATCGGTTAATTTCTCTATAGCTAGAATAGAAACATTCTTTACCCATGAAGCTTCTACTCCATTTCCCCTTGGGCAAATTACTCCTTTATTTGCCTGTTTTGCATTGATTGCTGTTGGAAGTACTCCTGAGATTGGTATGACTCTGCTGTCTAGTGCAAGCTCGCCCATAATTATATAAGACTGAACTTTTTCAACTGGTATCACATTCATTACAACAAGTAATCCAACAGCAATAGCTAAGTCATAATGACTACCTTCTTTAAGCAAATCCGCAGGGGAAAGATTAACTGTGATTCTTTTTGGAGGTAACAGAAGATTGATTGAATTTAACGCTGCTCTGATACGCTCTCTGGATTCTGCAACAGTTTTATCCGGCAGTCCAACAATATTAAAAGCTGGAATACCATTTGCCATGTGAATTTGTGCATTAACATTTACTGTGCTGGTTCCCTGAAGTGCAACGGTATTTATATTTGCAATCATACTATATTATATAAAGTTATTAATATAATATATTGACAAAGTAACGAAGTAAACAGTAGCTGTTAAAAGTGGTTTAATTTAGCAAAAAAGTGTAGTACTCTATCACTTTGCTGATTATATATGTTTATAAGAATAATCGCTTTTCTTTTGCTATATTCAAGCGCAGTTTTCTGTAGTGATTGTAACTTTAACTTACCGTATCGTGGGCTCAATTGTGATTTGGATCTATCATATAAAAATTTAAGTAATATAAAGAAATTATTGAATAACAACGATAAGTTCGTTGCGCTTACGTTTGATGATGGTCCATCTTATAATAGATCGGGAGATATTATTAATATTCTGGAGAGCAATAAAACAAAAGCGACATTTTTTTTGCTTGGTGAACGCATAAATAAAAAAACATCTAAAATAGTAGAAAAGATCCATCAAGCAGGTCATGAATTAGGTAATCATTCTTGGTCGCATAGGAAGTTGACATCACTTTCAAGTGAGGAGCAATTGCAAGAACTGGAAAAGACAAATGTGGCAATTAAAAATGCAACAGAACAGAATGTAAAATGGTTTCGCCCACCATATGGATGTCATAACGATAATTTGATCGAAAATACTAATCGATTAAATATGTATTCCATATTATGGACAGTCGATTCTCTGGATTGGCAAGGTGATAAATCAGAGATTTTGGTTGAAAGAGTTTTAAGCAATGTACATAATGGAGCGATTATATTGTTCCATGATCACGATAACAAATCAAATACAGTTGAAGCTTTACCTCAGATTATTGAAATAATAAAAAAATCGGGTTATGAGCTTGTTACCTTAAGTGATTGGGAAAAGAGGATTTGTGATGTGGTGAAAGCTAGAAATATGCCAATAAAAGGAGAAGGAGTGCGTTCTAAAGGAATTCTATGTGGACAAAAAACAAGGTCTTCAACCGTAGGTCATTCATATTAGGTGGTATTCAGCTTACTATTTCTGCTATTTTTAGTTATAGGTTGTATACTTTACAAGTACGAGATAGACAAAAATATGAAGTGCTATCCAATAATAATAGGATAAAAGTTGTTACTATTGTGCCTAAACGAGGCAGGATTTTGGATAGGAATAGCGTTGAACTCGCAGTAAACAAAATTTCGTATATTGTTTTGTTTGATGGGCAAAAAAACTTTACTAGGGAAGTTGACTTGCAGATGTTATCGGAAATTAAACCTGATGCGATAAAATCATCAGAAAGAAGAATAACTGCTCTTTATAAACGTTACTACCCATTTGGTTCGATATGTTCTCATATAATCGGATACACGAAAAGACAGCAAGGCATAAACGAAGCAGGGGTTAGTGGCATTGAATATACATATGATGATATATTAAAAGGCAGGACAGGCAAGTCTGAGCAGGAAATAAATTCTAAGAAGCGTATCATGAGAGAGTTGTCTAGCATACCTCAACAAGACGGACAAGATGTACAGCTGACAATTGATGTTGATTTACAGAAAAAAATCGCAGAGATATTTAAAGACCACCAAGGTTCCACAGTGGTAATTGATGTAAATAACGGAGAAATTTTAGCATTGTATAACTCACCTTCTTACGATAATAATCTTTTCACTAGCAGATTATCAAATGAAACTTGGGAAAGTTTAAATATTCCTTCGTTACCGCTTGTAAACCGTGCATTATCATATCAAATTCCACCTGGTTCAATATTTAAAATAATAGATGCGCTTGCGGGTTTAAAAGATGGAATAATAACACCAGAAGAAAAGTTCTCGTGTAGGGGCTATATGAAAATAGGTGAACGAAAATTTCGTTGCCTAAAAAGCAAAGTCCATGGATATGTATCTTTAAACGAAGCAATGGCCTTCTCATGCAACACTTACTTTTATAATATAGGAAAAAAAATAAATGTAGATTCTCTACTAGAAATGGCTAGCAAATTTGGTATAGGAAGTGGACCATTAATTGGAATGTTTAAGGAAGAAGCTCCGGGATTGTTGCCTGACATGAATTGGCGTGCACGCAAGCTATATTCAGAGTGGTATTTAGGTGATACCATTAACTTAGTTATAGGACAAGGGTATTTACTTACAACGCCATTACAGCTTGCGGTTCTTGCAGCGAGGGTTGCAACAGGAAAGGAGGTAATTCCCCACATTGAGATGAGTAAATCAGGGCAAGACTTTCTTGATATTGATGTGAATCATGAGCATCTTAGTGTGGTTCGAAAAGCTATGTTTGACGTGGTGAATTCTAACTATAGAAAAGGACTAGGCAGTATACAAATTGCTGGCAAAACCGGTACACCAGAGATAAACTCTAAAGGTGAAAGTCATAAATTGTTTATCGCTTATGGCCCCTACCATGATCCGCGCTATGCAATCTCAGTGTTTATAGAACATGGTAAAACTCCACGCCAAGATGTTGCAATTGCTAGTGAGATATTGCAATATATGCTTGAAAAATGAACTTATGAAATTGCCATATATGTTACTTGTAATTTATATATTCAAATCAGAGCTTTGAGGTTAAAAAAAAGAAACGAAAATTGCATAAACCTTTTCAATTTAGTGCTTTAATGTTTCTGATGAAGGGAAGGTATTATCCTTATTTTCTATGGAGCTAGACACACTAATTTCGTTATTATCATCAATTGAAGTAATAGGGTGCATCAAAGCAACTTTTATAACTTCATCAATATTCTCAGCAAAAATTACATTGATTTCTTCTTTTATATTTGCAGGAATCTCTTGCATATCTTTCTCATTTTCACTTGGTATAATCACAGTTTTGATTGATCCTCTTAGCGCAGCAAGCAATTTTTCTCTCAAACCCCCAATAGCCAACACTCTACCACGCAATGTTACTTCACCTGTCATAGCAACACTTTTGTTAACTGGTATATTTGTCATAAGAGAAACAATAGATGTACATACTGCACTGCCAGCAGAGGGACCATCTTTTGGCACAGCACCCTCAGGTACATGCAAATGTATATCATTATTTTGAAATTTTTCGGGTTTTATACCGAAAAATAAACAATTTGATCGCACATAACTATACGCAGCTTTTATAGACTCTTGCATAACCTCTCCAAGCTTTCCTGTGTATTTTATTTCCCCCTTGCCCGGAATTAGGACTGACTCTATCATTAAAATATCACCACCTGTTTCAGTATAGGCGAGACCAGTTACTACCCCTACCAAACTCTCATTTTCTGCAATGCCAAAGGTATACTTACGTACCCCTAGGTAATCTTGTAAATTACCAACCTCTACGGATATTTTCTTATTTTTATCAGTTAATATTGCTTTAACTGCTTTTCTCATGAGCTTTGCAAGTTCCCTTTCCATGCTTCGCACGCCGCTCTCACGTGTATATAAACGTATCAACTCGTATAATGCTTCATTAGTTATTTTCCACTCCTTCTGATGCAAACCATGCTCTTTTTTTAATTTTGGAATAAGGTGATGCGTAGCAATACTGATCTTCTCATCTTCGCTATATCCAGATAATTGTATAATTTCCATCCTATCACGCAAAGGATGTGGCAAATTTAAGCTGTTTGCCGTAGCTACAAACATTACACTTGAAAGATCAAATTCAACTTCCAAGTAATGATCCGTAAAGTGTTTATTGTGCTCAGTATCCAAAACCTCAAGTAATGCAGATGCAGGATCACCACGCGAATCAGAACCCATCTTATCTATTTCATCAAGCAGAAAAAGCGGGTTGCATGAATTAGCTTTTTTCATGTGTTGAATGATTTTACCAGGCATTGAGCCAATATAAGTTTTTCTGTGTCCTCGTATTTCAGACTCATCACGTATACCACCAAGAGATATGCGAACAAAATCTCTTCCTACTGCTTTTGCCATAGACTTAGCTAAAGAAGTTTTACCAACACCAGGTGGTCCAACTAAGCAAAGTATAGGACCCTTTATCTCTTTTACTCTCTTTAATACTGCTAAAAATTCTATTATTCTATCTTTTACTTTCTCTATGCCATAATGATTTTCATCTAAGATTTTTTTAGCCGCATTTAAGTTAATTTTTGCATCTTTGTACTTTCCCCATGGCAAATCAAGCAACCAATGCAAGTAACTAGATATAACTGTTGCTTCAGGAGAAATGGGATTCATTTTCTTATATCTCTTTAAGTCAGTTATGGCTTTCTTTTTTGCTTCCTCAGAAAGCTTTGTTTCATTTATCTTTTTTTCAAATTCATTGAGTATATTCCCTTCATCTCCATTTTCAAACTCACCTAATTCTTTCTGTATAGCTTTTAATTGCTCATTAAGGTAGTAAACTTTTTGAGTACTTTCAACCTGTGATTTAATTGTCTTATACAAGCGGTTTTGTGCACTCAAAATACTTATTTCTCTCTCAATAAGAGCAAAAACTTTTTTTAAACGCTCTTTTGGGTTATAAACTTCAAGTATGTTTTGCTTATCTGATACCTTTATATTTAAGTGCGAAGCTATCATATCTACAATTTGATTAACCTCTTTAACTTGATCAATGGGGTCAATAATAATCTCGGGTCGACTTTTCTTGCTTAGTTTACACCAATTGTCGAATGCATCTATAACAGAACGCCTTAAAGCTTCTAAATCAATATTATCTTCATTTTCTCCATACTCATAATGACCATCTAACGCTACTCTGGCCTGTAACAAAGTGTGAGAGCTAATATATTCTATAACTCTTCCCCTTCTTACCCCATGAATCATGACTTTTACTGCATTGTCAGGCAGTTTTATTAATGGTTGTATAATGTTTGCTAACACGCCTACTTCATAAAGATTCTCTGGCTCTGGATTATCAATAGAACCATCTTTTTGTGCTATGAGAAAAATCTCGTTTTGGTGACTACTGCTACTTATTGCATACTCTAGTGCATGAACAGATTTTTCTCTACCTACGAATAAAGGCAACATTATATTTGGAAAAATTACTACATCTCTTAGAGGTAATACTGGTAATACAGTAGAATTAAAGTTTACAGCACGTCCAATACTCATAATATATGCCTCAAATTAATCATTAACCGTTATAACACTACCCTTATTATTATGATTAATCGTCGCTTTGCCTAATTCTACCATTTTCTTAGTAACCGTTATAGTGCTACCTTCAAAACCTCCGTTGCCGGATATATACATAACATCAAGTAAAAGTGACTCTAAGATAGCACGTAACATCCTTGCACCTGTTTTATAGCTTATAGCTTTTTTAGCAATAGCTGATATTGCTTCATCTGAAAACTCAAGGTTTACTTTACTAAATGCAAGCAATGCTTTATATTGTTTTACTAGCGCATTTCTTGGCTCTGTCAACACATGTATTAAATCCTCGTGATCCAGCTCATCTAGAACAGCAGTTATTGGAACCCGTCCTACAAATTCGGGTATCAAACCGAATTTGATTAAGTCCTCAGGTTGAGCATCGCGTAAAGCATTTTTTTTCTTTTGTGCTTTAGACTGACTTATATCTGCTCCAAAGCCAACTGATGTTCCCTTTTTTCTTGCCTCAATAATTTTATTTAGGCCTTCAAAAGCTCCTCCACAAATAAATAGTATGTTACTAGTGTCTACTTGTATAAACTCTTGTTGCGGGTGTTTTCGCCCTCCTTGTGGAGGAACATAAGCAACCGTACCTTCCATGATTTTTAGTAGAGCTTGTTGGACCCCTTCACCTGAAACATCACGGGTTATTGAAGCGCTTTCAGACTTTCTTGTGATCTTGTCTATTTCATCGATAAACACTATACCATGCTGTGCCTTTGCAACATCATAATTTGCAGCTTGTAATAGACGTGACAACACGCTTTCTACATCATCACCTACATAACCTGCCTCAGTCAAAGTTGTCGCATCGGCCATAGCAAATGGCACATCTGAAACTTTAGCAAGTGTTTTTGCTAGCAAAGTCTTACCAGAACCAGTAGGGCCAATAAGCATTATATTTGACTTCTCAATTTCAATATCACTTATAGAATGAAGTTGCACCATGGATTGACAATGGTTATACATAGCCACAGATAAAACGTGTTGCGCATGTTCCTGACCTACAACATGCTTACTAAGAAAATTTTTTATATCTTCAGGTTTCTTTAGTAATAGCTTCATATCAGATATATGATCTGAATTAAAAGCTCTCTCTTTCTTTTGACTTATTGCTTTATGGGATAACTCTATGCATTCATTACAAATGAACACCTTTAAACCATCTGAAGAGTTAGTAATCAATTTATCTACTTCGTTTTGTGCCTTGTTACAAAAAGAACAGTAGTGTAAATCATTATTGTTATCCATTAAACTACCTTTTGTTTAACTTTAATATTTTCAATCTTCATATCTTTACGCTCAGCTATTACTCTGTCAATTAAGCCAATTTTCATTGCTTCTTCAGGATCCATGAATTTATCTCTTTCCATCATTCCTTCAATTTTCTTTAGTGAATTTCCAGTATGTTTTTCATAAATTTGATTTAGTTTTTTCTTAACTCGCAAAATTTCATTAGCATGTATCTCTATGTCAGTTGCTTGACCTTGATAACCACCAGATGGCTGATGTATCATAATTCTTGAATGAGGTAGCGAGTAACGTTTACCCTCCGCACCAGCTGTAAGCAACAAAGAACCCATAGATGCAGCTTGACCTATACACAAAGTTGAAACGTCTGGATTTATATACTGCATTGTATCGTAGATCGACAAACCAGCAGTTACAACACCACCTGGTGAGTTAATATACATACAAATGTCTTTATCGGGATTTTCCGATTCTAAAAATAAAAGCTGTGCTACTATTACGCTGGCCATGTTGTCTTCAATAGGGCCAGTTACGAAAATTATTCTTTCTTTTACTAGCCTTGAATATATGTCATAAGCCCGCTCACCGCGACTAGTTTGTTCAACTACAATTGGTATAAGAGTCATACCTTTTCCTATCAAATATTATCAAATAATTCCTTTAATTCTTTCACAGAAACAATCTGTTCTTCTTTACTAACTTTTTCTATCATATAATCTGTCACTTTATACTCAAGCGCTTGCCCTCTAACTAATTCCTGAAATTGTCCATCTGATTTAAAATGTTTAAATACTCTGTCAAATGATACATCTTTACTGACATATTGATTTACAATAACGTTCATAATATCATTTTGAGTTAATGATATTTCATATTCTTTACTGAACTCCATAAATAGCATTGCAAGCTTTACACGTCTTTCAGCTTCTTTACAAGAATCACCTTTAGCATTCAACTCTCTTTCCACTCTCTGCTGTTCCTGTTTTACTACTTCTATAGGCAAATCAAAACTATAACTAGCATCCAAACAATCAAATAGCTCTTTCTTAATTAAGAGATCTCCCATTTTTTTACACTGATTATCAATTACTTCTTTTACATGATTTATTAGCGAAGAATGATCTTCAAAACCAATTCCCCTAGCTATTTCATTATCACTTTGCAAATCTTTGGCAATCTGAATATCATTGACTCGAACAGAAAAAGCAGCCTCCTGCCCCGCAAGGGAAATTACCTGGTAATCTTCAGGAAATCTCAACTTAAAGCTTTTTGTTTCCCCTTTTTTCATGCCAATTAATTGATCTTCAAAACCATTTATAAATGTTCCAGATCCTAAATTAACAGTAAAGTTTTTGCCACTTCCACCTTGAAAGAGCTTATTTCTAATTCGCCCTTCAAAGTCAATTATCAGTTTATCCTCGTTTTTTGCTTGATAAGAAACATCATCAACAGAGACAAAGTTAGGAAATTTTGTTTTTATAGAATCAATAAATTCTTTTATGTCTCCCTCTTTGATTTTTGCCTTAACTTTCTTCAAATTTATTTTATCAAGATCTATCACTGGCACTTTTGGCATCGATTCAAAAGATAATTTGTACAGAAAGTCGCCTTTTTCATCCTTTTTATCCAGGTTTGGTAATGACATAATATCAACCTTAGGATGGATGTGAGACTTAACTTCGATTTTTTTCATTAAATCACTTGAGCAATAGTCAATCGTATCGTTTATCACATATTCCAAAGCTTCGTTTTTATAATTTGTAACAACAAGATCGTAAGGGATCTTTCCTGATCTAAATCCAGGCAATTTTGCATTCTTCGCTATTTCTTGTAATCTAGAGTTTATCTTTTGTTCTATATAATCACTACTAACTGTGATTTCATACTCATACTTTAGTTTATCTACACTAAGTTCCTTATAGGTATATATATTACTTAATGTATCTGCTTCGACTGCATTTTGAGGTATATTACTAGACATTACAACCTGTTATCAATATTTTATTTATGTTTTAATAAAGCCACTTTACCAGAATTTAAGTTAAATACAATCCTTAAGAACAGGTTCTTATACAAACAAAAGTGTACTTAGTGATTATAAATTTTCTCTTAAAACCTGAGTTACATGACTTTAAGTGCGGATAGAGGGACTTGAACCCCCACGAGCAAGCTCACCAGGACCTAAACCTGGCACGTCTACCAATTTCGCCATATCCGCAAGAGCCCTTCATTAACTTATAGATAACCACTTCTGTCATCTTATACAATTTAAAGATTAGATCTTAGTACCACAGACTGAACTTATAATACTGGTTAACTCCACTATGAATCTAAGCCTGAATTACTTTAACTAACACTATTAAGATAAGTACTGTCTTAGAAATATTCAAGGCTTATTCAATTTATAGTATTTACACAATAAAAAAAGCTTATTAATATTCTTTAATTAAGGCTCTAAACTCTGGAAATTAATAATGAGATTAATAGCAAGCTTCTTACTCGCAATTTTTCTGATTACACAGAGTGGCTGTACGGCTCTTGTAAGTGGTATAGTGGTAACAGCAACTGCAGCGGCTACATCAATAACAATGCAAGATAAATCCTTGGGAAACATTATTGATGATACAACTATAGTAATAAGAATCAATAAGGGACTCTTAAAACACGGACTGTTCTCATCTATAAAAGTTAAAGTGAGTGAAGGAAGAGTATTACTCATTGGAAATGTTGATAATCATGAAAAGCAACTCACAGCAGAGAAAATAGCTTGGCAGCAAAAAGAGATTAAAGAAGTGATAAATGAAATAAGAGTCACACCAATTAAAATGGCTTCTATGCTAGATGTTACTGTAGATGGTATGATAACAGCAGAGATAAGCACAAGGCTTTTGGGAAAAAGAAATATTAAATCAATTAATTATAGTGTTAATACAGTTGATAGAGTCGTTTATTTGATGGGCATAGCTCAAAATAAGGCAGAATTAAAAGCTGTAATAGCAATTGCAAGAAAAGTAAAAGGAGTAAAGCAAGTTGTAAGTTATGTGAGATATAGACATAGCAAATTGCGCCATTGATGAAAATTTACTTGAGTGTTAGTATCATGTAGCTAAGCCATAAAGCTACTTTACAAATTTCGTCAGTTCACTCTTATGGTATGTATAACAATGCTACAAAAAATAATATCATAGAATTCAATAGAATAATTTCTAGAAAATCTCTACATACTAAAAAAGTAAAATGCTATTTAAATAATCTTAAGAATAAATAGCAAACATCTATATCTTGTGCGATATGGCGTTTTATTCCTGAGATTTTTTTACCAGCGTCATAGCCTTTTTCTTCATCAGTGTCTGCGTTCTTTACACTCTGAGCGTCAATTATGCAAAAGCTGGTTTTTTCTTTCCAAACATTGTTTTGTCGGACCACACTAACTATTTTTTTTAACATGCACTCCAAAATACTTTTTTTTATTTCCTTTTACTTTTTCACTCCATTTTTGAAATAATCATAACAATTGCGCCGTTTTGGGAAACTCTTTTGGTAGCATCCTCCACTGATAAACACTTTTTAGGGCGTACAACACTCCGCAAAATATATCATACAAATCAAGTTTTTTTGGTTTTGTTTTTTCCACAAGACTCCAGATCTGGTGAAATAATCTCAAACTTCTCTCGACTTATGTCACTTGGGTATACACTCCTCATATATCCTAATTTATACACTCTATTTCTTACTTTATGCCTTTCTTGAGATTATGAACAGGTTCTTAGAAAGCTAGCGTTCCACTAGTCATGTTCTTTATCTTGCTTTACAACAATGCATCTTTTCATTCCAGCCAAGTCGTATACGTATTCCTGAAAAGCCAGTCCATATAAGGGTATTATTTTGTCAATATTGCTTTGATCTTCGCCTATTTCCAGTATCGCAAACCCATCTTTTTTAAGGCACTTTTTCAATATTGGAAAAATACTCAGGTAACAGCTCAATCCATCGATACCACCATCAAGAGCAATTCTTGGCTCTTTTTGCACTTCAGCTTGCAGATTTTTTAACTTACTTCTTTTAATATATGGAGGATTGCTTATTATGAGATCAAATAAATCTCTACATTCTGTCCACGAATTTGGAAATATTTTAGCTCTGTTGAGAAGATTATGTTTCTTTGTGTTCTGGCAGGTAATTTTGTATGCTTCCAGACTTTTTTCAAAACCAACTCCAATAGCATATTCATACTCACTAAGTATGGAGATCAACAAACAGCCTGTGCCTGTGCCAAAATCTGCAATTTTTATTTTTTGCTTCTTATTTTGGTAATATTTTAACACTGTTGAAATTACTGTCTCACTATCTGGTCTTGGATCTAGAACATGTTGGTTAACTATAAAATTTTTACTCCAGAATTCACGATTACCTATTATTTGCGATATTGGATATCTTTCTGCTCTTTTTTTTGTTAATTTCCAGAATAGAAGCTCTTTGTTTCTTGGTACCTGATTGGTGTGATTCATGATTGTGAATGATCTTTCTACTCCAAGTACGTATTGCATGATGATTTCACAATCCAAATGTGGTGATTCAATTCTATGTGATGATAGTAGCTTTGACCCTTCTTTAATTAAAGCGCTGATTGTTTTCATTATTCTAAAAACGTGTTCCTTGTATGCAAGAACAGCAAAATTGAGTATAGAATTTTGAACTTAGGGTAGCTGCATTAAATCTAAGTGTCAAGAGTAGGATTGTAAAAATCATCTGGCTTTACTGGTAATTCGGTTAGTATTTTTGCATTAATGTTAGAAACTCTTGGCTCTATTATAAGGATTATTTTCTGCATATTCTTTGATAGCCATCACAGTATATTACTTGTTCCATATCTATATTAATTCGACTACAGCAAGTGATAATTTCTTAATATTAAAACCAATATGCGCTTTAGCATATAATTATCAGTAGCTTTCAAAGCAATTAGGCTGAGATTATTTAGAGTAGTAATGTTTATTTTTATATTGACTATTGAGGTTTATTATTTTATAACTAAGACTTAGTTATTTTCAGAGTTTTAAATTTACAGTATATGCCTACGATAAGTCAATTAATATGTAAGGGTAGATCAGGGTTAACTCGCAAGAAGAAGGTGCCAGCTTTGGGAAAATGCAATCCTCAAAGAAGGGGTGTTTGCACTAAGGTATATACTACAACTCCTAGAAAGCCTAATTCAGCACTACGTAAGGTAGCTAGAGTAAAGATTAGTGGATACGGTGAAGTGACGGCTTATATACCTGGCGAAGGTCATAATTTACAAGAGCATTCCGTTGTTTTAATACGTGGCGGGCGAGTTAAGGATTTGCCGGGTGTACGTTATCACATAATAAGAGGTGCTCTTGATCTACGTGGTGTGCAAAATCGAAAGAAAGCTCGTTCAAAATATGGTGTAAAGAAATCTGGTTAAAATTTATGGCACGTCGTAATAAAGCAAAAAAAAGAACAAGCCCTGACTCTCGTTATGGTAGTGTCTTGGTTATGCGTTTTATTAATATAATTATGAAATGTGGTAAAAAATCTATTGCAGAAAAGATTGCTTATAGTGCTTTGTCCTTAGCTGAAAAGAAAATAGGCAAAGATGCCTTATCAATTTTTGAAACAGCAGTAGAAAATGTTACTCCTTCTATAGAAGTGCGTTCTCGACGTATTGGTGGTACAACTTATCAAGTACCTGTTGAAATTCGTCAAGATAGAGCAATTTCTTTGGCATTAAGGTGGATTGCTAGAGCAACTTCTGCTGCTCGAAAAAAGAGTGGTAGAACTACTGTTTATTGTTTGCAGTCTGAAATATTAGATGCTTATAATAAATGTGGTGGTGCATTTAAGATGTGTGAAGAAAAGTATAAAATGGCTGAAGCTAATAAGGCATTTTCTCATCTTCGTTTTTAATATTAGCTGATTGATTGTGGTATGGAAGTTTTAATATCTAGGTATAGAAATATAGGAATAATGGCTCATATAGATGCTGGCAAGACCACCACAACAGAGCGTATTTTATTTTATACTGGTAAACAAAATAGGATTGGTGAAGTGCACGATGGTGCGGCTTCTATGGATTGGATGGAGCAAGAGAAGGAGCGTGGCATTACAATTACCTCTGCTGCAACAACATGTTTTTGGAATGATCATAGGATTAATATAATAGATACTCCTGGTCATGTTGATTTCACTATTGAGGTTGAGAGATCTTTGAGGGTTTTGGATGGTGCAGTTGCTGTATTTGATGGAGTTGCTGGAGTTGAGCCTCAGTCTGAGACGGTTTGGCGTCAAGCTGATAAATATACCGTTCCTCGTATCTGCTTTGTTAATAAAATGGATAGAATAGGGGCAAATTTTTATCGATGTGTCGATATGATAAAAACGAAGCTTGGCGCATCACCTTTAGTTATTCAGTTGCCAATAGGAAGTGAGAAAGATTTTAAAGGCATAATCGATCTTATTTCTATGAAAGCTATTATATGGCAAGAAGAAACATTAGGCGCTAAATTTTCTTATGAAGATATTCCTTCTGATTTGCTTGATAAGGCTCAAGAGTATCGAAATCTTTTATTAGATGCTGCAGCTGAAATGGATGATGAGGCGATAAATATTTACTTTGAATCTAACGATCTGCCAACTGATTTATTGAAAAAGTGTGTGAGAAGAGGGACCATTAAAGGAAAATTTGTCCCTGTATTATGTGGGTCAGCTTTTAAAAACAAAGGCGTGCAATCACTTTTAGATGGTGTGGTTGATTTTTTACCCTCTCCTATTGATGTTGATGTAATTATTGGAACTGATCCTAAAGATTCAGAAAAGAAAATTGAGATCAAACCTTCAGAAAAAGAGAAATTCGTTGCTCTTGCGTTTAAAGTGATGACGGATAAATTTGTAGGTAGCTTGACGTTTATTCGTATTTATTCCGGTAAGTTAAAATCTAAATCTGCTGTGTTAAATGCTGGAAAGAATGAGACTGAAGGAATTGGTAGAATGTTACTTATGCATGCAAATAACAGAGAAGATATAAACGAAGCTAAAGTTGGTGATATAGTTGCCTTAGTTGGATTAAAGAAAACAATTACTGGTGATACTTTATGTTCATCTGATTTTCCTATACTATTAGAGCGTATGGAATTTCCTGATCCTGTTATTGAAACTGCTATAGAACCGAAAACTACCTCAGATCAGGAAAAATTAGGTGTTGCTTTGAATAGATTAGTTGCAGAAGATCCTTCTTTGAGGATGTCAGTAAATGCGGAGAGTGGGCAGACTATATTGAAAGGTATGGGTGAGCTGCATCTTGAGATTATTATTGATAGAATGAAGCGCGAGTTTAATGTTGAAGCTAACGTTGGTGCGCCTCAAGTTGCATATCGTGAAACTATCACTAAATCTGTTGAAATTGATTACACTCATAAAAAACAATCAGGTGGTGCTGGTCAGTTTGCTAAAGTTAAAATAAAATTCGAACCTCTTGAGCCTGGTTCTGGCTTTCAGTTTGAAAGTAAAATTGTAGGCGGTGCTATTCCAAAAGAGTATATACCTGGAGTGCAAAATGGCTTAGAGTTGATAAAAGAAGGTGGTATAATTTCTGGCTTTCCATTGATTGATTTTAAGGCTACTCTTCTTGATGGTGCTTTTCATGATGTTGATTCTAGTCCTTTGGCTTTTGAACTTGCTGCTAAAGGTGCTTTTAAGGAAATGGCAAATAAAGCTGGTCCAAAAATGCTAGAACCTATAATGAAAGTGGAAATCATTACTCCTGAAGAATATATGGGTGATGTTATGGGTGATATAAATAGTAGAAGAGGCAGTGTTGTTGATATGCTGGATTTAGGTAATAATAGCAAAATAATTACTGCTTCGGTTCCTCTTGCAAATATGTTTGGTTATATAAATGTTTTGCGTTCTATATCTCAGGGAAGAGCTCAGTATAGTATGCATTTTTCTTGTTATGAACAAGTGCCACAATATGTGGTTGATGAGTTAAAGTTAAAGTATAATTAAAGGTTAGTAATTATGACAGCGATAGTAGAAGCATTTGGAAAGCCGCATGTAAACGTGGGAACGATAGGACATGTGGATCATGGGAAGACAACGTTAACAGCGGCGATAACAAAGCATTATGGTAATTTTGTAGCATATGATCAGATAGATAAAGCGCCAGAAGAAAGAAAGAGAGGGATAACAATAGCAACAGCGCATGTTGAATATCAAACAGAAAAGAGACACTATGCACACGTTGATTGCCCTGGACATGCTGATTATGTAAAGAATATGATAGTAGGTGCAGCACAGATGGATGCAGCAATATTGGTAGTGTCAGGGGTTGATGGGCCGATGCCACAAACGAGAGAGCATATATTGCTGGCAAAACAAGTGGGTGTTGGATATATCGTGGTATATATAAACAAAGCTGATGTTGCTGATGCTGATATGATAGATTTGGTGGAAATGGAAGTGAGAGAGTTGCTGAGTAAGTATGGATTTCCAGGTGATGAAGTGCCTGTGATAGTTGGGTCTGCGTTAAAAGCATTAGAGGATGATGGTAGTGAGTATGGAAAGAAATCAATAGATAAATTGATGGAGAAGTTAGATGAGTATGTGGCAGTACCTCCAAGGCCTGTAGATTTGCCGTTTTTGTTGCCAATAGAAGATGTATTTTCAATATCGGGCCGAGGAACGGTAGTAACAGGAAGAATAGAGAAGGGGGAGATAAAGGCAGGGGATGAGATAGAGATAATAGGTCTGAAAGCGACGCAAAAGACGATATGTACTGGTGTTGAGATGTTTAAGAAGTTGCTAGATAAGGGAAGTGCAGGACTCAATGTAGGAATACTACTAAGAGGAACAAAGAGAGAAGAAGTGGAGAGAGGGCAAGTATTGGCAAAACCAGGGACAATAACCCCGCATAAGAAATTTAATGCGGAGGTGTATATATTGAAGAAAGAAGAAGGAGGAAGGCATACACCATTTTTTGGAAATTATCAGCCACAGTTTTATTTAAGGACAACGGATGTAACTGGGAGCATAAAATTGCTAGATGGAAAGGAGATGGTAATGCCAGGGGATAATGTAAGTATAGAAGTGGAATTGCAAGTACCAATAGCAATGGATAAAGGATTGCGTTTTGCGATAAGGGAAGGTGGTAGAACTGTTGGTTCTGGCGTTGTTTCGGAGATTTTAGAGTAAATTTGAATTATAGGAGTGTAGCTCAATTGGTAGAGCGCTGGTCTCCAAAACCAGAGGTTGTAGGTTCAATTCCTATCGCTCCTGCATTAATGTTATGGTAGAAATGTTAAAAAACCTGTATGTTTTTTTTTGCGATATAAAGCAAGAAATAAGGAGAATTGCTTGGATAAAGAAACAGCAGGTATTGTCATCTTTGTTTACTGTAATAATTGTTATATTATGCTTTTCGATTTTCTTTTGCTTCGTAGATTTTATGTCTCTTTACGTAATTAAGACTTTATTTGGAATTATTTATGGAATATAAGTATAAATGGTATATCATTAAAGTCGATTACGGGTATGAGAAGGATATATGCGAGTTGGCAACCAATACTGTTTACTTTAAGGAGGTGTTTGTTCCTTATCAGACAGTATGTGATGTAAAATCTGATATAAAAGAGTTATGTGAAGTATATATATGTATGCATCTGTGTGATGAAAGCAAAAATATTTTGAATCAAATGACTGGGTTTTGTGGTGATGAGTCTGGTAATTTTGAGATGATTTCAGATGATGAGGTAATTTTAAAACGTAAGGAATTTAATAGATATAAGTGGTACATTTTAAGAGTTGCCTCTAATTATGAAGAGAAAGTGCGCCAATATATATTAGAAAATTCTATGAGATTGAATATTAATAATTATTTTAATAGGGTTTTTATTCCTTGTGAAGAATTAAGTGAGATGGATTTAAAATCTAAAAAAAATGCTAAACGAAGGAAGTCCTTTCCTGGTTATGTCTTTTTATACATGAATTTATGCGATGAGGTATTAAATTTTATTAATAATATACCAAAATCTCTTAAGGTTTATGGATTTTTGAAAAATGGTAATGTTCCAAAGGTGATTGAGGATAATGAGATTCGCTCAATGTGTAGTGCGCTTTACAATGCTCAAGAAACGAAAAAGTTGAGTTATGGTTATGAGAAAGGTGAAAAAGTAAAAATTAATGATGGTCTTTTTCAAAATTTTACTGGTAAGGTAGATATGGTAAATGACGAGAAAAAAATTATTAATGTTGAAGTATCAATCTTAGGTAAGCCAACAATAATAGAGCTTGATTTGGCTCAAGTAGAGAAAATAGAGGATTAATTATGAGTAATATAGTTGCTAAGATTAACTTACTTATGGAAGCTGGGAAAGCAGTTCCAGGACCGAAAATTGCTTCAGTACTTGGCCCGCGTGGTATACCTGTTCCTAAATTTTGTGAAGCTTTTAATAAAGCTACTAGCGCTGCTAACGCTAGTTATAAAGTAGGTGATTTAGTAACAGTGAGAATTTCCATAAAGGATGATCGCTCTCATGATTTTACTGTCAGCGGTCCGCCTGTGGCTTATTTGCTTAAGCAGGAAGCTAAATTAAGTAAAGGTTCTGGTAATTCTGGTAAAGAATTAGTGGCTAAATTATCTATGTCTGCTATCATTAAAGTGGCAAAGTGTAAGATGGTTGATATGAAAGTGGATAATGAAGATTCAGCAGTGAAGATGGTTATAGGCACTGCAAAATCTATGGGTATAGAAGTTGTGGAAGGTTAGGTAAATGAGTACATATAATGATAATTCTAAGCAGTGTTTGGAGAAGATTGTTGAGTCTGCTTCAGCAAAATTTAATGAATCAGTTGATATCGCAGTCAATTTAGGTGTAGATTCACGTAAATCTGAAGAGCAGGTGCGTGGTACAGTAGTTTTGCCTAAAGGTATCGGGAAGAATATTAAAGTAGCTGTTTTTGCTCAAGATAAACATTTATTAGAAGCTGAAAAAGCTGGTGCTGATATTACAGGAGGAGAAGATTTAGTTGAAGAGATAAAAAAAGGTAGAAAGTTGAATGTTGATTGGTGCATCACTACTCCTGATTTCATGGCAAAAATCACTCCTATTGCAAAAGTATTGGGTGCTAAAGGGCTGATGCCTAACCCTAAATTTGGTACTGTGACTTCTAACATTGCGGAAGCTACTAAAACCATTAAGTCTGGTCAAATAAAATTCAGGACGGATAAAAATGGGGTTATTCATGGTAAATTAGGAAGTATTAAATTTGATATTGATGATTTGCTGGAAAATTTAAAAGCCTTTCTTAAAGTAATTAGAGACAATAAACCTGCTTCTGTGAAAGGAGTTTACTTTAAAAGCGTTTTTTTAAATTCAACTATGGGTAAAGCTCATAAAATAAACAAAGTAGAAGATATAATTTAAGGGAGCGAAGTTGTGAAGCGTAAAGATAAGGATGAATTTATACAAAACATAATGAATGTGTTTGTAAATAATGATTTCTTAATATTGGTAAATTTCAAGTCTATGAATGTTAGCAATTCATTAATTCTTAGGAATAGTCTAAAATCTGTAATGGGTGGGATGTTAGTAGTTAAAAATACTCTAGCTTGCTTGGCTTTGGAAAGGACTGGTAAATTTTCTTATTTATCAGATAAATTTTCTGGTTCTGTTGCTATTATATACTCTAGCGCTATAGTAGAAGCTGCAAAGTTAATAGTTGATTTTATTAATGCTAACAAAGAAAAAATGTCTGTGATTTGTGCGGCTCATATAAATGAATTGTTAACAGTGGAAGATGTTAACAAATTGGCTAAGCTTCCCTCTTTGGATGAATTGCGTGTTAAAATTATGCGTTTAATATCTTATGATATTCCTGCTAGGTTAGCATTGTCTATTAATTCATCTTCTATGAGGCTTATGAGAGTTTTGGATTACTGTAGTTCTAAAAAATAAATTTGTTGTTAAATAAGGTGGTAAGTATGAATAATGTAACAAGTGATTTGGTTGATAAAATATTATCTTTAAATCTATTAGAGGCTTCTGAACTTGTAAAGGTTCTAGAAGAAAAAATAGGGTTGCCTAGTGGTTCTTTTCTTGGTGGAGCTGTTGGTGCTGGGGTGCCTATTAGTGATAATGCTACTGCTCCTGTTGCTCAAGAAAAAGCTGAATATAAAGTTGTAATCAAAGAGATTGATGCAAGCAAAAAAATAGGAGTGATTAAAGCTATTAGAGAAGTTAATTCTACATTGAATTTAAAAGAAGCGAAAGAATTAGTTGAGTCTTTACCCAAAGATTTGACTGCTAATGTTTCTAAAGACGAAGCAGAAAAAATAAAGCAAAAACTTATTGAAGCAGGAGCAACTAAAGTTGAGCTTGAATAAAATGTTAGTATATTAATTTTATGTTGATATAGCTCTTTTAATTAGTGAAGGTATTTTAATGGTTGATTCTTCTTATATGTGTGCTTCTAGTCCTTTTGTTCCTAGAGTTTCTTATTCCAGGTCGATTGATTTAAAAGATTCTTTGTTGGATTTGGTTAAAGTCCAAAAGGGGTCATATAATTCCTTTACTCCTAATAATGAGAGTAATGAAAGACTTGAAGCTATCTTTCATACAATTTTTCCAATATCTGATCCTTTGCATAGGGCTACTATCGAATTTTTGAATTGTAGGGTAGATGATCTTAAGTATAGTGAATCTGAATGTATAAAACGTGGTATAACTTTTTCTGCTCAGGTTATTGCTTCTATACGTCTTGTTATTATGCAGGATGGTGTTTCTCTTGAAAAATATCAAGAGATTAAAGAATATGATGATCATTCTAAGCTTGCAACTGTTATAAAATCTGCTGAAGAGCAGGAGGTTCGCTTTTGTGAACTGCCTATGATGACTGATAAAGGTACTTTCATCATCAATGGCGTAGAGAAAGTTATCGTTTCACAAATGCATAGATCTCCTGGAGTGTTTTTTGATAGTGATAAGGGAAAAACTTACAATTCTGGCAAATTGATCTATTCTGCTAGAGTTATTCCTTATAGAGGTTCTTGGCTTGATATTGAGTTTGATGTTAAAGATCATTTGTATTTTCGTATTGATAGAAAGAGAAAGTTGCCAATATCAGTTTTATTAAAGGCTTTAGGCTTATCAAATAATGACATACTTAATAAATTTTATGAAAAAATAGAGTATATAAAACATAAAAGTGGCTGGAAAGTACCTTTTTTCCCTGATAAATTCAAGGGAGTGAGGCTTCCTTTTGATTTAAAGAATGTTGAAGGTAATGTGTTACTTAAAGCTAATGTTCGTATTACTTCAAAATTAGCTAAAAATCTATATGATAACGGGTTGAAAGAGTATCTAATTCCTTATGATTCTATATGTGGTTTATTTCTTGCAGAAGATTTAATAGATAGTGCTAGTTCTACAAAAATCTTATCTGCTGGTGAATCTATAAAATTAGAGGATATAAAAAAGCTTGAATTATTATCTATAGATAAAATATCAGTGTTGAACATAGATAATGTTTCTGTTGGACCTTACATATTAAACACACTTTTCTTAGATGAAAACATGTCTTATGAGAACGCTCTATATGAAATATATAAGGTTTTGCGTCCAGGTGAAGTTCCTGTTTTAAAGATAGTAGAGGAGTTTTTTCGTAATCTTTTCTTCAGTCCGGAATATTATGATTTGTCTAACATTGGTAGATTGAAACTTAACTCTTGCCTTGGGTTAAATTATGAGGAAAATTTAACTACTTTAACACATGAAGACATTATTGAAATTATAAGAAAAATAGTATTGTTACGTGATGGTCAAGGATCTGTAGATGATATTGATCATTTAGCAAATAGAAGAGTCCGTTCAGTTGGAGAGTTTATAGAAAATCAATTTAGAACTGGATTATTAAAATTGGGACGGGCAGTAGTTGATTCTATGTCTACTTCTAGTTTAGATAAAGTCTCTCCATCTGATTTTATAAATCCAAAAGTGTTAACCAATGTCTTAAGAGATTTTTTCAACTCTTCCCAATTATCTCAATTTATGGATCAGACTAATCCATTATCTGAAATAACACATAAAAGAAGGTTGTCAGCTTTAGGTCCTGGTGGTTTAACAAGAGAGAGGGCGGGATTTGAAGTGCGTGATGTTCATCCAACTCATTACGGAAGAATTTGCCCTATTGAAACTCCTGAGGGGCAGAATATAGGCTTAATTAACAGCTTAGCTATATACGCTCGTATTAATAAATATGGGTTCATTGAAAGTCCTTATAGGAAAGTAGTTAATAAGGTTGTTACTGATCAAATTGAGTATCTGTCTGCTATAGATGAAGGTTTATATTATATAGCCGATACCAGCGCAAAGCTTGATGAGAACAACTGCTTTGTTGATGATATGTTATACTGTAGGTATGCTGGTACCTTTGTAATGGTAAATAGTAATCAAGTAAGTTACATTGATTTATCTCCTAAGCAGGTAATATCGGTTGCTGCTTCTTTAATTCCATTTTTAGAAAATGATGATGCTAATAGAGCGTTAATGGGTTCAAATATGCAGCGTCAAGCTGTACCTTTATTGAAGCCTACTGCTCCTTTGGTTGCTACTGGCATGGAGTCTTTCGTAGCTTCTGGCTCTGGTGCTGTAGTTTTAGCAAAACGTGGTGGCATAGTTGACAGCTCAGATAGTAACTCTATAGTTATACGTGCTTTTGACAAAGGAGGAATTAACTACTTGGATGTAGATATTTATCATCTAAGAAAATTTCAGCGTTCTAACCATAATACTTGTATTAACCAGAAACCACTGGTGCATGTAGGTGATTGTGTTAAGGAAGGTGATGTGATAGCTGATGGTCCTGCTATTAATAACGGTGAATTGGCACTTGGCCAAAACTTGCTAGTCGCTTTTATGTCTTGGCAAGGTTATAATTTTGAAGACTCAATCATTATTTCTAGTGAAGTTGTTAAAAAAGATCTATTTACTTCTATTCATATAGAAGAATTTGAATGTGTTGTACATGACACTCCTTTAGGGTCGGAAAAAATAACTCGTGCCATACCCGGTGTTAATGAAGAAAATCTTTATCACTTGGATGATAGTGGTATAGTAAAGGTTGGTACAAGAGTTGGTCCAGGTTATATTTTGGTGGGGAAAGTTACACCTAAGCATTCTCTTTCATTGCCTCCTGAGACAAAATTGTTAATGACAATTTTTGGTGAAAAGTCATTCGATTGTGTGGATTCCTCTTTATATACATCTCCAGATATTGAAGGGATAGTGATTGATGTGCAGGTCTTTACACGCAGAGGGGAAGAAGAAAACGAAAGGGCGTTTCTTATTAAGCAAAAAGAGGCAAACGACTTTGAGAAAGAACGAGACCATATAATCAATGTTATTAATCAATATTTCTATGATGAATTAAGAAAAATTCTTATTAATTCTGGCTCTCAAGATCGAGAAAGTATTAATTTTATTGAACGTGAGGGATGGTGGGATATAGGATTGAAAAACCAATCTATTTCTAAGCAAGTTGAGAGCTTAAAAAAAGATTTTGATGAAAAAGTATCACATGCAATAACAAACTTTAAGCGAAAAGTAGAAAAATTGCATGAAGGTTATGATCTGCCTCAAGGTGTGTCGATGTCAGTAAAAGTTTTTATTGCTGTAAAACATAGTTTGCAGCCAGGGGATAAAATGGCTGGTAGACATGGAAATAAAGGTGTGATTTCTCGAGTTGTTCCAGTAGAAGATATGCCTTATTTAGAAGATGGTACTCCTATTGATATTATTCTTAACCCTCTTGGCGTTCCTTCGCGAATGAATGTAGGTCAAATATTGGAAACGCATGTAGGTTGGGCTTGTAAAAAATTAGGAGAAAAAGTAGGCAATATTCTTGATGAGATCAATAAAATCAAACGTGCTTTTTGTGAGGCAATTAGATCTCTCAGTGATGATGATTTTGAAAAATTTGCAGCATTATATCTTGATAATAAAAAATTTGAGGATATTAATGATGATGAAATAACGGCTTCTATTTTAGATACGCCTAATAAGGATGAATTAAATAATGAATTGACTACATTAGTAGAGAATTATTTCAACTCTTGTAAAGATGCACACAGTAGTTTACGTCACTTCCTGATTGAGGTTTATAGTTGTGGCAGTAATTTATCTATTTGTAATAACATTCGCGATATTAATGATAATCACCTCATTGAATTTGCGTATAAGTTGCGTGATGGCATTCCTGTTACTGCACCTGTATTTGAAGGTCCAAAAGATGAACAAATAGTAAAGCTATTTGAACTTGCTGGATTGGATAACTCTGGGCAAGTTGTATTATATGATGGTTGTTCGGGTGAGAAGTTTGATCGCAAAGTTACAGTTGGTTACATGTACATGCTTAAGTTGCATCACTTAGTAGATGGTAAAATTCATGCGCGTTCAGTAGGACCTTATAGTTTGGTTACTCAACAACCTCTTGGAGGAAAGTCTCATTTTGGTGGTCAGCGTTTTGGTGAAATGGAATGTTGGGCATTGCAAGCCTACGGTGCTGCTTACACTTTGCAGGAAATGTTAACTGTGAAGTCTGATGACATTAATGGCAGGGTTAAGATTTATGAATCGGTAATAAAAGGTGACAGTAACTTTGAATGTGGAATTCCTGAATCCTTTAATGTCATGATAAAAGAGTTGCGTTCCTTGTGTTTTAATGTGGATTTGAAGCAAAATGACATAGTAATTGAAGATATATCTCACACTAATATCGCACAATCTTTTAATGAGGTTAGCATTTCCATTGCTAGCCCTGAAAGTATTAAACGTATGTCTTATGGAGAGATAACAGATGTTTCAACTGCAAACTACCGTACATTCAAAGTTGAGAAAGGTGGATTATTTTGTCCTAAAATTTTTGGTCCTGTCAATGATGATGAATGTTTATGTGGAAAGTACAAAAAAAGAAGACATAGGGGCCGTATATGCGAAAAATGTGGAGTAGAAGTTACATCTTCTAAAGTAAGAAGAGAAAGAATGGGTCATATAGAGCTTGCATCTCCTGTTGCTCATATATGGTTTTTGAAGTCACTTCCTTCAAGAATTGGAGCATTATTAGATATGTCTCTTAGAGATATCGAAAGTATTTTATATAGTGATAATTATGTTGTAATAGATCCTCTTGTTTCCTCTTTTGAAAAAGGTGAAATTATTAGTGAGAAAGCTTATAATGAAGCTAAAGATAGCTATGGGGTCGATAGCTTTATAGCTATGCAAGGTGTTGAAGCTATAAGAGAATTGCTAACACGCCTTGATTTACATGAAATTAGGAAGAATTTAAGACAGGAGTTAGAATCTGTTGCTTCTGAAATAAGAAGAAAGAAAATTATAAAGAGATTACGTATTGTTGAAAATTTTATCAAGTCTGGAAACAGACCTGAGTGGATGATACTTACAGCTATACCTATTTTACCACCTGATTTGCGTCCCTTGGTATCGCTTGAAAGTGGTCGACCTGCAGTTTCTGATTTAAATCATCATTATAGAACTATTATTAATAGGAATAATAGATTGAGAAAATTATTAAGTTTAAATCCTCCTGAGATTATGATTCGTAATGAGAAAAGAATGTTACAAGAGGCAGTTGATTCTCTTTTTGATAATAGTCGTCGTAATGCTCTGGTAAATAAAGCTGGCGCTACTGGATATAAAAAATCTATTAGCGATATGCTGAAAGGAAAGCAAGGTCGTTTCCGTCAGAATCTTTTAGGAAAAAGGGTAGACTACTCTGGACGTTCTGTAATAGTTGTTGGTCCAACTTTGAAACTAAATCAGTGTGGATTACCGAAAAGAATGGCTCTTGAGTTATTCAAACCTTTTGTTTACTCAAGACTTAAAATATATGGAATGGCTCCAACTATAAAATATGCTAGCAAGTTAATAAGAGCAGAAAAGCCAGAAGTCTGGGATATGCTTGAAGCAGTAATAAAAGAGCATCCTGTTTTGCTAAATAGAGCGCCTACGCTACACAGGCTTGGTATTCAGGCTTTTGAGCCAGTCCTTATTGAAGGTAAAGCAATACAGCTTCATCCACTTGTTTGTACAGCATTTAACGCTGACTTTGATGGTGATCAAATGGCAGTACATGTGCCAATTTCATTGGAAGCTCAACTTGAAGCTAGAGTGTTGATGATGTCAATTAATAACGTTTTAAGTCCTTCTAATGGAAGACCGATTATAGTTCCTAGTAAAGATATAGTGCTTGGTATATACTACCTAACTTTACAGCAACTTAAGGAGGATGATTTACTACTTTTTTGTGCTTTTTGTGAAGTTGAGCATTCCTTAAACAACGGTACTCTACATATTCATTCTCGTATAAAGTACAAAATGGAATACATCAATAGCGATGGAAACATTCAGTATAAAACTATTTGTACAACTCCTGGACGTTTAATATTATGGCAGATTTTTCCTAAACATGAGAATCTAAGCTTCGATTTAATAAATCAGGTATTAACAGTTAAGGAAATAACTAGTATAGTTGATTTAGTATATCGTAGCTGCGGTCAAAGTGCTACAGTGATATTTTCTGATAAATTGATGACACTTGGCTTTGAGTATGCTACATTTTCTGGTACTTCTTTTAGTCGTTGCGATATGGTCATACCTGAAACTAAAGCTACACACGTTAACTATACAAGGGGTGAAATTAAGAAATTCTCTGCACAGTATCAAGACGGGCTAATCACTAAAAGTGAAAGGTATAATAAAGTTATAGATGAGTGGTCTAAGTGCACAGATATAATAGCGAATGATATGTTAAAAGCGATATCTGTGTATGATGAAAATAGTAAGTACAATTCAATATATATGATGGTTAGCTCCGGTGCAAGAGGTTCTACTTCCCAGATGAAGCAGTTAGCAGGAATGCGAGGGTTAATGACCAAACCTTCTGGTGAAATTATAGAAACACCTATAATTTCTAATTTTCGCGAAGGATTGAATGTATTTGAATACTTTAATTCTACTCACGGAGCGCGTAAAGGTTTAGCTGATACTGCACTTAAAACTGCAAACTCTGGATACTTAACTCGTCGCTTGGTTGATGTATCTCAAAATTGCATAGTTATAAAACATGACTGTAAAACGAAAAATGGCCTTATTGTAAGAGCTATAGTTGAAGGGAGTACTATAGTTGCATCTCTAGAGAGTGTTGTACTGGGTAGAACAGCTGCAAATGATATATATAACCCAGTAACCAAAGAGTTATTATTAAAAGCAGGGGAATTAATTGATGAAGATAAAGTAAAGCAAATCAACATTGCAGGTCTTGATGCTATAAAAATTAGATCGCCTTTAACTTGTGAAATAAGTCCTGGTGTGTGTTCTTTGTGTTATGGAAGAGACCTTGCAACTGGTAAAATTGTTTCAATAGGTGAAGCAGTTGGTGTTATCGCTGCTCAATCTGTTGGAGAGCCAGGTACTCAGTTAACGATGCGTACTTTCCATATAGGTGGAGTAATGACTAGAGGTATTGAATCCTCAAATATTATAGCTTCTATTAACGCTAGAATAAAATTAAACAACAGTAATATAATTATAGATAAAAACGGAAATAAAGTTGTTATAAGCCGTTCCTGTGAAGTCATCTTAATTGATAGCCTTGGTAGTGAAAAATTGAAGCACAGTGTGCCTTATGGTGCTAAACTTTATGTAAATGAAGGTGAGTTAGTAAAAATTGGTGATAAAGTTGCGGAATGGGATCCGTATACACTACCTATTATTACGGAAAAGAGTGGTACAATATCTTACCAGGATTTAAAAGATGGAATTTCGATCACTGAAGTGATGGATGAATCTACAGGAATATCAAATAGAGTAGTAAAAGATTGGAAATTGCACTCTGGTGTAGCTAATTTACGTCCTCGTATTGCACTGCTTGATGATAATGAAAAAGTAATAACACTTTCAAGTGGTGTGGAAGCATGTTACTTTATACCAGTTGGTGCAGTGCTTAATGTACAGGATGGCCAAAAGGTTCATGCAGGTGATGTTATCACAAGAACGCCAAGAGAGTCAGTTAAAACTCGTGATATTACTGGTGGTTTACCAAGGGTGATAGAGTTATTTGAAGCACGTCGTCCTAAAGAGCATGCTATCGTTAGTGAAATAGACGGTTATGTAACGTTCTCTGAAAAAGATCGTAGAGGAAAACGTAGTATAGTAATTAAACCTGTAGATGAGCAAGCTTCTCCAGTTGAGTATTTAGTATCAAGAAGTAAGCATGTAATAGTCAATGAAGGTGATTTTGTGCGTAAAGGTGGTTTATTGATGGATGGCGATCCTGATCTTCATGATATTTTACGTGTGCTTGGGTTAGAAGCGTTAGCACACTATGTGATTTCTGAAATACAGCAAGTTTATAGATTGCAAGGTGTGCGCATAGATAACAAGCATTTAGAAGTGATCTTAAAGCAAATGCTACAAAAAGTAGAAATTACCGATCCTGGTGATACTATGTACTTAATTGGAGAAAATATCGACAGGCTGGAAATTGATAGAGAAAATGATGCTATGAATAACTCTGGAAAACGACCTGCTCATTATCTTCCTATTCTGCAGGGAATTACTAGAGCAAGCCTTGAAACTAATTCCTTTATTTCTGCTGCCTCTTTCCAAGAAACAACAAAAGTACTTACGGAAGCAGCATTTTGCGGAAAGAGTGATCCTTTGAGTGGGTTAAAAGAAAATGTTATAGTAGGAAGGTTAATTCCTGCTGGTACGGGTCTGATTATGAATAAGGTGAAAGCATTTTCGCTTTGTGAAAATATAGATAAATATGAAAAATATTTTGATATTGAGACTTATGACGAAAAATTGCTGAGTGATAATAGTTATCAATTACATTCTGATGAAGAAGAGAGTGTGGTGGCATCGCACTATGATCAGTCAAGTTGAATATAGCTAATGAGGTAGTATGTTTAATCTGTTTTTAACTAAAAAAATCAACTATATTTTCTTTCACCTCTGTGCTGTCTATTATGTTATTTACTCTTACACGAAATTCAGATGAGTTTTGAAGCCCGCTACTGTACCAACCTATGTGTTTGCGGGCCATCTTTATTCCTATGTCGCTTCCATAGTACTCAAGAATACTGTCATAATGCTTGAGTATTATGCTTAATCTCTCTGAGGCTGTTGGCTCAGAAACTTTATTTCCACTCAAAAAGTTTATTGCTTGATTAATCAGCCAAGGTTTGCCGTAAGCACCACGACCTATCATTACTCCATCTGCCCCAGATTCTTTAAGTGCACTTTGAACATCATTCAAACTCTTAATATCTCCATTTACTATAACTGGAATTTTTACCTGCTCTTTAACATTTCTAACGAATTTCCAATCTGCTTGACCATTATAAAGCTGTGCCCTTGTCCTTCCATGTACAGTAATCATCTTTGCTCCCAAATCTTCTGCAATTTTTGCCAAGCGCGGAGCATTACGATTTTCGTCATTCCATCCAGTACGCATTTTTACTGTAACTGGCACACTCACTGCCTTGACTACAGCTTCTATTATCTCAGCAGCCTTTTTTTCATCACGCATAAGTGCTGACCCTGCGTAACCGTTTACAACTTTTTTAACTGGACAACCAAAATTTATATCTATGATTTTTGCACCCATGCCCTCATTTAACTTTGCAGCTTCCGCCATAACATCAGGCTCACAACCAGCAAGTTGTACAGCGGTTAGTTCATCGACTTTTGCTTTTTGCATGCTCTGGCGAGTTTGCATGATCATAGCTCTGCTTGCAATCATTTCTGAGACTAGCAAACTTGCACCAAGTTTCTTTACAATACTCCTAAATGGATAGTCAGTCACTCCAGACATTGGCGCTAAAATAACTGGAGAATCAATAGTTAGATTTCCTACTTGGAGAGACACAGGCTTTCTAGTTGCTAAAAAATGTATTTTTGACACTGTTATAAGGCATTATTATAGCATCTTGCAGAGATGAACTTGTGGCAGGTTGTGTTTCCTCTTTCTTACTATCTTCAAGACTAAGCTGCTGTAGAGCATCATGTAAAATTCCACCTTCAGCAATGGATTCTTTCCACTCTTCATCCTCCATAAGTGCTTTTGCGAACTCTCTTCTTTTTTCTTGCAATTCTTCTGGCTTAGGCTTGTACTTTGATAACTCTCTGTCAATTTCATCAAATGATTTATCCTCGTTGAGCATTTCCGTAATCCTATGAGCATTTTCTAAAGCAAATACTCCACAATTACAGCCATCTTTTTGCTGATCAACCGCAGAACTCTTTATGCTATCATTTCCTATCTCTAAGGTTTCCTGCAATATGCCCACTATATAACTAGTATCAATTGGCTTACTAACTAACTTATTTCTATCTTCTCTTGCATGACCTAATGTTTTTTCAACATCATCTTTTTTCTCTTTAAGGCTAGCATTATCTGGATTATTTTCTCTTTCCCGTATTAAACTTCCCACCTCATTACTTAAGGGTACTAGACACTTCTCAGCAATCTCATTAGCAAGACTTATATCGTCTTTTACCTTTCCTTCAACCTCATTTGGTAATTTATTACCAAATGAGTCACAATAATAAGCTCTAAATTGTCTGTTACCATTACATGTGACTATCAGTGTTACCCAATGATTTCCTCCTAAATTAATAATCGAGGCAAAGATTTTTTTTGTGTTCCCTTGTTCTATTTTATACTCTTTCAGTTTTGAGTTTAAAGTACTCACATCACCAGGAATACAAAAAAGTACATTGCCACTTGAATTTTCTGAATAGTTATATACAGCTCTTGCAATATGAGAAATATCATGTTCTTGTAGCCAGTAATAGTAATTTTCTCTATTTGTCTGATGCATAAGAGTTTGTAAATCTTCATGAAACTCCTTGCCACCCAAACCACTATCTCCTGAAGCATTAGAATTTCTACGACTATTTTTACTTGAGGCAGGTTCACTTCCTGGTACAATACCACTATCTGTAGATGGAGAATAGGAATTTCTACGTACCCTCTTATCCGAATCATTTGTTTGTCTTGATATAGTATCTAGTCCACTATCCAGTGATTTACTTCTTGTGAATTTTTGCTCTTTTGGACTCTTTTCTTCCTTTACAGTTCCTTTTTCATCAACATAATCTTTTACCAAGTAAAATAAAGGTTCAATAACCATCTTGTATGTTGCTGTAAGCACTATTCCCATTAAAATCCAAACTATAGGGTTGGAGATGAGCATAGCAAGTGGTAAGGTTAAGAGGAAAGATCCCATTATCAATCCCAAACAGCCAATGGTAAATGTAGTCGCCAAATATATACAAAAAGCGTAGACAGCAAATCTTCCACTAGCCTTAAGTTTAGTGAAGTGAGTACTCTCTTTAAATGTATTGTACTTTTCTCGGATGCCCAACATGTTATATTTTATGAATACTACGTTAACTAATTCTAGCAAATTATGAAGGTAAAATCAATATTAGCATTTATATGTAAAAATATTGAGCATTAAAAGCTTTTGAAGTACAGTAATGATGTTAGTAATAGCACAACATATGCATGATATAGAACATATACGCAAAAACCCTGAAGGATTTGAAAAAGCAATAAAAAGCAGAGGGGTGAAAGAATTTACTACAGAAGAAATATTAGAGATTGACCATAAAAAAAGATCACTGACTACTAAATTGCAAGCTTTAAATAAGCAACGCAATGAGATCACGGAAGAAATAAAGAGGCTTAAAATGAACAAAAGCTCCTGTGAAAATGAGGTAGAAGTGTCAAGAAACATAACAAATGAGATAGAAGCAATCAGCTTAAAAGAGCAAACGGAGAAAGATAACTTAATGAATATCTTATCTAACTTACCAAATATCTCTGCACAAAACGTGTCAATAGGTGAAGATGAGAGCTCTAACGTAGAAATCAGAAAATATGGAGAGAGAAGAAAATTTGATTTTACACCAAAATTTCATTATGAACTCGGAGAAAGGTTAGGCTTGATGGATTTTGAACAAGCAGCAAAAATTTCTGGATCAAGGTTTACAATATTAAAAGGACAGTTAGCTAAGCTTGGACGAGCATTAATAAATTTTATGCTGGAAACACATGTTAATGAATTTGCCTATACTGAGGTGTATCACCCAGCCCTGGTGAAAAACGAGGCGATGTATAACGTTGGTCAGCTACCAAAATTTTCTGATGACTCATATTTAACTACCGATAAATTAAGATTAATTCCCACAAGTGAAGTAGTTTTAACAAATTTAGTTGCTGACAAAATAATAGAAGAAAAAGAACTGCCTATTCGTTTTACTGCATATTCAGAATGTTTTCGTAAAGAAGCTGGCAGTGCAGGACGAGATACAAGAGGTATGATAAGGCAACACCAATTTGGTAAAGTGGAGTTGGTAAGCATCACAACTGAAGACCAGTCAAAAGACGAGCTTGAACGTATGACTAGTGTTGCCGAAGAGATATTAAAAAAACTAGAATTACCGTACAGAGTAATGCTACTTTGCAGTGGCGATATGGGTTTTGCTGCACAAAAGACTTATGACATAGAGGTATGGTTACCTGAGCAAAATAAATATAGAGAAATATCAAGCTGCTCAAATTGCGGTACGTTCCAGGCAAGAAGAATGAACACTAAATACTTCTTAGAAAATGACAGAAAAACAAAAAAATACGTTCACACTTTAAACGGCTCAGCTTTAGCCATAGGAAGAACAATTGTTGCCATAATGGAGAATTATCAAAATTCCGATGGGTCAGTTACAATACCAAACGTGTTGCAAAGATACATGAGTAATGATACTGTTATAAGCAAACAATAATTTTGACATATATAGAAAAGCGAGGAAATAAAGATGAAGGTTTTGGTTATAGGTTCTGGTGGGCGTGAGCATGCTTTACTTTGGGCTCTAAAGAAGTCTCCTATCTTGACTAAGTTATATGTTACTCCTGGTCGCCCGGCCATGGAGAATTTTGGAGTTCTTGTGAATATAAATATTCAAGATTCAGTGGATGTTACACAATTTTGCAAGAAAGAAAATATAGAGCTAGTAATTATTGGTCCAGAGCAACCGATAATTAATGGACTTGCTGATGATTTAACTGCGGAGGGGATAAACGTTTTTGCTCCAAGTCAAGCAGCTGCAAAACTTGAGGCATCAAAGTCTTTTACGAAGGAACTATGTAAACAATATGGTATACCGACCGCCAAGTATGAACGTTTTATTGATGAAAGGTTAGCTAAAAATTTTGTCCGTAGTAATAAAATAAAATTGCCGCTTGTAATTAAAGCAAATGGAATTGCAGCAGGGAAAGGTGTCATAATATGCCACACAGAAAATGAGGCTTTTTCAGCAATAGATTCAATGCTAGTGGAGAAAAATCTTGGTGAGTCAGGTGAAGAAATAATCATAGAAGAGTTTTTAATTGGAGAGGAAGTAAGTTTTTTTGCTCTTATTGATGGGTTGAAGGTAGTAACCCTTGGGTGTGCAAAAGATTACAAGAGAGTTGGTGAAAATAATGAGGGACAAAATACTGGAGGCATGGGGTCATACTCATCACCTTCGATTATAAGTAAGGAGATGGAGCAAAAAATTATCCAAAAAATAATATATCCTACAATTCAAGCACTGACTAACATGGGAACATCCTATAAAGGAGTACTCTTTGCTGGTTTAATGATTTGCAAAGATAGTCCAAAGCTTCTTGAGTATAATGTTAGGTTTGGGGATCCGGAAATACAATCTATGTTACCTAGACTTGATCCAAATTGTGATTTGCTAAAGTTGATGTTGTCAGTTGCAGAAGGCAAGTTAAATACAAAAATGGTGGAGTTTAATCACAAAACTACAGTTTGTGTAGTCGTTGCAAGTAAAGGCTATCCTGGTGATTATCAAAAAGGAGAGGTAATTAAAGGATTGGATAAAATTGAAAACATTCCTGGAGTGCTAGTATTTCATGCTGGTACTAAGCTAGATGAAAATGGTAATTGGATTTCCGATGGCGGAAGGGTACTAAATATAGTAGGAGAAGGAAACACTGTGGAAGAAGCTAAAAGTAAAGTGTACTCAGCATTAAATTTTCTAGAATGGTCAGGTGGGTTCTTCAGGTATGATATTGGTAGTTAATTTAGCTCATGCAGAAACGAAAAAAGTCACTTTGCAAGCAGTAAACTAAAGAAAAACATGATATCTGTTCAGATTCATGTGAAACCAGTGCTTCTTTTCTTGTCATGAAAGTAGCTGACACTGGGATCCAGGTTGATGAAAGCACACTAGCATAGAAAGTGGTTACAATGTTTTCGATGAAGATTATATGGAAAACTGGATTCCAGTGTCAAGCACTGGAATGACACCCTCTATTATGCAAATTACCTGCTAATTGCAATGTTCGTACAGATGTGGGTCACGCGCTGGAATAACACCCTTGGTGGTAACAACTAAAGAAAAACATCAACTAGGTTTATATTCTATTACTACTGTTTTTGCAATCTTATCATAAAACGTTTGTTTGCGTTTATCAAATATTGCTAATACAAAAAGTAAAATTAATATTACAACAGGACACAAGAGACAACATAAGGCAATATAGTCAAATTGAGAATGTTCAAGGTAATAATAAGACAGCAGCCAAAATGGAAGAAAAATAATCCAAGAATAGTTTCTAAAAAAGCCTCTTATTATTACCTGTTTTAGAGTAACATTTGTAAATGTATTTGCACCTTTTATATATATATTTTTAGCAATAATTTTCCTGGAGTACCACCAAATTCTATTATCGTAAATACATAAAATATTAATTCCAATATCAACCCTATTACTTGTATAGCTACTGCTTTATCTAAAATCATTTCAGTTACATTGAGTGATAGAGAATATGCTAAAGTAAATCCAATGATAAATCCGATAACACACCCCATTCCCTGTACTAAAATATAATCGATTGCAAATGCAAAGATACGTCTTGTAATCCCTGCATAACTTATTTTAGTATCCATACACTTTCCATATTTTGCAATGCTATAACCAGTATAAAAGTTCATTATTAAATAACCGTAACTATACTAATTTGGGTAATATTAGCTACTTGTGTCACTCTATCATTTGAATTAACATTAAGTCATGTGTAATTAGGAAAGTTATGTCAACACCAATCACAGTTGCGTATGGTGACGGTATCGGACCAGAAATTATGGAAGCGGTGCTGTCGATATTGCGTGAAGCGAAAGCAGAGATCTCAATAGATATTATTGAAATAGGAGAGCGTGTTTATAGTAAGGAATGGTCTCATGGAATTTCTCCGAGTGGTTGGGAATCTATCGAAAGGACAAAGATATTACTCAAATCTCCAACAACAACCCCTCAAGGTAAAGGGCACAAAAGCTTAAACGTTGCGCTCAGAAAGAACTTAGGGCTGTATGCAAATATTAGACCATGCATTTCGTATCACCCTGTTATAGAAAATAAATTCGATAAATTTGATGTTGTTGTAATACGTGAAAATGAAGAAGACGTTTATACGGGAATAGAGCATAGGCTCACTGGTGATTCTTACCAATGCACTAAAATTATTACTAGATCTGGCTCAGAAAAAATATGCAGGTACGCTTTTGAATATGCGAAAAAACATAACAGAAAGAAAGTAACTTGCCTGACTAAAGACAACATAATGAAAATGACTGACGGCGCTTTTCATGCAGCGTTTGATCGTATTGCAAAAGAATATCCGGATATAAAGGCGGAACATTATATAGTTGATATTGGAATGGCACGTGTTGCCACAGAACCCGAGAATTTCGATGTTATAGTAACTGAAAATCTATATGGCGACATATTATCAGATATAGTGGCACAAACCTCAGGTTCTGTAGGGCTTGCAGGAAGTAGCAATATAGGTAATGAATATGCAATGTTTGAAGCGGTTCACGGCTCTGCTCCTGATATTGCAGGAAAAAACATAGCTAATCCTTCTGGTCTTTTAAATGCTGCAGTGCATATGTTGGTCTATATCGGTCAAGTGAGTACTGCAAAGCTAATTTACAATGCATGGTTAAAAACCTTAGAAGATGGAATACACACTGCTGATTTATATAAGGAGAAAAAGAGCAAGCAGAAAGTTGGGACAAAAGAATTTGCACAAGCTGTTATAGATAATCTAGGAAAGAAACCTGCAACATTAACTGAGCTTATAATTAGCAGTGATTTGGATAGTAAAATAAATAAAGTACAAGACCATTACGAACAAGATTACAAAGTTAAAAAGCTAGTGGGTAGTGATATAGCGCTTGCTTGGGACAAATCCAACAATTTTGATCAAATAGTAAGATTATTTGAATCGAGTAATCTGAAAATGATAGCAATATACTCAAAAGGACTTGCAATTTGGCCAGGAGGCTCAAAATCTTCAAGTGACCAAATAACCTGCAGGTTTATCGCAAATAATGAAAAGCAAGCTATTACAAATATTGATGTGAATAACTTGCTAATCAAACTTGAAGAAAATAGCTTTGACGTGGTGAGAATGGATAAATTGTATTTATATGATGGAAAAGAGGGTTTTTTCTCCTGATTATTGTTTAATGTTTTTGTGTTTGCGTAAAACACTAAATATGATATATTTATGTGAGGAATAGTAATGAGTCAACATTTTAAGTTAACTAATCAGGAGTTTCGTGATAATGCTAATCTGTTCGACATATTAGAAATAGAAGCTAAGCAAGTTGTAGACAAGAATTATGAAGAGCTTAGCGCAATTTTGAAGAAGCAGCATAAGAAGTTAATTCTTGTAAACCATCCTGACAAAGGTGGAGACAAAAATAGATTTGATCAGATTTATAAAGCTTATCAAGAGCTAAAAAAGTACATTGAACCTTTGGAGTCAGGAAATCCTTGTGTTAAAGTCAGTGTTGGTGCTGAAAGTAATGGACGTTTAACGGCAAGAGAGTTTCACTATAGGAGAAAGTTGTTTAACGAGCTAAAAATCAGTGAGGAAGAAGCTGTAGGTAAAGATTTTGATGGGTTGATTGCTATACTAAAAAGAAATGATTGTTCGTTTGGAGAAGACCTAAAAAGCTATAATGAACTTCAGGCTCAAATAGAGAGGATTTTGCTAAATCCAAATTTAGATAATTTTCAGAAGAGTGTACAAAGTGCAAAGTTAATGCAAGAGTTATATCAATATATAGCAAAGCCAAGCATACAATTATTCAATTATATTACTCCTCTAAAAGAAAAGAGAAGCCTAATTGAAGAAGATAAAAAGACATTAGCATTGAAATTTATAGAGCGCAAAAATGCTCTAATGTTAGTACCAAAAATAAGTTTTCTGCCTTTAGCTATATTAACTACAATTACTATAGGTTGCTATTTTTCATGGTGGATCATAGCACTTAATATCATTATTAATAACGCCTCTCGTTTATTAGTAGGTCATTATATGAAAAAGTATGCCAATTCAGAAATTTCTACTGATGAATTCATAAGTAAGATGAGCTATATCGAGCTAAGCAGTAAACTTCTTATCAACTATCCTTTAGCTGCTTTTTCTGTTTATTTAGTTACAATAAATTTCATTGCTAATGGATTAACTGTTGGTGGAGCTGTACTTGGTCCACTATTGTTATTGGCAGTATTAATTGAAGCATTAGCTCCTATTTTCTCAAAAGGCTGTGAAATATATGCTGACAAGCACACAAAAGATTTACTAGAAGAGGATCCAAGAGATAGAGTATAATGCACCCATTTGTCTAGACCATTTTTTTCAAAGTGATCCGATTTTTAAAATGAATATGTTGATAAATACGTCGACACACATTTAAAGTATTTATCAATATATTCATTTACTGTTTATGATAATAAAGATCAGCAGGAACTTTATAATGTAGAGTCTGATGTCGCCTTCTATAGTTATACCAAGCAACAAAATCATTTATTATAAGATTTAAATCTCTGATACTATTTGGTCTATAATAATATATAGCTTCTTGCTTTAAAGTTCTCCATAAGCGCTCAACAAATATATTGTCGAAGCAACGTCCTTTATGGTCCATACTGATTTTAATATTAGCACGCTCTAATTCCATAATAAAGTTGTAGCTAGTAAACTGCACCCCCTGATCACTATTAAAAATCTCAGGTTTACCTTGTTTTAGAGCTTCTTTGAGAGTATAAAGGCAAAATCCAGCATCGAGATATGGTGATAATGAATGAGCAATAATATAGCGACTATACAAGTCCATTATTGCCACAAAATAGATAAACTTACCTTCTACCATAATATATGTTATATCAGTAGCCCATACCTGATTAACTCTACAAATAATCAAATCTTTGAGTAAATAAGGATATATTTTATGCTTTTTTTCTTTAATACTTGTATTACATCTTTTTCTACAATACAGCCCACTAATCTTCATTTTTTTCATAATTCTTAAGATTTTTTTGTGATTGACTACTACTCCACTCGCTATGATTTCAGCAGTAATTTTACGATATCCATAACGGCAATCAGAAGCCAAATATACTTCTTGAATCAAATTTGCTACTTCACTTTCGTTATTAATTATAGGCCTATAATATAGGCTAGATCTGCAAATCCCCAATAAATCAGCCTGTTTCCTAATTGACAGATCAGAATCTTTTTCTATAAACCTTACTCTATCTTTTTTGCTTATTTCAGTAATTTTTTTTTCAAATAGCTATTTTCCACTGTCAATTCTCCTATTACTTTATGTAAACTTTCTATTTCTTGCGCTAAGATTCTTTGTTTTCTCGCACTTTCACTTTCTTCAACAAATAGGTCTTTTAACCTTGCCAATACTCTATCACGCCAATCATATAGATTTGTTGATGGTATTTTATATTCACTACATATCTCAGCTGTGCTTTTTTGATTTTTTATTGCTTCCAAAGCTATCTTTGCTTTTAACTCTGGTTCATATTTTTTTGTTGCCATACTTTTACCCCTTTACCTTCCTACTCGGATCAACCATTTTTTTTTGGTCTAGTTTATGGGGTGCATTATAGAGTGCAAAAGGAGACTGATCTGTTAGGACGGTATGATCCACAAAAACTGTTAATGCCAATTATCATGCCTCTTGTTAGAAAATGTTTTGCAGAAGTGGCAAGCGAGTTTGCTGAAAGGAATTTTGATGAGGTAAAAACTGATATGTCTGATGTTAATACTGAAGGACTACCTCATCCTCGAGCAATTGAATTTGCACAGCAAACAGTATAGTATAAGCTTTTAGCTCTATGCATGGACTCAAAAAAAGTAGAACTGATATTTGAAAAATTCAAGCAATCAAATCCTACGCCAAAAATAGAGCTAAATTATACCAATCATTTTACGTTATTAGTTGCAATAGTTCTGTCAGCGCGGACGACCGATATAAGTGTTAATAAAATTACAAAGGAGCTATTTAGTATCGCTGATACGCCAGAAAAAATGTTGAATCTTGGGCAAAGTGAGCTGAGAAAATGCATAAGCAGTATTGGTTTATATAATTCTAAAGCAAAAAATATAATCGGGCTCAGTAAAATATTGATTGAGAGGTACAATAGCAAAGTGCCTACTAATTTCGATGATTTGGTATCTTTACCAGGGGTTGGGAGAAAGAGCGCTAATGTATTCTTAAATTCAGGGCTTGGTATTCCAACATTGGCAGTTGATACTCACGTTTTTAGAGTGAGCAATAGAGTTGGGCTTGTGAAAGAAAAAGATGTACTTAAAACAGAGCAGTCTCTTTTAAATGTAGTGCCAAAAAAATACCTACTTTATGCTCATCATTGGCTAGTTTTACACGGTAGATACATTTGCAAGGCACAAAAACCTTTGTGTGAAGCGTGCACAATTCATGATTTATGTGAGTTTGAATGCAAGAGGTATAAAGTCTAGCACACTACTCCGATATTCCTTCCTTTTATCATTCAAGTTGGTTCCTTTATGATGACAGTTCCCAGATATTGGTTCTTTTTTTTCTAGATTCCAGTGTCAGCTACTTGAGTGACATGATGGAATATCATCAGGGTACTCTCCTTCTTGTCATCCCAGTGCTTGACACTGGGATCCAGCCTTTCTTACCAACAAAAACTTACCATAAGATGGCCTCTTTTGTGCTCAAAAATTTCTGAATTCCAGTGTCACGCATTGGGATGACGCCTAAGGGGCTACTCGCATGACACCCTCTTTTTAGCCCAAATCACAATGTTCGTACAGCTGTGAGCCACGCGCTGCTCTTTTAGTTACAAATATTAAGACATTAACTAATTTAAAAAAGACAAAAGAATCCCCGTATAGCGAGTTTTAATAATGTAAATTGATAATGTGCTAACAAGCGCGATTTGGCTGAATGTAGAAAAAATAAAAAGACATGCAGCCGCTATAATTTTATGTAATTTGCCAATAAATATCTGAGTTTTTTACTGAATTTTGTCATTGAATCTGCGCAGATCAAAAACAAGAATAAATACTCTTATTGTAAGAGTAAGGGAGTTGGCAAAATCTGTCAAGGAATTTTCTGTTGGCTAAGGTTGTGACAATAAAGTTAAGCGCTGCCAAAAACTATGGAAGAAGTCATTATAATTTGTATTATATCTTTATAAAATGGTTCGCATAAGTTATCTAGAAGTGCAACTAAACAAATACAAAAATCAAAGTGTTGCGGTTTTCGGCCTTGGTAAAACTGGTTTGTCTGTCATTAATGCCCTAACAAAAAGCAGTGCAAAAATATATGCATGGGATGATAATAAAGAGCAAATAGCAAATGCAAAAAAGATATATAAAGAGTGTAACTTTACTCATCCCAATGAGTATAATTGGCATGAGATAAGCACACTAATTTTGAGCCCTGGAGTGCCAACAGAGCCACATTGGATAGTAAAACTTGCAAGAAACTTTAACTGCAAAATAAAATCAGACATTGAGCTATTTCTTGAAACTAAAACTACAAGCCAGAAGGTTGTAGGCATCACTGGAACAAATGGCAAATCAACCACCACGTCATTAATAGGGCACATATTAAAATCCACAGGCAAAAAAGTAGCTATTGGCGGGAATTTAGGTGTGCCTATTTTGGATCTAGAAAGAGACGCAGAAATTTATGTAATTGAATTCTCCTCTTTTCAATTGGAGCTAATAAATAAAATTAATGTAGACATTTCTGTATTGCTCAACATCACACCAGACCACATAGATAGACATAGAAGTATGAATAACTACATAGCAACTAAATTAAAATTGATAAATGGTAGCAAGATTGCCGTGATAGGATGTGATAACAAAATTACCGCTGATGTATTCAATAAATTCACTGGGAACAAAATTCCAATTTCAGTAACATATTCCCTGGTGTCATTCCAGCGCATGACCAGAAAAGAAAAACCATTGCCAACTACTCAGATGATAGAGGGTAGTGCAAGAGATCTAATATCATTGGCAGATAACAATTTGCTTGATTATAGTGAACAGATTACTGGTATAGATCGAAATTATCTGGATCCCAGTGTCAGCTACTTGGATGACAAAAGGAGTGCTGAGATTCAGGAGATCTCGCTAAAACTAGAGAATCACAACTTATCAATGAGTGATATGAAAGTAAACCTAGTATCCAATGTAGAAAATATAGTAGCTGCGCACACCGTGTGTAAGTTACTTGGAGTAGATAGCAACACTATTGTCAATGAAATCAAATCCTTTCCAGGGCTAAGACACAGAAATGAATTCCTTGGCAAAATACATAATGTACTTTTTATCAACGATAGCAAAGCAACCAATGCAGAATCGACCGAAAAGGCAATTTTATCTTATAAAAACATATATTGGATTGTTGGCGGAAAAAGCAAAAAAGGCGGAATAGAATCATTAAGCAAGCATTTCACCAAGATTAGAAAAGCTTTTCTTATTGGAGAATCAACTGAAGTTTTTGCAAACATTATGGAGAACAAAATAGATTATATGAAGTGCTATAATCTAGAAAACGCATTTAAACTGGCTTTTGAAGAGGCCATAAATAGCAAAGAAGAAGTAGCGATATTACTTTCTCCTGCATGTTCTTCTTTTGATCAGTGGAAAAATTTTGAAGAACGCGGTGAAGCATTTTGCAGAATGTTTGAAAATCTCAGGTACAATTACATGTAGTGTTTAGTATAATGTTGTATGGAGCAAAAGTTAATAGTAGATGAACTGATTAAGGTTATCCCATTTGAAGGAATAAGTGATGCAACCTTATTAAAAGTATGCACGAACCTTAACTTAGCCAATAGTTTTTGTAAATTTCAAAATGGAATATATAGTGCTTTGGAGTACATAGCAGAAAACTTAAATAGCTCAATGGAAGCTGAACTAAGAAATTCCAATTTAGAAGATATGAAAGTGCGAGAGCGGGTAAAGTTAGCTATTCAAATACGCCTTTCAAACTACGCTAAGTTACCAAATTACAGAGAGTGTTTAAAAAATGTTTTATCATTCTCCATATTACCCCAAAATACATACTTTTCTAGTAAACTCTTGTACAAAACTGTGAGCACAATTTGGTACGGTATTTACGATCAATCAACAGATTTTAATTATTATACAAAAAGGGCAATATTAGCTGGAGTGTACTTAAGTACGATACTTTTTTTTATCAATGATTACTCAGAAGATTTTGTGGATACTCTCTCATTTCTTGACAGGCGTATCAACAATGTCATGACGTTTCAAAAATTCAAAACTCGCTTAAAAGGAATCATAAGAAACTTCTTATAAGCTTTCCATCATACTGGTTATTCATATTTACATTCTCTTGTTTTTTTGATCTTTATGTTAAAATAAGTTAATATTTATTAACAAAAAAATGAAAGTTATTTATCATACCATTGGTAATATCAAGCCAGAAGAAACTGCAAAACACGTGATAAACTTTTTTGGAGTACTTCAGTGTATCAAGGTTAATGCTCTTGGTAAAGATGCACCTAAGGAGCAAGAAAGTAAGTTAGTTAAGCATTATTTTGACTATCCTTATTTTTCTAGAATTATTAATCCAGAATTCTTTCAAAAAGAATTGAATGATGAAGAAAGAAAATTCAATAGGATAATATTATCATTATGGTTATGTTCTGCTATATTATCCACTGCTTCTATTATATCGTTATACTTGGCATACCAGAATCAAAAATCAAAAAAGGTGCTTATAGAGTTAGCTTTTGCATCAGTAGTGCTACCAATTTTGGCTACCATATGTGTTATTATACTTTGCTTATCGGTATTTTTTGATTTTGTTAAGAAAAGGTTTGTTATACATAGAATTAAAAGCTTTTTGGAAAATGAAGTCAGTCCTGAGTGGATCAAGTGTTATAAAAAAGAACTTATAGGTGAAGATCAGGAAATAGATGTAGAAGCTTGTGATCAAAAGTTGGAAAAAGATATGGAGGATATTATAGAGTTTCTTTTTGAGAAAAAGAAGATTATAGCACTATATAATTTTCTAACAAACGGTGAAAAGTTGGTTCAAGCTGGAATGGCAATGGTAAACATGTTACTTGTAAAAGGTGTGCATCCAAACGATATAATTTTGGATACTAATTCTCTTGGAGGAGGAGTTGCAGCAGAAGTTTTAAAAAGATTTGAAGATCAGGGTATTCATTTAACACTAATTCACAGCAATTCTTATAGTTCACTTAAGGATGCAGTCAGAGATTCTCCTCATAGTTTAGTTAAATGGCTTCCATTAATGCTCTTGAATCGTTGGTTCGGGCGCTGTGGATTAGATTTTAATCCACAAAAAGTTGTAGAGAATACAAAATGCCCTGTCTTAATTGCTGGCAGAAAAGGCGATACGGTGATTCCACAGGAAATACAGCTTGTTGGTAAACTTGAAGATCAATCCACCAAAAAAAGGCTAATAAGAAATATAGTGTTTGAACATGATCCTATAATGCACCCATTTGTCTAGACCATTTTTTTCAAAGTGATCCGATTTTTAAAATGAATATGTTGATAAATACGTCGACACACATTTAAAGTATTTATCAATATATTCATTTACTGTTTATGATAATAAAGATCAGCAGGAACTTTATAATGTAGAGTCTGATGTCGCCTTCTATAGTTATACCAAGCAACAAAATCATTTATTATAAGATTTAAATCTCTGATACTATAGTAGTTTCGAAAATGAATGATAAATTTTCATTACGAGATTACCCCCTAAAAGCTGCGAGTTTGTATGTTAGTGCACTATCATTTATTTTAGAAAACACTATATTTGGTCTATAATAATATATAGCTTCTTGCTTTAAAGTTCTCCATAAGCGCTCAACAAATATATTGTCGAAGCAACGTCCTTTATGGTCCATACTGATTTTAATATTAGCACGCTCTAATTCCATAATAAAGTTGTAGCTAGTAAACTGCACCCCCTGATCACTATTAAAAATCTCAGGTTTACCTTGTTTTAGAGCTTCTTTGAGAGTATAAAGGCAAAATCCAGCATCGAGATATGGTGATAATGAATGAGCAATAATATAGCGACTATACAAGTCCATTATTGCCACAAAATAGATAAACTTACCTTCTACCATAATATATGTTATATCAGTAGCCCATACCTGATTAACTCTACAAATAATCAAATCTTTGAGTAAATAAGGATATATTTTATGCTTTTTTTCTTTAATACTTGTATTACATCTTTTTCTACAATACAGCCCACTAATCTTCATTTTTTTCATAATTCTTAAGATTTTTTTGTGATTGACTACTACTCCACTCGCTATGATTTCAGCAGTAATTTTACGATATCCATAACGGCAATCAGAAGCCAAATATACTTCTTGAATCAAATTTGCTACTTCACTTTCGTTATTAATTATAGGCCTATAATATAGGCTAGATCTGCAAATCCCCAATAAATCAGCCTGTTTCCTAATTGACAGATCAGAATCTTTTTCTATAAACCTTACTCTATCTTTTTTGCTTATTTCAGTAATTTTTTTTTCAAATAGCTATTTTCCACTGTCAATTCTCCTATTACTTTATGTAAACTTTCTATTTCTTGCGCTAAGATTCTTTGTTTTCTCGCACTTTCACTTTCTTCAACAAATAGGTCTTTTAACCTTGCCAATACTCTATCACGCCAATCATATAGATTTGTTGATGGTATTTTATATTCACTACATATCTCAGCTGTGCTTTTTTGATTTTTTATTGCTTCCAAAGCTATCTTTGCTTTTAACTCTGGTTCATATTTTTTTGTTGCCATACTTTTACCCCTTTACCTTCCTACTCGGATCAACCATTTTTTTTTGGTCTAGTTTATGGGGTGCATTATACTATCGTAAGAATTCATATTTTGCACAGTCAGAGCGAGGGAATAGATTCCTTGAGCGGATAATTTCGCTGTATCTCACTTGGAGACAAAAAAAGTTAAATCCATTTTAAAACCTTCTATCTATTGTCTCTTAAGCCACACCTCTGAACGGATACGCAAAAGCTGCATTTTAAAGCTATCTGTAACTTTAGGGTGTAAACACTTACTAGCCACACTAAAGAACGCTTATAATGCCCTCTAAAACGCAAATAAAAGGCATCTTTAGTAAACTAACTAGTAAGTTTAACACATTTTTTACACTTTGCAAAGAAAATTTTTCAAAAAAGATTGAACAACTTATGGTGAGTATAAGGGGTTATGGAAACTATTATGGGAATACAACAATTTTTATCGCAAACCTCTGAGCAATTAATTGCAAAACTCTCAGAATGAAATTAGCAAATTGTAGAGGTAGCTCAAGGAAAAAAGTTTGAAGTTACTGCCATAGAAGAAGAAACAGAAGCTCGTAAAACTTGATTGCCCCTTAAAATGGAGACAAAGATCTAAATTTATTTATTTACGTCTCCAATTTTATCTAGTATAACGGAGACAAGGATTTATATTTCGTATTTTATGTCTCCATCATTTATTGGTAGGCAAACTGAGTTAAAACAACTACTGGAGCTTACAGAAAAAAATACTGCATCTTTTGTAGTAGTCAAAGGAAGGCGTCGTATAGGAAAAAGTCGTTTAATTCAAGAGTTTGGTAAGTATTTTGAACAATATTACTCCTTTATAGGTTTGCCACCAGAAAAGCATACTACAATGTCCTACCAACTTAATGAATTTTCTAGACAAGTTGCTAGACAATTTAATACATCTTTTGCTAGGTATGATGACTGGAGCGATTTACTATGGGCAGTTGGTGAACGTCTACTATCAGGAAAAACATTATTGCTGTTTGATGAAATTTCTTGGATGGGCTCAAAAGATCCAACCTTTTTAGGCAAAATAAAAAATTTTTGGGATACGCAGCTAAAAAATAATAACAAGCTAATTTTTGTTGTTTGTGGATCAGCTTCATCATGGATCGAGAAAAATATACTTAGTAGTACTGGCTTCGTAGGAAGAATATCGTTAACTTTAACACTCGGAGAATTATCACTTTCTGATTGCAACGAATTTTGGCCAAAAAATATTTCAGCATATGAAAAGTTTAAGGTGCTTGCAGTAACTGGCGGAATTCCAAAGTATTTAGAGGAGGTAAATTTTAAACATAGCGCTGAAGAAAATATTAAAAGGCTTTGTTTTACAAAAGGTGGGTTTTTAGTTGAAGAATTTAATCAAATATTCTCAGATTTATTCATGCGAAAAACTGCTTTTTATAAGCAAATAGTCAGAGCTCTTTCTACTGGAGCTAAAGAACAAGAAGAAATTTGTGCTACTTTAAATATCGTAAGACATGGACGCATTTCTGAGTATCTATATGAACTTGAGCTTGCTGGTTTTATAGCAAAGGATCATACTTGGAGTATAAAAACTGGTACTGATTCACGACTCAGGAGATACAGACTTCAAGATAATTATTTAAGGTTTTATCTAAAATATATCGAAAAAGATCTAGGAAAAATTAGTCGTGACACCTATTCTATAGGGTTCTTACCAGAGTGGTATACAATTATTGGGCTTCAATTTGAAAATTTGGTGCTGAACAATAGAAAGAGTATACATAATATCTTAGGAATTGATGGAATAATAAGCGAGAATCCATTTTTTCAGAAAAGAACGCGTAATAGTGCAGGTTGTCAAATTGATTATATGATTCAAACGAAGTTTAACACTCTCTACATTTGCGAGATCAAATTTTCAAAAGATAAAATTGGTCATTCAATAATACAAGAGGTACAAAAGAAAATAGATACACTAAATCGTCCAAAAGGCTTTTCATGTCGTCCAGTCCTTATCCACGTCAATGATGTAAGTGATGATGTTATAGATAGTGATTACTTTTCAAACATAATTGATTTTGGAGAATTGTTGAATTGTAAGTGATGTTTTTTCTGACTTTAAAAAATAATAGTTTCTACAGTTATTCTTAAGTTTATAGAGTTTGCTAACATTAGTATCTTTAGCTTTACAAGAAGGGAATGGAGCCAAAATAATCTCTCTACTACAATACCATTCTTTAAAACGTCTTTAGAGGGCTATTATAGCGTTATTGATGATTTAGATAGGTTTTGTATGTTTTTACCAAAAACTCATGTAATCTCTTTTCAGCTCAAGTAAAAAGTTGTTTCCAAAATGGAAAGGACTCAAATAGCGAAGATTTCTGTTGTAAAAGACATAATGCTCTTTTTAATTTCTTAGCTGTCTTAAAATTATTTTAACTTTTTTTCAGAAACTCCCGGAAAAAGTGGTCGGTATATATTAGTATAGGGGCATTGAATGTAGATGTGCTTCAAACACAAAAGTCGGCAAACGAACAGAGTAGAAAAGATTGAAGAAAGCAAAAGAAATTTAGGCTTTTACGTAATTGAGAATTTGTATTTTTTTTAGATAAGGCAAAAACTGTATTTTAAAGCTAGATGTGACTTTAGGGTAAAATACCAACCAAAGAACGCTTCTTTAAAACTTGATCACAAGCCTTGTCACAAATTTTACTTTTTCCATTGTAACATCTTTTACTTCTCTTCAACACAGTTAACGAACTACTTTTATCAGCACAGTGAAAGGGTTAATACGGTAGCCATAATCTTTACGCGATGATCCAGGCCAACCAACTGTTTGAATCACATCATTACGTTCGATGTTTAATCCTAACTTTTTAGCTAAGGTGGTTTTTATTGTTCTTTGGATTGTGTTTAGTGGTTTTCTGATGTGATGTTCTGGGTCTGCTTTTGGATCAAGATTTAGGCGTTTTTCTATTTCAGTTATGCTAAGCAACATGTGTTTTTCAGGAGGTAATTCTTTTTTACAATCATGCAAAAATTGTTCAAATAATATGCGAAAAACCTTCATACATGCTACAGCTTATAATGCACCCCATAAACTAGACCAAAAAAAAATGGTTGATCCGAGTAGGAAGGTAAAGGGGTAAAAGTATGGCAACAAAAAAATATGAACCAGAGTTAAAAGCAAAGATAGCTTTGGAAGCAATAAAAAATCAAAAAAGCACAGCTGAGATATGTAGTGAATATAAAATACCATCAACAAATCTATATGATTGGCGTGATAGAGTATTGGCAAGGTTAAAAGACCTATTTGTTGAAGAAAGTGAAAGTGCGAGAAAACAAAGAATCTTAGCGCAAGAAATAGAAAGTTTACATAAAGTAATAGGAGAATTGACAGTGGAAAATAGCTATTTGAAAAAAAAATTACTGAAATAAGCAAAAAAGATAGAGTAAGGTTTATAGAAAAAGATTCTGATCTGTCAATTAGGAAACAGGCTGATTTATTGGGGATTTGCAGATCTAGCCTATATTATAGGCCTATAATTAATAACGAAAGTGAAGTAGCAAATTTGATTCAAGAAGTATATTTGGCTTCTGATTGCCGTTATGGATATCGTAAAATTACTGCTGAAATCATAGCGAGTGGAGTAGTAGTCAATCACAAAAAAATCTTAAGAATTATGAAAAAAATGAAGATTAGTGGGCTGTATTGTAGAAAAAGATGTAATACAAGTATTAAAGAAAAAAAGCATAAAATATATCCTTATTTACTCAAAGATTTGATTATTTGTAGAGTTAATCAGGTATGGGCTACTGATATAACATATATTATGGTAGAAGGTAAGTTTATCTATTTTGTGGCAATAATGGACTTGTATAGTCGCTATATTATTGCTCATTCATTATCACCATATCTCGATGCTGGATTTTGCCTTTATACTCTCAAAGAAGCTCTAAAACAAGGTAAACCTGAGATTTTTAATAGTGATCAGGGGGTGCAGTTTACTAGCTACAACTTTATTATGGAATTAGAGCGTGCTAATATTAAAATCAGTATGGACCATAAAGGACGTTGCTTCGACAATATATTTGTTGAGCGCTTATGGAGAACTTTAAAGCAAGAAGCTATATATTATTATAGACCAAATAGTATCAGAGATTTAAATCTTATAATAAATGATTTTGTTGCTTGGTATAACTATAGAAGGCGACATCAGACTCTACATTATAAAGTTCCTGCTGATCTTTATTATCATAAACAGTAAATGAATATATTGATAAATACTTTAAATGTGTGTCGACGTATTTATCAACATATTCATTTTAAAAATCGGATCACTTTGAAAAAAATGGTCTAGACAAATGGGTGCATTATAATCTTCTTCAGAAGATGAATACTTAGGATTTGTAAATGAAGATAATTGTAAAGAAAAATCTGGAATAAATAAGATGCTTGCTTGGAAAAATGGGGATGTAAGGTTGCGGATTAATAAACAATCAAAACAGGGATTTTATTTAAATCGAAATAAGATTCCTATACTAATAAAATCTCAAATTAACAAATTTGGCTACCTCGAATTAGTAGATAAAAATACTGATCAAGTTCTGGTTTCCCTTCAGAAAAATTAGTTTTTACTACTCATAGAAACTATATACTTACTATTTTGATAAACCTCAAGCTTTCTAAGTTATTCTTGTTGCATGGTAAAAAATAAACTAAAAATAAGCAAAGTGTTTTACAAAATGATATTACGTAATTTATTGTTTTTACTGCCGCCTGAAATCGCTCACTCCTTGGTAATAACGGCGTTAAAAAAGATGCCCTGTAGGAAACCTATAGAACTACCTAAGTCTTTAAATGTAAACTTTTTTGGTAATAAAATTAGGAATCCTGTAGGTCTTGCTGCAGGTTTTGATAAAAATGCGGAAGTTGTAAAGCCGATGCTCTCATTTGGTTTTGGATTTATTGAGGCTGGTACTGTAACTAAACATCCCCAATATGGAAACAAAAAACCGAGAATTTTTCGATTAATTAAAGATGAAGGAATAATTAATAGATTGGGATTTAATAATAAAGGAGTAGACTATTTTCTTAAACAGATAAGTAAAACTAAACTTGGTGATTGTATTTTTGGTATAAATATAGGAAGAAACAGTACATCAAAGGACCAAATCAGCGATTATGTTGACTTAATAAAGATAGTATATGGAAAGAGCAATTATATAGTACTGAACATCTCATCCCCAAACACACCTAACTTGCGCGATTTGCACAATAAACAAGAATTATCCAAATTGTTGAAATCTATCACTCTAACCCGGAAATCAATCGATAGCTCTGAATCCATACCGATAATATTAAAAATTTCTCCAGATATAGATCAGCAAACAAAAGAAAATATCGCTGAGCTTACACTAGAATATAAAATTGACGGCTTAATAGTAAGCAACACTACGATAAGTCGAGATTCTTACTATAATGAGAGTGGTGGGTTGAGCGGCAGACCATTGTTTCAACTTTCAACCGAGTTATTGAGTGATATGTACAAGCTTACTAAGAGCAGGATTCTATTGATAGGATGTGGGGGAGTTTCAAGTGGTATTGACGCATATGAAAAAATAAAGGCAGGAGCCTCTTTAGTACAACTGTACACTGCTCTCGTATATCAGGGGCATCAAGTTGTGAACAAAATCAATCTGGAGCTTGCAGAATTGGTAAAAAGAGATGGATTTAGTAACATTACTGAAGCAGTGGGTTGTATACATTAATTTTGGAAGTTATTGATATTGTTTTAGTAAAGTAGAGCTAACTTTTTAGTGTAAAGGTATGATAGGGAGTGCTTTTCTTTTGAATGATGAACATGAAAGTTTTGAACGATATAATATCTAAAGTTATTAATTATAAATTTACAGATCATGCAATATTAGAAGAGGCATTAACCCATCCAAGCGTAAATAAAAGGAATAGCGAAGACCAGATCGTAAGCTACGAAAGGCTAGAGTTTTTGGGCGATAGTATTTTGAACATGGTTGTATCTGCTATGCTGTTTAAAATGTTTCCTGAAGAAAAAGAAGGAGCATTGGCAAAAAGAAAAACGGATCTAGTTTGTGGCAGTACCATTGCTAATGTTGCTAAAGAAATAGAGTTAGGTAACTTTATCATAATGAATAATAGTGAACGTTGCAACGGAGGGAAATGTAACTTAAAAAATTTAGAAAATTCGCTTGAGGCACTAATAGGTGCAATTTATATTGACGGTGGACTTGAGAGTGTTGAAAAATTTATTATCCAACATTGGGAAAAGCTAGCTAAAGACATCCTCGATCCTCCTCAAGATCCTAAAACTTCACTGCAAGAATGGACTCAGAGAAATAAATTACCTTTACCAAAGTATGAGCTTGTAAAACAAACTGGACCAGCACACAATCCTGAATTTACTATATCAGTTTGCATAGAGAGTTATGACAAAGTTTCTGCATGCGCTCCTAGTAAGAAAATTGCTGAACAAAAAGCTGCTGAGTTGATCCTAGAAAAAATTAAAAAAACGACTTAGTTTAATCAAAACAGCCGTTAGCATAAATTTAAAGTAAGCTAAGCTCTTTAGTTCAGCTTACATATTTTTTTATCTCAGCCAGAATCTTATCAGATTGACTTTCATCTGAATTTAAATCAGCTACAAAGTGTGTGACATATTTTCCTTCAGGGCCGATAAGGTATATTATTGAAGAATGGTTAATTTCCTCTTCTCCACCTACTTTGTTTGCATATACTTTATACTTTGCAACTACTTCATCTATTTTTTGTCTTTCACCAGTTAGCATTTGTATTCTATGGTCAAATTGCTGCTGAAATTCTTTAAGCCTTTCTATATTATCGCGCTCAGGATCAACTGTGATAAAAAATGTTTGTATCTTATTGTCAGTTTTCTTATCTAACTTTGCAAGTGTTTCTGAAATTATTCCGAGGTTCATAGGGCAAATTCTTTTGCATGAGGAAAATCCGAAAAAAATCATCATATACTTATTTTTAAAATCACTACTGCGTACTGTTTGTCCGTCTTGATTAATCAAAGAAAAATCCCCACCTATTTTAATTTCTGTATTTTGTGAAACAAATATGCCTTGCTTGGTAAAATAACAATAACCTAAGAAGACAGCTGCTACTATTATTAATAAACCAGACAATAACCTTATGAATTTTACCATTAAAGCGTTTCCAATAAAATTAAATCATATCTTGATTAGCTGATTGATTCAACATATTCCTTCCAAAGTGGATTGTTAATTTTATCTAACAATTTCTTATGCTCATCAATTTCTTCGCTGCTTGGTGAATGTTCTCTGCGAGCTAAATTTCGCACTTTATGCTGAATAAACGTAGAGCTATTGTCCTGATCACATTTACTATTAAACAAAAAGGTTTGCAATCCTCCTGTAAGCTCAACGTAGACCTTTGCAAGCAATTGAGCATCAACTAATGCTCCGTGCAACTCTCTACCTTCCAGCGATATGTCAAAACGTTTACATAATGCATTTAAAGAAGCAGGTGATCCTACAAACTTTTTTCTTGCAAGCGGCAATGTATCTAGCACTCTATCTGAGGAAATTAACCTAGCATTTAACTTGCCTAACTCCATATTAAGGAACTTAACATCGAATTCAGCATTATGAATCACCAAAATGTCATTAGATATGAAGTCGAGAAATTCAAATGCAACATCTGAAAATAGTGGTTTATCCTCTAAAAACTCCTCACTAATACCATGAATCTTAAATGAGTGGTAAGGTACATCTCTTTCTGGATTAAGATATCGATGAAATGTTTTACCTGTTGGAACACGATTAATTAGTTCTACACATCCTATCTCGATAATTCGATGGCCAGACTCAGTGTCAAGACCTGTAGTTTCAGTATCAAGTACTATTTCTCGTAGCCTACTTTCCATCGGTGTAACTAATCTTACTTGTCATTTGCTGTTAAATTTTTATCGGTACTTGCCTTCTTGTAGTTAATGGAAACAAGCAACCAGGTTGGATCTGATGAATTAATATTTTTTTTGAATTGCCATACATCCTCAACTTTGTTAATAGTAGACATACTACCTGATATGATATCTCCTTCATTATTCTTAACGAAGTTAATTTGCTCTGAAAGGAAATATACTGCAATAAATATTACGTTTTTTACTAGCTTTATTTCTAAGATCTTTTGTGAAACGATAGAAACAATTATAGACTCGTGTATCTCTTTACGATGCTTAATCTTATCCACAAAGCTGTTATACAAATCTTTGTCCAGAAGGGATTTTAATTGAGGTAAATTCCCTTGGTTAAAATATTTAATTATTAATTCAAAAGCTATGCTTGAACCTTCTATAAAATTGGAAATAGAGAACTCTCTGTTTTTTTGTAATATTTGTTTATAAGTAGCTTCTATTGAACTTTTGTCGTTGCTATAAATATAATCTTCGATATTTTCTACCACATCCTCTTTACTTTGACTTGCATCCAATACAACTGTTAGCTTTTTTAGGTTGAGACTGGCTGATCTTCCTAAAGAATTGTATAAGCGTGAAAAAATAAACGCCGCTAGTAAAGCATATATTACAAGCTCTATCATGGTAACTTAACCCCTTGGTATATAAAGTATCTAAATATTATTAATTATTGATAAAAATATGTTTTGCATATTAGCCTATAGTTAGGTTTGCTATTCGTTTATAAATGAATATATTATATAAGAAAGTATTAAATATCTCAACTTAATTAAAGGAGAAGTAAGAAATGTTACAACACAAAATGAAAATTCATGGTCAGTATGTCAAAGATCTTTCGTTTGAGAATCCAAATTCGCCATTCCTTCCTTCTAGTAAAGCTCCCGATATTAATGTAACGGTTAATATTAATTCAGCAAAATTAGAAGGAACGGAAAGCAAAGAAGGAATAAATGAAGAAAAACCTTTTCATGAAATTACTTTGCATATAGAAGTCAAAGCGACGGTAAAAGATGAAGATATAAAAAATGGTATAGCTTTCATTTGTGAGATAAAGTATTGTGGTATTTTTTCAATAGAAAATTTGAAAGAGTTGAGTAAAGAGGAAGTAAGACAAGCTTTGTTTATTGGCGGGCCTACTTTTCTTTTTCCTTTTGCAAGAGAAGTAATTGCAAGAACTACAAGTAGTGGTGGGTTTCCTCCACTTATGCTAGATCCTATAGATTTTGAAACTATGTATCAGCAGCAAAGTCAACAACAAAAAAGTAGCGTTAGTAATTCCAATTTTAACTAATACAGGATGAACAATTCTTTAAATGCAAAGAAGACTTTAAACATTGACGGGAAGTCATACAACTATTTTAGCCTAAGTAGTGCTAGTGAATTTTTAGGAATAGATACAACTAAATTGCCCTGCTCGCTGAAGGTTGTGCTTGAAAATTTATTGCGCAACGAAGATGGAGTAAGCGTTAAATTAGATGACATAAAGATATTAGCAAATTGCGTCAAGAAACACATTAATCACGAAATTAGCTACAAACCAGCAAGGGTTTTGATGCAGGATTTCACAGGAGTTCCCGCTGTCGTTGACTTAGCTTCAATGCGTAATTATGTGAAGAAAAACGGAGGTAACCCAAGCAAAATAAATCCATCTGTAACTGTTGATCTTGTGATCGATCACTCTGTTCAAGTAGATAGTTATGGAAGCACTTCCGCATTCAGTAAAAATGTTGAGCTAGAAGTAAAAAGAAATTTGGAGAGATATCAATTTTTAAAGTGGGGAGAGTCGTCCTTCACAAATTTTAGAGTAGTACCACCAGGTACTGGAATTTGCCATCAAGTAAACCTTGAGTATTTAGCGCAAGTTGTGTGTAATAATGATGGGGTCATATATCCTGACACTTTAGTTGGTACTGACAGTCACACTACAATGATTAACGGGTTATCAGTCCTTGGTTGGGGTGTTGGAGGCATAGAAGCTGAGTCTGTGATGCTTGGTCAACCAATTAGTATGGTGATTCCAGAAGTAGTTGGATTTAAATTAATTGGCAGACTACCGGAAGGAGTAACTGCGACTGATTTAGTGCTGACGGTTACCAGTATCCTAAGAACAAAAGGTGTTGTTGGTAAATTTGTAGAATTTTATGGTGATGGTTTAGATTATTTATCTCTAGCAGACAGGGCCACTATAGCTAACATGGCCCCAGAGTATGGTGCAACTTGTGGGTTTTTTCCAATTGATCAGAAAACACTCGATTATTTACATTTAACAGGGCGACCAGAAGAGCTGATCAAATTAGTTGAAGTCTATTCAAAAGAGCAGGGATTGTGGCGTAGCAGTAATGAGTTAGCATTTTTTGACACACTAGAGCTTGATTTATCAAGCGTAAAGCCAGTGATGGCTGGTCCTAAAAGACCACAGGATAAGATTTTCCTTTCAGAAGTAGCGGAATCTTTTTCTACATCTTTTCCTATTAATGAGACAAACAGACCTCCGTTGGAACCTATCTATGGCGATCAGCTCCAGAGTGGCAGCGTAGTGATTGCAGCAATAACAAGCTGCACTAACACCTCAAATCCAAGTGTGATGATTGCTGCAGGTCTTGTAGCTCGTAATGCAATTAAACTTGGATTAAAATCAAAGCCTTGGGTTAAAACTTCTCTTGCTCCAGGGTCACAAGTTGTGACAGAATATTTAGAAAAGTCTGGATTGCAGGTAGATCTAAATGCTTTGGGTTTTAATCTAGTTGGATATGGCTGCACAACTTGCATTGGAAATTCTGGTCCACTTAATAAGGATATAGAGGATGATATAAAAAACAAAAACTTAACTGTTGCTGCAGTTTTGTCTGGCAATCGTAACTTTGAAGGAAGAATTCATCCGTTAGTCAAAGCTAATTACTTGGCATCTCCGCCACTTATTGTTGCATATGCACTTGCAGGCACTGTGCAAATTGATTTGACAAAAGATTCAATATGCAAAGATAAGAATGGAAATGATGTCTATCTCAAAGATATATGGCCAACAAATAATGAAGTTGAGAGCTGTGTTAAAAGTGTTGTGACGCGTGAAATGTTCATACAAAAGTATAAGGATGTTTTTTCTGGTGATGAGCATTGGCAAAAGATAAAGTGTGAGAAAGGTGAAATCTATGATTGGGACGCGAAAAGCACTTATATACAAAACCCTCCCTATTTTGATAATTTATCGACTAAGAACAATGGAAGCAACATAGTTGATATAAAGAATGCGCAAATACTAGCGATGTTTGGCGATAGCGTCACTACCGACCACATTTCCCCTGCTGGAAATATTGCCTCAAATAGTCCTGCAGGCATATATTTAAAAGGTCTTGGAGTTGAACCGCAAGATTTCAATTCATATGGATCTCGCCGCGGTAACCACAACGTAATGATGCGTGGAACCTTTGCTAATATCAGAATAAGAAATAAAATGGTGAGCGCTGAGGGTGGCTATACAAAACATATTCCTTCTCAAGAAACTATGTCAATTTTTGATGCAGCAATGCAATATAAAAGAGAAGCTGTTCCATTAGTTGTCATTGCAGGAAAAGAATATGGTACAGGTTCAAGTAGGGATTGGGCAGCAAAGGGTACTTCATTGCTGGGAATTAAAGCTGTGATTGCAGAAAGTTTTGAACGCATACATAGGTCCAATTTGGTCGGTATGGGTGTTCTTCCACTTGCATTTCAGGATGGAGTAACGAGAAAGATATTTGATGGTAGTGAGATAATAAGCATAAAAGGTGAAGTAGTACCAAATGGAAATCTAGAATGTATCATTAAAAGAAAGGATGATTCAGAGCAATCCATTCAACTCAAGTGCTGTGTACAAACTGCAACTGAGGTTAAGTACTTGATTAGTGGTGGAGTGTTGAGCTATATACTTGCGCAGTCTATAATGCACCCATTTGTCTAGACCATTTTTTTCAAAGTGATCCGATTTTTAAAATGAATATGTTGATAAATACGTCGACACACATTTAAAGTATTTATCAATATATTCATTTACTGTTTATGATAATAAAGATCAGCAGGAACTTTATAATGTAGAGTCTGATGTCGCCTTCTATAGTTATACCAAGCAACAAAATCATTTATTATAAGATTTAAATCTCTGATACTATTTGGTCTATAATAATATATAGCTTCTTGCTTTAAAGTTCTCCATAAGCGCTCAACAAATATATTGTCGAAGCAACGTCCTTTATGGTCCATACTGATTTTAATATTAGCACGCTCTAATTCCATAATAAAGTTGTAGCTAGTAAACTGCACCCCCTGATCACTATTAAAAATCTCAGGTTTACCTTGTTTTAGAGCTTCTTTGAGAGTATAAAGGCAAAATCCAGCATCGAGATATGGTGATAATGAATGAGCAATAATATAGCGACTATACAAGTCCATTATTGCCACAAAATAGATAAACTTACCTTCTACCATAATATATGTTATATCAGTAGCCCATACCTGATTAACTCTACAAATAATCAAATCTTTGAGTAAATAAGGATATATTTTATGCTTTTTTTCTTTAATACTTGTATTACATCTTTTTCTACAATACAGCCCACTAATCTTCATTTTTTTCATAATTCTTAAGATTTTTTTGTGATTGACTACTACTCCACTCGCTATGATTTCAGCAGTAATTTTACGATATCCATAACGGCAATCAGAAGCCAAATATACTTCTTGAATCAAATTTGCTACTTCACTTTCGTTATTAATTATAGGCCTATAATATAGGCTAGATCTGCAAATCCCCAATAAATCAGCCTGTTTCCTAATTGACAGATCAGAATCTTTTTCTATAAACCTTACTCTATCTTTTTTGCTTATTTCAGTAATTTTTTTTTCAAATAGCTATTTTCCACTGTCAATTCTCCTATTACTTTATGTAAACTTTCTATTTCTTGCGCTAAGATTCTTTGTTTTCTCGCACTTTCACTTTCTTCAACAAATAGGTCTTTTAACCTTGCCAATACTCTATCACGCCAATCATATAGATTTGTTGATGGTATTTTATATTCACTACATATCTCAGCTGTGCTTTTTTGATTTTTTATTGCTTCCAAAGCTATCTTTGCTTTTAACTCTGGTTCATATTTTTTTGTTGCCATACTTTTACCCCTTTACCTTCCTACTCGGATCAACCATTTTTTTTTGGTCTAGTTTATGGGGTGCATTATAGTCCTTTTGAGCTATCACAGTCATCAACTAGGTTTTTTGAATCGATTCTGGCTCTTTATTTAAATAATAATTTATTCGATGTAAAGTTATGATATAATCTTATCTTATATATGGTAAAGGGTGTTTTGTAGATAATTATGATCAGTTCTATACAAGAACCTAACGCATTACGAAAACGATTGCAGGCATTTTATCGTGCTGATGAAAAAAGTCACGTACGCTATCTTGTAGAAAAATCAGAACTTTCGGCTGATTCAAAAAACATAATTTACAATATTGCAAAACAAATTGTCGAAAAGATTAGAGGTAGTAAATTAGGCATTATAGATTCTTTTATACAACAGTACTCACTTTCTAACGAAGAAGGAGTAGCGCTAATGTGTCTTGCTGAATCATTACTTAGAATACCAGACGATTACACAATAGATGAATTGATCAAAGATAAAATTGCCAACCAAGAATGGAATAAACACCTGGGGCGTTCCTCTTCATTGTTTGTTAATGCTTCTACATGGAGTTTAATTATAGGAAGCAGTATATTGAGAAACAATGAAGAGGATTCAAAATTCTATCACATAATTTCCAGGTTATTGAAAAATTTAGGAGAGCCAATAATCCGCAAAGCGGTGAAACAAGCAATATCCATTCTTGGCAAGCATTTTATTGTTGGAGAAACTATAGAAAAAGCATTGGAAAGTGTGAAATCAGATGACTACAGTAAGTATTTATGCTCTTTTGATATGCTTGGTGAATCTGCTTGCACAGTTGAGGATGCGGAAGAGTATTTTAATTTATACATGCATGCAATAAAAGCCATAGGTGAATCTGCTGACATAAATGATTGCTTTAAATCTCAAGGGGTTTCAATCAAATTGTCTTCACTGCACTCACGTTATGAATTTAGCCAATTTGGTAATATAGCTGAAGAGCTGAGAGCTAAGTTGCTGGAACTGTGTCATGAAGCGAAGAAATATAACATTTCACTTTGTATAGATGCAGAAGAATCAGAAAGACTTGAGATGTCATTAGTTTTATTTGAGCAATTGCGTCTTGATGATTCACTTTCTAAGTGGGAGGGGCTTGGCTTGGCTGTGCAAGCGTATCAAAAACGTGCTTTATCTGTTCTTGATTTTGTTGAAGATGTTGCCATTCGATCAAAGCATAAAATTATGGTGAGGCTTGTAAAAGGAGCATATTGGGACTCAGAAATCAAGCGCACACAAGAATTAGGGTTAATTGGTTATCCGGTGTTTACTAGAAAAAGCCACACAGATGTATGCTATCTTGCCTGTGCGCAGAAACTTTTAAGCAAAGAGAATCACTTTTATCCATGTTTTGGAACTCATAATGCTTATACTTTTGCTACTATAATAGAGCTTGCCGATAAAAATCATCCTGGGTTTGAGTTTCAGCGCTTACATGGAATGGGTAAAAGTTTGTATGATTATGCAATTTCAGAACTTGCAACAAGCATCAATTGTCGTATATATGCACCAGTTGGTAAACATAGTGATTTATTGCCATACCTTATTAGGCGCCTTCTTGAAAATGGAGCTAATAGCTCGTTTGTCAATCAAGTAAATGATTCTGACGTTAAAATTGAAGAATTAGTCTCAGATCCATTAGAAAAAGTAAAAAGCTTAGAATATGAGCCTCATCCAAGCATTCCGTTGCCACGAGATATTTTTGGAGAGGAAAGAAAAAACTCCTTGGGAATGGATATTAGCGATTCAATTGCAGTTTCACAATTTGCAAATGATGTAAGGGAATTTAGTGAAAAGAAATGGCAAGTTGGCCCAATAATTGATGGAGAGTCGTTTCTTGACAGTGCGAAATTTACCGAAGTAGTGAATCCTGCACATTTGGAAAATATAATTGGAGAAGTGTCAAGTGCAACAAGCGATCAAACTTTAAACGCTCTTGAAATAGCACATAGTGCTTTTACTAAGTGGCAGAATGTTTCAGCAGTAGAGCGCGCTAAATACCTCGAAAAAGCTGCAGATTTGCTTGAGGAAAGGATGAAGGAGTTAATTTACATTCTGATTGTGGAAGCAGGAAAAATTTTATCCGATGCAATAGCAGAAGTAAGGGAAGCAGTTGACTTTCTGCGTTATTATGCAATGATAGCAAAGAATGAACTGAGCGACTGGAAAAAATTGCCAGGTCCAACAGGTGAAGATAACTTCATCTTTTTTGAAGGCAGGGGAGTTTTCTTATGCATATCACCATGGAATTTTCCACTTGCTATTTTTCTTGGGCAGGTTTCAGCTGCACTTGCAGCAGGTAATGCAGTGCTGGCAAAACCGGCAGAGCAAACGCCGATTATTGCCTATGAAGCCGTTAAGATACTACACGAAGCTGGAATACCAAAAAATGTGCTACACCTTATTCCAGGGGATGGTTGGTATTTAGGTAAAACATTAGTGCCAGATAATAGAATTTCCGGTGTAGCTTTTACTGGTTCAACACAAACTGCTCAAATAATTAATCGAATGCTTGCTAGTAGAGATGGTCCTATTGTGCCACTTATCGCTGAGACTGGTGGATTAAATGCTATGATTGTTGATAGTTCTGCTCTTTTAGAGCAGGTAACTAAGGATGTTTTAATTTCTGCATTTCGCAGTGGCGGTCAACGTTGTTCTGCTCTCAGAGTGCTATTTATTCAAGAAGATATAGCAGAAAAACAAATAAAAATGATATGCAATGCAGCTCAAGAACTAAAGATAGGTGACCCAATACAACTGAGCACAGATATTGGTCCAATAATTGACAAAGCATCTATTGATATGCTCACTAAACATACGGAAAAGATATCAAGGGATGAAGATTCAAACCTTTTGTTTAAGGTACCCATGGATACAAATTCTTATAATGGTTATTTCTTTCCTCCGTACATTTATGAGATACAAAAAATTTCGCAATTAAAGCAAGAAGTGTTTGGACCTATTTTACATATCATACGTTTTAATAAGTCGCAGTTAAATGAAGTTATAAGTGATATAAACAATACAGGATATGGACTTACGTTTTCTTTGCAAAGCCGTGTACAAAGTCAGATCGATTTAATAAGCAAGAAAATATCAGTTGGAAATGTATACATCAATCGCAATCAAATAGGTGCAGCAGTTGGAATGCAACCATTTGGCGGTAGAGGACTGTCAGGTACCGGACCAAAAGCTGGTGGTCCTAATTATCTGCAACGTTTTTCTATAGAAAAGGTTGTAAGTGTCAACACTACAGCATGTGGCGGTAACATTACACTTGCGTGTTTGGATTGATTTGCAATTTCTAAATTGGAAGTCCGTGCAGTTGTGTATGCAGTACTAAAACCTAAAACTCATACACTGAAAGGATAGTTGTGATTCTAAGGAGGATTCAAAGAAAGTCTTGTCTTTAATAAAAGAAAAAGGTTGCTATAATTCTGATAAAAGCACTATAAACAAAATGAATGTAAAAAATATCTTATTAGCGTTTTTAGTACAATTTATATTCGATTTGTCATTATTTGCGGCTGATCCTATTTTGCTTAATTGTATTGAAACTCCAGGGATTTATGATCTTGAAACAAGGCCAAAAAGCTTTAACTCTTCAAATAATTTAAGAAGAAAACCTGGCTCTCCAAATAATGCAGCAGGAGAATTAATAAATGTAGTGGGTAGAGTTACTGATGTAAATTGCTTACCGATACAAAATGCTGTGGTTTCTATATGGCACGCAGACTCACTTGGCATGAGCTATTATGATGAAAATGTGGAGCTTGATCCAAATTTTGCTGGATCAGGAAGATTTGTAGTAAATAACCTTGGCTATTATAATTTTATTACAATAGTACCAGATAAAATTGGTGATAGGGCTCCACACATCAACTTTTTGGTCCAACATCCAGATTTTCCAGAATTCACAACACAAATGTTTTTTGCTGATCATAATTGCGATAACTGTGATGATCTTCTTCTTGGTAATCTTATTGAGAGTGGACTTGCAAGCCTTCTGATAGCACCATTTACTTATAACAATCAGGCCATGAAGACCTACACATTTAATATAACCCTAGGTGGGCATAACAAATTTTCTGATAAAAGATAAAGCCCTTGCATATCAGGGGAGTTCATAGTAGTCTTAAGCGCTATTGTACTTAAAATGTATATGAAAAATATCTTACTAATGTTTTTACTATGTTTTATGTGCAGCTTACAATTATTTGCAACGGAGATGTCAACGATGAAGATAACAATTTCTAAAGCTTTACCCGATTTTGAGACGCTAGTGGTAGGTTTGTTTGAGGGTGATAAGCTCATAACTAATGTTCTACAAGATAAGCAAGCTATAGATAACATCAAGAAATTTAGTGGTTTTAATGGAGGTTTTGGTGAATTTTTCTCCGTTACTTCATCAGAGGGAAAAAATATTATAGTTGCTGGTCTTGGAATGAGAGATGAATGGGATGAAAGCAAAGGATTAAATATTGGTGGTAAAATATATTGTGAGCTAAGCAGATTAAGAATAAAGCGAGCAGCTATTTCAATCGAGGGCAGTACAGCAAATGTTGCATATGGAGCATTTCTGCGCAGTTTCAAGTTTAATAAGTATAAAACTAAAAAGGATGAAAAAATTACAGAAGTAGAGGAAATTACATTATTAGTAAAAGATGAACAGTTAAGTAGCATTGAAAAATCATTTGAGCGTTTAAAACACGAAGGTGAAGGTATCTTTCTTGCACGTGCTTTTACTACTGAGCCACCTAATATTTTATATCCAGAGTCTTACGCTAATCGTATAAAAGCTGAACTTACTAAACTTGGTCTTGAGGTTGAAGTGCTTGATAAAAAGCAAATGGAAGAGAAAAAAATGGGAGCCCTGCTTGGAGTAGCGCAAGGAAGTAGTAAAGAGCCAAAGTTAGTGGTGATAAAATGGAATGGGGCTTCTCAAGAACAAAAACCAATAGCTTTTATAGGCAAGGGTATAACGTTTGACACTGGTGGAGTGTCACTTAAACCCTCACGCGGTATGGAGTCAATGAAATATGACATGGCAGGTTCTGCTACTGTAGTTGGAGTGATGCGTACTCTAGCTGGGCGAAAAGCAAAAGTAAATGCAATTGGTGTGGTTGCACTTGCAGAAAATGCAGTGGATGGTAATGCTCAAAGACCGAGCGATGTAGTCACTTCAATGTCTGGACAAACAATAGAAATATTAAATACCGATGCAGAGGGAAGACTAATACTTGCGGATGCTTTATGGTATACACAAGATAGATTTGCACCGAAATTTATGATCGACCTTGCAACTTTAACTGGTGCTATAGTGGTTGCACTGGGAAATAATGAATATGCTGGTCTTTTTTCAAATAACGATGAATTAGCGAATCATCTGATTGATGCAGGAAATGAAGTAAATGAGAAATTATGGCGCTTTCCTATGAATGAAACTTATAACAAAATTATTGATTCGCCGATTGCTGATGTGCAAAATATAGCTCCTGCAGGTTCTGGTGGAGATAGTATAATGGCTGCACAGTTTCTACAGCGTTTTGTAAACGACACTTGTTGGGCACATTTAGACATTGCAGGCACTGCTTGGCACGAAAAAGGCACTGATATTTCTCCAAGAGGGGCAGTAGGTTTCGGTGTAAGGTTGCTAAATAAGTTGGTTGAGAAGTACTATGAGATTAATAATTAAGGATCTTTGTATTGAGTTTATAGCTTAATTTACGGCTACATGAATGTCTATTTATAAGACGTAGAAAATGATATCATCAAAGTAACTTACATTTTCTTTTTTGGGGATTCTAAAGTTACACACTTGAGCAGCATCAAGAGAAAGTATTTTGTTCAAATGATGATTGTAATGATGGACTATTAAAACTTTAAAGCTATTTGGTATTGACGGTATATACTTAAGTGTTAGAATAAAATAGGAAGTTTTTAGGAGTTTATATGGCAGCAGGCGGAAAAGCGAAAACAGCTAGTAAAAATAACCCTACTCAGCGTAAGAAAGCAGAACAAAAAATGTATAAGGATAAACCGGTAAAGCCGGTTAGATATATAGACCGTGATTCACGTATGAACTATATGTCTGCTCAATACGATAACGGCAATCTAGTTGAAGATGAGGTAAGCGGCAATCCTATAAAGTGGGAAGCTGTATAGTAGTTGTGGTTAAAGTTACTATTAATTCTAAGGAATGTGAAGTAGAGCATGGGCTCACTATAATTCAAGCTTGTGAAGTTGTGGGCGTTGAAGTTCCGCGGTTTTGTTATCATGAGCGTTTAGCAATTGCTGGTAACTGCAGAATGTGTTTGGTTGAAGTTGAGGGTGGCCCTCCAAAACCAGTAGCTTCTTGTGCAATGCCAGTTGCAGAGGGTATGGTTATTCACACGGATACTCCCAAGGTAAAAAAGGCGCGTGAAGGTGTGCTTGAGTTTTTGCTAATAAACCACCCGCTTGATTGCCCAATTTGTGATCAAGGTGGTGAATGCGATTTGCAAGATATCACGATGGCTTATGGTAAAGGAATCAGCAGACTTGATGAATATAAGAGGGCTGTGCCAAAAAAACATTTTGGTCCGCTGATTGAAACTGCAATGAACAGGTGTATTCATTGCACTCGGTGTGTTAGATTTTTGTCTGATGTTGCAGGTACAAATGAACTTGGAGGAATTGGAAGGGGAGAAAATATAGAGATTAGTACTTACATAAAAAGGCATATTAGCTCTGAATTATCTGGGAATATTATAGATCTTTGCCCGGTGGGAGCTTTAACTTCAAAGCCCTATTCTTTTACAGCACGTCCATGGGAGCTATTACATTGTGAAACTATAGATGTGCTAGATGCTGTGGGAAGTAATATTAGAGTTGATTGTCGTGGTCCTGAAGTTATGCGAATATTGCCAAGACTCAATGAAGAAGTGAACGAAGAATGGATATCAGACAAAACTCGTTTTGCTTACGATGGACTCAAAGTACAACGCCTCGATCGACCTTATATAAAAAAAGAGGGCAAATTAATTCCAGTTGATTGGAATGAAGCATTGGCTTTTGCTGCAAAGAAACTAAAGAGTACGAAATCAAACAAAATAGCTGCAATTGCAGGTGATTTAGCAGATTGTGAGTCTATGCTTCTACTCAAAGAAGTGATGCAGAAGCTTGGTTCGGGGAATATAGACTGCAGGCAAGATGGTGCAAATCTTATATCAAGTAATCGTGGATCTTATGTGTTCAATACCACTATTCAGGGTATAGAAAGTGCAGATTTATGCTTGCTAATCAATACGAATCCAAGGATAGAAGCACCAATCATTAATGCAAGATTGAGAAAGAGATATTTACAAGGCAATTTTCCTATTGCAAGCATTGGCCCTAACGTTGAGTATTTATACCATGTTGAGAGGTTAGGCAATAACCCAAATATCTTAGACGAAATAGCAAAAGGAAATCATAAATTTTGCAAGCTGCTGAGTGTTGCCTCAAATCCTATGCTCATCATCGGTCAAGATGCATTAGTAAGAGATGATTCTGAATCAATTTTAGCGCTAACTGGCAAAATTGCAGAAAAATTTAACATGATCAGAGATAACTGGAATGGCTTTAACGTACTGCATAAGGCTGCAGCAAGAGTTGGTGGACTCGATATTGGATTTGTTCCTAAAAAAGATGGAAAAGATATTAGTCAAATACTAAAGCAAGCAGAAAGTGGCGAGGTGGAAGTTGTTTATCTTCTTGGTGCAGATGAAATTGATACATCAAAATTAGAAAATACATTTGTAATTTATCAAGGCCACCATGGTGATAGGGGAGCGCATATAGCAGATGTCATTCTACCTGGAGCTGCATACACAGAAAAATATGCAACTTATGTAAATACTGAAGGGCGAGTACAGAGAACAAATTTAGCTGTTTTTCCTCCTGGTGAAGCAAAGGAAGATTGGTTGATTATAAAAAATTTATCCCAATATTTGGGTCTTTCCTTGCTATATGATAGTTTATTTGACGTGAGAAAAAAATTAGACACTGTTGGCCTACAGTTTAAAGATGCTGACCAAGTAGTAAAAAATAAATGGGTGTCGATTGCCTATGATGAGATCAAATTAAGTAATATCCCTTTCACTCTAAAAAAGTGTAATTTTTATATGACAGACTCAATAAGTCGCGCTTCAAAAATAATGGCGGATTGTACTAAGACTTTTTATGAATACGCTAGTTAACATCTTATTTGTTTTAGTACCGCTACTGCTTTCAGTTGCATATTTAGTATATTTTGAGCGCAAAGTTATTGGTGCAATTCAACTGAGACATGGTCCAAGTGTAGTAGGGCCATTTGGTTTATTGCAGCCGTTTGCAGATGCTATCAAATTGATAATTAAAGAGCCGATAATACCATTTAGAGCAAACACAATACTGTTTATTATGGCTCCAATGATCACCTTTATTTTAGCATTAATTTCCTGGGCAGTTATACCATTTGGAGCTGAAATAACTACAGAAAATGGACAGCAGGTAATAATCCCTAAGGTAATAGCAAATATTAATGTTGGAGTGCTTTATGTGCTAGCTATATCCTCTTTGGGAATATATGGCATTATTATTGCAGGCTGGTCTAGTAATTCTAATTACGCATTTCTTGGCGCTATAAGGTCAGCTGCTCAAATGATTTCATATGAAGTTTCAATAGGTCTAATAGTTGCTACAGTTGTTATTACAACTGGCACATTAAATCTTGGAGAGATGGTGGTAGCGAAACATAATATGCCATTTTGGATTGATTTATTACTAATGCCTATAGGAATGATATTTTTTATTTCTTTGCTTGCCGAAACTAATCGTCACCCATTTGACTTACCAGAAGCTGAAGCAGAGCTCGTCTCTGGGTATAACGTCGAGTATTCATCAATGCCTTTTGCTCTCTTTTTCTTGGGAGAATATGCAAATATGATTTTAGCAAGCGCTATGATGACAATATTCTTTCTAGGAGGGTGGTATCCTCCATTAGAGCTTAGTTTGCTGTATAAAATTCCTAGTTTAATCTGGTTTGTTTTGAAGATAGTTGTACTTTTGTTTATATTTGTTTGGATTAGAGCTACAATACCTCGTTATCGTTATGATCAATTAATGCGTCTTGGTTGGAAAGTATTTTTGCCAATATCGGTACTTTGGGTTATACTCATTTCAGGAGTGTTGCTTTTTACTGGGAATTTGCCTGGATCCAATGTTTAATTTCCCAAATACAAGGTTAAGGCGTAGGCGCTCAGGCAAGTGGATTCGCAATTTAACAAGTGAAAGCACTTTATCAGTAAATGATTTGATTTTTCCCTTATTTGTTCATGACGGAGAAGAAACAATTGAGCCAATTTCTGGCTTACCTGATATCAAATGTTATTCAATAGATGGATTAATTTCTATAATTCAGAAAGCTAAGGACTCGGGGATTAATGCTGTTGCAATTTTTCCTGTAGTTGATAGTAAACTAAAATCTGAAAACGCCGAGGAAGCGTACAATCCTGACAATTTAATCTGTAAAGCAATTTGTGCTGTAAAATCAAATGTACCGGATATTGGCATTATTGCAGACATTGCACTAGACCCATACACTACTCACGGTCATGATGGCATTTTAAAAAGCAGTAGGATAGATGTAGAAAATGACGAGACTGTGTCAGCATTATGTAAGCAAGCACTTGTTTTAGCAAAAGCAGGATGCGATATAGTTGCTCCTTCTGATATGATGGATGGCAGGATAGGAAAAATAAGAAAAACATTGGATGATAATAACTTTCAGAATGTGTCAATATTGTCCTATGCAGTAAAGTACTGTTCTAGCTTCTATGCGCCATTCAGGCAAGTTGTCGGTTCGTGCGCATCATCAAATTTCATCGACAAAAGTGGTTATCAAATGGATTATAGAAATGCACGTGAAGCAATCTGCGAAATCGAAATGGATATAGATGAAGGTGCAGATTTTATTATGATAAAGCCAGGTATGCCATACTTAGATGTAATAAAAATAGCAAATGAAAAGTTCAATTTTCCGATTTTTGCTTACCAAGTAAGCGGCGAATACGCAATGATAAAAGCTGCAGCAAATAATGGATGGTTGGATTATAACAGAGTGATTTATGAGTCCTTAATTGGTTTTAAACGTGCAGGTGCAAGTGCAATATTTACCTATGCTGCACTTGATGTTGCAAAAAATTTGGTATCTACTTAGCAGTCTGGAACATCTAAGTAGGTAGCTGGCTGAAGTGACTTGACAAACCTTCCCACTTTCCTTATCATATCAATAAGAGTATTTATCCTTGTTTTTAATCTCTGCAGATTTAACAACAAAATTCAGTAAAAAACTCAGGTATATATTGGCAGATTACATAAAATTATAGCGGCTGCATGTCTTTTTTATTTTTTCTACATTCAGCCAAAATGCGCTTAAAATAAGCGTTAGCACATTATTACAATGCCAATTTACATTATTATAGGGTCAAAACTCACTACTAGGGAATTCTTTTGCCTTTTTCTCGCTTGGTAAATTTTTTAATATTTATAGTTAAAGCTTCAGGCCAGCGCGTGACGCATAGCTATACGGAGATTAAAGATGTCATTCAAGTAGCTGACACTGGAATCCAGGAATTTTTTGAGCACAAAGGAGATCTTATTCTAAGTTTTTATTGGTAAGAAAGGCTGGATCCCAGTGTCAGCTACTCGGATGACAAGAAGGGGATAGCACTGGGATGACAAAAAAGGAGGCTACTAGTATAAAGGGGCAACGGTTTAGATCGTTTTTAACTATTTGCCTTTTTTCTATGCAAGAAGTGTATTGATAAGTCCATTACAATTCAGTATTGTGAAAAATATAAGTCAAGTGTTAGTTAGGACATGGGGATTTTTTTTCAATTTTTGGGTAAGATGCTAGGCAAGGTTTTTCCTGCCAAAATAGTAAGCTCTTTTTTAGGAGTAGGATATTTACCGGGTTGGCAGCATTATTGGTCTTCTTTTCTAATATTATTTATTACCGACATTATATTAATGCTTACATACGGAGGTGATTTTATACTATATAAAATGCCGAATTCAGGCATAGTTGTAGCTGCTATTTTTACCAAGCTAGCAATAGTTATGTTAGTGCTGCAATTAGTTGCAATATCCATTTTTCACATTCAAGATCCTTCAGCCAGCAGTGATGAGAATATAGTAGTACAAATAGCATCAGGACAGGTGATGACTGTTGCGCTTTCGATGCCGGCAATAATGTCAATTTATTATATTGTAAGTAAATTCTATTTAAGTATATGCAAGGCAATACTTAAATGTCCATTTTGGTTTAATGATCTTATGCATTTGTTCTTTTTCTTTATAATACCTTATTTATTTTTTAATATTGTAGAAGTAATAAAACCATGGCCGATAAGTACGATACAGCTTAGTTATAACAATGCAATATCAATCACATTTGAAGGGATTTTTCATGTGTTTTATGCAGTGATTTTATTGTACTTGACTGCATTTATATTCTGCGATCTGACTATGCATGATGCGATTGTTCTAAACAAAAGCATATTTGAGTATGTAAAAGAAAGTTCAATAGCCTTGAGTGACTATTTTCATGGCACTATTAAAAAAATAAGTATAGAATAGTACTTATTTGCTTATGTATTCAGTTTAAAAGATATACAGTTTGCGTGAATCTACAGGATATAATAAAGGGATTACAAGATTTTTGGGCAGATGAAGGGTGTACTATACTTCATTCATATACGTCTGAAGTTGGAGCTGGAACACTACATCCCGCAACAATCATGTCAGCAATTGACGAAAAATCAACAAAAATTGCGTATCTACAACCAGTAATAAGACCTACAGATGGGCGTTATGGCGACAACCCTAATCGCTTATATCAGCATCATCAATACCAAGTTATAATAAAACCATCTGGCAGCAATTTGCAAGATGTTTACTTAAATAGCTTAAAAGCTCTTGGTGTATCGACAAAAGAATATGATATTAAGTTTATTGAAGATGATTGGGAAAACCCAAGTGTTGGTGCATCCGGTCTTGGTTGGGAGGTTACATGCAACGGAATGGAAGTAACACAACTTACTTATATACAGCAAGTGGGAGGTATTGACTGCAGAATAATTCCTGGTGAAGTAGCATATGGGTTAGAGCGTTTAGCAATGTGCATACAGGGTGTAGATAATGTTTACGACATAATGTGGAACGATAATGGTGTAACTTATGGAGATATTTTTAAACAAAGAGAGCGAGAGTTTTCTTACCTGGCACTTGATTATTATGATACTAAAGTAGTACAACAGCAGTTTGAGGATACAGAAAAACTGTGTAAATTCCTTGTTGAAAAAGAATTGCCGATAGCAGCTTATGACCAATGTATTAAAACGAGCCATCTACTTAATCTACTTGATGCAAGAGGTGTGCTTGGTGTGAATGAACGTACAGCCTATATTGGTAGAGTGAGAGAGTTAACAAAAAAATGCTGTGAATTATATAGAGCAAAGTAGAATATGTTGTCACAATTATTGTTTGAATGTCTTTCAGAAGAAATTCCATCAAGAATGCAGAATTCATCTGCAGCTCAGGTTAAGAGCTATATCACTAATGCTTTTAGTAAAAATAATGTGAAATTTGCATCTATAGAAGTTTATGTGACTGCACGTCGCATTGCTCTTTTTATTGATGGCATAAGTGCTTTAGAGCTAAAAGATTCTAACAATGAAATTAAAGGACCAAGAGTTAATGCACCGAAAAGTGCTATCGAAGGTTTTTTGAGAAAAAATCGGAAAGGTGAAGAAGATTTACTCATTCGCAAAGTAAATGATGAAGATTTTTACTTCATTAAGAGAGAAAGCTGCTTATTTAACATCAACGGGTTTCTCAAAAATCAACTGGAGGAAATGCTAAAAAACTTTTCTTGGCCAAAGAGTATGAGATGGAGTGAAAGAAAAGAGAGATGGGTTAGGCCAATTAAAAATATTCTATGTATTTTAAATGACGAAATAATACCTATATCTTTTGCAGGGGTTACAGCATGCAACGTGACGTATGGTCATAGGTTTCTTTCAGGTGATGCAGTACTTACTGTTAAAACACCCAAAGACTATTTTGAATTGTTAGAAAAAAATAATGTCATTCTCCAGTTGGACAAAAGAAAGCAATTTATACTAGATCAGATTAATAAGTTTACAAAAGAGGAGAACTTACAACTTGAAAAAAATGATTATTTACTTAATGAATTGGCAGGGCTTATAGAGTGGCCAATAGTATTATTTGGTAAAGTAAAATCATCAGAATTACCGAAGGAAGTAATACTTAGTATAATTAATACGCAGCAAAAGTATCTTGCTTTAAGTGATGGACAGAAAATATCACATTTTGTTACTGTTGTAAATGTTAACAATAATGAAGTTGTCAAAGGTCATGAAAGAATATTAGAAGCACGTCTTGCTGATGCCCAGTTTTTGATATCTCAAGACAAGAAGGAAAACCTAGATTACTATGTCAAAAAATTGAGCTCTATTTCATTTCATGCTTCGCTCGGTAGCGTAGAAGAAAAAGTGAAGCGTATTATCGCTCTTTCAAAGTATATAGCGATATTTATTCCACATGCTTCATTAATTAAAGTTGAACGTGCTGCATATTTAGCAAAGGCAGATCTTGCAACGTTGATAGTGAAAGAATTTCCGGGATTGCAAGGAGTAATGAGTGGATACTACGCTTCTTATTTTCAAGAAGATAAAGAAGTAGTAGAAGCTATAACTGAGCACTATAAGCCAATTGGATCGGAGCAAGAATGTCCTAAATCTCCTACTGCGATTGCTGTAGCTATTGCAGACAAGATGGATAGTTTGGTTGGTTTAATTGCAGCAGGTGAGAAAATCTCTGGTTCGTATGATCAGTTTGGTTTGCGGAGAATGACAATTGGTATAATTAGAACAATACTTGAAAATAATTTGCATATTCCAATTAGATTGCTGATAGATAAGTCAGTATCTTTATGTTCAAGACTTCTATTGAATAAAAATATAACTCCAGTTGATAAGCCAAGTGAAAAACAAATTTCAGAACTAGTATTTAAATTCTGCTTAGAAAGGTTCAAGATTATTTTAAAAAATAGAAATATAAGGCAAGATGTTGTAGATTCAATACTATATAAAGTCGATATTAATGATCTGCTGAAAGCGGAAAAGCAAACTGTGATATTGGATCGTTATCTTAGTACAAAAGAAGGTGAACAGGTTCTAAGCACTTATAAAAGAGCCAGTAATATGATGGGCAAAGTGAGAAAAAGTGATGGCACTACTTATAATGCATCTTACAGTAAGAAGTTTTTGATTGAAAATGAGGAGATTGCGCTATCAAATTGTGCTATAGCTGCTTGTAAAAACATAAAACAAGCGATAGAAAATAACGACTTTAATACAGCGCTTGATGAACTTGCTCGTTTTGCTCCATTTATCAATCAATTTATGGACAGTGTAAAGATTAACTGTGATTCTAATGAGCTTAGAATAAACAGGTTATCTTTGCTTGCAAATGTTGTTTCTACCTTTCATTTAGTAGCAGAGTTTAACCTTATACAGGTTAAACAATTGATAAATGCTCAGGCAATATAAGGAACAAATCAAATCATCTCCACAATCCTGTGGCGTTTATAAGATGATTGGAGATAAGAGTAAGGTTTTATACATTGGTAAAGCAAAAAACTTGAAGTCGAGATTATCTGACTACCTTCAATTCGAAAACCTTTCTGAACGAATCAGAGTAATGATCTCACAGGTTATTAAGGTTGAAATATTCATCACTGAGAATGAAATCGAAGCATTGCTTCTTGAAGCACAGTTAATAAAATCGTTAAAACCATCTTATAATATTTTGCTTAGGGATGGAAAATCTTATCCTTATATAACAATTTCTAAGCATGATTATCCAAGAATAGCGAAATATAGAGGTAAGTTTAAGAAGAATGAGTTTCATTACTACGGCCCTTTTCCATCTGCTGCTGCTGTTAAGAACACTATATTATCATTGCAAAAAGCTTTTCTCTTAAGAGTATGTTCAGATCAATATTTCTCTTCAACAAAAAGACCATGTCTTGAGTATCAAGTTAAGCGCTGTTCAGCACCATGCGTAGATAAAATTACAAAAGATGATTACTGCAAATCAGTAAAACAAGCACAAGATACTCTGCTAGGAAGGAATAAAGAAGTGCAAAGACAGCTATTTTCTACAATGGAAAAGTGCAGTAGGGAGATGAACTACGAGCTTGCTGCTGTCTATAGAGATCGATTGAAATTTCTTCAGCAGATTCAAATGCAGCCAATGGATTTTTCTTTTGAAGAAGATGCAGATTTCTTTAGCGTTGTACGTGAGGCAGACTTAGCATGCATTGGTGTACTATCTTTCAGAGATAAAGGTAACTATGGAAGCATTCCTTACTTCATTGAGAATTGTAGTGATCATTCAAATGATGAAATTTTATCCACCTTTTTGGTCAATTTGTATAATCCAGTTAACACACCACCAGCGCAAATTTACGTTCCATATTCTATTGTGGATAAGGAAATTATAGAACAAGCACTGTATGCTCTTACTCAAAAATCAATAAAAGTTTTGCATGCGAAAAATAGTAAAGAACGTGATTTGTTGAATTTTATTTACAATAATTCTCAGCATAGTCTAGAACAGAAGCTTACTGATTATAGAAATAACCTAGAAAAGCTCGAAGAGCTTAGGAAGATTTTCTCGTTACCAAATATTCCAAAGCGTATCGAGGTTTATGATAATAGCCATATATCTGGAAATCAACAAGTTGGTGTGATGATTGTTGCAGGGCAGGAAGGTTTTTTAAAAAGTGAATACAAAAAATTTACTATAAAAGAAGAAATTTCAGGTGATGACTATAAAATGATGAGAGAAGTGCTGACTAGACGTTTCTCTGGCAATATAAAAGATATAATCCCTGATTTTTTACTGATTGATGGCGGTCCAGGACATGTTTCCATAGTGCAGAATGTGTTGGAAATATTGAATATAAAAGTTCCTTTTGCTTGTATGGCAAAGGGTCATGATCGTAATGCAGGAAATGAAAGATTTTATGTGCCGGACAGAGAAGAATTTACTCTAGCAAGTGACAGTAAGGTCATGCTTTATTTACAATTGCTGCGTAATGAAGCTCACCGTTTTGCGATAACTTCGCATAGAAAAAAACGCGATAAACAGTTTTTTGCTTCACAATTAAGTGAAATATCCGGTGTTGGCAGTAAAAGAAAGAAGGCACTCATGTCTCATTTTGGTTCTGTAGAAAATATAAGCAAAGCTTCTCTAGCTGAAATTCAAAACGTACCTGGAATTAGTAAAGGTTTAGCAGAAATCATTCTTCAACACGTGAATTCTAAGAAAGGTACTCCTAAATAGGTACTCTAAAATTAACCTTTATTTCTTCTTAATAAGACATAAAAAGCTCCTTTGCCACCATGTTTTTTTATGGCTTGCTGATAGTATAAGATCATATTTCGAACTTTTGTGTCATTCAACCACTTATTTAAGCTATTCTTTATAGTGTCTATTTTATCTGTACTATTACCATGCCCCGTAATTACCAATAAGCACCTATTCCTTGCTTGATAATTTTTGATAATAAAATCTATCAATTTACAATAAGCATTATCTATACTATAGCCGTGCAAATCGAGTTTATCGCTTATAAAATATTTACCCCTATCGATCTTTAATTTTGTATTGTAGTCAAGACAAAATGATGAATCACCATTATCAGTATTAAGAAAATTTTCTTGTAAACTAGAGGCACCTTTATCAATCATAGATTTTATATTTACTTTGTGATCAACTTTCAAAGTAACTTTTCCACATTCTATTGGCTTAACATTTTTTTGCCAATCTAATACCAATTCTCATTGTTGTGGAGTCAAATAGGAAACAGAGCAGAGTTGTTTAATTGTAGAAGTAGCAAGAGAGGTAAGAAATTTGCATAAAGTGCTCTCAAGCAAAGCAATAGTACTGTATATTTTATTGCGCAAAATGTTCTGTTTTATATATAACCAAAGCCTCTCAACAGGATTAAGTTCAGGTGAATATGGAGGTAGGTATATAATCTCAATGTTTTTAGGTACCTTTAAATTTTTTGACTTATGCCAACTAGCACAGTCCATAACAAGAACAGCTTCTCTTGTCCCTAGATATTGCAACATTTGCTCAAGAAATATATTCATGCAATCAGTGTTAACATTTGGTGCAAATAAGCTAAAACTCTCTCCATTTTTAGGATTAACTGCACTGTAGAGATAAAAATTATGCCTACCTAACTTTATTTTAACCCGAGTTCTAGTACCTTTTTTAAACCATCCATGCCCAACTTTCGAATGTGTGCCAAACCTTGATTCATCAAAGAAAAATAGCTCTTTTTCAGGATACTTTCCAATAACTTCATTGAGATTTTTTTTTGAATTCCTCTTGTTTACTTTTATCTTGTACGTTGTGTACTGGTCTTGGTGTAATATATGAAAATTTCATCTTTTGCATATGGCGGTGTACTGTAGATTTGCTAATATTTAAGTCGAACTTTTCCTGTATTCTTATTCTCATTTCTTTAATGGTAATATTAGGGTTTTCTTCTATCCATGCTTCAATTTGCTGTAGTTGAGCCTGATTTAATTTAGTTTTTCTTCGGCGTGATCGAGGAGCAAACAGTTTTTCTTCTCTGCCAAATTTCAAGAGTTTTATCCACGAAGTTAGTGCCTTTCTTGAAATGCAATATATTTTTGCTACAGACGTTATACTGTACTTTTTTGCTGCAATTACAGCGTTTAGTTTTTTTGAAACATATGCATTATTCCTTACTTTCTTCAGCATCTCTTTTGCTGATTTTACTACTTCTTCATCCAATAATTTTGATCTGAGTGCCATTTATACCTAAACTATTTCACTTATTTCATTATGGCTTTTCTTCCATTATTGTCTATCTGTTTCCCGTGTAACGGGAATTGGTATTACCTTGGAGATGAGGGTGGTAAATGTTACTACAAAGGAGAAGCTGATGTTTTTGCTGAGATGTATGTCTATCAGCAAGGTGGCGTTCATAACCTTCAGCATGAATTTGCACATGGTTTAACTTACTTGGCTACAGGAGGAAAATCTCTACCTACAGTATTAATGGAGGGAATTGCAGATTACTTTGAACATCATTCAGATCACAAGTTCAATGCTCAAGGGTCAAGCATTGATAAAACTGAAGCCGCAAATTTGGATCTAGGTGGAATTTTAAATTTACAATACTCAGCCAATGGTGAAGAAAACAGTTTAGTGTATAAAACTGGTCATGCGTTGATAATGTACTTACAGGAAAAAGATCCTAGTTTATTAAGAGACTACCTAGATGCTTTACGTCAAGGTAACTCAGATGAATCAAAAAGTTTCTTGAAAGACATAAAAGGACATGATGCTGACTTCAAAAGTTGGCTTGCTGAGAATGATACAGAAACTGCAATGGAACATCTCAACGCTTTGCAAGTTACAAAAGGAGATTTTATAGCAACTGGTCAAGAAATAGTGGGTGGAGAAATTAAAAACATATCCTACTATAAAGCAAATATAGAAAAGATAGATGGAGAAAACGTTGGAAGTTTTTCTCCTGTAGAACATGTTGCATTTTATGATGTTGCTCGTGCTATTAATAGGGCAACAAATGATAACCTCGATATATCAAAGGAATATCATTTTTTAAAGGTAGTAAAAACTACTGATGGGCAGGTTAAGCTGACTTACTCTGATCAACAAGGTAATGAATATCAAAATAGTCAAGAGTATAAAATGCAAGCTTTGAGGATATTATCAAAACATGGTGAAGATCTTAGAAAATCTTACTATGATGGGAAAGAAGACTTAGATAAGCAGAAGGATATAAAATATAATGATGTGTTGAAAAGCCTGTGTGAACAGGAAGAAACACAGCGTCATGATGCATACGAACAATACAAAAGAGGAGAGATCTCTTATGAGAAATTTGTAGAAAAATGCAATTCAGCCAGCACTAATTATCATAATGAAGATAAGAGATTATATAATGCTACACAGGACAAATATACACAACTGAAAGATGATTTGCTTGATAAAACCATAAACGCTGGCTTGAAACAAGTAAAAGAAACTCAGAACATTGACGTAGAAAAGATGTTAGAAGAGATGGTTAATATCGATCCAAACTTGATAAGAGGTACAAATCATATTGATCTACAAGAAGGCAAGTTTTTTTCTATGCAAGCTCTTGGTCACGGAGATATGGGTGCACTATCTATATATGATGGGAATACAAAGCTTGGAGAGTTGTCGAGCGAATCGGGCTTTTTTAAGCAAGTTGAAGGTCAAACTAAAGAAACTTTTGTTTTTGAGGACATATTGCACAACTTGAATACTCAATATGACGGTGGTGCTTATATGGCTATTACAAAAGAAAATGGTCATTATAAAGCTTCTTTAATAGACGGTAGAACAGTTGAACGTGATGAATACTTTGATGAAGCACATTTACATGAAAATGAATTGTTGCATCCTAGCACTGGACACATTCAAAAAGATTTAGATTCTCTGCTTCTTAGAGGGACCAAAATTCTAAATCATCAGGATTCAAAGCATGCTCAATATTCTGATGAGCAAAGAGAAAGCGGCGTAATCGTAGAAAAAGGAACATTATTGGATGATAAAGGGACTGATAGAACAGACGACGATGTATACGAAGCGGTTGTAAAGCAAGGAGGCGAAAATCTACATGCATTCAAAAATATGGGTTTCTATATTACTGAAGAGATAAAAAATGAAAGAGGTGAAGTTATAAATGAAAGTAACTTGTTCATTCATGATCATGGAAAAAACATAAGGTTTCAATTGCCAGGCAATGTTACTCACCTAAAATTGGTGGAAAAAGATGGACAATATAAATTAGCACCATCTGATTCTGAAGGAAGAGAATATAGTAGCATACCAGACGAATACAAATATATTGACCCAGTATTTGCACATGAATATGAAAAGAGAGATTATTCTCATAAACATATAAATGTGGGCCTTATAAACTTAGAAAAATATGCCTCTGGTAAACTTTTTACCATTAAACATGATCCAAATGATTATCAGATACAAAGAAACTCGAGTGGTGAAATAGTGAGAATCAACAATCAAAGATATTTCACTAAAGTAAAACTATTTGATGGTGATACTGATGAAGAAATTGGAATGTTATCTAATAATTTCCATAACTTCAAAGGAAAAATATTCTTTTCTGCTGATTATAACTACAGTTATAACGATTTCCTATCATCTGTTTCTCCTCAAGTTGAAATTGAGGATATGGGAAATGGAAGTAAAAAAATAACTTTTGATCAAGGTGATGGCGATATCGGTGACACTAATAGAGGCTACACTGACTATCAGAGAATATTCACAAAAGAGAAACAAACCGAAAGTCCAAAAGGGCAAGTAAGTGAAACTAATACCAATTCCCGTTACACGGGAAACAGATAGACAATAATGGAAGAAAAGCCATAATGAAATAAGTGAAATAGTTTAGGTATAAATGGCACTCAGATCAAAATTATTGGATGAAGAAGTAGTAAAATCAGCAAAAGAGATGCTGAAGAAAGTAAGGAATAATGCATATGTTTCAAAAAAACTAAACGCTGTAATTGCAGCAAAAAAGTACAGTATAACGTCTGTAGCAAAAATATATTGCATTTCAAGAAAGGCACTAACTTCGTGGATAAAACTCTTGAAATTTGGCAGAGAAGAAAAACTGTTTGCTCCTCGATCACGCCGAAGAAAAACTAAATTAAATCAGGCTCAACTACAGCAAATTGAAGCATGGATAGAAGAAAACCCTAATATTACCATTAAAGAAATGAGAATAAGAATACAGGAAAAGTTCGACTTAAATATTAGCAAATCTACAGTACACCGCCATATGCAAAAGATGAAATTTTCATATATTACACCAAGACCAGTACACAACGTACAAGATAAAAGTAAACAAGAGGAATTCAAAAAAAAATCTCAATGAAGTTATTGGAAAGTATCCTGAAAAAGAGCTATTTTTCTTTGATGAATCAAGGTTTGGCACACATTCGAAAGTTGGGCATGGATGGTTTAAAAAAGGTACTAGAACTCGGGTTAAAATAAAGTTAGGTAGGCATAATTTTTATCTCTACAGTGCAGTTAATCCTAAAAATGGAGAGAGTTTTAGCTTATTTGCACCAAATGTTAACACTGATTGCATGAATATATTTCTTGAGCAAATGTTGCAATATCTAGGGACAAGAGAAGCTGTTCTTGTTATGGACTGTGCTAGTTGGCATAAGTCAAAAAATTTAAAGGTACCTAAAAACATTGAGATTATATACCTACCTCCATATTCACCTGAACTTAATCCTGTTGAGAGGCTTTGGTTATATATAAAACAGAACATTTTGCGCAATAAAATATACAGTACTATTGCTTTGCTTGAGAGCACTTTATGCAAATTTCTTACCTCTCTTGCTACTTCTACAATTAAACAACTCTGCTCTGTTTCCTATTTGACTCCACAACAATGAGAATTGGTATAAGACAGAAGTTCATAGTACTACTAATGTTGTTGCTGAAGAGAGAACTGTATCAAACGACAATAGTGAAATACTATAATGCACCCATTTGTCTAGACCATTTTTTTCAAAGTGATCCGATTTTTAAAATGAATATGTTGATAAATACGTCGACACACATTTAAAGTATTTATCAATATATTCATTTACTGTTTATGATAATAAAGATCAGCAGGAACTTTATAATGTAGAGTCTGATGTCGCCTTCTATAGTTATACCAAGCAACAAAATCATTTATTATAAGATTTAAATCTCTGATACTATTTGGTCTATAATAATATATAGCTTCTTGCTTTAAAGTTCTCCATAAGCGCTCAACAAATATATTGTCGAAGCAACGTCCTTTATGGTCCATACTGATTTTAATATTAGCACGCTCTAATTCCATAATAAAGTTGTATACCAATTCCCGTTACACGGGAAACAGATAGACAATAATGGAAGAAAAGCCATAATGAAATAAGTGAAATAGTTTAGGTATAAATGGCACTCAGATCAAAATTATTGGATGAAGAAGTAGTAAAATCAGCAAAAGAGATGCTGAAGAAAGTAAGGAATAATGCATATGTTTCAAAAAAACTAAACGCTGTAATTGCAGCAAAAAAGTACAGTATAACGTCTGTAGCAAAAATATATTGCATTTCAAGAAAGGCACTAACTTCGTGGATAAAACTCTTGAAATTTGGCAGAGAAGAAAAACTGTTTGCTCCTCGATCACGCCGAAGAAAAACTAAATTAAATCAGGCTCAACTACAGCAAATTGAAGCATGGATAGAAGAAAACCCTAATATTACCATTAAAGAAATGAGAATAAGAATACAGGAAAAGTTCGACTTAAATATTAGCAAATCTACAGTACACCGCCATATGCAAAAGATGAAATTTTCATATATTACACCAAGACCAGTACACAACGTACAAGATAAAAGTAAACAAGAGGAATTCAAAAAAAAATCTCAATGAAGTTATTGGAAAGTATCCTGAAAAAGAGCTATTTTTCTTTGATGAATCAAGGTTTGGCACACATTCGAAAGTTGGGCATGGATGGTTTAAAAAAGGTACTAGAACTCGGGTTAAAATAAAGTTAGGTAGGCATAATTTTTATCTCTACAGTGCAGTTAATCCTAAAAATGGAGAGAGTTTTAGCTTATTTGCACCAAATGTTAACACTGATTGCATGAATATATTTCTTGAGCAAATGTTGCAATATCTAGGGACAAGAGAAGCTGTTCTTGTTATGGACTGTGCTAGTTGGCATAAGTCAAAAAATTTAAAGGTACCTAAAAACATTGAGATTATATACCTACCTCCATATTCACCTGAACTTAATCCTGTTGAGAGGCTTTGGTTATATATAAAACAGAACATTTTGCGCAATAAAATATACAGTACTATTGCTTTGCTTGAGAGCACTTTATGCAAATTTCTTACCTCTCTTGCTACTTCTACAATTAAACAACTCTGCTCTGTTTCCTATTTGACTCCACAACAATGAGAATTGGTATTAGGAGCTGATGTCACTGCTATAAAGGCTAAGACTGATAAGATGCCTGCTGACTTAAACGCTGAGTTAATTAAGTTAACTACAATAGGAAATGCTATAAATAGTAATGGTAACGTCACTGAAGCTGCTAAAGCTGTACTAGAGAGCAGTTTCAAGAAAGCTATTAAAGAAGCTGGAGAAGATGGTAGCGAATGGCTTAAAAATGAGATAAAAGAGATAGTGTCACAGCCATCCTTCGAGATTCCAACAGATTCAAGTTCACCTCTTTCTTGGGATTGGTAATGTAAGTGCTAGTGAATGACATCGCAAGATGTCATTCACTGTTGTCATTCCAGTATCACATGCTGGAATGACATCCTTGTTTTATTGCAACTAATTTGCAGTGATTTTTGTTTTAATGTAAATGGAATATAGTCCTATTGCTGCTGCGTTTGAAACATTTAGACTATCAATTACGTTTGACATTGGAATTTTTAAAAGATAATCACAACTTTCTTTCACTAATCTCCGCATTCCTTTCTCTTCAGAACCAAAAATAATTACTCTTTTTTGCCCAAAATTCTTTATTTCATCTATATTTTCCTTTGCATTGCAATCAAACCCATAACACCAGTAGCCTATCTTTTTTAAAGACTCCATCGTTTTTACTATGTTTGTAACGTATATTAGAGGAACAATATCCAGTGCTCCACTTGCTGCTTTTGCGATAGATGCATTTTCGCTCGGTGAATGGTGATGTGGTAAAACCAGTGCATCAATGTTGAAACAAGCTGAGGTTCTTAAAATCGATCCTATATTGTGTGTATCAGTAATTTGATCTAAAATGACTATAGTAGAGCTGTTTTCAGCTATTTCTTCAATATTTAAGCTATGAAAAATAGGAGTAACTTTTAAAGCAATTCCTTGGTGATTTACACCTTTGGGTAAAACATCATTGAACATTTTGTTCTCTACCAGTCGAGGTTTAATGCCCTTACTATCTGCACATTGTTTAATTTCTTTCTCAAATTCTCTGTAGAAATTTTCTGTTACTAACAGTTCTATACACCGCCTATTTTTGTTTCTTAATGCTGAAATACAAGTGTGCTTTCCATATATCCAACAGTTTTCATTAGCTTTTGATGATTTCATCTCATTATTGAAAATCAGTTTTTTATAGAATAAGCAATATTTTACTGTGTTTATATATTGTTGTAAAATTATGCAGTTCAATTAATGAATTTATGTCAGATGATGAGTTATACCAATTCCCGTTACACGGGAAACAGATAGACAATAATGGAAGAAAAGCCATAATGAAATAAGTGAAATAGTTTAGGTATAAATGGCACTCAGATCAAAATTATTGGATGAAGAAGTAGTAAAATCAGCAAAAGAGATGCTGAAGAAAGTAAGGAATAATGCATATGTTTCAAAAAAACTAAACGCTGTAATTGCAGCAAAAAAGTACAGTATAACGTCTGTAGCAAAAATATATTGCATTTCAAGAAAGGCACTAACTTCGTGGATAAAACTCTTGAAATTTGGCAGAGAAGAAAAACTGTTTGCTCCTCGATCACGCCGAAGAAAAACTAAATTAAATCAGGCTCAACTACAGCAAATTGAAGCATGGATAGAAGAAAACCCTAATATTACCATTAAAGAAATGAGAATAAGAATACAGGAAAAGTTCGACTTAAATATTAGCAAATCTACAGTACACCGCCATATGCAAAAGATGAAATTTTCATATATTACACCAAGACCAGTACACAACGTACAAGATAAAAGTAAACAAGAGGAATTCAAAAAAAAATCTCAATGAAGTTATTGGAAAGTATCCTGAAAAAGAGCTATTTTTCTTTGATGAATCAAGGTTTGGCACACATTCGAAAGTTGGGCATGGATGGTTTAAAAAAGGTACTAGAACTCGGGTTAAAATAAAGTTAGGTAGGCATAATTTTTATCTCTACAGTGCAGTTAATCCTAAAAATGGAGAGAGTTTTAGCTTATTTGCACCAAATGTTAACACTGATTGCATGAATATATTTCTTGAGCAAATGTTGCAATATCTAGGGACAAGAGAAGCTGTTCTTGTTATGGACTGTGCTAGTTGGCATAAGTCAAAAAATTTAAAGGTACCTAAAAACATTGAGATTATATACCTACCTCCATATTCACCTGAACTTAATCCTGTTGAGAGGCTTTGGTTATATATAAAACAGAACATTTTGCGCAATAAAATATACAGTACTATTGCTTTGCTTGAGAGCACTTTATGCAAATTTCTTACCTCTCTTGCTACTTCTACAATTAAACAACTCTGCTCTGTTTCCTATTTGACTCCACAACAATGAGAATTTGTATAAGAACCAAAACGTTCGCTTCCGCCAAGATGAGTGTAATCAGCCTTATCATCAAACACATAAATTTTGAACGTTTGTTCTGAGCTACCAGGCTCCAACTTAAATGCATCTTTAAAATTAGTAGCTGTTTCTCTTATTTCACTTTCAATTTTAGCAACTTTACTTGCTCTTAAATCGTGAGAATAAACCTCTACTTTAATATTTAAATCTTTAACTTCTATAACATGCTTATCGTTAAAATATTCTTCTTTAGTTATATTTTTATTTACTTGTTGATTAATTGTCATAATTCTAATACCAATTCTCATTGTTGTGGAGTCAAATAGGAAACAGAGCAGAGTTGTTTAATTGTAGAAGTAGCAAGAGAGGTAAGAAATTTGCATAAAGTGCTCTCAAGCAAAGCAATAGTACTGTATATTTTATTGCGCAAAATGTTCTGTTTTATATATAACCAAAGCCTCTCAACAGGATTAAGTTCAGGTGAATATGGAGGTAGGTATATAATCTCAATGTTTTTAGGTACCTTTAAATTTTTTGACTTATGCCAACTAGCACAGTCCATAACAAGAACAGCTTCTCTTGTCCCTAGATATTGCAACATTTGCTCAAGAAATATATTCATGCAATCAGTGTTAACATTTGGTGCAAATAAGCTAAAACTCTCTCCATTTTTAGGATTAACTGCACTGTAGAGATAAAAATTATGCCTACCTAACTTTATTTTAACCCGAGTTCTAGTACCTTTTTTAAACCATCCATGCCCAACTTTCGAATGTGTGCCAAACCTTGATTCATCAAAGAAAAATAGCTCTTTTTCAGGATACTTTCCAATAACTTCATTGAGATTTTTTTTTGAATTCCTCTTGTTTACTTTTATCTTGTACGTTGTGTACTGGTCTTGGTGTAATATATGAAAATTTCATCTTTTGCATATGGCGGTGTACTGTAGATTTGCTAATATTTAAGTCGAACTTTTCCTGTATTCTTATTCTCATTTCTTTAATGGTAATATTAGGGTTTTCTTCTATCCATGCTTCAATTTGCTGTAGTTGAGCCTGATTTAATTTAGTTTTTCTTCGGCGTGATCGAGGAGCAAACAGTTTTTCTTCTCTGCCAAATTTCAAGAGTTTTATCCACGAAGTTAGTGCCTTTCTTATAATGCACCCCATAAACTAGACCAAAAAAAAATGGTTGATCCGAGTAGGAAGGTAAAGGGGTAAAAGTATGGCAACAAAAAAATATGAACCAGAGTTAAAAGCAAAGATAGCTTTGGAAGCAATAAAAAATCAAAAAAGCACAGCTGAGATATGTAGTGAATATAAAATACCATCAACAAATCTATATGATTGGCGTGATAGAGTATTGGCAAGGTTAAAAGACCTATTTGTTGAAGAAAGTGAAAGTGCGAGAAAACAAAGAATCTTAGCGCAAGAAATAGAAAGTTTACATAAAGTAATAGGAGAATTGACAGTGGAAAATAGCTATTTGAAAAAAAAATTACTGAAATAAGCAAAAAAGATAGAGTAAGGTTTATAGAAAAAGATTCTGATCTGTCAATTAGGAAACAGGCTGATTTATTGGGGATTTGCAGATCTAGCCTATATTATAGGCCTATAATTAATAACGAAAGTGAAGTAGCAAATTTGATTCAAGAAGTATATTTGGCTTCTGATTGCCGTTATGGATATCGTAAAATTACTGCTGAAATCATAGCGAGTGGAGTAGTAGTCAATCACAAAAAAATCTTAAGAATTATGAAAAAAATGAAGATTAGTGGGCTGTATTGTAGAAAAAGATGTAATACAAGTATTAAAGAAAAAAAGCATAAAATATATCCTTATTTACTCAAAGATTTGATTATTTGTAGAGTTAATCAGGTATGGGCTACTGATATAACATATATTATGGTAGAAGGTAAGTTTATCTATTTTGTGGCAATAATGGACTTGTATAGTCGCTATATTATTGCTCATTCATTATCACCATATCTCGATGCTGGATTTTGCCTTTATACTCTCAAAGAAGCTCTAAAACAAGGTAAACCTGAGATTTTTAATAGTGATCAGGGGGTGCAGTTTACTAGCTACAACTTTATTATGGAATTAGAGCGTGCTAATATTAAAATCAGTATGGACCATAAAGGACGTTGCTTCGACAATATATTTGTTGAGCGCTTATGGAGAACTTTAAAGCAAGAAGCTATATATTATTATAGACCAAATAGTATCAGAGATTTAAATCTTATAATAAATGATTTTGTTGCTTGGTATAACTATAGAAGGCGACATCAGACTCTACATTATAAAGTTCCTGCTGATCTTTATTATCATAAACAGTAAATGAATATATTGATAAATACTTTAAATGTGTGTCGACGTATTTATCAACATATTCATTTTAAAAATCGGATCACTTTGAAAAAAATGGTCTAGACAAATGGGTGCATTATATCTTGAAATGCAATATATTTTTGCTACAGACGTTATACTGTACTTTTTTGCTGCAATTACAGCGTTTAGTTTTTTTGAAACATATGCATTATTCCTTACTTTCTTCAGCATCTCTTTTGCTGATTTTACTACTTCTTCATCCAATAATTTTGATCTGAGTGCCATTTATACCTAAACTATTTCACTTATTTCATTATGGCTTTTCTTCCATTATTGTCTATCTGTTTCCCGTGTAACGGGAATTGGTATAACCTCTAATTTATTAGTCTTTACAATATCAAGCATAAAGTGACTCATCTGAAAAAAACGTAAATTCTCATATTGGTATAATTTATATCTTAATAAAAAAGTATAGATAGTTAACTTAATATGTAACATTTAGAATGTGGCTAAAATTCTATAGCTGACCTCAAGCAGCTGCTAAGAGCATGTCTTCAAACTATATAGGAAGCAGTGAATAATGTCATTTCAGTAAAAACTGTATGAACATTTTAGTTAATTTACATAGCGAAAGGTGTTACCCCTATAATGCACCCATTTGTCTAGACCATTTTTTTCAAAGTGATCCGATTTTTAAAATGAATATGTTGATAAATACGTCGACACACATTTAAAGTATTTATCAATATATTCATTTACTGTTTATGATAATAAAGATCAGCAGGAACTTTATAATGTAGAGTCTGATGTCGCCTTCTATAGTTATACCAAGCAACAAAATCATTTATTATAAGATTTAAATCTCTGATACTATTTGGTCTATAATAATATATAGCTTCTTGCTTTAAAGTTCTCCATAAGCGCTCAACAAATATATTGTCGAAGCAACGTCCTTTATGGTCCATACTGATTTTAATATTAGCACGCTCTAATTCCATAATAAAGTTGTAGCTAGTAAACTGCACCCCCTGATCACTATTAAAAATCTCAGGTTTACCTTGTTTTAGAGCTTCTTTGAGAGTATAAAGGCAAAATCCAGCATCGAGATATGGTGATAATGAATGAGCAATAATATAGCGACTATACAAGTCCATTATTGCCACAAAATAGATAAACTTACCTTCTACCATAATATATGTTATATCAGTAGCCCATACCTGATTAACTCTACAAATAATCAAATCTTTGAGTAAATAAGGATATATTTTATGCTTTTTTTCTTTAATACTTGTATTACATCTTTTTCTACAATACAGCCCACTAATCTTCATTTTTTTCATAATTCTTAAGATTTTTTTGTGATTGACTACTACTCCACTCGCTATGATTTCAGCAGTAATTTTACGATATCCATAACGGCAATCAGAAGCCAAATATACTTCTTGAATCAAATTTGCTACTTCACTTTCGTTATTAATTATAGGCCTATAATATAGGCTAGATCTGCAAATCCCCAATAAATCAGCCTGTTTCCTAATTGACAGATCAGAATCTTTTTCTATAAACCTTACTCTATCTTTTTTGCTTATTTCAGTAATTTTTTTTTCAAATAGCTATTTTCCACTGTCAATTCTCCTATTACTTTATGTAAACTTTCTATTTCTTGCGCTAAGATTCTTTGTTTTCTCGCACTTTCACTTTCTTCAACAAATAGGTCTTTTAACCTTGCCAATACTCTATCACGCCAATCATATAGATTTGTTGATGGTATTTTATATTCACTACATATCTCAGCTGTGCTTTTTTGATTTTTTATTGCTTCCAAAGCTATCTTTGCTTTTAACTCTGGTTCATATTTTTTTGTTGCCATACTTTTACCCCTTTACCTTCCTACTCGGATCAACCATTTTTTTTTGGTCTAGTTTATGGGGTGCATTATACCCAGTATCATAACACCGGGGTAACGATAAAGGAGAGAGTAGCTATATGCTCTGTCCTGGGATATTTGGTTGTTCAGTGTCAACATTTTCCAATTTTGTAGAAATAGTTCTTGACAATGCAGCACCAACTCCACCCCCAATTGCAGCTGCAGTTACAGTTATAAGGCCAGATTTGAATGATTCTTTATTAACGATGACGTTAAGAATAGATGTATATAATCCTGCAATAACTCCTGATAATACAATATCTTTTGTACTAATTGGCTTTAATATTTTTTTTAAATTATCTGCAGTTAACTTTGCCTTCTGTCTTTCTTCAGGATCATCTGACTTTGACTTCAGTATATTTTCTAAATTATTTACGACTGGCATAGATAGCAGTCCTCCAAGTGTTGCTGCAACAACTTCACCTACTTTTGATTTTCCAAGACTAGTGCTTAAGGTTATTGTCGTAGATATTGAAAATATTACTAAAGACATAGGAATTATTGGATTTTTATTTTCTTGATGTCTTTTCTCTGACTCTTGTTGTTCCCATGATGAGTGTCCATCATAAGTTTGTTGACTAGGATCCTTTTCATTATCGTACCGGCTTTTTTTTGCTGGATCAGATAATACTTCGAATGCTACTGATATCTTTTTGAACTTTTCCTCGCGCTCTTTAAAATTTTTTTTCAGTTGAATTAGTTGATCTCTTTCTGCTTCTGAAAGGTGTGTCTTTGCTTTTAACATATTGAGATCTCCTATTTCAGGAAATTTATCTGGATGAAACTTAAATGCTAATTTTCGATATGCTTTTTTTATCTCGTCTTGAGTAGCATTTCTTTCTACTTCTAATACTTTATAATGATCAATCATTTATTCCTCTACTATTTTGAAACATTTTTCATTACATCACCAATACTATATCTTTATGAAAGCACGGTAATACAATATAAATGTGTAGCAAATATTATAATAACTGTCAAGATTTTAATAAATTAAGTAAAGATTTATAAAAAATACTAAACCCTGTAGCGTTACAAGAAATTTGTTTATTTACCTTCTTAAAATTGCAAGAAATACCCACCTTTATAAGAGCAAGCCGCATAAATACATGGTTGTAAAAATAGAAGCTTCAAATTGCTGCAACAAAGTCAGGTAAATTAGTTCGTATATAAATGTGGCAAAAGTAGTCTAATATAGCTATTTTCACGATATACTAAATTTTCCTACCATTTTCAAATAAATTACATCAACTTGGACATAAATGAAAGTGTATATTTATATAAACAGCTTCTTATTTACAAAATCAGGAATAACTTAGACGGATTTAAGATAGCACTATTACAGTTTACATTAGATCTTAATGACTCTTTTTTTACGTTCTTACTATCAGGAGGTAACTTACATGTCGTTGATCACCTTATATCACGCCATTTTTGATACTTTCAACACTTATGGAAATTTGTCAAAGAATTTCATTCAGCAAGGAGTCTAAAAGCAAATTGACTTCCATTCCACTGAAGCACTATACTAAAGCTACGATGGGTAATTAGCTCAGTTGGTAGAGCACTTGCTTGACGTGCAAGGGGTCGCTGGTTCGAGCCCAGTGTTACCCACGTTTTTTTGCTCATAAAAAGATTTTATATGACAGCAGTGCACAATGGCAAACACTCAATAGCAGAGTCCAAGCGCTTAATTTATTCCATAATAATAGTTGCAATAACAATGCTTATGGAGATAGTAGGTGGAGTAATTTCACACTCGCTTGCTCTGTTATCAGATGCAGGGCATATGCTCACTGATCTTTTTGCCTTGATTTTAAGCTGGGTAGCGCACAAATTTTCAGCTAAGAAATCTGATTTACAGAGGTCATATGGGTATCACAGATTGCAGATAATTGCAGCATTTGTTAATGGTTTAACTCTATTTTTCATTGCAGCGGTCATTATAATTGAATCAATAAAGAGATTCATTTGTCCAGTCAATGTGGAATGGAAAGTAATGCTAATAATTGCCACACTTGGCCTGATCTCTAACATTATAGTCTTTTTTATATTACATAGTAAATGCGAAAGTAATATAAACATAAAAAGTGCTGTATTGCATGTTATCGGAGATATTTTAGGTTCTGTAGCTGCTATACTTGCATCCATAATTATCATGTTTACCGGATGGCAAATAGTGGACCCTATTTTGTCAGTATTTGTCAGTGTAATAATCTTAAACAGTGGATATAAAATTCTCAAGAATTCTTGCCATATACTCCTTGAAGGTACACCTGAGAGTGTATCTGCTGAGGAGATAAAAAGTGAGATTGTATCTAAGTTACCTGAAGTGATAGATGTGCATCATATACATGCATGGTCACTATCTGATAATTATTTTATACTTACTATGCATGCCAAGATAAAGCAAAATGGGCAACATACTAATATTCTGTATGAGATAAAAAAAATACTATTAAATAGATTTGAAATTGCACACTCTACAGTTGAAATTGAATACGATGAGTGCGTAGACAGTAAAATACTTAAGCATTGACATCTATAGGCTATTTGTTATTACTACAATATCATAATATTATAGAGAGTAGGCTATGATAGGTATTTCCCAAATACAATTTCCTGGAAAGGATTCTTACAGATTAAAGACAGCAAGTTACTTCGCAGCTTTTGTTTCTTTAAGCATTTTAGTTAATCCTGCCAATGTCTTTTTATCTTTTGCCACATTGTTTTTTAGATCTGAAATAAAAACTTTTTACGTTTATAAAGACATAAAAGCTGCAAAGCAGGAAAAAATAAGTAAAAAGGAATATTGGGAAATATTTTTTGAGAAAAATAAAATTAAGATAGCATCTTTCCTTTTATTTTTTGCTTCTGTAACATATCTAACCTTTACAACTACTTTTCTGCTCGTTTCGTTACTTGCAACAATACCACTTGCAATGGTTTTAATTCTATTACAAAGTGAATTAAGGCCAAAGGATTTTAATCCATTTACGTTACTCAAAGCTGCTATAAGTTTCTTTTTAGAAGGCATAAAAGAAAATACTCGCAGTATGACAAATAAGTTTGATGGTACTTATGAGCATTTACTGCCCCATCAATTAAATAATGATATCATTAAAAATATTGACAAATTAAAAGATAAATATACTGAACAAGTATCTGAAGACACTATTAATAATGAGGGATTTAAAGAATTTATTGAATATATAAATCACTTACATATGCTTGATGGCCAACCATTTAGTAATGAGAATAAGGGAAAATTAGTAATGTTTTTGCAAGATTTTTGCAAAGGTAATGAGAAACATAGCTCTGGCTTCACTGGTGGACAAATTCTTCTGTTAGTTCTGAGAGCTTGCAATGATGGAGATAGAGAAGATGTAAAAAATAAAAAAGACGCGTTGATTGCAAATTTACTAGATAGCCAAACTTTCTCTAGAAAAGAACGAATTCCTAACACATGTTTTACTGGTGTTATCTACAGAATGTTAAGTACATTAGAGGGTATTCATTCCGATCCAGAGATTAAATTTACACCACCTAGACAAATGCTCCTTACAGAAGCAGAAAATGAAGCACGTAAGTTTATGTTAGACAGGCTAAAAAATAAGAAAAACAGTAAAGAAATTCTTAGTGCTTGGCATAACGCCCAAAATAATTATGAAGATGATAAAAGTCAAAAAATAGTTGATGATTTTATTGCAGAAGTAAGCATTACTTTAATGAGAAGATTACTGAGTTTTACTTCTCAATATAGTGAACAAATTGTGCTGACGTTAATGAAAAATATTAACTCTGTAAAGTTAAATAAATTAGAGCACTTTGCGCTGTCTCAGCACATAACAAATAAACTACAGGGGGATTGTTTAGACGATCAACTCGAAAACATCAAAGGAAAAGTCTTTTTGGAGCTTTTAAACCAAAATTTACTTAGAACAGATTTTTTTCTCAAGGACTCATCTTTAACTGAAGCTAAGAGAATAGCTAGCAAAATAATAAAAGAAGAAGTAAAAGAATTAAAATTGAAAGCCAAGAAGACTATTAAGGGTCAAGTAGACAGAATGTTAGATAGTTTAAGAATGTTACCACTAGAGAAAAGGTGTTATAGGGTATACACGGAACTGAGTAAAAATAGCAGAGACGATAAAGAAGAAATAAAGAAAATTCTGCAAGAAAAACTAGCAATAACAGAAGCAGCGATAAATAACATGTTAAAAAAAGAAGCTTCACACAGGCTAGAGATAGAGATTGAAGATATTTATAATCAAAATAAGCGCAATGTAACCACACTTTATGAAAAAATACAAGAAGTGAAGCAAAGATTCATTGAAGATGAATTTTTAATACCTCAAGAAGTAGAGAGTATAACAAGAGTAAAAATTACAATCTTAAATAAAGAAGATAAAATAATACCATCAAGCAGTTTATCTCGTAGTTTAAGTGTCAGTGATTTAACATCTCATTGCTTATAGAAACTTATGCTCTCTGCCTTGCAGAAGATTTGCAATATTTTTGTAATGCTTCAAGAAAATTAATATCGCTACAGTGAGTAGTATAAGGAATAACTCCTTTTGAAAAAAGAAAGATGCTATAACAGCTGCTGCATTAGCAGCCAAGGAAGCAAGAGAGGAGTACCGAAAGATAAAAAATACTATTAGCCAGACAAATACAAATGCTAATGCTATAGAAATGTTAAGTGCTACTAAAACTCCCAAAGTTGTTGCAACCCCCTTTCCTCCATTGAACCTTAGCCAAATAGGAAACATATGCCCTAGAACTGCTAAAATTGCAGATACATATATATAAAAATCGTTATTATCACAAAATTGTTGTGCTGTATAAACTGCGATAAACCCTTTAGAGGTATCCAGAAATAACGCAATAGCAGCAAGAAATTTATTTCCTGTCCTTGCAACATTTGTAGCGCCAATGTTTCCTGAACCTACTTCTCTTAAATTTATACCATTTATTTTTGCAATAATTAAGCTAAACGGTATTGAACCTAATATGTAAGATAATACAAAGACTACAAATATCTCTATCATAGCAGAAATCTAGCTAATTTTGTTATTCCTTAGCCTTTTTAGATAACATTGGACTTCATTGTTAATCTGATTGCTAAACAGTATAAGTGCTGTCATATTGATGAGTGCTAAACAAGAGAATAAAGCCCCACCAATATTAGCAATAGCCATTATATCTTTAGACAAACCTGACAAAAATGCAACTACCACCACCGCTATACGATATATTACTACACTTTTTACACCAAACAAATACAGCCATCCCATTTCACAACAATATACAAATGAAATTACTGAGGAAAACGCAAACAAAGGCGCAGCGATGGTTAAAAGTATAGGAAACCAAGAAGAAACTGTTTCAAATGCTTTTTGGGTGATCAATATTCCCTCGCCAATGCCAGTCTGGTATGCGCCTGTTATTACTATTGTTATTCCTGTCAAACAACAAATTAACATTGTATCAAAGCATGGTTCTATCATAGCAACTAGACCAGTCCTAACCGGCTCCTCATCTTTAGCTACAGCGTGAGTAATTGCAGCAGAACCAACACCTGCTTCACTGGCAAAAATTGCCCTTTGAATCCCAGCGACAAATGCTCCTACTACTCCACCACCAACAGCATTGAAGTCTATCATACTGGAAAACAATATTTTTAATGTATTGCTAAAATTGTGAATATTGAATGCAATAATCGTGAAACAACTCAAAATATATATGAGTGACATAATAGGCACCAGCGCAGAAGAGACTTGAGCTATTCTCCTTATTCCACCGATAATTACCAGAGCAAGTAACGTAGAAATTATGGAAGAGAGAAACCAAGGATGACCATCTATCCAATTTGAATAGCCAGATAATATTGAAACCATTTGGTTAGTCTGAAATGCCACACTTCCACCAAGACCTGATAATATAAAAAACACTGCATATATTGCAGCTAGGACAATACCAAGTTTCTTAAATCCAAATTTCTCTAGCCCATTTCTTATATATTGAAAGGGACCACTGAATAACTGCTCCTGGCCTTCTGTTCTGTGTCTGAATGCTAAAGTTACTTCAGCAAACTTTGCAGACATACCAAAAAAACCTGTAATCATCATCCAAGGTACCGCTCCTGGCCCTCCCATTGAAATTGCGATTGCAACACCAGCAACAGTTCCAAGGCCTACTGTGCTTGACAGCGCGGTTACAAATGCCTGAAAATGCGTAATGTGACCATCATGATGATCTGTGTCATATTTTCCACATAAAATAGCGAACGCATGCTTAAACATCCTTATGTTGAGAAATCTAAAACGTAGTGTTAGAAATATATAACCAAAGGCCAATAAAAGAATTATAAATGGTACGTGAAAGATCTTGAAAAACAACACTTCATTCATGAAGTTGCTTATTCCATTTAATGCAGTGTCATAACTTTTGTGAAAAACTGAAGCAGCGTATACATCATTAAATGGTAGGCAAAATAACACCATATAAAGCATTCTATAAATCATGTTTAATACCTTTTGTAATAAGAGTCTATTGTATTTAAGACTTTCCTTCTCAGTAGATATATCACAACAGCATTTGGAATCATAAGGCACATAAACAGGCTATCACCTAAATAAGATATAAATTCTATATTTTTTGATATACAGCTGATATACACTGAACCTACTATAAAAAACTGAAACAATATCAGTACTTTTTTGTTACCAAATAAGTACACTAGGGCAACTTCACAGTAGTAATAGTAAGCTATTATTGTGGAAAATGCAAAGGAAAACATTATCAGCGGGAGAGCTAGCTTGCTAAATAAAGGCAAGCCTGTTGAAAATGCTGAGCTAACTAACGTAATATCACCTACGGTATTAGTGCTATGCATATCGGTGATAATTATCACAATACCAGTCAAAAATGAGACTAATATTGTGTCTACAAATGGTGCAATCATTGCAACACTTCCAACTTTAACTGGGTCTTTCTCTTTTACAATCGAATGTGCTATAGCTGCTGTTCCAGTACCTGCTTCATTAGCAAACACTGACCTTCTTACCCCTGCTATTAATCCACTCAATACTCCACCTCCTATAGCTGATTTGTTAAAGATATCTTGAAATATTATAGATAGAGCATTCAGTAGATTATTTCCGTTTACACAGATTAAATATATACACATGCCTATATATAACATTATCATGATCGGCCCTAAACCTGTTGCAACTAAAGCAATTCGCTTTATTCCTCCCAGTATTACAATTAATACAAATAGCGAGATAATAACAGATGTGTTGTATTCAAATAAGTTACTTGACAACGCTGCAATTTGATTTGCCTGAAATGGTATGCCGCCTAGAATCATTGCAACAAGCAGCATAACTGCGTAGATAAATGCAAGGAATTTGCCAGTCTTCATAAATCCAATCTTTGCAAGTCCATGTTCCATATAATAAAAAGCCCCACCAGTTGTGTTTTCAGAGCGATGAGTAAATGCAAGCACTACTTCAGCAAATTTTATTGACATGCCAAGTACCCCGGTAATTATCATCCAAAAAACTGCACTTGGCCCCCCTATTGTAATAGCTATTGCAACTCCTGATATTGTTCCAAGACCAACTGTTCCTGAAATTACCGTTGCAAATGCCTGAATGTGGGTGATTATGCCGTTATTATTATGGCTCTCTAGGTTGAATAGTGTTTGTATCCCATGTTTGAACAACCTAAAGTTAATGAATTTGAATCGAATCGTACAAAAAACCCCAGTTGCAATTACCCAAATAATTATAAATGGTATGTTGAATATCTTTATATATAAAAAAGAGTTTAATAGATCAGTTACTTTTATAATCATGCTGCTCACTATTTTTTATATAGCTGACTAGTTTTATATGCGTAATGTATATAAAGTCCGGTACTTATTGGAATAGTCAAGATATAAACTGCACCTAAAATTGGTAGTGTTATCCAGGGCTTACTTATAAAAAATATGATCAATATTCCAAAAAATGACACAAATATATAAGATAAACTTTTAGGGACATAAATGTATTTTGCAGAGAAAGTTGGAATATGACTTATCGAAAAAAATGAAATGGCCAAAAAGTAACAAGCTGTATTCTTTACGTTAAAAAATTGCTCTATAAGAAGTAAATATTCACTTTCATGAGATTGAAAGGTAATAATTATTGGAAACAGAACAAGTAAAGCGCATACAGGAGCTGGAACACCAGAAAAGAAAAATTTTTTCCAGTATACTTGCTCTAAATGTAGCGAAACATTGAATCTTGCAAGTCTTATTGATATGCAGATTACATATATCATTACTAAAATCCATCCTACAACTTTAATTTCCTTTAATTTCCAAAAATATAAAAGAAAAGCAGGTGCTGAACCAAAATTTAGAAAATCTGCAAAAGAATCAAGCTGTGCTCCAAAATCGCTAGTTGATTTTAAAATTCTGGCTATCCTGCCGTCCATTCCATCTATTATTGCTGCAATGATAATAAAAATTGCTGAAAATTCCCATTGTTCATTAAATGTGAATTTAAGTGAAGTAAGGCCAGCACATAAACCCAGTAAAGTTATAAAATTTGGAAATAACTTGGTAATAGGTAAGGATTTACTGTTACTTTCATCATTATTCATATAACATCAAAAGTAAGCTTCTCTTGTTTATTAAAATCTGCTATAATTGTCTCACCGCCAATAACAGTTTGTCCTTCTGAAACTCTTACTTCTATACCAATAGGAATATAAATATTTACTCTGCTACCAAATCTTATAATTCCAAATCTTTCACCTGCTTTTACGCTCTGAGATGTCCTCAAATTACAAACAATGCGGCGTGCAATAAATCCAGCTATTTGTTCCACAATGATTTCTTTTCCCTTTTCATATTCAATCACAATAATCTGCTTTTCATTTTCATTACTGGACCTATTACTCATTGCAGAAACAAACTTGCCTTTCTTGTAGCTCATTTCCTTTATCGTACCAGATATTGGTATACGATTAACGTGGACATTCAAAACACTTAGAAATATGCTAACAAGCGTAAACTTCTTTTCTTCTTCATTCTCTTCTGATAAAGAGTAACTAACTTCTTCTATCTTTGAAATTACACCATCAGCAGGGCTTAATATAAAGTCCTTATTGTTTGGTACAGCTCTTGCTGGATCACGAAAAAAATAGGTACATAATAACGTTGGAAATAAGCAAGTAATTCCAGCTCCCCAAGATATAGAGAATGCTATACATGTTACGATAAAGGAAACAACTATAAATAAATAACCTTCTCTGTTTATATTAGGCAAACCAAAGCACATAATTTATTCTCGATAATTCATTATTAATAATTTATCATTTATAATTTCTCATGAAAAGCTTTTTTTCACTGCTTCACTTTTGGAATGATTATATAAGCATTTGCTTATATAATCATTGATGGGTATTAAATTTTTAATAAAAATTAAAGATTTTTACTGTTGTTAATATTATTTTAATAAAAAATTAATAATAATTCTTAATAATATATGAATTATTATGTTCGCAATTTCGTATGACAGGGGAAATAGAAAAAGATGAATCTCCTTCCTTATACTCTGCAATTCGGATGGGTGATATTGAAGCTACAGAGCTGCTAATAAAGTTTGGTGCAAATGTCAATGATAATTATGAACGTAATCGTACGCCACTGCATGTTGCTATCGGGTATAAGCAGTTTGAAATAGCGAAATTGCTGATAAATAACGGAGCAAACGTTAACGCAAAAACTGGAAATCATGGCAAAGATGACTTAACACCAATGCACCTTGCAATTTTTGCAAACACGCCAGAGTTTATAGAATTGCTAGCTAGCAATGGTGCGTTAATTAATGAAAGGGAAAGCACTGAAGGACATACACCTTTTCACCTTGCTGCTTTATATGGGAATAAAAGTGTAATACAAGCCTTAGTTGATAAGGGACAGGATATTGAAGATATTGATAATAATGGGCGGACAGCTTTATTTTTAGCTATTAGACAATGCACTGAAGCAAAGGATGATAGCAGAGTAGAAGTTATCGAGTATTTGATAAATAAACTCAAAGCAGACATAACGAAAAAAGATAATAATAACAACACAATACTTTTTCCTGCTGCTAATAATTGTCCTGGAAAAGTAGTGGAACTCATCATTAAACAATATATAGAAAGCTTTGGTAGAGATCGGTTGAAGAATTTTATCAACCACAAAAATAAAGCTGGAATGGATGCCTTGGATATTGCACTCAATAGTGGAAATGAAGAGGCCATTGAAGTACTTATACCAATTCCCGTTACACGGGAAACAGATAGACAATAATGGAAGAAAAGCCATAATGAAATAAGTGAAATAGTTTAGGTATAAATGGCACTCAGATCAAAATTATTGGATGAAGAAGTAGTAAAATCAGCAAAAGAGATGCTGAAGAAAGTAAGGAATAATGCATATGTTTCAAAAAAACTAAACGCTGTAATTGCAGCAAAAAAGTACAGTATAACGTCTGTAGCAAAAATATATTGCATTTCAAGAAAGGCACTAACTTCGTGGATAAAACTCTTGAAATTTGGCAGAGAAGAAAAACTGTTTGCTCCTCGATCACGCCGAAGAAAAACTAAATTAAATCAGGCTCAACTACAGCAAATTGAAGCATGGATAGAAGAAAACCCTAATATTACCATTAAAGAAATGAGAATAAGAATACAGGAAAAGTTCGACTTAAATATTAGCAAATCTACAGTACACCGCCATATGCAAAAGATGAAATTTTCATATATTACACCAAGACCAGTACACAACGTACAAGATAAAAGTAAACAAGAGGAATTCAAAAAAAAATCTCAATGAAGTTATTGGAAAGTATCCTGAAAAAGAGCTATTTTTCTTTGATGAATCAAGGTTTGGCACACATTCGAAAGTTGGGCATGGATGGTTTAAAAAAGGTACTAGAACTCGGGTTAAAATAAAGTTAGGTAGGCATAATTTTTATCTCTACAGTGCAGTTAATCCTAAAAATGGAGAGAGTTTTAGCTTATTTGCACCAAATGTTAACACTGATTGCATGAATATATTTCTTGAGCAAATGTTGCAATATCTAGGGACAAGAGAAGCTGTTCTTGTTATGGACTGTGCTAGTTGGCATAAGTCAAAAAATTTAAAGGTACCTAAAAACATTGAGATTATATACCTACCTCCATATTCACCTGAACTTAATCCTGTTGAGAGGCTTTGGTTATATATAAAACAGAACATTTTGCGCAATAAAATATACAGTACTATTGCTTTGCTTGAGAGCACTTTATGCAAATTTCTTACCTCTCTTGCTACTTCTACAATTAAACAACTCTGCTCTGTTTCCTATTTGACTCCACAACAATGAGAATTGGTATTAGATCATATGGAGCAGACATTGAGAAGATAGAGGGTGAAAGTCGTCTATTTCGTACAGTAAAAGAAGGTAATATAGAAAAAACGAGGCTTCTTTTAGAGCAAGGAGCAAACGTTAATATAAAAAATGGAAAGGGGCTTACTCCTTTAGATATTGCGATGCGGGAAAACGATCAAGACATGGCTCGATTCCTAAGAGAGAATAAAGCAAAAACAAGTTTAGAGATAAAAGTTCAGTTAGCGGCATTAGTTACGCTAACTATTATAACTCTTGGTTTAGCACTAGTAGTGTATTTTGTTGTGAAAGGTATTCAAGAAATTGCTGCACAAAAAACAGGCAGTACTCTCAATAATGTAGAAAGTACAAAGATAGAACCTCCTATCAAGCAAAAATAAAGCTTTTTACAGGTAGTTGATAAGTTTCTTGCTTTATTTAAATTCTTTCTATAGCATGATATATTAATGTTAGAATAGGGTATGTTTGCAGGTCAAAATAATAATCAACAGCAAAATAGAAATAGAGCACAGGCTTTAATAGAAAGAGTGCAAAATGCTTACAACAACACTAATAAAATTAAAAGATTCATTAATATAGTTTTATTAGTAAGTATGATTCCTTCATTTTTTCTTCTTGTACAGCTCTCTTTGTATTTATCATTAGTAAATTATTTTTTCAAACCAAGGGAAAATGAAAAAAGATTATCAGCGTGGCCAAAAAATGTTATTAGAATAACATTAAGCATTTTTTTAATTATACACATTATTAATTCCTGTGTGCTTTTGGTACTGCCTATATTGTGCTTATGGTTGCTAAACAAATCACTCATTGAAGAAATACAGCAGTTTAACGATTTAATACAACAAATTCCAGAGGAAGAAAGGCCTATTTTCTTTCAAGATTTAGCAGCCATTCCTTTTATGGCACAAACTACTCATGACCCAAGTGCAGTTGCTAGTATAAACTTGAGTGTTGATAGACTCATAGAAAAGTATAAAGAGAATTTAAGCAAAGATGAATTCTATGTACAGCTAAATAGAGGCAACACAACCGACATTGAAGAGTACATCAAACAGTCAAATGAATTTACAGAAGGCGATAAATCTAATGCACTTGAATGCTTAAGATTTATCAATAGAACAGGAGATAATTTTAAAGACAATCATAGTAAGTTAACACTAAAGCAAGCAGCTATTTTATGTTGGAAAGCCTGCAATGATAGAAATACAGGGACAGAGAATCAAAGAACTCCTTTGAATGATGAAGACATAAAAAACAGAAAAGATATGTTTTTAAAAGGTCTTGTAGACGCTGCAACAACTTACGGTAATCAAGGTCAAAGTTGTGCAGGTGGAACATACAATAAATTATTTGAGTCTTTATCTGGCTTACATCCATCAGTGGTTATTACACTCGATGGAGAAGAGGCTAGAGCAATGATAAAAGAAACGATCACACAAAAATTCTCTGAAATGGCCAGAGCCAATTTCACCAATTTCTCTGGAAAAGAACAAGAAAGGATCCGTAGCGAGTTACCAGAGTTATCATCTGAAACAGTAAGGTATATTATGACTACGCATTCAGCTCTTGAGAGAAGGTGTCAAGAGTTCAGCAATAGATTAAACAATGATAAAAAGAATGAAATATTAGAAGAGTGTATGAGCAACTTATCCTTTGTTGAGCTAGAAAGTCCAATTGAAAGAAGAAGGTAAATTGTATTTGATTCTAGCCATTTATCTTGAAATATGAAGCAGAGTTTTGGATTATTTGAACTTAAGTTTATGTATTGAAATAACATGTAAAACCACTTCGTGTAGGTGATATGTTATGTTTTATCTACATGTCAAGGATCCTTCTTTCAACTTAAAGATGTTGCTAATCAGCACATACAAATGTAATATTAATTAATATTTATAAATAAAGCAATTCCATGGAAAGTAACTACAACGCTGGCGCAATAAAAATCCTAAGAGGTCTTGATGCTGTAAGAAAGCGTCCGGGTATGTATATTGGTGACACTGATGATGGATCAGGCTTGCACCATATGGTGTATGAGGTTGTTGACAATGCGATAGATGAATCTTTGGCTGGTTATTGTAGTAAGATTGAAGTTAGCATAAATGAAGATGGTTCAGTTTCTGTAACCGACAACGGTCGTGGCATTCCAACAGACATTCATCCAGAGGAAGGAATATCAGCAGCAGAAGTAATAATGACCCAACTACATGCAGGAGGTAAATTTGACAGCAATACCTATAAGGTTTCCGGAGGATTACATGGTGTTGGAATTTCAGTTGTTAATGCGTTATCGAGTTGGCTGGAATTAACCATCTGGCGCAATAAAAAAGAACATTTTATGCGCTTTGAAGATGGTGAGTCTGTTGAATCTTTAAAGGTAGTCAATGAAAACACAAGTAAAAGAGGAACTAGAGTAACGTTTATGCCATCAACGGGGACTTTTAGTAGTATTGATTTTAGTTACTCCACTCTTGAGAGTCGCATCAGAGAATTGGCATTTTTAAACTCAAATATTGAGATCATTTTGCATGATCTACGTAATGAGCCGCATGTAAAGTCTCATTTTAACGATAATAAAGAGTCTAAAGATAATTTTGGTACAGCAAATTTTGTACGGTACTTAGACAAGAATAAGACAAACGTTACTAAAATCGCCAGCATTAGAGATGATGTAAAAAGTCTAGGCATCAGTTTGGAAATATCGATGGAGTGGAATGATTCTTACTATGAAAATATGCTATGCTTCACAAATAATATAAGACAACGGGATGGTGGTACGCATTTGGCAGGGTTTAGATCTGCACTAACCAGGTGTATCAATAGCTATGCAACCAACGAAGGGTTTTTGAAGAAGGCAAAGGTAAATTTGACTGGAGAGGATGTTAGAGAAGGCTTAACCTGTGTTTTATCTCTTAAGATGCCTGATCCTAAGTTTTCTTCACAAACAAAAGATAAACTAGTTAGTTCTGAAGCGCGGACAATTGTAGAGAGCATAGTTTTTGACAAATTGAGTGCAATGCTTGAAACTGACCCCAAGTTAGCAACAAGTATAGTAGAAAGGGCGATTAGATCAGCAAAAGGAAGAGAAGCCGCAAGAAAAGCACGGGAGTTAGTTAAAAATAAAAATAATATTGATATCGCAACTCTACCTGGAAAGCTTGCTGATTGTCAGGAAAAAATTCCTGAGTTATCGGAATTGTTTATAGTAGAAGGTAACTCCGCAGGTGGTACTGCAAAGCAGGGACGTAATCGTAAAACACAGGCGGTACTTGCTCTAAGAGGGAAAATTCTAAACGTAGAACGTGCAGGTCTGGATCGTATTTTTTCATCTGCAGAAATTGGCTCTCTGATCACAGCAATTGGGGCTGGAATAGGGAGTGAGCACTTCGATGTTGAAAAAATTAGGTATCATAAAATTATCATTATGACAGACGCAGACGTTGATGGTTCACATATAAGGACTTTGATTCTAACTTTCTTTTTTAGACATATGCGCGAAGTAATTGAAAAAGGATATTTATACATAGCGCAGCCACCGCTCTATAAAGTTACAAAAAATGCTAAATATACTTATATCAAAGATGATGAAACTTTTGAAGAGTATATAGTAAATTCAGCGATTAAAAGATTAACATTAAATGGTGTAGGCAAAGATTTGCGTTTCGTTTTGAATAAGTGCCTCAGTATTTCAAACATTAGCAAAAATTATGATAGGGAAATACCAAAAGATCTCTTAGAATCATTGCTAATTTTAAGCAAAAAGAATGCTCTATTGTCTGCTGATGAGATATTAAAATATTTAAAATTGATGTATAGTGAATATAATTGGGAAGTAGAAGTAAAAGATGAGGAAATTCACATTGCTAAATTGTTTCAAGGGTTAGCAGACAAATATGTATTCTCGCTTAGTATGCTTGAAAGTAAAGAAATACGGAATATATTGAGTTCTCTTGATAACATAATTGACTTATTTAATGGTGATTCATTTTTACAGTCGCAAGAAACTGAAATAAAAATAAAGTCTCCAAGTGCACTCGCAAAAATAGTGATGGATTATGGTAAAAAAGGTTTAACTCTGCAGAGATTTAAAGGCCTTGGTGAAATGAATGCTGATCAGCTTTGGGAAACTACACTCAATCCAGAAACTAGAACTCTGCTAAAAGTTGAAATAAAAGATTGTGAAGAAGCAGATAGCATATTCTCGGTGCTAATGGGTGATATAGTTGAACCACGTCGTGACTTTATAAATAACAATGCACTTAACGTGCATGATGTTGATATTTGATTTTAGAAACGCTAAACCCTTATGGCTTAGCATTGTGTGCCAAACCGGCTATTTAAAACGTACTACTAACCAATCCATTTCAGAAATCTGAATTGATCTCGGTTGTATTCCCGTTTTCGATCATAAATATATAGATTTTCTGTCCTATTATTGTTATAATTAATCCCTCGCTAAAATTGAATATTAATGAATGAATTGAGAAGGCTCACTATTACAGAGATGCATGATGGACTTAGGCGGAGAGATTTTTCTGCTGTTGAGCTTGTAGAGACGCATGTTAATGCAGTTGAAAATGAGCAACTGAATGCATTTGTAACAAAAACCCCAGAAATCGCGATAAAAGCTGCTAAAATAGCAGATGAATACTTTTTGAAACAAAAAGATAATATTTCATCACTTATGGGCATACCAGTTGGTGTTAAAGATTTATTTTGTACAAAAGGAATAAAAACAACGGCATGCTCAAAAATGCTGGAAAATTTCATCCCGACTTATGAATCTACGGTATCTAACTTGCTTTTAAAAAATGGAGCAGCCATGCTTGGTAAACTTAACATGGATGAGTTTGCTATGGGTTCTGCGAACACAAATAGCTATTTTGGTCCTGTTAAAAATGTATGGATTAGAAAAAGTGACGGAGAAAAAGTTGTTCCTGGTGGATCATCTGGTGGATCTGCAGCATCAGTTGCTGGGTTTTTATGCGCTGGAGCATTAGGAAGCGATACTGGTGGGTCTGTACGTCAACCAGCAGCTTATTGCGGAGTAGTGGGAATAAAGCCAACTTATGGAAGGTGTTCGCGTTTTGGTATGATTGCATTTGCGAGCTCTCTTGATCAAGCAGGAGTAATTACTCGTTCCGTTTCTGATTCAGCGTTAATACTGGAAACAATTTGTGGCTATGATGAAAAAGATTCAACATCGAGCAAAAGGCCAGTGCCTAAATTCTCTAATCTTATAAATGGTGATATCAAGGGTAAGCGCATTGGTATACCAAAAGAATATAGAATGGATGGAATTTCAGAAGAAATCGTTCATCATTGGGAAAAAGTTTCTTCCAATTTAAAAGAAAATGGTGCTGAAGTTGTTGACATTACTCTGCCTCATACTAAATATGCGATACCGGTTTACTATCTAATTTGTTCTGCTGAAACTTCATCTAACCTTGCTCGCTATGATGGTGTACGTTACGGATTCAGGGTTGATGCTGATACCCTTGAAGAAATGTATTCGCTAACAAGAGCAGAAGGTTTTGGTAAAGAAGTGAAAAGGAGAATTTTAATTGGTGCTTATGCGCTTTCTTCAGGTCATTACAATGAGTATTATGAAAAAGCACAGTGCATTAGGGCATTAATTAGAAATGATTTTATAAAAGCGTTTGAAAAAATAGATTACATACTTGTGCCATCTGCTCCAACAGAAGCTTTTGGCTTAAATGAAAAGCCAGACCCGCTAATTATGTGCATCAATGATGTGTTTACCGTGCCGGCAAGCTTAGCGGGGTTACCTGCTATTTCTGTTCCTGTTGGACTTTCCAATGAAGGCTTACCACTTGCTTTGCAAGTAATTGGAAATTATTACGATGAAGCTGGAATATTAAATATGGCAAGTGTGATAGAGCAAAATTGTGGCAGAATAGTTAATTCCCTTACGTAATATGTTTTCTTATAGTAACTATAGCATTATGATTATTTTGGCTATAGGAAACAAGAGCTTGATTTTTATAGCTAAATAAAAGACCATCAAAGGCACACATAAATATCTACAATGAAAGAAAAAACTTTCACAATCATTGATGGTTATGGTTTTCTTTTCAGAGCTTATTACGTTTTGCATCATTTGACTACCACAGCTGGTATTCCAGTAGGTGCTGTGTACGGTTTTCTTAATATGGTTCTGAAGTATATTTCCCATTCGGACTACTTAACTATAGCACTTGATTCTGGCAAAAAAAATTTCAGGCACAGTTTATATTCTGAGTATAAAGCAAACAGAGTAACGCCTCCTGAGGATCTAATTCCACAATTTACAATACTGAGAGAAGCGGTAGAAGCTTTTAACTTCAGCTATGAAGAGATTGAAGGCTATGAAGCAGATGACATAATTGCAACACTAGCTGCAAAATATGCCAACCACGAAGACTTTAAAGTAGTAGTAGTCTCATCAGATAAAGACTTATTTCAACTTTTGAATTACAACATTCTAATATTTGATCCTATCAAAAATATATACGTAGATGAAAAACAAGTGATAGAAAAATTTGGTGTAAATTCAAATAAGCTTCTTGATTTATTTTCTCTAACTGGAGATGCATCTGATAACATTCCAGGCGTTCCAGGAATAGGCCCAAAAACTGCAGCTAAATTGCTGGAAAAATTTGATTCGTTGGATAACATTATAGAAAACATCAATAACATTGAGCAAACAAGAGTTCGTAATATTCTTACTGAGCATAAGGAAAAAGCACTAATTTCAAGAGAACTTTTGTCACTATGCAAAAAAGTAGATCTTCAACATGATATTGTAAAATATGAAGTCCATCCTCCAAATATGGAAAAATTGTTATCCTTTTTGAAGAAATATGAATTTAATTCATTGATAGGAAAAGTAGAAAAGCTCTTTTCTTATAGTGGATCTAGCACAAAAGAGAAAATAGAATATAGTAGTGAAGAATTAGAAAAATTTTTGGAGCATTGCAGATATGAAGGTAAAATTGCAATTCATTGCCACTTTGAAAACAATAGATTGAACAAAATCTCCTTATCTTGTAGTGAGGATAATATTTTCTACATAGATCAAAGCTGCCTACAAGATGCACTTACTATAATAAATTCAACTTTATTTTCAAATGGGGTGCTTAAAATAGTACATGATATTAGAAAGATCAGAGAAATATTTCCTACAATAGAGAGAGTGCTAGACTCAATTGATGACCTGATGATCATGTCATACAGCCTTGACACAGGTAAGCATGATCACAGCATTCCAAACATAATTGCACACAATTTAAGTAAAAATGTAGAAACTTTCTCGGCAAAAATTTTAATAGCGATCCATGAGAAACTGACACAAAGATTATTTCAGGAAAAACTTTTTACGATTTACGAGCGCTTTGATAGACCTCTCATGAAAGTAATATTTGATATGGAGCAAAATGGAATACTGCTCAATATTCAAAAACTACAGGAATTGTCTGATAAGTTTGAGCAGCTAATTGCTGTACTTGAAAACGATATACATAATTTAGCAGGAGAAAAATTCAACATTGCATCGCCAAAACAATTAAGTGATGTTTTGTTTAATAAAATGGAGCTAAGTAAAAAGAAAAAGTCAAAATCTGGGTCTTATAGCACAAACTCTGAAGTTCTAGAGGCACTTGAAGAGGAGGGGACAGAAATCGCAGGTAAAATTTTAAGTTGGCGACATTCAAGTAAATTAAAGGGTACCTATACTGACGCGTTAATAAAACAGGTTGATCCGCTTGATGGTAGGATACATACAAGCTTTTCAATCACTGTGACTGCAACTGGAAGGCTGAGCTCTAGCAATCCTAATTTACAAAATATTCCTATCAGAAGCGAAGAAGGTAGTCTTATCAGGCAAGCCTTTATTGTGCCAAAAGGTTGCAAGATAATTTCTGCTGACTATTCACAAATAGAATTAAAAATCCTGGCACACGTTGCAAATGTTACCGCATTTAAAGAAGCTTTTGCAAACAGGCAAGATATTCATGATATCACTGCAAGACAAGTTTTTGGAGTGCAAGAAATAGATGAGCAATTAAGACGCAAAGCAAAAACCATTAATTTTGGCATTATATATGGCATTAGTCCATTTGGCCTTGCAAAGCGACTTGGCATTACCTTTCAAGAGGCTGCTGAATACATTAATTACTATTTTTCTTGTTACCCAGAAATAAAGGTCTATATGGAAAAAGCAGTATCTATCGCGAGAAATCATGGTTATGTAGAGACTTTGTTTGGTAGAAGATGTTTTGTAAGAGACATCAACAATAAAATTCCTTATCTAAGACAATTTGCAGAAAGGGCAGCAATAAATGCACCACTGCAGGGAACTGCCGCTGATATAATAAAACGCGCGATGATTCGGCTTTTTGATCAGTTAAAGTCAGGTAAAATAATCCTCCAGGTTCATGATGAATTACTTGTAGAAGTGGAAGAGAGCAGAGTGCAAGAAACAGCAAAACTTATGAAAGATATAATGGAAAATGCAGTAGAAATTTCTATATCACTTGAAGTAGAAATAAAAATTAGCGACAACTGGGGCTTTTCTTAATTATACCGTAGACCCTAAGAACCTGTCTTGAAAGGACTTAAGTAGTATCTGTTCAGATGCATGGCTAATGTGTAAATATTGAAGCAAAAGTAATGTCATCCCAGTGCTTGACACTGGGATCCAAATTGCTCACAAGCAACCTAATCATAGATATTAAAAGCAACGCTTTCAATGAGACTACAAAAGGCTGGATTCCAGTGTCAAGCACTGGGATGACACCTTATTGTTGTAAATTCACTTTTACCTTATTTTGCCACACCCCTGAACGGATGCCTTGAGTGGTTAATTTCGTAAGTATAATAGTAGTCATATTAAAGAGTTCTTGAAGTAAGGAGAGCACGTTAAGCAAACAACGTTTACCTAAAATTCTGTGACATTAGCAGCTTTCTTGCCCCGTTTTCAGTAAACAGTGATTTTTCTATATATTAGAAAAATTTTTATTTTAATTAGCGTTAAACAATAGGCGCCTATTGGTTTTTAGCTAAAGTAAAGGTCAAATATCTGGAATTCTGGACATAAAATCCCCCTGTGTTGTAAGTTAAACATATGATATAAATAAATAAGAGAGAAAGATAACCCTACTCACTATAGGAATAGGGCTATTATGGGCATGTGCTACCGTCTCCGTGTTGGTGTTCTACAACCGTTTTTATCAAGGTACACCAGCCCTATCTCTCGATACGTTTGAATAGTTGCATGGGACATATTTATGCACCCGTTTACAACCTTAAATTAATTGAACTATCGGAGATTATTATGATTACATCTTATCAAAATTTTATTGGCATTGACATCGGAAAATTTAAAAATGTTGCTGCAGTGCACAACCAAAAGAACACTATCAAGTTTGATAATAATTCTGCTGGTTGGCAACAATTGTTTCAAGAATTTTCAAATATTCTACCTAATGCTTTTGTAACTTTGGAAAATACAGGAAAATATGAGCTTGGCTTAGCACATTTTCTTGTTGGTAAGAATGTTGCTATACATCGAGCTAATACTCGCAAAGTAAAAAGTTTTACCTTATCTCATGGAACTTTAGCAAAGTCTGATCAATCAGATGCAAGAACCCTTGCCCAATATGGATTTGAACGCTATAGTACTCTATCTCTATTTGTGCCTATGTCAAAGGAACAAACAACATACTGTAATTGCGATTGAATGATGGAGAGACATACTCCATTATTTTAGCACGAAGTAACAAGTTCAATGAATCTGTTCTTCAAAAATAATTTAAACCTTTATAGTAGGAGTAGTCTTATGAAATATTATAGCGGATTAGATGTCTCACTCAAAGAAACTTTTGTAAGTATCATTGATGAGAAAGGAAAAATTGTAAAAGAAGAAGTTGTTGTGAGCGAAAGCAAGGCAATAGCTGAGTATTTGCTCAGTCAAAGTAAAGAGTATGAAGCAATAGGAATAGAAAGTGGGCAATTGTCAATATCGATGTGCAAAGAGTTAAGGAGCTTTGGATTACCAGTAATTTGTGTAGATGCGAGGCATATGGCAGCAGCATTGTCTGCGAGAATCAATAAAAACGATAAAAATGATGCAAGGGGTATAGCACAAATGATGAGAGCTGGGCTGTATAAAGAGGTATTAGTAAAATCAGATGAGTGTCTTGTCAAGTTAAGGTAGCGCTCGGAAGTAGAAGGCAGTTAATGTATTGCAGAGTATAATGCACCCCATAAACTAGACCAAAAAAAAATGGTTGATCCGAGTAGGAAGGTAAAGGGGTAAAAGTATGGCAACAAAAAAATATGAACCAGAGTTAAAAGCAAAGATAGCTTTGGAAGCAATAAAAAATCAAAAAAGCACAGCTGAGATATGTAGTGAATATAAAATACCATCAACAAATCTATATGATTGGCGTGATAGAGTATTGGCAAGGTTAAAAGACCTATTTGTTGAAGAAAGTGAAAGTGCGAGAAAACAAAGAATCTTAGCGCAAGAAATAGAAAGTTTACATAAAGTAATAGGAGAATTGACAGTGGAAAATAGCTATTTGAAAAAAAAATTACTGAAATAAGCAAAAAAGATAGAGTAAGGTTTATAGAAAAAGATTCTGATCTGTCAATTAGGAAACAGGCTGATTTATTGGGGATTTGCAGATCTAGCCTATATTATAGGCCTATAATTAATAACGAAAGTGAAGTAGCAAATTTGATTCAAGAAGTATATTTGGCTTCTGATTGCCGTTATGGATATCGTAAAATTACTGCTGAAATCATAGCGAGTGGAGTAGTAGTCAATCACAAAAAAATCTTAAGAATTATGAAAAAAATGAAGATTAGTGGGCTGTATTGTAGAAAAAGATGTAATACAAGTATTAAAGAAAAAAAGCATAAAATATATCCTTATTTACTCAAAGATTTGATTATTTGTAGAGTTAATCAGGTATGGGCTACTGATATAACATATATTATGGTAGAAGGTAAGTTTATCTATTTTGTGGCAATAATGGACTTGTATAGTCGCTATATTATTGCTCATTCATTATCACCATATCTCGATGCTGGATTTTGCCTTTATACTCTCAAAGAAGCTCTAAAACAAGGTAAACCTGAGATTTTTAATAGTGATCAGGGGGTGCAGTTTACTAGCTACAACTTTATTATGGAATTAGAGCGTGCTAATATTAAAATCAGTATGGACCATAAAGGACGTTGCTTCGACAATATATTTGTTGAGCGCTTATGGAGAACTTTAAAGCAAGAAGCTATATATTATTATAGACCAAATAGTATCAGAGATTTAAATCTTATAATAAATGATTTTGTTGCTTGGTATAACTATAGAAGGCGACATCAGACTCTACATTATAAAGTTCCTGCTGATCTTTATTATCATAAACAGTAAATGAATATATTGATAAATACTTTAAATGTGTGTCGACGTATTTATCAACATATTCATTTTAAAAATCGGATCACTTTGAAAAAAATGGTCTAGACAAATGGGTGCATTATAGGCTATTGAAGATATACGGAATAAAGCTTGGCAAGAAGTCAAAGATTGTAATCTTTTCTTTAAAAGTGCAAGAAGCAATAAAAGATCTAGATAAAGTCAGTAAGGATTCAATTGAAGCATTAGTTTGTAGTTTGGAAATAATAGAAGAATCAATAAAAAAGCTTGATAAAATATTATCAGAGAAAGGCAAGAAAGACGAAGATTGCAAATTATTAACTACTGTACCAGGAGTTGGTATTATAGTAGCAATGACGTATAAGGCTACAATTGATAATCCACATAGGTTTGAAACATCTGATACAGTCGGAGCCTATATGGGATTGACGCCAAGACAGTACGCTTCTGGAGAAGTTAATCGTCATGGTAGCATATCAAAGATGGGACCGGTAGAATGTAGAAATATGTTGTATGAAGCTGCGCATACAATACTGACAGTTAGCAAGAAAAAATTCAAATTAAAAAGCTGGGGAATAAAGCTTGCAAAAAAGAAGGGTGTAAAGAAAGCAGTAGTTGCATTAGCAAGAAAACTAGCTGTAATTATGCATAGAATGTTGGTTGATAAAACAGAATTTTATTATCAATAAACACTAAAGGAGTATAGGACAATAATTTTATTGAAAGTAAAGATAGTAATGCCGATGGAAGGGATAAGCAAGAGCTATGGTTGAAGCGTAGACTTCGTAAACAACATGTTGCCATCCACTTCCGCCCTAACAAGTATAGTGCGGCTTGGCTAAAATTAAACTAGCCATATCAGACCGCGGAGAGAACCATGGAAGCATGCTATTTTTAATTTATATCAAGGATTATGGAGGAAATATGCTATTTTGATCTATGTGAAAATTATTGTTGACTTGTACGCAATTAGAGAACCTTAGTCGCACTTTGCCAACGTCGTGATGACATTACGCAAATGAGAGTTCAAGAGAAATGTAGATTAGCAGCACCTGAAAACGACTATATAAAAGAAAGTTGCCAAAAGGCTGTTGACTTTTTTAACAATCAGATAAATGAACTCAACGATTCTATACAAAAAATTATTGATGGAAATCCAGAGTTACAAAAGCGCCAAAAAATCATAAGAACAGTACCAGGAATAGGTATAAAATTATCTCAAGACTTTGTGTGTCTGATGCCAGAGCTTGGCCATTTAAACAAAAAAGAGGTTGCAAGTCTCGCTGGAGTTGCACCGCATCCAAAAGAAAGTGGAAAAACTATTGGCTACAGAAGAATAACGGGTGGTAGAAGTAATGTCCGTAGAAAGCTTTTTACGGCTGCAATGGCTGCTGCAAAGTCCAAATCTGCACTTGGTGCCTTTTATTCTAAGCTTGTTGAAAGTGGCAAGAAGAAGATGGTAGCTATAACAGCTCTAATGCGTAAAATTATAGTTATTGCCAATGCCAGGCTTAAAGAAGCAATTAATTTGCATATTTAAAATTTACACAGCAGTAACTGAAATGGGTCAATGAATATTGTGAATAAGTTCTCTAATTGCATAAAAGTCAACAATAATTTTTTGTATCATGAAAAATATTTTTTGATGTAAAATTCAGCTCTAATACAACCTTTTATTTATTATTGTATTATCTTATTCAATCAAAAGAGGTTTTATTGGCAATAAAAACATCAACACTAATTTCCAATTAATCTCTTTTAAACTATGTAGCCAATGAATATGTGGATAAATACGTCCACACAAACTTAAAGTATTTATCCACATATTCATTAAGCTTATAAAAACTAAGGTATCATTCTTTTCCTCTATAGTCTTAATGATTTTACATAAGTTAAAAGTAGCATGCTTCCATTGTTCTCTCCGCGGTCTAATATGGCTAATTTATATTGTAGCCAAGCCGCACTATACTTGTTAGGCGGAAGTGGACGGCTATAATGCACCCATTTGTCTAGACCATTTTTTTCAAAGTGATCCGATTTTTAAAATGAATATGTTGATAAATACGTCGACACACATTTAAAGTATTTATCAATATATTCATTTACTGTTTATGATAATAAAGATCAGCAGGAACTTTATAATGTAGAGTCTGATGTCGCCTTCTATAGTTATACCAAGCAACAAAATCATTTATTATAAGATTTAAATCTCTGATACTATTTGGTCTATAATAATATATAGCTTCTTGCTTTAAAGTTCTCCATAAGCGCTCAACAAATATATTGTCGAAGCAACGTCCTTTATGGTCCATACTGATTTTAATATTAGCACGCTCTAATTCCATAATAAAGTTGTAGCTAGTAAACTGCACCCCCTGATCACTATTAAAAATCTCAGGTTTACCTTGTTTTAGAGCTTCTTTGAGAGTATAAAGGCAAAATCCAGCATCGAGATATGGTGATAATGAATGAGCAATAATATAGCGACTATACAAGTCCATTATTGCCACAAAATAGATAAACTTACCTTCTACCATAATATATGTTATATCAGTAGCCCATACCTGATTAACTCTACAAATAATCAAATCTTTGAGTAAATAAGGATATATTTTATGCTTTTTTTCTTTAATACTTGTATTACATCTTTTTCTACAATACAGCCCACTAATCTTCATTTTTTTCATAATTCTTAAGATTTTTTTGTGATTGACTACTACTCCACTCGCTATGATTTCAGCAGTAATTTTACGATATCCATAACGGCAATCAGAAGCCAAATATACTTCTTGAATCAAATTTGCTACTTCACTTTCGTTATTAATTATAGGCCTATAATATAGGCTAGATCTGCAAATCCCCAATAAATCAGCCTGTTTCCTAATTGACAGATCAGAATCTTTTTCTATAAACCTTACTCTATCTTTTTTGCTTATTTCAGTAATTTTTTTTTCAAATAGCTATTTTCCACTGTCAATTCTCCTATTACTTTATGTAAACTTTCTATTTCTTGCGCTAAGATTCTTTGTTTTCTCGCACTTTCACTTTCTTCAACAAATAGGTCTTTTAACCTTGCCAATACTCTATCACGCCAATCATATAGATTTGTTGATGGTATTTTATATTCACTACATATCTCAGCTGTGCTTTTTTGATTTTTTATTGCTTCCAAAGCTATCTTTGCTTTTAACTCTGGTTCATATTTTTTTGTTGCCATACTTTTACCCCTTTACCTTCCTACTCGGATCAACCATTTTTTTTTGGTCTAGTTTATGGGGTGCATTATACTCCTTTGACATATTCCCATGGAGCTTTTGCATCACCTACCTTTTTTAGAAAGAGTACGTCCTGATCAAAGTTTATAATGGTCCTTGTATGAAATGTTGTTAAGCTTGTGTCCCATAATAGTTTTTCTGTGATGCTAAAATGCTCTTTATCCTTTTGCATATTTTGAAATGATACGATTATCACATCTGCTCCAACTTCTCTTCCATAGTTAACATATTGACTAGCACGCCCATGTTTGGCTGTGAATGATGACTTACCTATTAACAGAAAGTCATTAAATAACGCATTATATATAGTCTGTGCACTGTAAGCTGTACCGACGTAAACCGGCTGTTTGTTGGATGAAGGGTACTTTTCTGGTGCAAGATGAGTATACGAGCTCTTTAATAAATAGTGAAAAGTGCAACTGGTAAGCAAGAAGGGCAAACCAATCAATAATAAAACTTCTGTTAATCTCTTTGGCATTTTACTGCTTATATTTTGAATATAGTATCTTATTTTTTTAAATATTTCATTAAAAGCCACACTTCTTGTTAAAATTTCAGAAGAAAAAACGATCTAATTGGAGTAAGAGGCCGGGACCGGAATTGAACCGGTATAAAAGGATTTGCAGTCCTCCGCATAAGCCATTCTGCCACCCAGCCGTTTTTTATGCATAGATATCCATTATATCTTTTAGCATAGATAAAGCATCCTCTCTTTTTCTTTGAAAAGTGTTACGCCCGATAATTGAACCATTACCACCGCCTTGCTTAATTTCTTTCGCTTCATTGCATATGTCATTCACTGATTTCGACTCGCCACCAGAAAAAACTACTATTCTTTTCCCTGCAAAACAAGATCTTTTAACATATTCAATTCTTTTAGATAATGACTCAATATTTTCTGTTTCTATTTTCTCCCTTTCCAAATAGTTAATTGGAAGTTTTACTTTGATTATATTAGCGCCAAGTAAAGCTGCTATGTGCGCAGCATAGGCAATAACATCAACCGCTGTTTCGCCTTCTTTGGAAATTCCTTCACCGCGTGGATAAGACCATAGCACTACGGCAAGGCCGCAAGACTTAGCCTCAGCTATAATTTCGCGAGCTTCTTCCATCATATCGAAGCACTTAGCAGAACCAGGATATATAGTAAACCCAACAGCTACGCAACCCAAACGCAGCGCATCTTTTACAGAAGCAGTTATTGCTTGATCAGAAGTTAAGTTTTTCGAGTGCAAGGAGTTAGCACTATTAAGCTTCAAAATAAGTGGTAGCATTCCAGCATAAGTTGAAGCACCAGCTTCGATCATACCAAGCGGAGCAGCATATGCGCTTACTCCCGAATCAACTGCAAGCTGAAAATGATAATGCGGATCGTAAGCATCAGGATTAACTTCAAAACTTTTTATTGGCCCATGCTCAAATCCTTGATCTACAGGAAGAATTACTAACTTGCCAATTCCACTAAGTTTTCCATGCATAAGAATACGAGCAAGATTTGCTTTTACTCCAGGATTTTCACTTTCGTAATAACTTAGGATTTTTTTTACTTCTTCACTCATTAATATCTTCAAATTTACTTAAAGTGTAGCAAAAACTATAGTTGAAGCAAAGACCTTTTTATACTCTTGCTCCTACACCTATATTTAAAGGTGTAACTTTAGGATCGGTGGTGTGCTGTTGTGGTTTTTCTTGAATTAAATCTTCAAAATACATTTTAACAATAGGAAGAATGAGCGGCATAAGCACTAATTTATAGTCATACCATGCAAACTTTTCCTTGTAGCTAAATTCTGCATCTTCTTCGTATAAACGCTGGATGCAGTGCTCACTATATAATTCAGAAGCTTTCGTAAAAGTTCTAAGTAAAGCAATCAATAATAAATCCAATGCCAAATTAACTATCAGCATTGTTCCATATTGAACAGGCCAGCCATTTTGTGCAATTTCCGATGCTAAACTGCACACAGCAAACGCTACTGCAATACATATCACATAATTACCAGCAGCAATAAGTAAATTAAACCTTCGGTTGAATCTATCCATATTTCCTTCTTGTGAGCCTCTTTGTTTACTTGCTGCATAGATAATACTACAAAAGGATATAATAAATAACCATGGCCAAACTCCGATGCTGAATGCATAAAATTTATAAGCAATATTTTGCACTTTGCCACTGTTAGCAAGTTGTGATAAGCAATATTTGACTTGAGGCGACGGACCAAGTACCACATTTGCTAATATAAAAAATAAACATGCTCTATTCACAGCTTTCTCTCTACGCAATAGAATCTCATTGATTCTCCTTTGTTTTTCCTGCACTTCTCGCTGTAATGTTATAGATATGCCAGCTGCTTTTAAGTCGTTAAGATATTTCTCTAGCTTATCTTTATCTGCACTAAGTTTTTTAAACTTTTCTTCAGCTATTTTTTTCTCTTTCTCTCCTACTACTTTATCAGGGTGACATTTTAATGAAGCTCTTCTAAAGTGCCGCTCAACTAACTTAAGTACATCATCAAACTCCTGGCTTATTACTTCTTCTGCTTTTATTCCCAGCCTTGAAAATAAGTTCTGTAAATCTTGATTACTGTAATATTGATTTCTGGTTAAACTTGCCACTATAGCCTCATTAAAAAATAGTGACTATACTACAAATTTAATACTCAAGCAAGAATTTAAACTATATCAAAAGCAATTCCGTGTTTACCAATATAAATCCTTAATTTCTTTCCTTTAATTAATCGACGATTTAGTATTTCTTCAGCCAAATGACTTTTTATCTCTTTTTCAATCAGCCTCTCTATTGGGCGTGCTCCCATTTCTTTGCTATAACCTGTTTGCGCAAGATAAGACTTTACTTCTTCTTCCACTGAGCAGCTTATACCCTTTTGCACAAGTTGTTTTTTTAATTCCTGAATAAATTTATCCACAATGTGCAAAATGACATCTAAATTGAGGTCAGAAAAAGAAATGACTGCATCCAAGCGATTACGAAATTCAGGGCTAAAAATCCGTTCTACTGCTTTTTCGCTATCACCAATATTAAAGTCCTTATACCCAAAGCCAATAGAACTTTTGCTACGCTCAAATGCACCTGCATTGGTTGTCATAATTAAAATTGTATTGGAAAAATTAACTTTACGCCCGTAAGTATCTGTAACATAACCATAATCCATGACTTGTAGTAATATATTGTAAATATCACTATGAGCTTTCTCAATTTCATCAAGAAGTACCACACTATATTGATTGTTAGATACAGATTCTGTAAGCAATCCACCTTGGTCGTAACCCACATATCCAGGAGGGGAACCAATCATTCTAGATATTGTGTGAGGTTCCATATACTCGGACATATCAAATCGTATAAGGTTCATACCCATATTCTGTGCTAATTTCTTTGCAAGCTCAGTCTTACCTACGCCAGTTGGTCCTGCAAAAAGATAATTTGCCAAGGGTTTACTGTAACTTCTCAGACCAGATTTAGCAATTTTAATAGAATTAACAAGAGACTCTATCGCTTGCTCTTGACCAAAAATGGCTTTCTTGAGATTTTCTTTCAAAGATTTTACTCTTTGCACATCATCAAGCTCGCAAGGTACGTTTGTAATCCTAGTGATAGTATTCTTAATATCTCTACTGTTTATAATTTTTCGCCTGTTTTTTTGTAACTTACAATACGCCCCTGCTTCATCTATAACATCAACTGCTTTATCAGGTAATATTCGCCCAGTAATATACTTGTGTGAAAGTTCAGCTGCAGATTTAATGGCATGTTTCGTGTAATATACTCCATGATACCTTTCATAGTAATGCTTTATACCATCTAGTATCTTTACTGTATCATTAATAGAAGACTCTTTTACATTAATTTTTTGAAACCTCCTTGCTAATGCTTTATCCTTTTCAAAACTATTGCTGTATTCTCTGTATGTAGTTGCACCTATACAACGCAATGTACCTCTTGCAAGTGCAGGTTTGAGCAGATTGCCAGCATCAAGAAAGCTGCCACTTGTTGAACCTGCTCCAATAATAGTGTGTATTTCATCAATGAAAAGAATAGCGCCAGGTTTTGCCTCAATTACTTTTATTATAGATTTTATTCTCTCTTCGAAGTCACCTCTATAGCGTGTTCCTGCAAGAAGTGATCCTAAATCCAAAGCATAAATTATGCTGGATCTCAGTGCACTCGGAACACTACCTTCAATAATTTTCAATACCAAGCCTTCAACTATTGTTGTTTTACCAACACCTGGTTCTCCGACATATAAAGGGTTATTTTTTCTGCGTCTTAGCAAGATTTCTATAGTGCGATTTAATTCATAATCACGACCAATGACATAATCTATTTTTTTGCTTCTTGCATAATCATTTAAATTTCTACAATAATTTTGTAGAACTTCTTCATCTTTTAATAATTCACCTTTATTTGCTACAGTAGAGATATCGTTATTTTTATCAAGTTTTATCTTGCGATTAGCTATGTATTCTTCTACATCATCTGAATATCTTATATTAGATATATTATCAATCAAATTAGAATCCTTTGCATTCTGTTTGCGTAATAGCTCTTCAATGTATAAATCTTGCTCAGACAGAATCTCTAATAGAATACTTGCTCCATTTATTTCTTTTCTTCCCAGACGATGAGCTCGTATCATGGCTTTATGTATTATGCGTTGAAATAGCACATCAGGCTCAACTTTATTGACAGTTAATTCGGAGTTGTCTTGTAAAAAACCTTTTGTATTATTACCACGATCATTCCTTAATATAATATTATCTATATTTATGATTTCACCAGCTCTGATGTTACATCTTGATAAAACATAATTTACATCCACATCTTTGGTTAATGCTAGCAACAAATGTTCCACTTTTGCATATTTAAGCTTACAATCAGAAGCAATCTGTAACGCTCTATTTAAACTTGCCTCTAAATTTTTAGAAATCATCTATTCTCTTTAAAAGTGTAAATTTATATATAATTAGTAGCACACAATTATTAAAAAAACTGAAATCTAGCAGCTCGTTGTAGCCAAATTGAATTAAGCTACAGATTATAGTCCACACAGCCTAACATTATACCGTTGTGATAATCTCAAAACGTTATAAGCAGAAGAATTAAGATTATCAAATTGTAGGTAAATCTAATTTGGGCTAGCTATATATTCTTTCTACCATCCTCCAATCACTTCACTTTGCAGCAAGTTTACTGGAGCTTTTAAAGAATAGAAGAATAGTTAAGTACATTAATACGCTTTTTCTAGTACTCTGCTTTTCTTCTTAAATACATTGATCTTTTTTCTACCGTATTTAGCCTTTAACGTACTTGGCCTTTTAAAGATCTTTTTGCTGTTACGTTTTTGAGATTGCATACTACAATCAAAATTTGGCTCTCCTTCTTTATCTGCTAGTGCAGGCAGTCTTCTCTTATCTTGAGGTGTAACAAAAGATAATGCAAATCCTTCAGCTCCCGCACGTGCAGTTCTACCTATACGATGAACATAATCAGCTTGCGATTGTGGTACATCATAATTGATAACATGTTGAATGTGCGGAATATCAAGGCCGCGAGAAGCAACATCTGTTGCAACCATGATTTGATTGCGGCCACGACGAAAAGAATCAATGACTCTTTCACGCTTGTGCTGCCTTAAATCACCATGAATTGCCAAAGCGCTATAGTCATCTTTGTGCAATTTGTCAGCTAGCTGATCCGCTCCTCGCTTTGTTTTGACAAAAATAATGATCGATCCTTTGCGTTGACATAATTGTGTAACAAGCTTGCCATATTTTTCTGATTCTGATGCATAAACAACTTCTTGTTTAATTTTTACAGAAGTTGTAGCCTGGCAATCAACAGAAACACGCTCTGGTTGATTAAGATATTTTTCAGTAAGTTTTACTATTTCTCCAGGAAGAGTTGCAGAAAACATAAGAGTTTGCCTTATTTTAGGCAAATGCTTCATAATTTCTTCAATCTGAATTCCAAAGCCCATATCAAACATACGATCCGTCTCATCAAGCACAAGAATATCAACATTCCGAGTAACTAAAGTTTTACGCTCAATATGGTCTATAATACGACCAGGAGTACCTATTATAATTTGTGGTTTTTTCTGAAGCTGATTTAGCTGCTTAAAAATAGGCTCGCCTCCGATCAACAAAGCAACTCTTAGTAAAGAACTTTGAGATAAGAGTTTTCTTATCTCACTTGTTACTTGATGAGCAAGCTCTCTGGTTGGCACGATGACTAAAGCTGAACCAATGCTTGGCTCATTCATCAATTTAGCAACCAGTGGAATAGCAAACGCTAAGGTTTTTCCAGTTCCCGTTTGAGCAGACCCAAGAATATCTTTGCCCTGAAGAGCTAGAGGAATCGCTTGCACTTGAATCGGGGTTGGAACACAAAGATTATTTTTACTTAGAGCTTGCCTAAGCAAAGTTGGAAGCCCCATTTCATGAAAATTACTCACAATACATTACCCTATTAAAAAGCTTCACGATAGACTAATCTTCCAATCTTAAATTTATTGCAGACTTTTTATCTTCTCCGTTCCTACCACGCTCTTCTTTAAGCTCATAACTTACTCTTTCCCCTTTCATTCCTCTCTTTTTATCCTCTCCTCGAAGTGCATCAGGTCTTATTCCTGAACGTTCTAATGTACTAACATGTAAAAAAACGTCCTCACCTTTACCTTCTGGCTTGATGAAACCATAGCCTTTTTCAACATTAAACCATTTTATATTACCAAATTCCATATGGATAACTCCTAAACTACTAACTAATATTATTAATGTGATGAAAAACTTTGAAATTACGATTTAGAATGCTTTAAGCTTAGTTACTGCAACTAAACTTCTATACTCCATAGTCTATTCTTAACATTACATAGTAATAGTACACAATTATTGTACTTAATGCAACTAAAATTTTTAATCACTAAGTGAACCTGCTACTGTCATTTCGCTAACTTTAATCGTTGGTGAATTAAACTGCCCACAGAAAGTTAGGTCATTTGCAACAACTAAATTGCTAAACATATTTTTCAAATTGTCGGCAACAGTAATCTCGTGTATTGGATACGTTATTTTACCATTTTCTATAAAAAATCCGCATGCACCTTGACTATAATCGCCATTGATTAAATTAACACCAAAACCAAATAAATCAGTTACATATATTCCTTCTTTTACTTCCTCAATTAATTCCTTAAACGATCTATTACCATTTTTGAAATAGAAATTACTAGCTGAAGGAATAATTGCAGCATTACTTGCACGAGTTGCATTTGCGGTCGTTTCCAAGTTTAATTTCCTAGCCGAATATAGATCTAAAATCCAGTTTTGCAGTACTCCATTTTTTACAAATTCATTTCTTCTGCTCATTATTCCTTCTCCGTCAAACGGTCTTGATGTTATACCCCTTGGTAACAATGGGTCATCAATAATGCTAATCTCAGTATTAAAAATTTGATTATTTAAACTATTTCTCAAAAAAGAGCTATTATTTACAATATTGCTACCATTTATGGCAGAAGCAAAGCTCTTTACTAGCTCTTTTGCTGCTCTTTTTTCAAAAACAACCGGAAATTTGCCTGTCCTGATTGTACATGAACCCAATTGATCTATTGCTCTTTTTGCTGCTTCTTTCCCTACTAACTCCGGTGTTTTTAAATCACTGAAGTTGCATGCTACATCGTAATCGTAGCCTATTTTCATTTCACTCTTTTCTCCAGCAACAACAGAAACCTGATTAACAAAAGTTGACTTACTAAATGAACCAACAAAACCAGAAACGGTTGATAATACTGTATTTACTGAAGTATGTGAAGATGAAGCTCCTTCGGAATTAATAATATTTTTATGTGCAAGAGCTGAATTTTCTGTAGCTTCAGTAATTTCTTTTAATTTATCAATTGTTACAACATTATTATCTGAGATATTTAAATCTGCAGAAGAGATATAATTACTGCCATCTACAGCAAAACTAATATAAGGATCTTCCTGGGCATTCTTTGCCATTTCCACCACTTGGCTCACTGCACTACTAAGATTATTCAAATCATTTGTGGAAATATACGCAGCTTTGTTCTTACCTGCTATAGCTCTAATTCCGACAGTACAGTTTCTAGATTGTGATATTTGTTCAATTTTTGATAGAAGCTGAGAAATCGAGGTCTTATTAGTTTCATATATTGTAACTTCTGCGTCTTGATTCTGCTTTTTTATTAGTTTAGTGATATCCGCTGCAATATTTAATATACTCATTTTTTATTCCTCAGAAAGATTCTGCACCACTTATAACTTCAATCAAATCAGTTGTAATTGCTGCTTGACGAGAGCGATTATAAAGTAACGCTAATTTATTTAGCATTTCTTTTGTATTTCTATTTGCTGATTCCATAGCAACCATCCTAGCACTATTTTCACTTGCTGCACTTTCAAGTAAAGCAGAATAAAGAGCAGCTATAACATAATCTTGAGTCAAAGATTTTAAAATAAACTCAATATTTTGTGGTTCATACTCATAGCTGTAATCTGTTAGAGAACTAACTACAGAATTATCAATTAATAATGAGTCTTTACTCCATGGTTTTATTGTTTCTAATATTGGCTTTTGCATGAAGGTATTATAGAATTTACTATAAAAAACTTTAACTTTATTGTATTTACTTAGATCTATATCACTAACCAAAGCTTCCACATGCTTTAGTGTGATTCCCTTACTATTTTCAACCTTCAAGATATTTTTAGAATTAAATCTATTTTTACCTACCTCAAAAGCTTTCTTGCCAAAAAAAACAATGTCTACTTTCTTATCATTTGCAATTAATTTGTTTATATGCTCCTGACTGAATTTAACAACAGAGGAGTTAAAGCTGCCACATAAACCACGATCAGATGCAATAATAAATACTAGGAAAGAATCTTCATTATTGATATTTAGAATTCTTGCTAGTAACTCTTGATCCGCTGATAGCGCTAGTGAAGAAATAATGCTATGCAGCTTAGATATATGCAATTTTGAATTTGATAATTTCTTTTGGCTTTGTAATAATTTTGCTGCAGAAACCATTTGCATTATTTTCGTGGTTTTCTGCACAGACTTAATATTTTTAATTCTTAAGGATAATTCCTTTAAGCTCTTCATTTTGTATATAATTCTAATTTATTAAAATATATAACTGGTAATGTCTAAAAACAAGTTTTTTTGACATTGGAGTCAAACCTAACTAAGAAACTCACAGATTTACTGTTTTGAGATATATTAAAGCAATCTCGATGTAAAAGTATCACACCTTATGGAGTCTTATAATATAAGGTAAATACAATTAAGACTATTACAACTTGAGCACTTATAATCCCATTGCTTTAGCTCTTTATTACAATCAGCACATTTCCAACCTGGATCAGGCACAGCTTCTGAGTCCATCCTGTTTAACCAATAAATTGCTTGATCATACTCTTGCAACATAATCTTGAGCTGTACCATAACAAGGTAGATTGATATGTAATTAGCTTTTTTCATAGCAATATCTAAATGCTGACTTGCAAGATCATATTTCCCCAAGCTAATTGAAGACAAAGCAAGCAAGCAATAACTAAAATAATAATCAGGGCGTAAGTTATATAGTCTTTCAGCGCCTTTATTATTTAACTTGATATACATTCTAGCTGATTGAGGAGTAGGATTTACTCTATACTCTTCCTCTAATACTGTGGAAGCTTTTTTGATTTTTTCAAGCTTGATATATAATTCTGCCTTTAAATAATTGATGGGCTGAAAAGTTGCATAATAACTTTGTGCTTTAGCTAAATAATCTATAGCTTTGTAAAAACTTCCTTTACTTTCGTATTGCTTTGCTAAAGCGCAATAAAAAACCGCTAACATCTTTTTACGATCAAAGGGAAGAAAAATATTGAATTTGATAGCTTCCTTTAACTTTGAAATTGCATTTATCCAATCTTCTTGCAATATACAATGCTCTATTTGAAAGGGAATAGACAAAATTTTATCATTAATTGAACTAGAGCAATATTCTATAAATTTTTGAAAGACTAACCTTTCTTGCTTTAGGTGAATAATCAGTTTATTGATCAGAAGTAGAGCTAAGTTGCGATTTTTACTTGCAATACTCGTTAAATTATGGCTGAAAAAGCTGTAATTTCCCGTTTTACCTGAATTAAAGAGCTTTACTAAAGATAATTTACCACTTTCTTCATTTAGATTTTTAATTAGCTTATTGGTGTTCTCTATATTACCTAAGTCTAAGCTAAAGAAAGCTTCAAAGAGAAGCAATTCTTCCCTACTTCTTCTTCTATTTTTTATGTTAGCAAATGTTGATGAAATAGAAGAACAAAAACGTGCAACTGCAATCAATAAAAATAATAAGACTACGCAAGCAAGAATAACGAAATATAGATCAATACTTATAGTGTAATTGCCTAATTCCAATTTTATTACTTCACCACTTACCTTGATCCATATGCCAAATAAAAACGAAAAAGCAAAAATTATAAAATAAATCATGAGATGTATTGTAATAAGTGACGATATATTATTGAAGTATTCTTGAAAGCTACAATAAAATCATTCAATTTATTAAGCCATGGTTTGAATTCTGGGTATGTTAAGTCACTTATTGCGGTGGCTATGCTCTGCCAATCATTATCGCTTATTAATTCTTCAATTTCCGCAAGCTTTAACCTGAGTGGATCACTACGATCATCTATCTTTATCCAATTTGAAATGATTTTTTTAAACAAGTTACTTTTATTGTAGTTAATAACAGTCATGTTCTTCTCAAAAGACAATTTCAACCCGCGTAAAGTATCTACCTCTTTCAAATTTTCCAATTCATTTACTGCATTTTCTATTTCTGGATCGTCAAGCTCTGATATCAAAGGCTTTATTGAATTTATATGATTATCAAACTTCACTTCTCGCAATAACGAATTCTTCATCTTAATCACAAGTAGCAGCAACTTTGCAAGGTTCTTGTGCCTTAAACTACCATCACCTTGCTCACATTGAGTGTGCAGATTTCTCTTTAAGTCAAATATCCTTTTTTCTACCCTAGATTGATTCACTTCAAGCAACGTTCTAAGTTCATCTATCTTTTCCGTTAAAACATTCATACTGCCTTCACTTTCTTGTTGGTTTATTTTAAAAAATATTATGTTATTTATTGCAATATAGCTAACAAACAACAATATAATTAAGGACCAACCTATGCATTTTTTCCAAGTATCATTCATAACGTAATATCTCCACAGGATCTTGCGCAGCTGCCTGCAATGCAGGAGGAATTGTCGCTAAAAATGATAAGAACAATGCAAGCGCAGAAATGTTCACTACATCTTGAGAGACTAATATCACTGGCAAACTTGAAAAAAAGTATATCATGGGATCAAACAGCTTGATGTTGGTAATGTTTTCTAAAAACACTCTAATATTTTCAATATTGAGAGAAAAAACAACCCCTATAATAGAGCCAAGACAAGTCCCTGTGAAACCAATGAGCAATCCACAAGCACAAAATATGCGCATAATACTTCCGCTTGTTGCACCAAACGTACGCATAATTGCAATTGCAGATTTCTTTTCTTGCACTATCATCATCAAACTTGAAACAATATTGAATGCTGCTACAACTATAATTAAAGTAAGAATTAAAAACATCACATTTCTTTCAGTCTTTAAAGCATTAACATAATGGCTTTGCTGAGATTGCCAACTTTCAGCTCTCATTCCTGTTTCTTTTGCTATAGCGTTTGCTAGCTTATTAGCCATAGCAATATCATCTACAAACACTTCTATACTTCTCACATTATCTTTATAATTAAAAAAAGCTTGAGCTGACTTTATGGGCATATACACCAAAGTATTATCATACTCAAACATACCCATATCAAATATTGCTACAACTTTATATTCTTTAATTTTTGGTATTTCACCAGACAATGCGTCAAATCCTTCAGGTGATATAAGCATAATGTTATCACCATAATCAATATTCAAAGCTTCTGCTAATCTTGCCCCTATTATGATACCTTCATCGAATTTTTCCACGTTACCCATAATTACATTATTCTTAACGGTAGTATTATTAAGTAAGTCTTTAGTTGACACACCACGGACTACGCTACCCACAATTCCACTATTTGCTGCAACGATCACTTGATCATTGGTCATAGAAGTAGCTTTTAATACACCTGGGATTTTCTCAATAGATTTTAACACTGCGTGGTAATCTGAATTTATGCTTCTATCAAAGTAAACATTAATATGACCATTAATGCCAAGTACAGAGTCGAGCAGCTTTGCTCTGAACCCATTCATTACAGACATTACTACTATTAGCGTTGCAACTCCAAGAGCAATACCAATAATAGAAAACAAGGCCATTATAGAGCAAAATCTAGAATTCTTTGCTCGCAAATAGCGAATAGCCATAGTAAATTCAAAGGCAATAGACATTATACTAAGATTTAAATATCATACTTTTTATGCTTCATATAACTGTAATTTTTCCTTTACCTCAAATTAGGTTGTCTAAATTTAGCAAGCTTATAGAATATATTCAATATTCTATATTAAGACCTTCCATATATATCGTCCAATCTTACTATATCATTATCAGATAAAAACTTTCCTACCTGAAACTCAACTATCTCAAGAGGAAATCTTGTACTTTTATTCTCAATTTTATGAAACACCTTCCTTGGAATCTCTACTACATGATTTTTTGTTATAGCATATGTTTTGTCATCTAAACTCACGCATCCAACCCCTGATAGTATTATATGGTACTCATCTCTATAGTGGTGAAATTGCTTAGAAGTGCAGCTCAGTGGATTTATAAAAAGGTATTTTATAAGAAAATCCTTGCCCATTAAAACTACACTATAAAATCCCCATGGCTTAATCTCTTTCCTTATTGGCTTTACTTCCTTAACTTTATTAATGAACAACATTAGGCTCTTACTTGGCCGTTTATAAACTCTACCTAGTAAATTTTTTGCATCATTTTCTGTCATCAAAACTGGCTCTCTTCCTTTGGTTACAGCTTGAAACGACTCAAAATTCTTATTAAATCTCTTACTTAACTCTAAAACTGAACCCCAAGTGCCAACATCCATCCAATCGAAATTGGCTTCTATCATTACAATATTTTCTGCTTTTTCTATCACTAGGTGATCAATAGATGTATCACCCATTCCTGCACAATTTTGCTGTTCTAAATACAGAAATCTCTCTCGTGATACAAAATGCTTCATACTTTCACAACATAAATTATAGAGAGTCGGAGCAATTTTTTTTATCTCATCTATATAGCGTTTTGCTCTAAACACAAATATTCCAGAGTTCCAATAATGATCGTTACTTACCTTACGCTCGGGTTTTTCTGTAAAATCTTTTACTATATGACATTTTTCTTTCTGACCATATACTGCATTTATATAGCCGTATTCAGAATTGAATTCATGAGGCTTTACCCCAAAAGTGACTATAGAGTCAGTTTCAGAGGCTAGCTTAGACGCTTTCTCAATAGAAACATAAAAACTATTCAAATCACCTATAAAATGGTCTGAAGGCAGAACTAAGATTGTCTCGTTCCTATCGCAGAGAAGCACAGCAATTAGTGTTGCTGCCGCTGTCCCAATTTTAACTGGTTCAAAAACTACTTTACATTCCTGTAATGAATGTAATTCCTGCATCAATAATGACTCATATTGTATATTTGTGGTAATGATGGGTGGCATATAATCGCCTTTTAGCCTCAACAAAGTGTTGTGAAACATAGTATTCTGACTAAATATTTTCTGAAATTGCTTTGGCTTAGATAGAGGCCAAAGTCTGCTGCCACTACCACCACACAGTATTACAGGGCGCATTTAATTAAGATATTAATTATTTGATTAATATCTTATACTAACGGCAAAATGCATGCAAGTTTTTATTGTGAGATGATTAAAGTAAAAAGTAATTTAAAGTGATGGTTGACTACGAGCGTGATGGAGTCCCTACATTTCGTGATGAGTCTTGTCTTCTTTCTATCTCTCTATCAATATAAGGAGTGTTGCTTTTTTGATTAACGGCTGCAGCTACTTTTTCATCAGTTTTGTTTTGCAACTTTTCCTTTAAGCTTTCTCCAAAACCTAGTTCTCTAGATTTATCTATACTTTCACTATTTTTGCTCAACCCCTTCTCTAAGTTTTTTTCAATATCTGATTTTCTAGCGTTAAGCTCTTTCCATGTACCCGCTATGCTAAGTGGCTTATGATCCTTCTGCTTCGGCTTTGGCCTTTCCCCATTTGTAACAACATTAAAGTCGCTTTTTACTTCTTTCCAACATTCTTTCAATTGGTGTTTCCACATAGTAAGATAAGCATCACCATACTTTTTCTCATTTGCTACAAACAATAAAATTGGAGCCTTAAGTATGGTAGCTCCCATATTCACTAAATTTTTTACTGCCATTGCAGGGGTGAACAAAAGATAGCCAAAAGATTTTGCAACTCGATTTTTTCTAGCTATCAAATTCTCTCCTAATTTAATAGGAATAAAAGTCAGCATTCTAGCACAAATTTTAGCTAAACCCGCAGCAAAAACAATAGGAACAGATATAAGACTTTTATCTAGCTCTAGATTACCATCCTGATCTCTAATTTCTGAAAAATGGGTGCTTAGCTTCTTGTAATCACTAGCGTATAGTAATTTTCCATTTCTTCCTTTTTCATCTCTATCTTTCTCATCAACTTCTCCCGTGTCATCATTGATGAAGCAACCTTTTTTAGCAAGAAAAGAAGAATTAGTTAATCTAAGTAACTTAGTATCAACCTCAAAGACCGGCAAGTGTTTTTCAAGATCTATTTTTGAAAACTTAAATGGCTTATAAAATTTACTATAATCATTAACCTCACGCCTACCTTTACTAACTAAAAAGTCAATAGTAAAGTAAGATTTTTTATCAATTTCCTTAACCAAGGCTAGATCAAATTTGTATTCATTATATATAAGCTGGTACTCTGGATTTCCGTCTTTATCTTTTACAAGCTTGTCATTTTTTTTTACAACTCTCCCAGAATCTACAATCTGATCATAATTTTTTGGATATTGACACTTTCGTCCATCCTCATATATCATTACCTTTCTAAGGTCTTTGACATAAACTTGAGATTCAGATGAAGCAAATAAACCTTTTGCTTTAAGCGTAAAATCTGCTACTCCTTTTTTTAACACTCTGAACATGTTGTCAAACCAAAATTGCTATAGTTCAATAATAAAATTAGTAAACTAATAATATATTAACACAGAACTAACAATTTTACAAGAAAATATGCCTATAAAAGAAAAAAGTCGTAAAAGCAAGGACTATATAAGTAATGCTTGATAAGTATTTTATGCATGTAATTGTAAAAATTCTTAGAGGTACGCTGTCTATATAATCTTCACACACCACCTGCATTCCAAGAACTGCATGCCAAAAAATGCAAAACACCAGTATAACAAAAAACAAAAGCTCTAGTGGATAATTAATAAATTTCTCACTAAAAGACAAAGAACTATCAGTATAAAATGTGCAAGAAAACGAATAGATAAACCAAGGAAACAGGAACAGTAAAATTACCGCAGAAACACGCTGGATCCACCAATGATGTACTGAATTTACAGATTGACTCATATACACATAAATAAAAAAGCCATAGTAGAAAGAAATAGCATTATTGTTACTAACATAGCACTTTTTGAAACACTAGCAATTTCTAAATTAAGCCCAGCATCCCACAGTAAATGACGAATACCATTAAGAAAATGATACATAAAGCTTATAAAGCATAAGATATAAGCTAATTTAGCAAGGGGAGTGAACAATAATACATTTAAGCACCTTACTACAACTAACTTAGGGGAGTAAACATATAATATAAAGTACCAAGAAAGTATGATTAATAAAAGAAATAGCAAGATACCAGTCAATCTATGCATAATAGAAAAAAAACTAGTAACTTGTACTTTATATATTTGCAAACATGGAGAAAGAGGCCTATTACTCATAAAGTTTCGTTATCGAGAAATTAAAAAATAAAGTAGAAGTAAAGACAGCAGTATAGTACATAATGACACTATTATTTGAAATGGTGAATTACGTACAAAGCCTAAGGAGGTAATCCAGCTGCAGATTCCCCTACTGCTACCTTGTTACGACTTCACCCCAGTCACTGATACCACTTTAAATAACTCCTTCCTTGCGGTTAGGCCATTAGCTTCGAGTGAAACCAATTCCCATGGCGTGACGGGCAGTGTGTACAAGACCCGAGAACGTATTCACCGTGGCATGCTGATCCACGATTACTAGCGATTCCAACTTCATGCACTCGAGTTGCAGAGTACAATCCGAACTGAGATGTCTTTTAGGGATTAGCTTAGGCTTGCGCACCTTGCAGCCCATTGTAGACACCATTGTAGCACGTGTGTAGCCCACTTCATAAAGGCCATGATGACTTGACATCATCCCCATCTTCCTCCAGCTTATCACTGGGAGTTTCCTTAAAGTGCTCAGCATTACCTGATGGCAACTAAGGATGAGGGTTGCGCTCGTTGCGGGACTTAACCCAACATCTCACGACACGAGCTGACGACAGCCATGCAACACCTGTGTAAAATCCGGCCGAACCGACCCTATCCCTTCGAATAGGTATGATTTCCATGTCAAGAAGTGGTAAGGTTTTTCGCGTTGCATCGAATTAAACCACATGCTCCACCGCTTGTGCGGGTCCCCGTCAATTCCTTTGAGTTTTAATCTTGCGACCGTAGTCCCCAGGCGGAATGTTTAACGCGTTAGCTGTAATACAGAAAGTAAACTTCCCATATTTAACATTCATCGTTTACAGCGTGGACTACCAGGGTATCTAATCCTGTTTGCTCCCCACGCCTTCGCGCCTCAGCGTCAGATTTGAACCAGATAGACGCCTTCGCCACTGGTGTTCCTCCTAATATTTACGAATTTTACCTCTACATCAGGAATTCCTCTATCCTCTTTCAATCTCTAGATTAATAGTTTTAAAAGCAATTCCAAGGTTAAGCCTCGGGATTTCACTTTTAACTTATTAATCAGCCTACGCGCCCTTTACGCCCAATAATTCCGAATAACGCTAGCCCTCTCCGTATTACCGCGGCTGCTGGCACGGAGTTAGCCAGGACTTCTTCTGTGAGTACCGTCATTATCTTCCTCACTAAAAGAGCTTTACAACCCAAAGGCCTTCTTCACTCATGCGACATGGCTGGATCAGGCTTTCGCCCATTGTCCAATATTCCCCACTGCTGCCTCCCGTAGAAGTCTGGACCGTATCTCAGTTCCAGTGTGGCTGATCATCCTCTCAGATCAGCTATAGATCATTGCCTTGGTAGGCTATTACTCCACCAACTAGCTAATCTAATATAGGCTCATCTAATAGCAATAAATTTTTCCCCCGTAGGGCGTATACGGTATTAGTTGCCGTTTCCAACAATTATTCCGTACTACTAGGTAGATTCCTATACATTACTCACCCGTCTGCCACTAAGTTATACCATAGCAAGCTATAATATAACTCCGTTCGACTTGCATGTGTTAGGCCTGCCGCCAGCGTTCATTCTGAGCCAGGATCAAACTCTCAAATTTAGACTTCAACCTATAAAAGGTTGAGGGTACATCGGATAAATCCGACAAAAAATAATTTAGCTTAATACTGCTGTCTTTATTTCTACTTTAGAAATATTTTAATCTCCAACTATTCAAACAACTTTGAGAATATTATTATGTGATATAATCACTATGTCAATATGTTTTTGCAAATCAAAAGCATTAATGTATAAATATATAACTATTTGGAATATTACCATGAAAAAATACATCTTTCTGCTTGCACTCGCACCAATGTTAGTTGGCATCACATTATACTTATTGCGCAACATTGATAACAAAAAACAATCTATAACTGCAGGTGACAAATTTTACGAAGTATTATTCTTAAAAAAAGATAGTAAGCCGCTGCTAGAAGAAATAGATTCAAACTGGGGATATTTAGCAAATTTTGAACACGCATTCAATCATATCTCAGATTCAATGCCAACAGACATAGCATCTATTATTTATAATGATTTGGCAGATGATAAAGATGCTCCTAATGTTTTGCGTGAGTTAGCACAATACTTAGAGGTAATGAGCTTACTTCACTCCAACGATGAAAAAATAAATAAAGATAAAATTGATAATTTAGAATCAAGTGCAGTGTACCCTTATTCAAGCCAAGAAGCTATCGCTGTAGTAAAGATACATAATAACGACATTAAAGGTGCAATTGAAATATTGCATTCATTATTAAATGATAGAGAATGTCCTACTCTAATCAAGGCCAATGCACAAGAATTACTTCTAGTATACGAAAACTAAAAACTTGCTTGCATAACAATTTGGCAGCGCATCCGATGAAATAAAGAGCTTTACTTGACAAGCCTCTCTATTTTATTATAGCACTAAAAGTAGTTATGACTCAAAATTTGTTTTTGACCTGCAGAATCAATCACAAAATCCAGTAAAAACTTAGGTGTTTATTGGTAGATTACGTAAAATTATAGCGGTTTTTTTAAATTTTTTCTATACTCAGCCAAGTCACGCTTGTTAGAACATTATTACAGCACCACTTACAGTAATATAGAGTCAAAACTTTACTACTCAGAGGTTCTTTTACCTTTTTTATTTAATAAGACTTCTCTATATTTATAGTTAATATATCAAAGAATAAACTTCACTAGTAGAATATCATTCTAGTATTAGAATGACAAAAAGAGAATAAAATCGCAATAGCTACGTATCAAGCACCGTCGTATTTTCTCTATGTTTTAGATTACTTTGTTCCCCCCTTTACCATTCAGCTATGCAGATAGTTACTACAAACCGCAAAGATGTTTAAAAGAAATCTAATTTTTATCAACTCATACATTTCATTACCAACTTCACAACAAGGTTCTGCAGTTGGATAAAAATAATCAAAAAAGAAATAATCCTTTAGTATTTCTTTGCTGCGTCCAGAATTATAGTAAGTATCAAGCCCTACTTTAAATATCAACAAAAGTATGTTTATACTTTTTCCAAATCACCCTCCCCCAAACTGGTCTGTGATGTTTGATAGGTATACATCTCGATCATTTAACCCTTTGCTCTTATATTTACCAAGCATACTTTTCATTTTATAGCTAACCAAACAACCTCAGTCACATTTGCAACAATCACATGCTTTACACCATATTCATTTAGAACCAAATGCATTACATATTTCACTAACCGCTTTATTTCAATACTTTTTCTGCTTTAAACCCTAGTTATGGATTAGAAAACAGATAAAAGTAGAATTAATAAAGAGGGAAATAGGGTAAACTCGAATATTTTAGCAATAATTAAGAGGTTACCCATGAAAAAAGATATTTTACTGTTTTATAGAAGATTTTTGTCGCATTGCTGATGAAAAATTTTCAGAAAAGCTCATATCAAGTAGCAAAAAACCAACAAGAATACCTGAAATTACTGTATCAGAAATACTTACTATAATCTTACTTTATCACCAATCGCCGTGCAAAAATTTCAAGTTTTTTTTACTTGAATTATCTTAAATTATTGTACAATTCTGAGTTTTCAAAACTCCCGTCATATCATAGGTTTGTTGCTTTAAAATCGAGAGTTTTATGGTATTTAGCTTTGCTTTTGCAGTGGTTCTGCAAGCAAGCGAAAATTACTGAAATTTCCTATATTGATACAACTGCAATCGCTGTTTGCCACACAAAAAGGATTTCAAAAATAAAGCTTTCAAAGAGTTAGCAAATATAGGAAAGACTATCTATGGATGGTTTTTAGGTTTTAAATTACATCTGGTAATTAATGAAATAGGCGAAGTTCAAGCTATTACACTAACTAAAGGCAACGTTGATGACAGAAAACCTGTACCAAATTTGACTAAAAATTTGACAGGACTTTTGTTCGGAGATAAGGGCTATATAAAGAAAGAGCTCTTTGAGAAACTCTTCGACAGAGGCCTAAAACTTATCACTAAAGTGAAAAAAGGCATGAAAAACGCATTGATTTTACTAAAAGAGAAGATTTTATTGAGAAAAAGGTCGATTATTGAGACGGTTTTTGGTTGTTTGAAAAACAAATTTGAGCTTACGCCACAGATCGCCAATAAATTTTATGGTACATATTTTTCAACATTAATTTCATATTCCATTCAGTCAAAAAAGCCTTCTATTTCTAAGCTTTATTGCTTTAGTTAATCCATAACTGGGGTTTTAACATTGGTATAAGCAGTGGCACCCATAATATTATTTCTGTCGATTATAATGAAAAATGAATCTCCTTTACCTACGTCTGGATGATGTTTAATTACTGCGTTTAGCTGATTAACTAAACGAAATTTATTGAGGAAATAAGAAAAAATAGGGTTAAGAATTTCAGATGCTGTTGCATATAAAATCTCATAGTTATGACCTTGTTGTTCATAGTATCGATCAAAAAATGAGCATCTCCATGATGGCTTAAATTCTTCTAAACCTAAATACTTTGCTACATATTCAACAACAGCAAGGCCATTGCTAAAAGATCCTCCTTAATAAAAAAGGGCATTAAGTTTTACGTTTCTTACAAAGGATAAGTTATTTAAAATTTCAATAATTGCACCATCATCAGACAAACTATCACCCAGAACACAAAAATTTTTACACTCTGAATTAGAGTTATTATTTTTATTTGCCATAACATTCAATATCTAATCATACTGCTCTATGAAACCTATAAAAAAAGAAAAATAGGGTAAAATTATAGAACTTTGGCTGAATTTTACCTATTTTTTGAGTAGCCCTTCTGCCTTAAAAGAAACCCCTAAGTTTTTTAGCACGGCTTGGATGTTTCAACTTACGTAGTGCTTTTGCCTCTATTTGCCTAATTCTCTCACGTGTAACATTAAAAATTTTTCCTACTTCTTCTAAGGTATGCTCCTTTCCATCTTTACCAAGGCCAAAGCGCATCCTTAGAATTCTTTCTTCTTTTGGTGTTAAAGTTGCAAGAACATTGGTCGTAATGCCACGCAAGTCGGCAAGTATTGCAGCATCCTCTGGTTTAGAAACTCGCTTATCTTCTATACAATCACCGAAGGTACTACTATCATCCTTTCCTGTTGGAGCTTCAAGACTTACCGGATCTCTTGCTATCTTCATAACTTTGCGTATTCTTTCTATCGGCATCTCCAATTCTATACCCAATTCCTCTAATGTAGGCTCTCTACCCATTCCATGAGTCATCTTTCTTAATGCTTTGTTGATTTTACTGATAATTTCCACCATATGTACTGGTATTCTAACTACTTTAGACTGTTCAGGTATTGCCCTAGTGATTGATTGTTTTACCCACCAAGTACCATAAGTCGAAAATTTATACCCACGTTTGTAATCAAACTTATCCACAGCTTTCATAAGACCAATATTACCTTCTTGTATCAAATCAAGCAGATCAAGGCCTCTTTTTGAATACTTTTTAGCAATTGAAACCACTAGCCTTAAATTAGCCTTTATCATCTCTTGCTTTGCTTCAGAGACTTCTCGTTCGTGTTTTTGTATTCTCTTGATTAGCTCCTTAAACTCTTGTACCTTATCTCCTTGTACATAACTCTTAATATTTCTTAAGGCACTAGCTATATATTCATAGTTGTCGTTTACAAACCTTAAGAATTTATTTTTTAATTCACCTGTAAAAAGGGATTGATTTTTATTCTTCTTTAGAAGATTGATTTCGCTCAATTCGTGCTCTAAAAACACAGCACAATAAATATTATAGAAACTTTCTCTATCAATATCGTACTTTCTAGCCTCAGTAATAAGATTAGCTTCTTCAAACGTGATTAGCCTATTTATTTCGTAAAGTTTTTGTGTAATTTTGGTAATAGCAGCATCACTAAACTGAATTTGTAATGCTACAGACCATATTTGATTATATAAATTTTCTAGCTCATTAGAGAAATCTTTAGAACTTTTTTTCAATACCAATGCTTCATTTGTTAAAGCAATGATCTCATCCAATGCCGTGATAACCTTTGGCAATAAATCACTTTCCATTTCAAGAACAGAAATATTTAAGTTAGCTGAACTTATGTCTTCACTCTCATTTCCCTTTTCATCATCATTAATACAATCTCCAGCATCTTCAGCTTCACTTTCTTCTTTGTCTACCATATTGAAATCAGAGTTATAAATTGCATCCAGATTTATAATTTCTCTCAGCAAAAAAGCTCCACCACTTAAATCATCACGCCATGTTTTGATCATGTTAAATGCCACTGATGTTTCAATTATTGCACGTAACATGTTATGCTTTTCAGATTCAATTTTTTTTGCTATCTTAATTTCATCTGCTCGTGACAAAAGCTTTACAGAGCTCATATCTTGTAAATAAATCCTTACCGGATCATCATTTTGCACTAAAATTGTAGTAGTATTCAACGATGTCTCATCATCATCAAGCTTATTACCATCATCATTAGAAGGAGCTTCTTCCTCATCTTCACTACTTTCCAGTATGTTAATTCCAGAGTCTTGCAATAAAGCTATAGTATCATCTATAAAATCAGGTGAAAAATTTTCATCTGACAACTTATCATTTATATCATCAAAAGTGATAACACCACCCTTTCTCATACTTTTAGCTACAAGATCTTTGATGATTTTTTTCCTATCTTCCGTATCATTAATAGCTGACATCATTACCTTTACAGTTTATAATTTTATTTCTTAATTATCAAATAAACTTACAATTAGCAAGCTTATAGTTTTATTCTTAATTTATAGTTACTTCCTACTTCATATAGTTTAAGATACTGTCAATTTATTCATACTCTTCTTAATCAACTACTCTCTCCATTCTTACTGCTATGGACAATCCAACTGAAAATGTTGCAATTCCAACCACTATAGCAGTAAGCATTAAGACGTGAGGTATAGGATTGGTATATAAGTGAAAATTTGAAGTCAATATAGGAGGTAAAGAACTTTTTATATATCCCAAAGATATGTAAAATAACAAAACAGATGCTTGTAAGACACTTAATCCCATCATTTTTTTGATTAAGTTTTTATCATTTACAATGATATACAAACCTAGCACCATTAATATAGTAATGCTTACATAATTATATAGAGTCATTATTTTTTCTTACGAGCAAAATTTATATATATGATTAACATGGAAGAAGAGACGGTAAGTAATACACCCAGCTCCACTAAGAAAATACCCAATTTTTGACCTGTCCTACTGTCAGTTGACAATATACTATAGGATAAAAAATTTTGGTCAAACAAAACTGTTACAATACCCGTTCCTCCATAGATTAAAATACCTAGCACGTTAGTAAATTTGATCGTAGAGTAAGGTATTGCTTGTAAAGTTGTAGATATACCAAATAACATTGAATATAATATTATCCCAGAAGCAACAATTATTCCTGCCTGAAAACCTCCACCTGGAGTGTAGTCACCGTGAAACTGTATGTATAAACCAAATAAAATGATAAAAGGTATCATCAAAAATGTTACTACACTTAACACCGGATCTTTAATCACTTTCTTTCTCTTCTTTTAATATTAACATTATACAAAGTGCGGCAGTAAAAACTACTATAGTTTCTCCAAATGTGTCATATCCACGAAAGCTTGCTAAAATAGCTGTCACTATATTAGGAATACCAATAGCCTTTTCAGTATTTTCTACATAATAAGGAGCAATGTGCAAGTGGATTGGAGCATCATGACTGCCAAAATCTGGCAATTGAATCATAAAATATGATAAACATGCAGTCAAAGATAACATAAAAAAAAGTGTGGCGGGGCTATGAGATAAATTTGCTTTGTGATTCTTTACCAAAGAGAGTGCTGCAAACGTAAAGACTGTGCTCAATCCTGCACCAACAGAAGCTTCAGTAATTGCAACATCTGGCGCATTCATAATCAAGTACATAAGTGCAATAAGTGCACTAAATACACACATTAGAACAGCACTTACAACCAAATGTTTCGAAAGAACTATAAAAACTGTAACCGTGAGTAACAGTAAAAGTAATATTAGATTCAGTATTTCCAGCATCTTAACCTTCTTTAATAGTCTTTACTTTTATAATGAGTACGCGCTAAAATATAACTGTTAGTTGAATTGGCTATCCATATTATAAAAATCAATAATATAATTTTAATAGTATTGATTGAAAGTTCATTTTGCCAAGCAAAACCCATCAACAACAACATTGCGCCACTAGAATCTGCAATACCTGCAGCATGTAGCCTAGTATAGAAATTAGGAAATACTATTACTCCTACGCTTGAAATGACTATTAAACAAATACCTAAAAATATGAGAATGGATGCTACCATAAATTATCAAAACAACATTAATCTCATTAGTGCTATAGTTGATATAAAGCTGATGCTAGCATATAGTAATGCTATATCAATTAAAAAAAAATCATTCAGAATAACCGATATTGCTGTTATGAGTAAAACTACTTGTGTTGATAAATTATTGAATGCTAAAACCTTATTGTACACATCACTTGACCTAAATACTATACAACATAACATTACACTCATACAGAATAAAAGGGCATAGATAGCAATACTAATCATTTATAAGCTATTATAACCTCTGCAGATTTCTAAATCGGTACTTCTTCATCATTATCTTGATCATCTATTTCATCATCTTGGCTTTTTTGACTTATATCCAGATTTGTGTTAAATTGATGATCAGAAAAATTTAACAAACTTGCTAGCTTACTTGAACTACTACTATAAGCATTATTTGTGTTTCCTTTCATGTACTCCTTGCACCTTTTCACCAAAAGGTTAAACAACTCATGAGTATTCACCTTCTTTTCTGCTATTTCATATAAAGAAACTATGGTATCCTTATGACCTTTAAACTTAACCATTTCAACGGGATCGCTTGCCCCTGTACTCAAATCATGTGTTCTTTGACTCGCTAGCAGAACCAATTTAAAACGATTGTGTACCTGCTCTACACACTTTTCTACAATAGACTCAACCATAAAATACTACCTTGATAAGCTTTATACTATATCACAAAAAATAAGATGTCAACTTCGCATCTATTGAGATCCAATTCTACATTCTACTTTTTCTTCTTTAGCTTTTACTGATTGATTTTCTGTTATTGTAATTATTATTTCATGATCAAGCTTTTTCAAAAAACCTAACAGTCTCTCTAAAGAAAAACCACTTGTCTTACCACTTTTAATTTGTGACACCTTTGGTTGATCAATACCAAGTTTCTCAGCCGCACAAGCTTGAGTCCAAGTATTTTTTCCTATAATTTTACTTATTATGCCAAGCAATTTTTTTTTTATTGCTTCACTATCCAGATTATTTAATGATATTATTTCCATAATTTTTACTCTCACATACTAACTAGCTATATTAAATATTAAACATAATACTTAATATACCAATATATTAATACTATATAATTTGTCAATAACTATAATGATATACTGATACTCAAAATTTTAAATTGACTATAATTTTTATCAAAATACTAGTAATTTCAAACTATTATTTTGTAAAAAACTTACTATTAAAGAGAATAAGTTGAAATTGCAAAGTTTAAAATACAGAAATAATCATTTTACAAACTCGTTTTAGAGACTGTACATGATCTCAAGAAAGGAATAAAGCAGGAGATAGAGTATGTAAATTATGAAAACAGAGCAAGATGAGTAGGAAAAAAACTGAGTAGAGTTCTGTAGAAAGAAACAAAATCAAGAAGATTTAGGATGTATTTTACATAGTGTTACAGGTCCTAAAAAGTGGCTTCAGTGAATCAACAATGTTTTCAAAATGGCAAGATTATTTTAATAAATGAAGTAAAAAACATAGCGGAAGTAAAGAAAGTGTTTTGAAACATATATAAAAAAGTAGTTGCAAAGAAACAAATAAAAGGATGTAACTGTAGAGATCTTTGCCGTATTGTCAAAAGGTAAGTCTCTAATACTCTTATAGAAAAGTGTAGACAATTGTGATAAGCAAAATTCAATACTAGCTTACAAATCGTCTTCTTGCTTCCACCGCTTTGCTTCTAAAAAGATTATGAATAGACCCTTAATATCCGAAATTTATACCTCTATATTTTAATATAGGGATTCATTTCAATTTTTAAAGTTTCTATTTAATGAGAATGCTATATCATATTCGTAATTTAATTTAAATATCTGTTGCTTCTGAAATACTATTTGGTTAGTAAATAAAATCATGTCTAATACAGAAAAAATGAAAAAGGATGTTGCTGTAATTATGGGAAGCGAGTCGGATTATGGCACTATGGTGCATGCTATTAACCTATTAAAAGAATTGGAAATTTCACATGATGTATTTATAATATCCGCACATAGAACGCCAGAGAGACTCTTTAATTTTACTAAGTCTGCTCAAGAAAAAGGCTTTAAGGTTATTATAGCTGGTGCAGGAGGAGCGGCTCATTTACCTGGTATGGTTGCATCGCTCACTTATTTACCTGTTATCGGTATTCCTGTGCATAGCAAACAATTAAATGGGCTAGATAGTCTATTATCTATAGTGCAGATGCCAAAAGGTGTTCCAGTTTCAACAATGTCTATAGGAGAGGGTGGAGCATGCAATGCCGCTATTACTGCTGCATCTATATTGTCGATTTCTAATAGTGAAATTGCAGATAGATTAAAAAAATGGAGAGAGGAGCAAACTCAAGCAGTAAAAGAAAAACCAACATTATAATGGCAATAGTTCTTTTAGATACAAAAACCATAAATCGTATAGCAGCAGGAGAGGTAATAGAAAGGCCTGCAAGTGTGGTAAAGGAATTAGTGGAAAATGCAATAGATGCCAGAAGCTCAGAGATAGAAATTAAGATAGAAAGTGGTGGGCGTAACCTCATTACTGTAATCGATGATGGTAGCGGAGTAAAAAAGGATGATTTAGAACTTGCGTTTATGCGCCATGCTACTTCAAAATTGAGTGACAGTGAGTTGATAGAGATCAAGCATCTTGGCTTTAGAGGAGAAGCTTTGCCTTCAATTGCAGCAGTAAGCAGAATAAAATTATCATCTAAGGCAAGCAAAGCAGATCAAGCATGGTCTATAAGGTATGAGGGAGGAGAAAAAATAGGAGAGCTTGTTCCTTATCCTTTATCGATAGGAACATATATTGAAGTACGAGATTTATTTTTTGCCACACCAAATAGACTAAAATTTCTCAAAACCGAAAGGGCAGAAACACAAAGCATTGTTGATATTGTAAACAACTTAGCAATGATCAATTATGGAATTGAGTTTACTCTTATCTCCGATAATAAGAAACTTCTTAAGTATGCTAAGCAGACCTCATTATTTAGCAGGCTATGCGAAGTAGAAAAAGAATTTCATGAAAACTCTTTGCAAATTAGTGAAGAAGAAGATGGCATTAGACTTACAGGATACATCTGTAAACCTACTCTCAATCGTAGCAATTCAACTCAGATCTATACATTTGTTAATGGTAGACCAATTAAAGACAATCTACTTATTGGCGCAATCCGTTATGCGTATCATGATCTTATTCCAAGCAATAGATATCCCTTTGCAGCGTTGCACTTAGAGATACCGTATGATCAAGTAGATGTAAATGTGCATCCAAATAAATCAGAGGTAAGGTTTCAGAACAAGAGGCTAATATATGAAATAGTGAGAAGAGGGCTAATAAAAGTATTATCAAAGAGAATAGATCTTGCAGAAACTGTGGTGAGCCAGACTGAGATAACAAGGAATCATCTATCATCAGATCCTTTTAGTAGGTCTAGTCTTAAAAATGAATTTTATGGAAGAAGGTCTGATCCTTTTGAAAACCAGTTAATGAGAGAATTTACTTCTCCAAATATAGAGACAAAAAGCTTATCAGAACATTCAAAATCGTTTGATTATACTGGTATGCAAAAATCTCCTCCGCGAGCGGAAACTACAATTTTGGAAAAGAAACAAACCGATCTAATAAGGGACTATCCACTTGGGTTTGCACACTGTCAAATCTACAATACTTATATTATTGCCGAGGTAAGAGACAAACTAATTATAGTAGATCAGCATGCAGCCCATGAAAGACTAGTATACGAGTGCTTAAAGGAGAAATCAAGTATAAAAAGACAAAAACTTCTTTTGCCTGAAATGGTTGAAATCAAAAATCAAGCTGGAATGGAGATGATTAAAACTTATAAAGATAAACTTTTTGAGATGGGTTTTGAGATTGAAATTAAATCAGAAAATAAGATCATAGTAAAAGAAGTGCCTGCAATCTTAGGAACAGTAGACACAAAGAGAATGCTCATTGATATAGTGGATAGACTAACAGAAATAGAAGATATATTACCTATAGAGGATAAGGTGAATAAAATACTAGCCACAATTGCTTGTTATGGATCAATAAGAGCAGGCAGAAAGATGAAATTGGAGGAGATGAATGAATTATTGAGGCAAATGGAAAAGACACCTTATTCTGGACAATGTAATCACGGAAGGCCAACCTATATAGAAATGAAATTAAGCGATATTGAAAAGTTATTTGAGCGAAGGTGAGAAGTTATCACAAATATGTATAGATTATACAACCCTAGTTTCGTCATCTCAAAACTCAGATACACAATTGTTTGAACATTGCAATTTGCAGGTAATTTGCATAGTAGATAATGTCATTCCATCACTTGACAATGATTTATTACGCAGCTACTTGATTAAAATTAAGTTTCCTAAATCCCAGGCATTGTCTTTTATGTTAATAATTAATATACAACTAAAAATACTTATCAAAAACGACAATAAAGAGTTTAAAAAAAGCCAGAAAATTCTATAGAATCAACCGTACTATATAGAGAAAAGAAAGTGTATGATAATATTCTTCGTTTCAATTTGCAAACAAAATAGTTTTGCATTTTTCGATAAGATTAAGTAATATCAGCGTATTAGTTATACAATTAATAATTTTTATGGATGAGCGTAATCCTTGGAATCTTGGAAAGAAACCGTCAGGTCCAAGTAATGAAGATATTTTAAGTAAAGCTGTGTCTGATATAAGATGCTTTTTTAATGGCTTAACCAGAAATAGAGGGAAAAAACCTTATTTCATCATTTTCATTATTTTGTTGTTTTATTTTTGTACTGGTTTCTATATTGTCCATCCGAGTGAGGAAGGTATAGAACTTACTTTTGGCAAATATTCCAATACAGAAACATCTGGTTTGCGTTATCACTTTCCCTACCCTATTGGTAAGGTTTTTAAAGTGAATGTTAAAGAAGTAAATCGTGAAGAAATTGGGATAAGCAGCTCTTATGGGCGAGATACAGATCGTGGTGAAGGAGTGATGCTTACCGGAGATGAGAATATAGTCAACGTTAACTTTGAGGTCCAGTGGCGAGTTAGAGATGCCAAAGATTATTTATTCAAAGTGCGGGATTATAAACCTGGTTTCAGCGTTAAAAATGCTGCTGAAAGTGCTATGAGAGAAATAATAGGTAAAAATACGATCTCTTTTGCACTCGAAGGTCAAGGTAGGGCTGAAATCTCCAGAGATACTAGAATTTTATTGCAACAGATTCTTGATGGATATCAAATGGGTATAGAAATTTTATCTGTTCAAATGAAAAAAATTGACCCACCAGAAAAAGTGATTAGCTCATTTAGGGATGTACAAAGTGCTCGTGCAGATAAGGAGCGTACTATAAACGAAGCATATGCTTACAGTAATGATATTATACCTCGTGCAAAAGGTGAGGCAATAAAGATAAAGTTAGATGCAGAAGCATATGAGAACGAAATAATAAATGAAGCGAAAGGTAATGCAAATCGCTTTTTATCTCTTTATGAAGAATATAGACAAAATCCTTCTCTTGTTAAGAATCGTATTTATCTTGAAACTATGGAAAATATTTTCAGCAAGGTAGATAAGTTTGTTATAACAGACGATCTGAAAGGTATGTTCTCTTATTTACCTCTTACAAATTTAGGGAAATAGTCATGAGTAGTAATATTAAAATTGTTTTTGCTTTTATATTTGTTGTATTATTGATTGCCTTATCTAATTCAATCTTCGTTGTTCAAGAAACAAAACAAGCGATAGTTATACAACTTGGTAAAGTCGTAAAAGATGTTAGGGACAGTGGTTTATATTTTAAGCTACCATTTATAAATAACGTAGAATTTCTTGATAAGAGAATTTTAGATCTAAGTCCTGATAAAACTCCAAGGGAAGTGATAACTGCAGATCAAAAGCGTATTATAGTAGATGCTTATGCAAAATATAAAATAATAGATCCTATCACTTTTTATCAAACTGTGAAAAATGAATCAGGGCTAGTTAGAAGATTATATCCTGTCATAGAAGCTCACATAAGGGAGAATATAGGAAGATTTTCATTAATTAGTTTATTGAATGAAAAGAGATCAGAAGTTATGCAATTAATTCAACGTGGAGTTTATTCTGAAGCTGGAAAATTTGGCATAGAAATAATAGATGTAAGAATTAAGAGAGCAGATCTACCAGAAGAAAATAGTTCTGCAATATTTCGCCGCATGCAAACTGAAAGGGAAAAGGAAGCAAAAGAAATTAGAGCAGAAGGAGAACAAGCTGGACAAGAAATTAGATCAAAAGCTGATAAATTAAAAAGGGGAATTGTCTCTAGTGCAGTAAAAGAATCACATGAAATAAGAGGCCGTGGTTATGCTGAAGCAACTAGAATCTATAATGAGGCATTTAAGGCTGATGAAGAGTTCTTTAACTTTTATCGCTCTATGAAAGCTTACAATAAATCATTTGCTGAGGGTAATACTAAATTTGTGCTTTCACCAAATAATAATTTCTTAGATATTTTGAACAAGGGATGGAAATAGTTTATGAAAAGTAAAGCATTTATTTTATCTATATTTGCATATTTTTTAATTTCATTTTCTTCATATGCTAATCTGTTTGCAAAAACAGTTGCAGATCCTGTATGTAGTTGTAATAAAGGGCTTGCTGATATAGTGGAAGAACTTATTCCCGCAGTTGTAAATATTTCAAGTGAGCAAATAGTTAAGCAAGAAAATAACAGTAGAACTAAAATTCCCTTTACGCCAAGAAATAATTTCTTTGATGACTTTAGAGAATTTTTCGAGCATTTTGATCAATTTTTTGATAGAGCTCCTAGCATTAATAGAGAAGTGACGTTACTTGGGTCTGGATTTATTATAGATAAAAGTGGAACCATAGTAACCAACTATCACGTTATTAAAAATGCCCAAGATATTACAGTTACTATGAACGATAATACTTATTTCAAAGCAGAAGTTTTAGGCTATGATGCAAAAACTGATCTTGCTGTGCTTAAGATTAATTCTGATAAAGATCTTCCTTTTGTTGAATTTGGTAATTCTGATAAAGCAAGAGTTGGTGATACAGTTATTGCAATAGGCAACCCTTTTGGTTTGGGTGGCTCTGTAAGTACAGGAATTGTGTCTGCAAGATCTAGAGACATTAGTATTGGTACTATGAATGAATTTATTCAAACTGATGCTGCAATTAATAGAGGTAACTCAGGGGGACCACTATTTCATCTAAATGGAAAAGTTATAGGCATTAATACTGCTATTTATTCCCCATCTGAGTCTGGCGGTAACGTGGGTATAGGCTTTGCTATACCATCTAATCTAGCTATTTCAATTATTGACACATTAAAAAGTGGTAAAAAAATAAAACATGGTTGGCTTGGCGTGCAAGTTCAGCCTATAACAAAAGAATTTGCTGAATCCTTGGGTTTAAAAGATATCAAAGGTGCATTAGTTGCAAGCATAGTAAAGGGCAGTCCTGCAGAGAAAGGAGGAATCAAAGTAGGTGATATACTATTAGAGTTTGACGGCAAAAAAATTGATAGAATGACGCAATTACCTCATATGGTTTCACGAACTGAGCCCGGAAAGAAAGTACAGGTTAAGTTACTTAGAAAAGGTAAAGAAGTCAATATCAAGGTTGCAATCGAGGAATCTACAAATGATGATTCAGGTAATAATCAAGAAGAAAATAAATCAACATCTAGTTATATAAGTGGTTTAACCGTTTCAAATTTGCCAAAAGAACTAAAAAATAATGCACCCACAAAGGGTGTAGTAGTTACTAGTGTAGATAGTAGTAGTAATTCTACACTACGTGTTATTAAGAAAGGTGATATAATTATTCAACTAGATGGAATCGATATTGAAAATACTAATGATTTTCAAAAACAAATTGATTCAGCAGTAAAGAAAGACGGCAAAGATTCAGTAATGTTGCTTATTTACCGCAACGGCAATCAATTTTTTACCTCAATCAAATTGAAGAAGTAGCTATTTATCTAGCTGGTCATGAAAAAATTGCTTGACAAATTTAACTAGCTTCTTTATCCTGAGGGTAAGGGTGTTTCTGTAGATTAATAAAATTTGTCCCTATACTGAAAACCTTTCCAACGAGGTTATGGAAGAACTAGATTTCAGTATCAAGCACTGGAACGATATCATCCATAAGATGAAAGAGCTGGAGTGGTAAGAAGTTCGATAATACAAAGCATTTTTATGCTCAGTTGTAAAAAAACAACTTTCTTTCATAAGTTAATTTATAATTAAATTAGTGTAAAATATAATTATATTTACTGATCATCAGTATTAATCAATAATTAATACCCATAAATTAATTATATCTAATCGCAAAGGGAGGTGGAGATGCGTTTTAAACTAGAAAAGGAAGATATTCCACAAAAAACGATTGTAATAATAGAACTGGTCGTAGGATACCTGCACAAATAAGATTAAATAACAAAACAACATTTAGCCTGCCTAGTGTATCTTACATTATCATCGACAACAATATTGATCTGCGTTTTCAAATTTGGGATTTGAAGCATGACGTGGGAAGTATATTAAACGACTTATCTCAAGGGCTACAACTAAAGCTAGAAAGGGTAGGAAATGATTACAAATTCGCTTTAGTTACTACCTCTGATCAACCTTATTATTATTACTATGATGGCAAAAATACTATGATAGATACTATTGATCGTATACCTCATGGTTACACAGATGGTTTCTATGTTAACGCATATAATCGTGAAAGCTGTAGTATTTATTATGAACTGCTAGAAAACAGGAAGGTTTTAATAGATCCAAAAGACATAATTAGTAGCGAAAATGTCAGTCTTATTTTGGAAGATCTTAAAAGTTCACCTGATAAAAGACTCAAAATAAAAATAGGAGACTATTTGTTTAAAGAATCAAGAAATATATACAAATTATATAGGAGCGCTCAGGTATATAATTTAACTGGTGGAAAAGTTGGCATATTGAATGATATCCTTTCAGCATTTACTCGTATAAGCAATACATTCCAGTTATTCCCTTTTCATGAAATGGAGAGCTTGAAAGCACAAGATACCTATTTCGCAGTAAAAAAGTTAGGCAATAGTTATGTTGGTTGCATATCGTATGAAAATAGCACATGCAAAAATTTTTATAATTTTAACCCTAATTCTTTTGGGTATGAGAACGACAATAGACCAGGTCCATATCCTTATTATTATAACTTAGAAAATTTTGATAACTTTTTGGAGGTTGATGTGAATATTCAAGAACATATAAATTTAGAAACAGAAATTGAACTTTTAAAACTCAGAATAGACAGATTAGAACTTACTGGTGTACAAGGTCCTAAAGGTGAGCCAGGTGAAAGGGGACAAAAAGGTATAATGCACCCCATAAACTAGACCAAAAAAAAATGGTTGATCCGAGTAGGAAGGTAAAGGGGTAAAAGTATGGCAACAAAAAAATATGAACCAGAGTTAAAAGCAAAGATAGCTTTGGAAGCAATAAAAAATCAAAAAAGCACAGCTGAGATATGTAGTGAATATAAAATACCATCAACAAATCTATATGATTGGCGTGATAGAGTATTGGCAAGGTTAAAAGACCTATTTGTTGAAGAAAGTGAAAGTGCGAGAAAACAAAGAATCTTAGCGCAAGAAATAGAAAGTTTACATAAAGTAATAGGAGAATTGACAGTGGAAAATAGCTATTTGAAAAAAAAATTACTGAAATAAGCAAAAAAGATAGAGTAAGGTTTATAGAAAAAGATTCTGATCTGTCAATTAGGAAACAGGCTGATTTATTGGGGATTTGCAGATCTAGCCTATATTATAGGCCTATAATTAATAACGAAAGTGAAGTAGCAAATTTGATTCAAGAAGTATATTTGGCTTCTGATTGCCGTTATGGATATCGTAAAATTACTGCTGAAATCATAGCGAGTGGAGTAGTAGTCAATCACAAAAAAATCTTAAGAATTATGAAAAAAATGAAGATTAGTGGGCTGTATTGTAGAAAAAGATGTAATACAAGTATTAAAGAAAAAAAGCATAAAATATATCCTTATTTACTCAAAGATTTGATTATTTGTAGAGTTAATCAGGTATGGGCTACTGATATAACATATATTATGGTAGAAGGTAAGTTTATCTATTTTGTGGCAATAATGGACTTGTATAGTCGCTATATTATTGCTCATTCATTATCACCATATCTCGATGCTGGATTTTGCCTTTATACTCTCAAAGAAGCTCTAAAACAAGGTAAACCTGAGATTTTTAATAGTGATCAGGGGGTGCAGTTTACTAGCTACAACTTTATTATGGAATTAGAGCGTGCTAATATTAAAATCAGTATGGACCATAAAGGACGTTGCTTCGACAATATATTTGTTGAGCGCTTATGGAGAACTTTAAAGCAAGAAGCTATATATTATTATAGACCAAATAGTATCAGAGATTTAAATCTTATAATAAATGATTTTGTTGCTTGGTATAACTATAGAAGGCGACATCAGACTCTACATTATAAAGTTCCTGCTGATCTTTATTATCATAAACAGTAAATGAATATATTGATAAATACTTTAAATGTGTGTCGACGTATTTATCAACATATTCATTTTAAAAATCGGATCACTTTGAAAAAAATGGTCTAGACAAATGGGTGCATTATAGTACCGTGCAATATCTTCAGTGGGTGAGAAACAATATTGCTAGAGTGGTAGCTATACGTTCATTGTAGCTTGAAAAGGTTCCTCGGAATTGTGTATAATTTTTTTAACTGAGCTTATTTAACTTATCCATTTTCTAAATGATATTTTAGGGTTTATTGAAATAAATACTACGCAAAAATTCTATCTCTGGGTGCTTAGATGAATATCTTTATATTAGACGAAAATCCTGTAACTGCAGCACAAATGTTATGCGATAAGCACATAGTAAAAATGCCGCTAGAAACTGCTCAATTGCTTAGCAGTGTTTTTTCAATAGCATTAAAAGAGCCAAATCCTTTAGTCAGCATTACAAACCAGAATATAGAAGTTCCATATAAACTTACTCACAAAAACCATCCTTGTTCTTTATGGGCTAGACAATCAAAAGGAAACTTTGATTGGTTAATAAAACATGGAAAAGAATTGTGTATAGAATATAGCTTGCGATACAAAAGAACGCATAAATCCGAAGAAGTTATAGATTGGTGCGATAATAACAAGGATTTGCTAATATTTCGATCAGCTGATATACAAGCTTTTACACAAGCGTTACCTGATCGATATAAATGTAGTAACCCAATAGAAGCCTATAGAGAATATTACCTAAAAGAAAAGATGAGATTTGCTAAGTGGGAAAAAGGTAGAGAAGCACCAGATTGGTTGCTAGACAAAATGCTATAAATTATAAAATTATCCAAATCGGTCATAAAAAAGGTAAATTGAAGCTACAAAAGCAATGCTGGCTGATAATGTTGATGTTTATCAAGTTTATTGATCTTTCTATTTGTGAGATTAAAGAATTCAGTAAACTGTTATTCCCAGTATATGGTAGGCTACTTGCACTATAGAGTGTCATGTACACATCTGTACTAACAAGCAGAGGTAAATCTAAGTCAGTTTAGATATAACATTTACTTTAAAAAACTTTATTTTACGCTGATATTCTAGCGCTTTTCTGTGGTATTTTGTTGGGGTATAATTTGCAAAACTATCTTCCTTATAGGTTAAAAAATTACACTGCTTTATATGTAACTCTATCCACTCTGCATAATCCTGATGATCAGTTGCAATAAATATTTCACCTGTGACAAGTATTTTTTTTGCTAATAAATTTAAAAATTCCGTATTAATTAACCGTCTTTTGTTGTGACTTCTTTTTGGCCATGGATCTGGAAAGAGAATAAAGAATTTTTCAACACTGTGGTCAGGAAAATTGACAATTAATTCTCTTGCATCTTCTGTCCATATTAAAATATTTTTTATGCTGTGTGCTTCTATGCTTTTTAGCAAGGAAGAGACCCCCTTTAAATAAGGCTCACATCCTATAAATAATAGATCAGATTCATTGAATGCCTGATGGAGCATATTTTCACCATTACCGAAACCTATTTCTACCCGTATTCTTTTTTGTAAGTCTACGATCTTTTTTATAGATTCCTTGCTGTTTTTAATAGAATACTTCTCCAAAACATTCAACTTCAACCTAGATCTTCTGGAAAATGACCTAATCCAATTATTATTCCTAGATAGCATATCTTACATAACTTAATCTTTTATAGCTTAAACAATTCTCGAAATGAATTAATGAGAATTTACTTGTCACTAATTATTAATATTATATAATATATGAGTTCTAATGAAGTTAAAATTAAAAGGTATGGAAAGTACAGTTGCTATCAAGAGACTATTATCAAATAGGTTCATAGAAGAGATATTTCAAGATCAATTTGATAATCAAAATAATGACTTTTGTGAAGATTCTTTTGCTAACAAAATCAAAGAAGGAGATGTGGTAGAAGGTATAATCACAAGAAGAAATTCTAATGACATTGTGGTTGATGTTGGTTTAAAGTCAGATGGAAGAATTCTGATTAAGGAGCTCAGTTGTAATGATGATATCACTGTTGGCTCGAAAATTAGAGTTTATGTTGAAAGAATTGAAGATTACCATGGTAATGTTGTTCTTAGTCGTGAGAAAGCAATCAGAGACGAAAAATGGAATAAATTGGAAGAAAGCGCAGTTACAAAAGATGAAGTAACAGGAATCATTAAACGCTCAATTAAATGCGGTTTTATTGTTGATCTTGGTGATGGAATAAGTGCGTTTTTACCGCTGAGTCATGTGGATTTGAAGCAAATAAAAGATGCTAATCACCTTATTGAAACTGAACAAAAATTCATCGTGCTTAAAATGGATAAGAAGCAGGGGAATATTGTAGTATCAAGAAAGCTGGTATTAGAGAAATTGCATGCTGGTGAAAAAATTAAGTTTTTAGAATCTTTAAATGAAGGTGATGTAGTAGAAGGCAAAATAAAAAGCATCACTCACTACGGTGCATTTGTTGGCATTCATGAATCAGATACAGTGGGAGTTATAGATGGGCTGCTACATATTACAGATATCTCTTGGAGTAATGTAAGTCATCCATCTGCAATTTTTTCTTATGGTCAGCATATAAAAACTAAAATTATAAAAATAGATAGAGAAAATGGAAAAATCTCCCTGGGTGTAAAACAATTAGGAGACAATCCTTGGCAAGATCTAGAGTCAAAATGTCCAATTAACAGCGTACACAAAGGATGTGTAACGGGTATAAAAGATTGTGGATTCATTGTTGAGATTAAACCTGGGATTGCGGGTTTGGTACACTCATCAGAAATAACTTGGAGCAAGAATAATTTACCAATCAGTAGTTTTGTAACAATAGGACAAGAAGTGGATGTAAAAATTCTCGGTATTGACATTATTAAAAATAAGATGAGTTTAAGCACAAAAAGGTGCGTAGAGAATCCTTGGCAAGTATTTATTGATAAATATCCTCTTGGTTCTATTGTTTCTGGTAAAGTTAAAAGCAACAATGGTTCACAAATATCTGTGACTTTTGATAATTCTGAGATATCTGAGGACGTAGAAGGAACAATTTATATGCAAAATCTAAGTTGGTCGAAAAACAATTCAGATGAGATAAAAAAGTATAATGTAGGTGATGAAATAGAAGCAAAAGTGATAAGGGCTAACGTAGATCGGACAAGAATTTATCTTGGAGTAAAGCAAATAGAGTATGATCCTCTTGAAGAACTGATAGAGAAAGTTAAAGTAGGGGATAAAATTCAGGTTACTGTAAGTAAGAGAGAGGAAAATGGTCTAATCGTTGAGGTTGAGAACAATGTAACCCTTTTAGTAGATCAAGAGCATTTACCAGAAAATAAAAAGTTTTCTATATCAGAAAAAATACAAGTTGAAGTAGTAGGTGTTGAAAAATATAATATAATATTATCTGCCAAATAACTTCTTGTGCTTCATATAAATGGCAACGAAATCTGATATAACAGCAAGAGTGGCAAAAAAACACCTTTTGTTAGATAAGGTCATTATAGCAGCCATAGTTGATATTTTTTTTCAAGTGTTTTCAAACACGTTGAAATATCATAATAGAGTTGAAATCAGGGGGTTTGGTTCTTTTTCAATTAGAAGCTATAACTTGAAAGAAGCAAGTAATTTGACGTCACAGAAGGTTGCAAAACATCAATACTTTAAAACTTATTTTCGTAGCAGTAAAAAGTTATCCCTCTTGATAAATGAATGAAAATCTATATTGTAGATTTGAAAGTTGTACAATATAGCATCATATGCAAGTAGTAGAAATAGTTATACATAATAACACATATAAAATATCTTGCGAAAGTAAAAAGAAGGACCATTTATTACAACTTGCTAATAGCTTCAACAAGCTAGTTAGCTCCATATCTCAAAGAACTGGAGGTAAGGGCTCAGATGCATTAAATTTCTTACTTGCAGCATTGACTCTCGAAGACAAAATTTTAGAATTAACAAAGCGATTAGACGAAATAAATCAAGAATGCAAAAAGTATAGGGAGGAAAAAAGAGTAGAATATGCTGAAGTATTAGATAGGGTAAACAAGATTATTGGGTGCATAAGTGATTAAAGCAAGCAATCAAATCGACTACCTCACTACTCAAATCAGGGGGGAGAAGTTTCTTACGAGTTATGTAACAATATAATTCGCAATCATCAAGATCAACTATTTTTTCGTATTCAATTAGTTCACTTAAGGAAAATTTATCAAGATATTTCAATGCAAAATGCCCTAAAAGTATATCAGTTTCTTTACAACCCCTATGCCAACTCCTATACATCAGTTTTCTTCTTAATAAGGAGATATCTATCATTGTCATTAAACTTTTTTTTAATTTAAAGACTAAACTAAATACTTGTCAAGCAAGGCGCATTTTAATATACTCAACGTTTGATTAAGATTTAAAACATAGGTGGAATTAATTTCTCATCAACTTAGCGCTGGAATATATTATTTTTTATCGTTTTCTTTAATAATTTCTATCATAGTATTCGTGCATGAATGTGGGCATTATATTGTCGCTAAAGCATGCAAGGTTAAAGTTGAATCTTTTTCTATAGGCTTTGGTCCTGAAATTTTTGGTTTTAACGACAAGTCTGGAACTAGGTGGAAATTAAGTGCCTTTCCATTGGGTGGCTACGTTAAAATGTTAGGGGATACTAATGCAGCAAGCGTTCCTGTTGATCAACAAAAATTAACTGAAGAAGAAAAATTATACTCATTCCATACAAAACCTCGATATCAAAAAGCAGCAATAGTTTTTGCAGGGCCTTTTGCAAACATGATATTTACCGTTATAGCTTTCACAATATTTTTCAGCGTGGCAGGTTATTATCGTACTCCACCAGTAATTGGTAATGTAATTGAAGAAAGTGCAGCAAAGCAAGCTGGCCTATTACCAGGTGACACTATTACACAGATCAATGAGTACAAAATAAAATACTTTGAAGATATTTCACGCGTGATAATGTCCAACCCTGAAACAAGAATAGAAATTAAGTATAGCAGAAATAACGAAGAGTACAGAACTATTCTAACTCCGTTTATAGTTGAGGATAGAGATGTCTTTGGTAACATAATAGAAAGAAAAACTATAGGAATTACCTCAATTAATATGATAGGGTTAAAACAGTCATCTTTTCTTGGAGCTGCTAGCCTATCAGTGAATGAAACCTACCACACTATGTGTTTAACAATCAAAGCACTCTTTCAAATTGTTGTTGGTAAAAGGAGTATAAATGAAATAGGTGGGCCAATAAAAATTGCAAAATATTCAGGGCAATCAGCTAAAAAGGGACTTATTATGGTTCTATATTTTATGGCAATTATTTCAGCTAATTTAGCTGCAATTAACTTGCTGCCAATACCACTACTAGATGGTGGGCATTTATTTCATTATATTATAGAAGCAGTTATACGTAGAGATTTGAGTTTGAAATATCAAAAATATGCAGTCACTTTTGGTGCTACCATACTGTTTTTGTTGATGGCAGTTGCAATCACAAATGATATTAGGCATCTTTTTTAAGATACATATGAAAAAGTTATTTCACATACTAATAATATTTATTTCTTTTCCCACTCTACTTGTTGCTCTAGAAAATAAAGAAAAAGTACAGATAAAAAATATTAAGTATATTGGCAATGAGCGAGTAAGTGATCAAACAATAAGGTTTTATACAAAATTAGAACCAGGTAGTCATATAAATGATGATGATGTAGATTCAGTTATAAAAGATTTATACAAAACAAAGTTATTTGCTAGTATTAACGCCTATATCGATGATGAAAAAAACTTAGTAGTAAAAATTCATGAGAATCCATTGATTAACAAAGTAATATTGAAAGGCAATAAGTTATTTAACAGTAAAGAGTTGCTAAATAACGTTATCCAGTCAAAATCACTAACTATTTTCACTGAAACAAAATTACAAAACGATTTAATAAATCTAGCTACTCTTTATAGGAACAGTGGTAAAATTGGTGTTAAAATTGCATATGAGCTAGATAAGCTTGGTAGCAATAGGATAAACCTAATTTTTAAGATAAAAGAAGGAAGAACGTCTAAAATTAAGGGTTTACGATTCATAGGTAATAAAAACTTTTCAGCAAATGAGCTAGAGCAAGTTATCAAAAGGCATAGCAATGATATATTTAGTAAGTTATTTAGAGCCATTTTTAAAAGCGGAACTCATTATTCACCTCAATATCTACTGATTAACACAGAACTGCTTGATCGCTTCTATTCATCTAAGGGATATATTCAAAATAATATCCAACCAATTGTTGAGGTTGATAATAACAACCAAATAGAGTTAACTTTTTTGATTGATGAAAAGCAGCAATACTTATTTGGAAATAATGAAGTTGATATTGAAACTGAGATTCAGGATTTAAGTTTAAGGGAAGAAATATTAGAATTTATCAAAGAGGAAAATAATCAAATATTTAATAGAGTTAAAATTAACAATACAGCAGAAAAAATAAGTAAACATTTAAACGAAAAAGGATATATATTTGCAAAAGTTAATCCAGAATATACACAACATAACAATATTGTGGATGTAACTTACAAAGTGCTACCAGGTAAAAAGATTTATATAAACCAAATTACCATTGATGGCAATGACCGCACTTTAGATAAAGTAATTAGAAGAAAACTTAGCATGGCAGAAGGCGACGCATATAACACATCTGAGATTCAAAAATCACGTAGAAAACTTATATATAGCGATTTTTTTGAAACAGTAAAAATAAATAGTTATATAGTGGATGAAAATACAGTAAATCTTGATTTAAATGTCAAAGAAAAAAGAACTGCCTCGTTATCTTTAACAGGTGGCATGTCTCTTCCTGGTGGAGTATTTGTTAAAACCGATTTCACAGATCGTAATTTATTTGGTAGTGGTAAAGAGGTATCTTTTGCTCTTGAAAAAAGTCAATATGTTCTTTCTACTAGTATAGACGCTGTTGAAAATAATTTTAACGATTCTGATACTTCACTAGGCATGAGTATTTTTTATGAAAAACAAGACAAACCAAACACTACTTTCGATACCTGCAACTGGGGAGGAATAGCAAAAGTATCATATAAAATCTCAGAAAATCTAACCAATTCCTTTCAATATTCTTATAAGTATAATCACATACACATGGACAATAAGGGTGGAAAAGATGAGGATATCTCTGAGATAATAAGAGATCAAGAAGGTGAGTATCAGGTTTCATCAGTGGGATACACGTTAGCGTACAATAAACTGGATAACCTCTATACTCCTAAAGAGGGATATTTATTGCGTTTAAGTCAGGATATTTCAGGATTATGGGGAAATGTAAATTTCCTAAAATCTGAATTCTTATCTTTTTATACACACCCTATATTAAGCAAAATTGATGATGATATAACATTGCGCTTTAAAGTAGCAGCAGGTCATATTTTTTCCTATACTAATAAAGAGCTCAACATTGGCCAGCACTTCTTTAAAGGTGGCAATGAGATTAGAGGATTTGACCTTTCCGGCATTGGACCAAGAGCAGAAGACAAAAATCAAAGCTCATTGGGAGGCAAAACTTATTTTAATTTAACACAGCAAGTAGATTTTCCACTATCTAAATTATACGACTATGCTGGTATCAAAGGCTCACTATTTGTTGACTATGCAACACTTTTTGGTTTAGATGAAAAGAAGGGATATAGTGGGAAATATTACGATAGTAAGCTTATAAGAGTATCACCAGGTTTTGGCTTTTCAATGCCTTCTCCTTTTGGTAGAATTAGATTAGATTTTGGGTTTCCTTTAGTAAAGGAAGCTTATGACATAATACCATCGACAAACGTTAAAATTTCTATTGAAGCGGGGATTTAAATGAAATATATACAGTTATTTACATCAGTTATTGCCTTAATTATTTCCTTATTTGTGGGGTATAAGTTTGTAGGGTATCAACCTCAGAGCACGCTTAATACAAAGGCTGCCATTATTGATAGTGATAAGGTTATCAATGAATCTCTGGCTCTGCAAAATATACAACAACAAATAAAGGAGCAGAATTCTAGATTACAGAAGGAATTTGAAAATGAGTTAGAAAAATTTAAGCCATCGAAAGAAGAATTTGACCTTTTGTCAGAAGAAGCAAAAAAAGAAAAGACAGAACAATTTAGTAAGCATACTGTAAGTGTTAGGGATAATTACGCTAAGAAAATGTCACATTTAGAAGAAAATTATAGAGAAGCAGTAGAAAGTGTCTTTAACAAGATAAAAGAAGTTGCTAAAAAAACAGCAGAAAAAAACAACATAGATTTGGTACTATTTATTTCAAAAAAGAATCAAGTTTTATACTCTATGGATGAAGTAGATTTATCGGATGTAGTATTAAAAAATGTAAACAAGGAAATACCCGAATTTGCTTTGCAAAACATTGAATAGACTTATGCAATGTAATATCAATGATATTATAAAAATACTACCACATTCTTATCCTTTTCTCTTAGTAGATAGGGTTATAGAATGCGATCCTGGTATGAGTATAAAAGCAATTAAAAACGTGACTTTCAACGAGCAATTTTTTATTGGTCATTTTCCTGGCCATCCGATAATGCCAGGAGTTTTGATAATTGAGTCTTTAGCTCAGGCATCTGCTATATGTGTTCTCGGTAAAAAAACAGTAGAAAATAAAGTTGTATACTTTATGTCCATTGAAAACGCAAAATTCAGAAAGCCAGTCACTCCAGGAGATACCTTAATTCTTCAATCTAACTTTGAAGGTTTGCGTTTAGGTGTATACAAATTTAAGTGTGTTGCATCTGTTGGAAAAGAAGAGGTTGCAGGAGCAACAATCTTAGCAAAACTGCAAGATAAATAAAATCTTCATCTATAAGAAACAGTATGTACACTGTATAGTATAAAGATGCAACTGAATTTCAAAATCTCATTTTCAAACTTATACACTCGTAGTGAATTAATAAAGTTAGATAAGGCGTTTTTGGATTACATAAAATCGTGCGATGAAAGCTTGTTTTATTCATTAGTTGAAGCAAGAGAAAAAGCAGCTTCTTCTTCGATGTCATCCCAGTGCTTGACACTGGGATCCAGAAAACAAGAAGGATGGATTCCAGCTTGGATGAAAGATGGTTGTAATAGCCAGTTAATAATGGATCTCTCACATTTACTTGATGAATTTATTGCAAAATTTTTCAATATTGAAAAAGAAGTAGAAGAGTTAAAGGAAAAACACAATGACTTTGCTGTAATATACAGATGCAAAAGATTATTTGTTCAGCGTTATGCATTGAAGAAATACACTGATGTAGCAAATATTGATTATGTCACTAACAAATTAAATAGTTTCATTACTTTACCGACAACAGAAAAAAACTTTTCTGAGCAGGTAATGAGTTGGCTTGAAAATAAAGAGGATCACAAAGAAGAAATAGAACTTGCGGCTCAATATGCAGTTTGGAGAGTGAAAAATAAACAGAGTATACTATTTAGCATACATAAGAAAATTGATTACGAAAATCTCGTATCATTCTTGAAAAAAGAAGTAGACGAGGTTGAGGTTCTGTATTCAAATGAGGTGAAAAGAAGATATGGTTTTGATCTAACAAGCAAAAAGGTGAGTTTGAATAAAGCACTAGATAATGCTCACTACTGCATATTTTGTCATAAGCAAAGTAAGGACAACTGCTCAAAGGGGCTAATCAATGATGACAACACTTTCAAAAAGTCTCCACTTAGAGTTGAGCTGCACGGCTGCCCACTAGAGCAGAAAATATCAGAAATGAATCTGGTAAAAAGCGAAGGATACAGCATAGCAAGTCTTGCAATTGTGATGATAGATAACCCATTATGTGCGGCTACTGGACACAGAATATGCAATGACTGCATGAATTCGTGCATATATCAAAAACAAGAACCCGTAAATGTGCCAGCAATTGAAACAAGGATTCTAGATGATGTGCTTAGTTTACCGTATGGATTTGAAATATATTCTCTGCTTAGCCGCTGGAATCCTTTAAATTTTCAGCGTCCATTGCCAAAAGGAAACACTGGAAAAAACGTCCTAGTTGTAGGCCTTGGTCCTGCGGGTTTTAATTTAGCTCATCATTTATTAAACGATGGGCATAACGTTATCGCCATTGATGGACTAAAGATTGAACCTTTGATCGATAATTTACAGCTAATTAAAGATTTTGAACACGAAAAATTGAGTGAACGCACGGCAGATGGGTTTGGTGGAGTGTCAGAATACGGCATTACTTCTAGGTGGGATAAAAATTACTTAAAGATTATTAGATTACTGCTGGAAAGACGTGAGAATTTTGCACTTTATGGAGGCATTCGTTTTGGCAGTACGATAACTGTTGATGACGCATTTAACTTGGGTTTTGATCACATTGCCTTGGCACTTGGCTCTGGTAAGCCACGAATGATCAAAATAAAAAACATACTAGCCCGTGGAGTGCGCATGGCATCTGACTTTCTTATGTCGTTACAACTGACTGGCGCTCTTAAATTTGATTCTATAGCAAATCTGCAAGTTCGTATGCCGATAGTTGTCATAGGTGCAGGACTCACTGCAATTGATACTGCTACTGAAGTTTTAGCTTACTATCCGATTCAAGTAGAAAAATTTCTTCTTCGTTATGAAATATTGGTTGATAAGTATGGAAAGAAATATGTCGAAAAAGATTGGAAAGAAGAGGAATATGAACTTGCAAATGAGCTGATATCGCATGCACAATTGATCCGAAAAGAGCAAGAATCAGCAAAAAAAGAGAATAGAGAAGCAAAAATATTGGAACTAATGCAAAGTCTAGGGGGAGTGAAAATTGTATATAGAAAAGAGCTAAAAGATTCACCAAGTTATCGATTAAATAGCGAAGAGGTGCAAAATGCACTATCAGAAGGGATTTACTTTATTGAAAACTTAGAGCCGATTGAAGTTGTAACAGATAAATATAACCACGCTGAATCAATAAAACTAATAGACACAAAATCTGATGAAATCAAGCATATAAAAGCACGTTCTATTTTTATAGCAGCAGGTACTAAGCCAAATACAGTTATTGCAACAGAAGATAAAAAGCATTTTAAATTAAGTAACGGATATTTTACTCATTTGAATTCATCGGGAAAAGAAATAGATCCTATCTTTTCTCCTAAGATGCGAGATAAAGATAGAATATTAGTATATAAGGAAGGCAATAAAACAATTAGCTTTTTTGGTGATCTTCATCCCTCGTATAGCGGCAGTGTAGTCAAAGCTATGGCAAGCGCTAAGAATGGTTACCCTATCATTTCTCAGCTTTTGAATAGAGTTAATAGCTTCATTTATATCATTCCGGCTAGAATCTCGGAGTCATATGCACAATTGTATGAATGTTGTAATATAAGAGTAACTTTCACCAAAAAAGATGTCATTCCAGTGCCCAAACACTGGAATCCAGAAAACTTAATTTTGAATGAGTACACCAGATGGTTATATAGTCAGAACTGGATTCCAGTGTCAGCTATTTGCACGACACCACCTGCTATGCGAATTACCTACAAATTGCAGCATTTGCACGCTAAAGCGTCACGCGCTGGAATAATATCAGAACACCTAACTAACAAAGAATTTTTCAAAAAAATCAAAGAGCAATTCACTGCAAAGGTTATAAAAGTTCAATATTTAACAAACAAAGTTGTGGAAATAGTGATCAAAGCACCACTTGCGGCAAAGAATTTTAAACCTGGACAATTCTTTAGGTTGCAAAATTTTGAAACCAATAGCAGAAAAGCCAATAATACAAACCTTGCTATGGAAGGTATAGCAGTAACCGGCACTGAAGTAGACAAAAAAAAAGGATTTATTTCCACTATTGTGCTTGAAACTGGCGGTTCCACTAATTTATGTAAATGTTTTAAAAAAGGTGAACAAATAATTCTTATGGGTCCAACTGGCAGTCCTACTGAGATTGGTTAAACCTATTTTGTACTAATTATACCATAATGTATATTATTTATTAATAAATCTATACTACAATAATGATTTTTATTAAGGTAGTATTATGACACATCAGTTAATATTCACACTTCCAAAAGAAAGCTACTCTATAGCTATAGGACCATGTTCTGCAAAAAGTAGAAAGTGTAAGGAGTTTATAGCAAAAAACGAAGACGTAGGTATGAAATTTCTTATTTCTACTAAAGATGATACTGGCAAAACAGGAAAAATGTCCCTTTGTAAAGATAATAACGGTCAAGATGAGTATAATGCACCCCATAAACTAGACCAAAAAAAAATGGTTGATCCGAGTAGGAAGGTAAAGGGGTAAAAGTATGGCAACAAAAAAATATGAACCAGAGTTAAAAGCAAAGATAGCTTTGGAAGCAATAAAAAATCAAAAAAGCACAGCTGAGATATGTAGTGAATATAAAATACCATCAACAAATCTATATGATTGGCGTGATAGAGTATTGGCAAGGTTAAAAGACCTATTTGTTGAAGAAAGTGAAAGTGCGAGAAAACAAAGAATCTTAGCGCAAGAAATAGAAAGTTTACATAAAGTAATAGGAGAATTGACAGTGGAAAATAGCTATTTGAAAAAAAAATTACTGAAATAAGCAAAAAAGATAGAGTAAGGTTTATAGAAAAAGATTCTGATCTGTCAATTAGGAAACAGGCTGATTTATTGGGGATTTGCAGATCTAGCCTATATTATAGGCCTATAATTAATAACGAAAGTGAAGTAGCAAATTTGATTCAAGAAGTATATTTGGCTTCTGATTGCCGTTATGGATATCGTAAAATTACTGCTGAAATCATAGCGAGTGGAGTAGTAGTCAATCACAAAAAAATCTTAAGAATTATGAAAAAAATGAAGATTAGTGGGCTGTATTGTAGAAAAAGATGTAATACAAGTATTAAAGAAAAAAAGCATAAAATATATCCTTATTTACTCAAAGATTTGATTATTTGTAGAGTTAATCAGGTATGGGCTACTGATATAACATATATTATGGTAGAAGGTAAGTTTATCTATTTTGTGGCAATAATGGACTTGTATAGTCGCTATATTATTGCTCATTCATTATCACCATATCTCGATGCTGGATTTTGCCTTTATACTCTCAAAGAAGCTCTAAAACAAGGTAAACCTGAGATTTTTAATAGTGATCAGGGGGTGCAGTTTACTAGCTACAACTTTATTATGGAATTAGAGCGTGCTAATATTAAAATCAGTATGGACCATAAAGGACGTTGCTTCGACAATATATTTGTTGAGCGCTTATGGAGAACTTTAAAGCAAGAAGCTATATATTATTATAGACCAAATAGTATCAGAGATTTAAATCTTATAATAAATGATTTTGTTGCTTGGTATAACTATAGAAGGCGACATCAGACTCTACATTATAAAGTTCCTGCTGATCTTTATTATCATAAACAGTAAATGAATATATTGATAAATACTTTAAATGTGTGTCGACGTATTTATCAACATATTCATTTTAAAAATCGGATCACTTTGAAAAAAATGGTCTAGACAAATGGGTGCATTATAGAGTGTACAACATCCTACACAGTTCAATTTCCAGTAATTTATAATGATCTTTTTAATGATAGCTTGAGCTACGTAAGTGTTCTTTTGGATCATGATAAAGGACATTTAACTAGGATGCACAATGAATTCGATAAATATAATATTGATTACACAGTTATGGACAATGATACAACACAGAATGTGTTGTCAGAGGTTTTTATATAATCTAATTTTCATTACACAGCTACTCAGAGCTCTCTTGGTTCCATTATCTCTACTTGAATGCCGTCATTACAATGCTTGATACAGGGATCTATAGATAAACAATTTAATATTCCATTACGTGTTAGCGGAACCTATCTATATCATTATCCAAAAAACATAAAAAACTAAATTAACGAAGAATTCTTTAATAGAATCAGATATTGCGAAGAGCATAAAAGTCGAATGAGTGCATTAAAAACTGGCAGCTCCATTATATTTATGCAAATACTGAAGAAAAAGCGAGTAAATAACTCTCAACTGACAGACTTAATGAAGTTCTAGACATTAAAGTGATGCCAAACTTTATTTCAAAAAGTAAATAATTTACTAACGCTCGTGCACAAATTAAAAATAAATTATGCACGAGTGTAGCACTGTGAATTAGGAGTGCTATATTAAAGCTTACCTCACTATTAAAGCTATCGGTCAGATTAGATTAAAAACCTAATCTGACCGGTTTCTCTATGACCTTCTAAACCCTGATATAATTATATGGTAATTAGCTTAACTAGTGGTTAATACGCAAATTGATTTTATTTGTATGTTGAGGTAGCATAAACCATACTGTTTTACATCATTGTGCAACTTTATAAATTTTTATTGCTATTTCTATTGACTACATTAATAGTGATAGTCCTAATATTACCTGAAAATTTAGGTACTACGCTGAATTGCTCTCATCCAGTTCTAAATTTTGATTTATCTTTTCGTATCGTACTAATATCTTTTTTATCAGTTGCATTTTTAGCTGTTCTACCAGCACAAAATTTGACTTTTTCAGAGATGCTATCTTTTGCTGCTTACACTATTAGTTCACTTTATGCAGTTTTATCTGAACATATGATATTGGTTATAATATTCTTTGAGTTAATGACCATCAGTGCATTTTTTGTTATCGCGGCTAGCTGTAAAGATAGTGGATCTGCAATAAGGTACGCTTGTATACACTTTTTCGTTGGAGTTATATTGATAGCAGGATTGGCATCTCAAAGCACTAACCTGATAATTTTGGGTTTATTGATAAACTGTGCTTGTTTCCCTTTTTCATTTTGGGTTGTTGATGCGTATCCTGATGCGTCACTGCATGGCACTACATATCTCTCTTTATTTACCACTAAAGTCTCTTTTTTAGTGATGCTTTTACACACTTATACCCTATGGCAAGATTGTACTGAAATATTAGCACTTGTAGGCGCCATTACTGTAATTTACAGCATTATATTTGCTTCCCTTGAACAAAATATTCGTAGATTTTTATGCTACAATGCTGTAGGACAAATGGGCTTGCTGATTATTGCAGGAGGTTTACTCATCCCTTCAGAAAATGCAATACCAATTTTGATGTTACACATAATTTTCTCTCTTCTTTATCAATCACTATTATTTGTAGTCAGCAATTCGATTATTTCACAAACAAAAACAATTAGTTTTAATGGAATGGGTAAACTAATGTCAGTGGAAGGTATGTGCGCTATGATCGCAGTACTCACAATGGCTACATTTCCTGGAACTGCTGGATTCGTTAGTAAATCATACATTGCAGCTGAAATTGAAATAAATGGTGCTGCCCTAAAAGGATATAAAAATTTATACAAGATTCTGAATTTACTGCTTTATTTAAGCGTGGGACTCAAATTTCTTTACTACATATTTATTGCAAAAAGTAAGTCAAAACCTTTAGCAAAGAGGGAAGGTAAAATATCTATGCTTATTTTAGCATTTATATGTGTAATCGCTGGCAATCCTTACTTACCTATTTACAATAAATCTTCGATTTTAGATTTTGTGTACAACACAAAAAATATTTTGTCGCAATTTAATTTGTTATTATGTACCACTTTATTGTTTATTCCTTTACGCAAGTTGTTTTATCCAAGAATAAATTTTAAAATGGATGTTGATTGGATTTTCAGAGCTCTTATACCATATATTGCTTTGCTGTTCAATCAACTGATCTTTAAAGTGAGAGAAATATCTGCCAACCTACTGCAAAACTTGACTAATTCACCTGCTAGTTTATACTTTAATAATATTAATAAACTTAAAGAAGTGCTGAGTTATAACTCAGTGAGTTTTGTTTCAGCTTCTTCTCTCTTTTTAATGAGTATTCTACTAATTATATTATGTTTAAATCGTTAACTGAAAGTTTAAATTCTGTATTTAATAAACTGAGAGGAAAGTCAATTATTTCTGAAGATGATTTTAACCTTGCCATGCGAGAAATACGCATGGCCTTAATTGAAGCTGATGTTTCACTTGAAGTTGCAAAAAAATTCATCAACGACATTAAAGATAAAGTGATTGGGGAAAAAGTCATAAAAAGTGTTTCTCCGGCACAAATGATAATCAAAATTGTGCAGGATAATTTAGTTGCAGTTCTTGGATCAGAAAAAAGTGACTTAAATTTATCGGTTAAACCTCCTGCTGTGATTATGATGGTGGGTTTGCAAGGTGCGGGAAAAACAACTACTTCAGGGAAACTTGCTCTGAAGTTAAAAAAACAAAAGAAAAAAGTGTTGCTTGCTTCTTTGGACATTTATAGACCAGCTGCTCAAAAACAACTTGAAGTGCTAGGTAAACAAATAGATGTGCAAACTTTACCTGTAGTAATAGACGAGAAGCCCACTACAATTACAAAAAGGGCACTGGCAGCAGCAAAGAACGATAATTATGATGTATTAATACTAGACACCGCAGGCAGGCTTCATATTGACGATAATATGATGAATGAACTGAAAGATGTGAAGGAAATATCCTCACCTACAGAGGTTATTTTAGTAACCGATGCAATGATAGGTCAAGATGCAGTAAACATTGCCAAATCATTCAATGAAATAATAGGTGTAACTGGGATTATTCTCACCCGTGTTGATGGTGATGCACGTGGTGGTGCTGCTCTTTCTATGAAAATGATCACCAATTGTCCAATTAAATTTATTGCTTGTGGTGAAAAATTAAGTGACCTTGATGATTTTTATCCTGATAGAATTGCAAAAAGGATACTGAGTATGGGTGATGTTGTCTCATTGGTTGAGAAAGCTGCTGAGATTGTTGGTCAGGAAGAAATTGATAAACTGCAAAAGAAAGTAAAAAAGGGTAAGTTCGATCTGAACGACTTAGTGGGCATGTTAAAAACCCTCAATAAAATGGATGGTATTAGCAACATAATGAAATTCATTCCTAGCTCATTCACAAAAAAGTTAAGCAGTGGTATACCAGACGATAATAAAGTGAAAAAATATATAGCCATTATAAATTCAATGACTGAAAAAGAAAGACAAAATCCGGATATTTTAAATGGCAAAAGAAGACTTAGAATTTCTAAAGGGTCCGGTACAAGTGTAACTGATGTTAATCTTTTAATTAAGCAGTATAATCAAATGAGCTCTATGGTAAATAAGTTCAGTAAAGTCGATCATAGTAAACTCAAAGAATCTGATTTGATGAATATGCTAAGCAGAAAGTAAGTCAGCAAGTAGCGGAATGAAATAAAATCATCAGTTGTAATTGCTGTTGAATAGTAAAATATATTATTTTAGCGTGAAGTAATAAATTCAATAAATTTCTGCAGTTAGAATTGGCATGATAATAAAAATTGATATAAGTTACTTTACCTATATTTAATGCGTTGTTTTATAGCTAACACACTATATCACTACACTAGTAACAGACCGAAGGTTGCCGATAGCTCAAGTTACTCTAGTTATAGCATCCACAATATCATTTGTAAACCTGTAGCTATATACAATAAATGAATTTTTTTATATATTCGTTGTTAGTATTTTGTATTTCCTGAACAGTTCCGTGAGAAATGATCTCCCCTTCATATAATACTGCTATTCTATCAGCTATTTTAAATGTGCTATGAATATCATGTGTAATCGTGATAATTGTAGGGCGAAGATCTTGAGATAATTTTATTATTATCTCGTTTACTACATCTGACATGATTGGGTCTAATCCTGAAGTTGGCTCATCCAATACAATAATTTCTGGGTTGTGTGCAATTGCTCTTGCAAGTGCCACTCTTTTTTTCATTCCACCTGATAGCTCTATTGGAAACATATCTGCTATGTTTTCCTCCAGTCCAACATCATTTAACTTCTCAATTGCTAGCTGTTTTGCCTCCTTTTTGCTGATATTAAAGCGCTTTTTATAATTAAAAGATATATTTTCCCACACTGTAACGTAGTCAAATAAAGCGGAATTTTGAAATAACACCCCAAATTTATTTTTGCTTTTACTATTTATTTTAATAGACCCTGAGTCTGGTGTCACCAAGCCAATGATTGTTTTTATTAATACAGATTTGCCACTTCCTGATCCGCCAAGTATGACTAATGATTCCCCTTTTAATATATCGAAACTTAGATCTTTTAGTACTGTCCTTTCATCAAAAGATAAATTTAAGTTCGATATTGATATTATGGGGTTACGCATGTATCAAAGTAATCATGTAGTTTGCTAAAATGATCAGTATGGACGATAAAACAACAGTTGATGTTGTAGCAACACCCACTCCTCGTGCACCTTCTTTGCAATGGTAACCGTAATAGCAGCTTGAGACAGAAATTATGGCGCCAAAAGCAGTCGCTTTCATTAGTCCAACAATAAAATCGTACATATTAAAGAATTGAGCTGTATATTTTATGTATATATTTAAATTGTGGTTAAATTCAAAGACTGCAGTGACATACCCTCCAAATATTCCTATTAGATCTGCACATACTGTAAGTATTGGAAATACTATAACTGACGCTAGAATTCTTGGTACAATTAAATATTTGAAAGGATTGATGTCCAAAGTTGTAAGTGCGTCTATTTGTTCAGTAATGCGCATTGTGCCAATTTCTGCTGCAATTGAGGACCCAACCTTTCCTACCATTATTAAGCTGATCAAAACTGGCCCTAACTCTTTAATGATAGTGATCGTAACAAGTTTAGGTACTACTTGTTCTTGATTAATCAATATACCACTTAAGCTACTCTGTAAAACTATCACTGCTCCTATAAAAACTCCAGTTAGCCCAACAATTGGCAAAGAGAAAAAGCCTATCTCTATAATTTGTCTTGCCACATTGCTAAAATAATATGGAGGAGTAAAGCAGTGATATAGAGATTGAATAAAAAATACAAATGCGTTACCAATTCTCAAGAGAAAGTTCATAAAGCATCTACCGATTATTCTAACGCTGTCTATATTAAAGGAACTCACTTTACATTTATCTTAGCTAAAATTAGTTTTACTGATTTTATTAAAATTTTTATTAACTTCGCCAGAGTATAGTCAAGATATGTCTTAAGTTCAATATACTTTGATCAAAATGCTTGAGTTTAAGTTTATAAGACTGAATTGTATAAGAAAACCTTACTTATTTCGCTATTTACTTCTTGTAAAAAACATGCTACTAATAAATTGTGTTATATAATTGAATTGGAGTAAGTTTTGGCAGTTCCGAAGAGAAAAAAGTCAAAGTCAAGGCGTAATATGCATCGTTCTCATCATGCTATTAAGCCTAAGAATATTGTGGTATGTGCAACAACTGGAGAATTCATGTTGCCTCACAACATAGCAGTTGACAATAGTTACAAAGGAAAACGTGTTTTCATTAAACAAAAGGCGGAGTAACTCATGATATGTTACCCACGGTCAACAACAACATAGTTATCGCACTTGATGCTATGGGAGGGGATTTTGCACCTCTCTCCGTAATTCAGGGTGCTAGTTTTTTCTTGGATAATCTTGTTGACCCAGGTGTTGAAGTTTTTTTTCATATTTATGGAGATCAGAAAGAAATATCTCCTTTGCTTTCAAAATACAAAAAAGTAAGCGATAACTCCGAATTTACCCATTGCTCTGATAATGTTCTCCCAAATGATAAACCCTCTTTTGCACTTAGACATCGCAAAGATTCAAGTATGAAGGCAGCTGTTGAAGCAGTGAAAAAAGGTAAAGCTTTTGGGATGGTGTCTTCAGGCAACACTGGAGCATTGATGGCTATCTCCAGATTTATTTTAGGAACATTACCCAATATCTATCGTCCTGCTATTGCATCTGTCTGTCCAACTAAGACAAAAAGCTTTGCATTGCTTGATCTTGGTGCAAATGTTGACTGTAATACTGACTCATTATTTCAATTTGCATTAATGGGGAGTATATTTGCAAAAATAGCATTAAAAGTTGAAAATCCTGAAGTCGCTTTGCTAAACATTGGTACAGAAGAAGTGAAAGGTACTGACTCAGTAAGAGGAGCTTTTGAGTTACTCAAAAATGCTCCAAGTATTAACTTCAAAGGATATATAGAGGCAAGTGAATTTTTAGATGGTAATATAGATGTAATTGTTGCTGATGGTTTTGTTGGTAATGTAATGTTAAAAACAGCTGAGGCAACTGCGAGTACTCTTATCGATCTAATAAAGCAGGAAGTATTTAACTCATGGATAATAAAAATGCTTATTGGTACGTTATTAAAATCTAAGTTAAGTAAGGCGTTAGTGCGTTTTAATCCTAAAATTAGAAGTGGAGCTATGTTTTTAGGGTTAAATGGTATCGTTATAAAGAGTCACGGAAATTCTGATGCTATTTCTTTTGCTCACGCTATAAAATTTGCAGTAAATGCAATCAGTGAAAATTTAAACCAGAAGATAATTAACGGGGTAAGTCATATTGAATAAAAGTTTCATATTGAGCACTGGTTCTTACCTACCAAAAAAAATTTTGAGTAATAACGAAATTGCATCGATAATTGAAACAAACGATGAATGGATAAAGCAGAGAACAGGAATAGTTCAAAGGCATATAGCAGATGAAGGAGAACTAACGTCAGATTTAGCTGTTAATGCAGCAAAAAGTGCTATAGAAAAAGCTAAAATTTCAGTAGATGAAATTGACTTGATTATAGTTGCAACAACAACGCCTGATAAAACTTTGCCTAGCTGTGCAACGATTATACAAAGTAAGTTAAAATGTAAAAACGCATTTTCTTTTGATGTACAAGCAGCATGCTCTGGTTTTATATATGCAGTTACAGTTGCTGATTCGCTCATAAAATCTAACAATAGAATTAAATATGCGCTCGTTATTGGTGCTGAAATCATGTCTAGGATTGTTGACTGGGAAGATAGGTCAACTTGTGTACTCTTTGGTGATGGTGCTGGTGCAGTGATAATAAAATCGGAAATGGGTAGCAGCGGCATCATATCAACAAACTTACACTCTGATGGCAATGTGGACATATTATGTACGAACGGAGGAATATCCTCTACTCGTGATTCTGGAAAGATACTTATGAATGGAAGAGAAGTGTTTAAACATGCAGTAGAGAAATTAACAGCTTCAGTAGAGGAAACTCTAAAATGCAATAGTTTGAAGATTACTGATATTGACTGGTTAATTCCCCATCAAGCAAACATTCGTATTATTGAAGCAGTAGTAAAGAAATTAGATTTTCCTATAGAGAAAGTGATTAATACTGTTGATAAGCATGCAAACACCTCAGCAGCGTCAATTCCACTGGCTTTAGACTATGCAATACAAGAATCAAAAATAAAATCAGGAAATCTGGTACTGCTGATTGCAATAGGTGCAGGTCTCACATGGGGTTCCATATTGCTACATTATTAAACTTCTTACATCACTTTCCATTACCCAAGCCTCTTTTTTTTTCCGAGCTTCAGTGTTATATGATGTACTGACAAAGTTTTGAGATATTATTACAAACATCATATTCACAAGAAATACTTGACTTCACGTGTACTAAGAAGCATTTTATATATGCTGTGTGCCCGTAGCTCAGTTGGATAGAGCAACAGCCTTCTAAGCTGTGGGTCGTAGGTTCGAATCCTACCGGGCACATTCTCTTCTATCAATGCTTTCTATAAATTCTCAAGTACTCTGGTACCACATTTTCAATTGCTAATGGTCGAATTTTCATTGTTTCGAGATCATCTGACTTTTCAATTGAACTACTCATCATAACTTGCACCTGATCTCGAGTAAGTATAGGGCTTGCATCTCCGGTTATAGGTTTTAACAGCACAGAAACAACTTTGCTTTCTAAGAAAAAGGCTATCAATCTTGCCATTGGAAAAGGTACATTGATCAGTAGACACTTTCTGTTAGTCACATTCAGAATAAACTTCAATAAGCTTTTAAAAGAGTAAACTTTTGGTCCACCTATATTATAAATTTTTTTATCTTGCTTATTAAAGCTGATAATACGGTATACCACTTCAGCTAAGTTTGTTACACATATAGGCTGAAACTTCGTTATTCCACTACCGATCAACGGCAAAAAAGGAAGAATTGTTGCTAATCTTGCAAATTTATTAAAGAAATTATCTTCTTTACCAAATACAAGACTTGGCTTAATTATTATTGCTCCTTGAAACGCCGAAGTTACAGCTTTTTCACCTTTCAATTTACTTTGGGCATATTTTGATAACTTACCATTTTCTATTCCCATAGCAGAAAAATGTATCATCATGGATACATTTTTTATTTGTGCAGCTCTTGCTATTCTTTCAGCTATTTCAACATGAACGGCATAGAAATCGTGCTTTCTTGTCTCATATAGTATTCCTATTAAATTTATAACAACATCACACCCCTCCATACTTTCTAAAATTGATTTTTCATTAAAAAAATCTCCTTCAATCATTGATATTTGTCCTAAATTTCCACATAACTTCAGACAAGCAGCTTTTTCCTGATCACGAGTAAATATTCTTATTAAATACCCCGCCGCTGCCAAGCATCTTACGATGTGTTTTCCTATAAATCCTGTTCCACCAAAAATAACTATACGTTTTATCACAGTTAAAACTTCCAATAACTTAACTTTAAATTAATACAATAGTTTTATTTAATATTCTATTGTGAATTCCTGCACTATAAGGTCCATTCTCATTCCATGAGAACCTTTAACTAAAATTACATCATTACCTTGAACAATATTAGCTAAATTACTTTTCAATTGGTTAGAATCATCGAAATGCATGCCTTTTATATTCTCCGGTAAAAGTTTATTCAATTCTAACATAAATTTACCAACTGTATGAACTTTATTCACATTTTGTTCTACTATAGAGTCAAGCAATTCTGTATGAAATACTATGCTTTCATTACCAAGTTCTAACATATCGCCAAGCAGTGCCACTTTTCTTAAATTAGAATATGTACCTAAAGTTCTTATTGCAGCCTTCATTGAAGTAGGGTTAGCATTATAGGAGTCGTTAATCAAATGTACTAATTTTCCATTGTATTTAGCTTGATGAACATTACCTCTACCTTCTGTTACAGTAAAATTTTCAAGTGCTAGTGGTAATTTAGATAAATCAAGTTCGAGACTTTGCAAAACTGCTGTAACAACTAATGCAGAGTATGCAAAATGTTCGCCTTGTACAAGTAAATTACAGTTCATAATTTGACCATTGTTCAGTTTTATTTTTAAATTTAGACCGTTATCGTCTCTTATTAGGTCTAACAAACAAACAGTAGCACTTTCATTCTTACCAAAGCTTACTACATTTCTGTTAGCATTTGATAATAGATAATCATAATGTTCATTATCCTTATTCAAAACCAAAGTACCATTATTTTTCATGCCATGCAGAACTTCTAATTTCGCTTGCGCAATATCAATTAGAGATGAAAAATTTTCAACATGCGCAGGTTCAATGTTGGTAATAACTGCAATATCCGGATTGCTAATCTTCGATAACTCTTTTATTTCACCAGCTTTATTCATTCCCATTTCAAGAATTAAGTACTGGCAGTTTTTTGGAGCTTTTAGAATTGTCAAAGGCAATCCTATATTATTATTTAAGTTGCCTTCATTTACATGAGATACTCCATAATGCAACAAAACAGTGTTAAGCATATCTTTTGTAGTGGTTTTCCCAACACTACCTGTAATTGTGATAACTTTAGCATTAACAAGAATATTTCTAATGTAATATGATGCCATATTATACAAAGCTTTTAGAGTATCTTGCACAATAATTAGAGGAAAATTTCTATATTTATCTTCGCTTACTACGGCAGCAACAGCTCCTTTTAAAAATGCTTCATGTAGAAAATCATGCCCATCAAATTCCTTTCCCTTGAGAGCAATAAATAAATCACCTTTTTTTATGCTTCTTGTATCCGTTGAAATATTTGAGCTATATACCGAATTACAAATACCCTCCCCTCTTCCGCCAGTAGCATCAATAATATTATTTGCGTTCCATTTTAACATAATTTATCTTTAAAGGTAATTTGAACAAGAAAAGCAGCAAAAATACTACATGCTTTGGTAATGTACAAATAATGATTGCAATCTCTATAATTTCATCTTATAATAGATATACAAGCTTAAATGTTTTCGTCTATAATTAGGTGTACTTTACTATTTGATTGTAGAAAGTGACTTGGAGGTATGTATGACAAAAGATGAGTCAAATAAAAAGTCTGTTTTGGCTAAGATAAAAGGCGTGTTTTTTCTTGTGCCTAAAGCACTTATTTATCCTATAAAGAAACCGTTTGCTTCAATTGATGAAATGAAGCATGATGCTAAAGTTTCATTAAAAAAGGTTGTTAGTGATGTACCTAAAGAAGAAGAGAAATATGACCCACCTATAAAAACCACAGAAGCTAGTAAGGATCTTGGTGTAGAAATAACAGAGCAGAAGAAAGGGACAGGAAAGGTAGCTTTTTTAGTGTCAAGGACTCTGACGGGAGATATACCTTATTTGAATGATGAACAATTAGGTCAAGTAAAGAAAAACCTACCAAATGTAACTATTTTCAAAGAAGAAAACAAAATTGTAATTGAAATTAACGTTGAGGAAATAGCTAACACTATTAAAACTAATCCTGATAATAAAGGCAAGAGCGAGAAAGAAATAAAAGAGCTTGTTCTTAAAGGAATTGCTAATAAAGTTGAAGGCGACCTCAAGAAGTTTGCAGAAATCACTGGTGGAGAATTTAAAGTTCACACAGACTTAAAATTGCTGTATGGTATTGCAGAAAAATTGTATCGAGAATATGATAACCAGAACAAATCATCAGAAGCTCTAAGGTCAGCACAAATTGGAGAGTCACCAGGGCAGTCTTCAGAAACTGTTACAAGTACAGATGAATTAGTAAAATCTTTTAACATTACTAATCCTAACGAATTTCCTTTTGGTAAAAGTAAAGAAGCTATTTCTCCTATAAAAAATATGCTGTTATCAGAACAAGATATCAAAAAGCAAGTAGAAGGATTGGGAAGTACTTTTTTGAATTTTGAAGATGCCTCTGGTGAAGTAATAAAACCACTATCTACGCCTGATGTAGAAAGAAATAAAGGAAGAGGAAAAGGTCGCTCTTAAAATATGAGCAATGAAGTTTATGATAGCAATAACATCTTTGCTCAAATATTAAGAGGTGAGTTACCTTGTGAGAAGGTACATAAAAATGAAAATGTGCTAGCTTTTCGTGATAAGTATCCTGATGCACCAGTTCATATTCTAGTTATACCAAAAGCTCAATACGTTTCATACGATGATTTTGTTCTGAAAGCTTCCGAAGAGGAAATAGTAAGTTTTTTTAAAACTGTTAGAGAAATAGCACATAAATATAACTTAGAAAAAACAGGATATAGATTAGTTACTAATCACGGTAAAGACGGAGAACAAGTTATACCACACTTTCACGTACATATTTTAGGTGGTAAAAGATTAGGAAAGCATGTAAATACATAGTGTTATATGTTTTTTAAATGAGTGAATATTTAACCATATTAATTTTTATCTGTGTATCAATTGTAGTATCTTTTACTTTAGGTGTATTACCTATGTTTCTTGCAGTTAGTAACCCAGATGGCGAAAAGCTTTCTACATATGAGTGTGGCTTTAATCCTTTATCAAGAGCCAGAAAAAGTTTCGACATAAAATTTTACTTAGTTGCAATATTGTTCATAATATTCGATTTAGAAATTGCTTTTCTTTTCCCTTGGGCTGTTTCTTTATCTAAAATAAGTTATTGTGGATTTTGGTCTATGATAATATTCCTTGCAATACTTACTATAGGCTTTATCTATGAGTGGTGTAAAGGTGCGTTAGAGTGGGAGTAGTTTATGGTAAATCAAATTCTATCTGATGGCGACTGGAATCGTTACAAAAAAGAAGGTTTTCTTATCACTAAATTTGGCGATTTAATAGATTATATAATGAACTGGGCAAGGTCTGGCTCGTTGTGGCCAATGACATTTGGTCTTGCATGTTGTGCAGTGGAGATGATGCATACTGCATCCAGTCGTTATGATCTTGATAGATATGGCATGATCTTTCGTGCAAGTCCAAGGCAAGCAGATGTTATGATTGTTGCTGGCACACTAACTAATAAAATGGCAGCGGCATTGCGTAAAGTTTATGATCAAATGGCGGACCCCAAATACGTAGTTTCTATGGGAAGTTGTGCAAATGGTGGTGGCTATTATCATTATTCTTACTCAGTAGTCCGTGGTTGTGATAGAATTGTACCAGTTGATGTTTATGTTCCTGGATGTCCGCCAACTGCTGAAGCTCTTCTATATGGAATGCTATGTCTACAAAATAAAATAAAACGAACTAAGAATATATAGCATGGATAAAACTGCAAAATACATACAAAACAATACTAAATGTGAATGTATTCAAAAAAATGATGGTACTATTGTAATATATTCAACTTTGAATGGCATTGAAAATCACTTGCTCTTTCTGCGTGATGATGAAAAATGTAGGCTTGAATTATTAGTTGATATTTTTGGAGTTGATTACCCAGATAGAGAAAAACGTTTCGAGCTAATATACAATTTGCTCAGCGTTGTACACAATATCAGAGTGCACATAAAGCTTCAGTTATGTGAAGGTGATATACCTCTAAGTGTAGCAAAAATATTTAACGCAGCTTCGTGGTTTGAGCGTGAAGTATTTGATATGTATGGAATAGAGTTTTCTGATCACCCAGATTTACGTAGGATTTTAACGGATTATGGATTTAAAGGCCATCCAATGTTAAAAGATTTTCCTCTCACTGGCTACGAGGAAGTAAGATACGATATAGAGGCAAAAAAGGTTGTATATAATCATATAGACTTACCGCAAGATTTTCGTATGTTTGATAGCTTATCCCCTTGGGAAGGTAGTAAAGCCACAAAAATAAATAGAAAGGAGTAGAAAATGACAGTACAAAGAAAAAAAATATCTTTGATTGGCGCAGGAAATATCGGTGGAACACTTGCCCATATGATTGCACTAAGAGAGCTAGGAGATGTTATTTTGCTTGATGTCAGCGATGGAATACCACAAGGTAAAGCGCTTGACATTACAGAATCATCTCCTATTGATCGATCTAATGTCAATATTACTGGTACAAATAGGTATGAAGATATAAAAAACTCTGACGCAATTATAATAACTGCTGGCATTGCCAGAAAACCTGGAATGAGCAGAGATGACCTTCTGCAAACTAATGCTGCAGTAATGAAAGAGGTTGGGGAAAATATTAAAAAACATTCTCCAAACGCATTTGTAATAGTGGTTACCAATCCTTTAGATGCTATGGTTTCAGTAGTATACAAATCTTCAAGCCTGCCAACTAATATGATTGTTGGTATGGCAGGAGTGCTTGACTCTGCTCGTTTTCGTTATTTTCTTGCAAGTGAGTTAAATATTTCTGTCGAAGATGTATCTGCTTTTGTGCTTGGAGGACATGGTGACACTATGGTACCACTAATCAATTATGCTTCAATTGCTGGCATTCCACTTACCCAAATCATTGAGATGGGTTTGATTACGCGAGGAAAAGTTGATGAAATAGTTGAGCGCACTCGTAATGGTGGAAAAGAAATAGTTGGTCTACTTAAATCTGGATCTGCATACTATGCTCCTGCATCTTCAGCCATAAGCATGCTAGAATCATACTTAAAAGATAAAAGGCGTATATTACCATGCGCTGCTTATCTTAATGGTGAATATGGTGTGAAAGACTTATTCATTGGTGTTCCTACTATTATTGGCAAAAATGGAGTTGAGAAAGTTCTAGAAGTTAAAATGAACGATAGTGAACAAGAGATGTTTTATAAATCTGTAAGTGCAGTAAAAGAGCTCTGTAAGCTAAATTAATTGCCCTATAGAATTTCTTTGAGCTCAAGCTTCGAAAACAGTCTAAAAAAATTATTTGTAGTTATTTTTGCTACTTGTTCCGGCGATTCATTCCATAATTCTGCTAAACAATTCACAACATATTTCACCATTGCCGGTTCATTTTTTCTTCCTCTGTAAGGCTCAGGAGATAGATAAGGTGCATCAGTTTCAACTAAAACACGCTCACGTGGCACATTTTGTGCAATTTCTCTTAGTAAGTTCGCATTTTTAAAAGTAATAATTCCAGAAAATGAAATGTATAATCCCAAGTCCATAGCCTTATAAGCAAGCTCTTTAGAAGAAGCAAAGCAATGCATTACTCCACTAAAAGCGTCCTTCTTCATTTCTGAATTTAACATATCAATCATCTCACTATCAGCATTTCTAGTGTGAATAACTAAAGGTAATCCTGTTACTTTTGCCGCTTCTATATGTGATGCAAAACTTTTTTTTTGATTGCTTTTGTTATCAGATTTATAAAAATCTAATCCGGTTTCACCGATACTAATTACCTTTTTGCCCTTAGTAAATTCAATCAATTCATCAGCATTTATACACTCACCTTTTTCCACATTAGTATCAAGCGGATGTATACCAACGGAGCAGTAGACTTGATCATGGGATGAAGAGATTTTTAATAATTTAGGGATATCATTAATGCTTATACATATGTTATGCAAAATTCTCACACCATTTTGCTCTGCTCTTGAAATTACCTTTGGTATTTCATCATCAGAAAAATAAATTAGATGACAATGAGAATCAACTATCATAAATAGATCCTTTTATGATAGAAGAAAACTCTTCTATCACTTTTTTATAAACTTCTTTTTTGAACGGTATGGCACTGGCTACCAAATCATCCACATTTTGCCAACGCCACTCTTTGAACTCTGGATGATCAGTATAGTTAATATTAATATCCTTATCCTTCCCACAAAATTTCATTAAGAACCACCTTTGCTTTTGGCCAGAATATCTCCCATTCCAGCATATCGGTATAACTTCCTCGGGTAAGTTGTAATATATCCACTCTTTATTTTGAGCCACAACTTCTGCTTCATCAGTACCAACTTCCTCCAATAGCTCACGTAGCGCTGCCTGCTCTAGCTCTTCACCTTCATCAACTCCTCCTTGTGGCATCTGCCAATAAGAGTCACTATCAAAACGTTTTCCAATAAAAATATTTCCCTGTTTGTTAAATAACATTATGCCAACACAAGGGCGATACTCTTTCTCCTCACTAATCACAAATACTCTCTGTTGCTAAATTATCTATCATAGAAGTTCCAACTACTTTTTTACTATTCATTTTTTCAACAATTTTTTTTGCAACTTCTTTTGCGCTTAAGTTTGAGTTATCAATTTCAAGTGAACCTTGAGGCACAAATAGTTTCTTTCCTTTAATTCTTCTCATAGCAAAATCTGAATCAGTAATTTTTCTCTCCTGCTCTCTTTCCTTTAATTGAACGCGCTTTACTATAGTAGTTTCGAAAATGAATGATAAATTTTCATTACGAGATTACCCCCTAAAAGCTGCGAGTTTGTATGTTAGTGCACTATCATTTATTTTAGAAAACACTATAGTTCTCCACTATTACAATATAACACCACAGGGAGAATCTCCACGTTCATTTTTTTACTTAAATTCACCACTGAGTTATATACTTTTTGATCATAGGAATCACCTTTTATCAATTCGTTTGTAAATATATAATGCTTTGATTCTATATGGTATTTTTCCAATATTGCTAACATATTCTCTCTAATCACAAAAATTTCTTCCCATATTTCACTTGTAACCTCAGCGTTTCTGAAATCAATCATATCAAATATGATATTATTAAACAGGTTATTGTCTACTATCACCCCATCAATAATATTACACAGCTCTTTTGCAATCGTAAGTTTGCCACTACCCGGAAATCCGATTAAGTAAATGACCATACCATCAGAAAACTATCATATATTACAAATATATGTATTATAAACGTTACACTAGAAACATATCAAAAATAGTTCATATTCAGAAATTTTGAGTGTATCATTACAGATAAATTATATAATTTAGAATAATGAATGGTGATACAGAATCAATAAAAAATACAATTGTAGATGTAATAGATCAAAACAAAGGTCAAGATATAGTTACTTTTGATGTACAGAATAAAACTGTCATTGCAAAATATATGATCATTGCATCCGGTGATTCGAGCCGCCATGTAAAAGCATTAGCTGAGCAAGTGATGAAAAATCTCAAGCAATATGATAAAATAGATGTAGAAGGTATGGATGAAGGTAACTGGGTGATTGTGAATTTTCAAGGTATAATGGTTCACCTATTCAGGCCAGAAGTAAGAGAATATTATAAGATAGAAGAGTTATGGAATTGATTATCCAGGTAGCTGGTATACACTTGCTCAAATGTTGTAATTTTGAAGGCAACCCTTATGAAGTTGGTGGTGTCATTCCAGTGCTTGACACTGGAATCTAGAAAACTTAATCATAAATGAGCACACTATACAACATTTTTGATGAAATTTCATAATAAACTGGATTCCAGCGTCAAGCACTGGAATGACGCCATCGTTAACAACACCGTTTACACACAAAATAACATATTATGAAACATAAATCCGAGTTTTTAAACTTCATTCAAGAAAGAGGATACCTATATCAATGTACAAACATTGATAGGTTAGACCAGCTATTATCACAAGATAATTATATAATTGCATACATTGGGTTTGATTGTACGGCACCAAGTTTGCATATTGGCAGTCTCATTCAAATCATGATGCTCCGTCACCTACAAAAATTCGGTTATAAGCCAATAATTCTACTTGGAGGTGGCACAACAAAAATTGGTGACCCATCTGGTAAAGACAAAGCAAGAAGCGTCTTGCCGATAGAAGATATCAATCAAAATATACTTGGTATAAAGAAAACCCTCGAGAAGATGATATCTTTCGATTATGGAAAAACTGGTGCAATCATAGTAAACAACGCAGATTGGTTAGATAACATAAAATATATAGACTTTTTGCGTGATATAGGGACACATTTTTCTGTAAATCGCATGTTAGGCTTTGATAGTGTGAAAATTAGGCTAGATAGGGAGCAAAATCTAAGCTTTCTCGAGTTTAATTACATGTTGTTACAAGCCTATGATTTTGTCGAGTTGAATAAAAAGTATGGCTGTCGTTTCCAGATTGGAGGGTCAGACCAATGGGGAAATATAGTAAACGGAATTGAACTTGGCAAAAAGTTAAATTTACCTGAGCTGTTTGGTCTTACCACACCTCTTTTATTAAACGCGCAAGGAAAAAAGATGGGCAAAACTGAAAGTGGAGCTATATGGCTCGATGGCAGCATGCTAAAGCCTTATGACTACTGGCAATATTTTCGCAATGTTGATGATCAAGATGTTGGTCGTTTCTTGAGACTTTTCACTGATTTACCAACTGATGAAATTAAAAAACTAGAGTCCTTGAAGGATCAAGAAATAAATGAAGCAAAAAAGGTCTTGGCAACAGAAGTGACAAAAATATGTCACGGTTGTAAAGAAGCGAAACTTGCACGATCTGCTGCAATCTCTGCTTTTGAAAATGAAGACAGTTCATTGCTTTCTGGTTACACTATCACAAGAGAACAAGTTGCAAATGGCATACTCCTGATAGACTTGCTTCATGACACCGGTTTTGAACCTTCAAAAGGTGCGGCAAAGCGTTTAATACAGGGAAATGGATGTAAAGTTAATGATAATACTATAAACGATGTTAACTATACAATAAACTCTGAAAGCTTTGAAGGTCAGCCATTTATCAAATTATCTGCAGGAAAGAAACGCCATATTAAAATTTTAGTGAGTGAAGTAAGAAAGTAAATTTGTCTCTGTTCAGCAGAATAGCAAAATAAGGTAGCCAAGAAAAGATAATTATAGGAACAAATGGATATCATTGAAGCAGCTGACACTGTGGCAGAATCGCTAGGCAACCCTACTATCGCTAGCAGTTTCTTGCTGTCGATTTGCTAAGATTGGTTTATCAACTTGAGTATCAGGCTTTGACAATTTATATATAGCATTGCCAACTATTAGTGCTGTTGCTGTAATTGCAACTACTGCTATAACTATAGGTATTAACTCAGCTGTAATTGCTCCGGCTGTAAAAAGTGCTATAGATATAGCAGTACCTAATAATGCAGTTACTCCACCGGCAATCCACCCTATCTTAATTGCTTGACAATTAAGATAGTATAAAGGAGTCTCTCCCCACATATCTACTGCATTAACATTGACACCTCTTTCCACAAGAGCATCTATTATGGCCATACTGCGAAATAAAGCAGCATAGTGTAAAGGAGTCCTTCTCCATATATTTATTGCATTAACATCTGCACCTTTTTCTATGAGAGCGTTTGCTATGTTTATACTATCAAGATAAGTAGTATTATGTAAAGGAGTATCTCCTTTTACATCTTTTTCATTAACATTTGCCCTTTTTTCCATGAGAGCCTTCGCTATATTTTCTAGGTTAAAGGAAGCCACCAAGTGCAAAAGAGTCGCTTTTTCACCATCTTTAAACACATAATTTATATCAAAGCCAGACTTTTCCCACTCTTCATATTCCTTTGAATATCTTTTCAGCTCATTTTGTATTTTTTCAATTACGTTATCTTTGCTTAAATCTTTGTCAACATTAACTAAACTCAATAATTCGTGCCAATTTGAAATTTCCATTGCCATAACCTTACCTTTAATTTTCAATAATGTATTTAATTATATGATAAGAAGTCAATTTAAATAAATTACACATACATGGAACTTATCAGATAAATATATAATATGAACTAGATTCCAGCGGGCTTTGTTGCATCACTATCTATGAAAGGCTAACTATACAAGCAGCTTATTGAAAATCTTATTTTTTGCAATCAATCTGATTAAATTTAAGAATAGTAATTTATTGTTTGTACTAGTAAATTTAATTCTACTTAAAATAGCTAAAGCATTGAAATTCTTGAATTCTAGCTAGATTAGTGAATGATAGTAAAACTTCTTTTACTTAAATTTAGATATTTACTGACTGTCCTTACTATAAATGCTAGAATAATAAGCTATTGATATTCTACATTTTTATCTTTTATCCATCGTAGATAGCGATGCAACAAAGCCCAATAGCGTCAACTTAAGAAAAGATGTTAAGGAGTAAAATACTGTAAAAAATAGGACCTTTGGTTTCTATTTTATTTCAATAAAGAAGATATCAGTAAAGCTTATCTATTAAGGTGTCACATAGAGGAGTGCTATAAACGACTCAAAGTAGAAGCAGAATTAGAGAATTTTTCTGGGATAAATTTAGAAACAAGAATTTTGTGCAAACTTGGTCATGTGCAATACTTCATATGTGTGATGCACAAGAGCCTTGGAACCCAGATCAAATTGCTGAGTATCGTTTAAATTTTTCAGTTTTATTTGGTGTAATGAGACAGAAACTTTATCAGGTGCTTATTAGAACCAAAAAACTTTCAAGCCCTTTTTAAAATACGCACTAAAGTTAACGTGAAGATTGTATAGCCGCAATAAAGTAGATAAGCCTAAACGCCATCATGCCTTTAGGAGAGCTTGCTAATTTATTCTCTTAAGTTAACGCCATTGCCTGAACAGATACATAAAAAAGTAGTACTTGCAAGAAAGAGTTACTTAAGAAATTAATTAACTTTGCTATTTTCTCTAACATACCTAGAAGAAATAGATACATTATCTAATGCAGTCCTAATACTAGCATTGTTCTCATTAACAACTATAGCTAGCTCACAAGCATTCAAAGTATATCTACCATATGGAAACAGTACAGTTCAGTAAATGCATCTTGTAGCATGGTACTATTTTGAACTCGTATTAAAATAGAATTGATACATTCGTTATTGCCTTTATATATAGCAAAGTTAAGTGGCGTTAAAGTATACGCTATAATACTTAAATACTGTACAATATTTCTAGAAGCAAGAATATCTTGTAATATACCATTTTCCTGGGCTTTTGTTAAAATAACATTAATATACCTTCCCTTATTATGATGTATGGCAAAGCCAAGCGATGTTAAGGTGTACATCAAACCATTTTGATAGTTTATAATATTTGCAGTAGTAAGAATATCTTGTAGTATACCATTGTTTTGAGCTTGTTCTAAAATAGAATTAACACATTCATTATTGTCTCTATGTATAGCTAGGCTAAGCAGTGTTAAAGTGCGTCCTCCATCTGTTGGAAATCGTGTAGTATATCCAGTGATATAGAACTTTTAGTAAATCATTTCTTGAAGCTGCTTTCAAGATATTACTGATGCTCCTTCCATTCCATATGGATCTTTTTAGCTGAAAATATAAATCTTTTTGTTTTCGTGTTAAATTTTGATGATTTAGCATATTTTTGTAACCTCGCTTTAAAGTCAGTGTAGTTTAATTATTAAAACTAATGTGTCAATATACACTAGAGTGATGCTAAAGAATTTTTGTAGAGTTATATATATAGGTAATTTCACAAAACTATACGTCTGCGCGAATGAACGTAAGCGTGAAGGAAGGGCAAAGAATAAGGAATAATCAAAAAGTTCTGCTATTTTCTTGCAGTCTTACACGCTTGGGAGAAATAGATACATCATCTAATGCACTCCTAGCATTTCTTTTATTAATCGCTGCAGTTGGTTGAAAAGTAGCATAGATGTATTGCGGTATATCATTAATTTGTACTATAATAGAATTAATACATTCAATATTACCTTTATGTATAGCAAAGCCAAGTGGTGTTAAGTTGTACGTCTGACGAGTTGGAGATATTACAGCATTGTGATTAGCAAGAATATCTTGCAATATACCACTATTTTTAGCATGAGTTAAAATCGAATTAATATGTGAATGATTACCTTCATATATAGCAAAGCCAAGTGGTGTTAAGTTGTACTTCCAACCATCTGAAGAATACAAAGTATTTTTAGCAGTAAGAACTTCTTGCAATATACCACTATTTTTAGCATGAGTTAAAATCGAATTAATATGTGAATGATTACCCTCATGTATAGCAAAGCCAAGTGATGTTAAGCTATACGCCCAACCACCCGGAGAATATACAATATTTTTAGCAACCAGAACTTCTTGCAGTGTACCACTATTTTGAGCTTGCATTAAAATAGAATTAACATATTCATTTTCACTGCTGTTTCTATATATAGCAAGACCAAGCAATGTTAAAATGTATGTCTGATTGTTGAGAATATCTTGCAATATACCATTATTTTTAGCGATTGTTAAAATTGCATTAAAACATTCTTCATTATTCTGATCTACAGCAAAGCTAAGCGGTGTAAAAATGTATGTAAGACAACTTAAAGACCGTGTTACAATATCTTCAGCAATAAAAACGCCTTGCAGCATATCATTATTTTGAGCTTTTTCTAAAATAGAACTGATACATTCTTTATTACCTTTATATATAGAGAAACTGAGTGGTGTTAAAGCATACTCCTTAGTATTGAAATACTGTACAATATTTCTAGCAGCAAGAATATCTTGTAGTATTCCACTGTCCTGGGCTTTTGTTAAAATATCATTAATATATCTTGGCTTATTGTGATGTATAGCAAAGCCAAGCGATGTTAAGTTGTACATCAGACAATTTTGATAGTTTATAATATTTTTAGTATTAATAATCTCTTGCAGTGTACCGTTATTTTGAGAATGTATTAAAATAGAATTAACGCATTCGTCATTACATTTGAATATGGCGAGGCTAAGTAGTGTTAAAGTGCGTTCCCCACCTCTTGGAAATCGTGTATTATATCCTATTGTAAGAACTTTTAGTAAATCATTCTCTGAGGCTACTTTCAAGATATTACTAATTCCCCCACCATTTGATATTAACTTTTTCAACTTAAAATGCAAATTTCGTTGTGCTGGTGTTAAGTTGTTATCATTTAGCATATTCTTGTAACCTCGCTTTAAAGTCAGTGCAGTTTAATTATTCTATGTTAGTATACACCAATAGAAAAAATTTCATCATATGTTCTGGAAAAAATTTACACAGGTTAATGAGGAAATCGTAAGAGAGAGCCTAAAAAAGGTTATAGAGAAGAAAAGTGGTAAGAATGTTGGTGTAGTATCCTCAATTGTTATTAAGGGTAAAGATGTTGCTTTTGCTCTTGAAGTTACTGAGCCAAATGAAGAATTAAGAAAAAATTGTGAGCAAGCTGTTAAGGCGATACCGGGAGTAGGAAAGGTTACTGTAGTTGCTACTGGTCAAAAACAAACTAGGCAACAAAAAGCTAAACTTCATATCGAAGGAGTGAAAAATATAATTGTAGTTGCTTCTGGTAAAGGAGGTGTGGGTAAGTCGACAGTTGCACTAAATCTAGCTCTTTCGTTAGCAGAATTAAAACATAAAGTTGCGCTAGTTGATGCAGATATATATGGTCCTTCGATTCCTAAAATGTTGGGCACTGAGAAATTAAAACCAGAAATACAGAGTGGTAAAGCAATGCCTATAAAGAAACATAGTCTCTATACTATTTCAATTGGCTATTTTATTGATAAGGATCGCGCAGCAATATGGCGTGGACCTATGATCACAAAAGCACTTTACAATTTGCTAATGGGAACAAGGTGGTCTGATATAGAATATTTAATCATTGATACACCTCCTGGCACTGGCGATGTACATTTAAGTCTGATGGAGAATTTTAGTTTAACTGGAGCAATAATAGTTTCAACTCCACAGGAGCTTGCTTTAGTCGATGCACAAAAAATTTATGATATGTTCACAAAGCTCAGCGTGCCAATTATCGGCATTGTGGAAAATATGAGCTATTTTGTTCAAGATAATTTAAAAATACACATATTTGGAAAAGGTGGTGCAAAAAAAATGTCTGAAGAGCTGGGAGTCAAACTCTTGGGCAGAGTTCCTCTAGATCCGCAAATATGTAGTGCTTCTGATTGTGGAGACCCTTCAATGCTAAGTGAGGATTTAGTAAGGATTTATGAAGGCATTGCTAAAGATGTTAGGTCTTTTGTATGCAGTCTATAAAGTTTGTTTAACTACTTTTAAAATAGGTAGAATGTAATTTTAGGTGAATAAAATATTTCAAATGGCAGCAGCTACCTCGTATCTGAACAGACAATAGACTTCTTGGATAACTTAAGAAACAAGTAGTAGAAGCAATATTAGGGAAGGTATAAATTTTGAGCAGGTAAGTAAACTTGATGAAGAGAAGCTTCGAAGACTAAGAGGAGTCAAAAGAAAAACATTGGAAAAATAATAGAAATTTTAATAGAGGAAGAGGCCAAGAAAAAGGCAAGAGGAGGAAAACCAAATAAACAATGCATATTTATTAATAGCACTCGAATATTTGTGTAAATACCGTACATATTTCCATATAGCGCAAAGCTATGGAATAAGTGAAAGTTCTTGCTAACAGCTGAATAGAAGATGCATTGATAAAACATCCAGATTTCAGGAAGATAAAGAGCTATTAAAGTTAAATAGGAGTATGCAAAAGTTTTATAAAAAGGGAATGTTCAACTCCCCCATAGAAGATCAAAAAATATCCTTAGGTTATCCAAGAAGTCTATTGTTGGTAAACATAAAAGGCTATTTGCCTTTTTATCTAGTTTATGCAGGAGGTCTATATTTATTGTTGAGTGTGATTTTAGGCATTTCTGCTAAAACGCAACTTTTAAATCGCCAAAATTTCTCCTTGCCTTTACTAATTCCGATTCTTGGAGTGCACACATAATCTGGTTTGAGGTGATATTCATAGAGACAAAATTCATGACTTATAGTAAGGTCTTGTTTATTATGTTCTTTTGTAATGTTTAATTTTTTGCACAGTATGCCTGGCCCGCCTAAATTTGCTTCAAGCGGTTCAGTGAGCTTTAATCCTCGTATTAACACTGCTGCTGGGAATCCTTCTGCTTCTGTTACAATATTTAGACAATAGTACATTCCATATATAAAATATACGTACGAAAACCCTGGCGTACCAAACATTACTGAGGTTCGATTAGTATAGCCTCTTGCTGCATGACAAGCTGGGTCATCCATTCCTATATACGCTTCAACTTCAGTTATTATTCCACTAAAATTAGAAAATTTCAGAATCTTCCCTAGCAGCTCCCCAGCTACGGTTAAAGTTGGCCGTTCATAGAAATTTCTTGGTAATATTGTGTTATTCATCATAGAAGTACAAGTTACTTACATTTGTAAGCAAGTTATACTATTTTTGCTTTTTCTTATTTATTTAGTCAAGAGCATCTCTGAGAAGTAGAAGTTGGTGTTGTTGTTACATTTGTTACATCTGTTGAAGGCTGCTGTAAGACCTTGACTGATTCAGAGCTTTTCTGTTGCAATTGCGGTGCTAACGCTTCATATAAAGATTTTGGCTCACGTCTCTTACCTATTTTGACTTCTTTATTTGCACGCAACTGCTCTGCAGTAACACCGTTGCCTTCAAGGAGAGTTACACCTTTCTTACCATCAATGTTAACTTTAATTTTGCATTCTCTTCCATCAACATACCACTTTAAAGTCATTTCATATAACCCACTAATTATTTCATAAACTCTTTCCTCATCATCACTATCATTATTAATATAGCAACATGCCCCTCTCTTTTTTTTCGTGATTAGGATGACAAAATGTAATTGTTCTTACACCATACTCTTTACATACACTACCGCCTAGAAGTTTAGCTATATCTACTCCTTCTTTACTGGAATGTAGCACAACTCTCACGGTGGGGTAAACAATATTACCTTCCCTTTTGCCTTCTTTTATCATTATGGACTCTATGGTATATACCTTCGATATCTCTGCCTTAATTTGGTCAGCAACCTTGCCTACAATCTCTTTACCATGATAGTGAGATTCTCCTTTCTTCGGAGAAAAAGGCTCTTTGTTCGTAGTATTAGTGTCAGAATCATTCTGTAACTCAAAGAATTTATCCCATTCTTCATCACTGTCTAATTTTATATATCCACGCTTGTTTTTGTCTAATGCTGATTTAGACTTATTATGAGTACTATAGAATGCTGAAATGGTTCCAAAAAGCTTTTTAACATAACCTAAACCTAACATACACCACCTCTTACCATTAACTAAATATCAGTATGCAAACTTTGTCATAATTAATCAATAACTAATTTACCCTAAATTAAAATGAGCTGATAAAAAGGTATAAATTGAGATTAGGTAAAGCTTTTGGTATAATATCTAGTTAATTTTGAATAGGCAGGTGATCTTAGTTACAAAGACGTTTTTTATCTCATTTATTTTTGGGCTCATTCTTTTTCCCTATTTTATAAAGCTTCTAAAAAGGATAAGCAAAGATGGACAACCAATCAGATCGTATGGACCAGAAAGTCATTTAATAACAAAAAAGAATATACCACCTATGGGTGGAATAATAATACTCACTTCTGCTCTACTACCAATTCTGTTTTGGAGTCAATTAACACCAGAAATTTCATTGCTGATATTTATAACTTTATTTTTTGCTCTGCTTGGATTTATTGATGACTGTTTAAAATTAAAGGCAAATCATCACCAAGGTTTAAGTGCAAAAACCAAAATACTCATTCAGTTTGCCGTTACTCTGGTCTGTATGTTTATACTTAAGCTACAATCTGCTGAAGGTTTTACAAAAATTTCTCTATTTAGAGAAGTAGCAATCGACCTTGGCTATCTATATCTTCCGTTTGCTGCATTTGTTATTGTTGGCTCTGCCAATGCTGTGAATCTCACAGATGGTTTGGATGGCCTTGCTGCAACTCAAGCCATTACTTCCTTTGCTTTTTTGGGACTAGTTGCATACATCACTCGGACAGATGTAAACATTACTTTCTTCTGCATTGCATTTATAGGAGCTATTTTAAGTTTCTTGTGGTTTAACACACATCCAGCAAAAATATTTATGGGTGATATTGGAAGCCTATCAATCGGTGCAGCTTTAGGACTCACTAGTGTTCTAATTAAAAAAGAAATGCTTTTTGCCGTTATTGGAATAATCTTTGTAATAGAGACTTTATCTGTGATTATTCAGGTATCATATTTTAAATATACAAAATTTAGATATGGAGTAGGAAGAAGAATTTTCCTTATGACACCAATACATCATCACTTTGAAAAGAAAGGGTGGTCAGAAAATACAATAGTTATAAAATTTTGGATAATTTCTATCGTTTGTTCGATTTTTGCTTTAACTTTCTTATTATAGGAACTATGAAATATCCAGATTTCACATTAGAAAATACATTATCAGGAATTATAGCAGGAGTAGATGAAGTTGGAAGAGGTCCGCTTGCCGGTCCAGTGATATCTGCAGCTGTAATATTTACTGATAGAGATACGGTTATTGATGGAATAAACGACTCAAAAAAGCTAACCCCTAAGTGTAGGCAAGTTCTATACGAAAAAATAACGTCTGTTGCAAAATTTGGTATAGGAATGGCAAGTGTAGAGGAGATAGACTCATACAATATCTTGCAAGCAACAAAGCTTTCAATGAAACGTGCGCTGGTAAATTTAGATTTAGAACTAGATTATGTGTTAGTTGATGGTAATCAACCACCTGAAGTAAAATGGCAAGTAAAATCTATAGTGAATGGTGATAGCTTAAGTATATCAATCGCAGCCGCTTCAATCGTTGCAAAAGTTACAAGAGATCGGCTTATGGAAGAATTGCATAATAAACATCCTCAATATAATTGGTATAAAAATAAAGGATATGGAACAAAAGAACACCTCAGCGCTATTGGCCTTCATGGAATTACGAAGCACCATAGAAAGAATTTTGCACCTATAAGAATACTATAGCCTTTAATCACTTACCTTTTTTGAAAGGTATGTTTTCATTAAACAGGCAGACTGTACTTGATCCGTTTCTTAAGGTAAATACCGAGCTTACTCTTTCAATTATCAGGTAGTCATCAACTGTACGAAAATTTATCAAGGACTCATATCCTGCAGAATCAACCATAAAAACTGCCGGGAAATCAGAGTTTATTTTATTAAATTGTAGATATGTAAATTTTCCGTCATCAAAAACCTTAATTGGTATTATTGATTGACTGCCTTTAACGTGCGAGATGGAATAGTTAAAATTCAAGCCTTTCTTTATAACCTCAATATCACTTATATCAGGGATAGTGGTGTGACTAGCTTGCTCTAGAATATCACCGTTACTCGTTGAATAAATTTCATCACTGTTGAACAGTGGATAAAGAAACCTTACTTCATATGCTAACCTTGGATCATCTAGCCCGTTTGCTTCTTCAGCATGAAACTCGAAATAATAAACTCTTTTATTGGTAATTATAGTTGCATTAGTATCGGCAATATCATCTATAGGCTTAATAAATAATCTATTACCTTGAGGAAGGAGTTGCCAACCGGTTGCATCACCCATTGAAAGACTCTCTATTACCTCCCCTGGCTCAAACAATATGCTGGATTGATAACCATAAAAGCCCGTGTACTTATGTATAGCCTGTGGATTATAATTCATTACCTTTATGTGGTTATCACCAGCTATTGGTCGTGGTTCCTGTTTTGCAAGTGCATCACCACCACAAAAAAATAATAGCGCAACAAACAGTAACCTAACCATAGTATCAAAATAAACTGATCTTTATTTTATCATTGATAGACATGTACTGCAACTGTTAAGCTATCCCAGTAGTAAGCGATAGAAAATGCAAGCTTCATAATAATTCATTACTGCAGGAAAAAATTCTTTAAACATTATTTTCATATATGTTAAAATAGGTTGTGAGGTAAATTATGAATGGAATAATGAGCAGCTTTTCAGTGCTGTTCTTAGTAATAATATAGAAGAAGCTGAAAGATTAATAAACGCTGAAGCGAGTATAATGCACCCCATAAACTAGACCAAAAAAAAATGGTTGATCCGAGTAGGAAGGTAAAGGGGTAAAAGTATGGCAACAAAAAAATATGAACCAGAGTTAAAAGCAAAGATAGCTTTGGAAGCAATAAAAAATCAAAAAAGCACAGCTGAGATATGTAGTGAATATAAAATACCATCAACAAATCTATATGATTGGCGTGATAGAGTATTGGCAAGGTTAAAAGACCTATTTGTTGAAGAAAGTGAAAGTGCGAGAAAACAAAGAATCTTAGCGCAAGAAATAGAAAGTTTACATAAAGTAATAGGAGAATTGACAGTGGAAAATAGCTATTTGAAAAAAAAATTACTGAAATAAGCAAAAAAGATAGAGTAAGGTTTATAGAAAAAGATTCTGATCTGTCAATTAGGAAACAGGCTGATTTATTGGGGATTTGCAGATCTAGCCTATATTATAGGCCTATAATTAATAACGAAAGTGAAGTAGCAAATTTGATTCAAGAAGTATATTTGGCTTCTGATTGCCGTTATGGATATCGTAAAATTACTGCTGAAATCATAGCGAGTGGAGTAGTAGTCAATCACAAAAAAATCTTAAGAATTATGAAAAAAATGAAGATTAGTGGGCTGTATTGTAGAAAAAGATGTAATACAAGTATTAAAGAAAAAAAGCATAAAATATATCCTTATTTACTCAAAGATTTGATTATTTGTAGAGTTAATCAGGTATGGGCTACTGATATAACATATATTATGGTAGAAGGTAAGTTTATCTATTTTGTGGCAATAATGGACTTGTATAGTCGCTATATTATTGCTCATTCATTATCACCATATCTCGATGCTGGATTTTGCCTTTATACTCTCAAAGAAGCTCTAAAACAAGGTAAACCTGAGATTTTTAATAGTGATCAGGGGGTGCAGTTTACTAGCTACAACTTTATTATGGAATTAGAGCGTGCTAATATTAAAATCAGTATGGACCATAAAGGACGTTGCTTCGACAATATATTTGTTGAGCGCTTATGGAGAACTTTAAAGCAAGAAGCTATATATTATTATAGACCAAATAGTATCAGAGATTTAAATCTTATAATAAATGATTTTGTTGCTTGGTATAACTATAGAAGGCGACATCAGACTCTACATTATAAAGTTCCTGCTGATCTTTATTATCATAAACAGTAAATGAATATATTGATAAATACTTTAAATGTGTGTCGACGTATTTATCAACATATTCATTTTAAAAATCGGATCACTTTGAAAAAAATGGTCTAGACAAATGGGTGCATTATACATTTTTTCTACAACCTTTTCGAATTCTTCTATTGTCATTTTTTCTCGTCTACCACTTTTAAAACTCGTTCCCTCAGGTCCTCACTATATGGCTTTGGCATCATTCTACCTTCATTAAAGCAGTATTATACCTTTTTACCCCACCCTTTGAGAAAATCTTACTTCGGTTAGCTATAGACTAAACAACAAGTCGCTATTAAAATTTGAAAAGACAATTAAGGATGTTGGAGGAAGATCAAAGCGAAATTCAAAGGTTGTGTTGGAGGTAAAAGAGAAGTACCACTTAGTTCAAAAATAGGACAATTAATTGTTGTAGTTTCGTCCATAATTGTAGGTGCTTTCATTGGTATAATGGTTGGTATGGTCATTGCTGGTTTATGTATTGAGCTTTGTATAATCACCACTTCAGAACCGCTTCTTCTCATCATGGGTGCTACTGCTGTTATAGGAGCCATTGTAGCAAGAACTGCTCCTTTATTAAAGCTAATAGAGATGTTTAAAGGTCAAGCTTTCTCCTAGTAGCGGTCTGGAAAGCTCTAATACTGAACATACTTATTTAAATAGGCAAAGAGTTATTTAGAAAAAAATTGGAGAAATGTTCAAGGAAGTTCATTGGTAAAATGCAGAGGTTTAATTATAGCTTTGTAGTTTAGATTCTGGTTGAAGATTTTTATTTTAGCAGTTAAATCAAAGTCAGATCTAATTAGAGAGAGGATCTTCTTATCTCTTCTTTACCTTCATTTTCATTTCTAACAATTTTTTTTCCACTTAATATGTCTTTTATTTCATCTCCTGTTAAAGTTTCAAACTCCAGTAGATTTTCAGCAATGAGCTCCAAGTCTTTCCTACGCTTGGTTAAAATGTCTTTTGCTTTTTCATAGCAAGAAAATACAACTTTCTTTATTTCCTCATCTATAAGTCTTAACGTATCTTCAGAAATTGTCTCAGAATCATGTGTGATTTGTTCACGATTGTGATATATTGGCCCTATTTTGTCGCTCATTCCCCATTTTGTCACCATAGCACGTGATAAATCTGATGCTAGTTTTATATCTGAAGATGCGCCGCTTGTGACTTTATCATAGCCAAAAATTAGCTCTTCTGCCACACGTCCACCCATTGCAACAGTTATATCTGCTAGCATCTTTTCTCTTGTGAGGGACACTCTATCTGTTTCTGGTAGTCTCATAACTAAACCAAGTGCTCTACCACGTGGAATAATTGTTGCTTTGTGTATAGGATCAGAAGGAGGCATATTAACTGCAACTACTGCATGACCAGCTTCATGGTAAGCAGTAAGCTTTTTTTCTTCTTCTGTAATGACTAAGGACCTTCTTTCCATGCCCATCATCACTTTATCACGTGCATACTCAAAATCATCCATGGTAACAATTTTCTTATTTCTTCTTGCAGCAATAAGCGCAGACTCATTCACTAAATTTGCTAGATCAGCCCCTGAAAAACCTGGCGTTCCCCTCGCAACTGTTTTTACGTTTACATCTGGTGCTATCGATATTTTCTTTATATGCGTATTTAATATTCTCTCACGCCCATTTATATCAGGTAAAGAAATAGTAATCTGTCGGTCAAAACGACCAGGTCTAAGTAGTGCTGGATCTAGGACGTCTGGACGGTTAGTTGCAGCAACTATTATCACACCTTCATTAGACTCGAAACCATCCATCTCAACCAGTAACTGGTTTAATGTTTGTTCCCTTTCGTCGTTACCGCCACCAAGACCGATGCCGCGATGCCTACCCACCGCATCTATTTCGTCTATGAAAATTATACAAGGAGCATTTTTCTTGCCTTGATCAAACATATCCCGGACACGGCTTGCACCAACACCGACAAACATTTCAACGAAATCAGATCCAGAAATACTAAAAAACGGTACATTAGCTTCACCTGCAATTGCACGAGCAAGTAGAGTTTTACCAGTTCCAGGGGAACCAATTAAAAGACATCCTTTTGGTATCTTCCCACCTAACACTTGAAATTTTTGCCTTTGTTTAAGAAAATCAACAATTTCAACCAACTCTTCTTTTGCTTCATCAATCCCAGCAACATCATCAAATGTCACTTTTTTTCCAGTAGTCATAAGCCTAGCTTTTGATTTGCCAAAGCTTATAGTTCTATTACCTCCTGCTTGCGTTTGTTTAAAAAGGAAAAGCAATAAACCGATAAAGATAAGCGTCGGAACCCATTGAATAAGTAATCCACCAATTATACCTATTGCAGAGTCTCCAATTGAAAAGGAGAACTTCACTTTCCTATCATGCAAACTTTTTATTAAGTCACTATATATAACACCACTTGAGTTAAAGGCTGACCCATCCCTAAACTTTCCTTCGATGCTTTGGTTTCTTATTGTAACATTTTCTATATCATTATCTTCTAGTCTAGTTAAAAATTCTGAAAAAGGTATGGTTGTTTTACTCTTACCTATACTTCCGCTAAATTGAATATAAGCAACTGAAATAAGAACAATAATCACTAACCAGATCAATAAGCCTTCTAAAAATTTTTTCATTTACATTTCTAACTAAACACTAATCAAGCTTACCAAATTTTGTTTTATCGTGCTATTAATAATCATCGAACCTTATCATCACAGTATTTTTCCGTTATAATTTACATCAGGATAAGCAATCACCTTTCCATTTTTTTCACTGTTGGCAAAGAGTAGTAAACTTTAGAGAAATAATTACAAATTTAAAAAATTGTTTTTCACTACAATAACTATCTGTGTTATGTACTGGTAAAAACTGCTGCATATAATTTTCTACAACAGGTTGTAGTAATGCATTTATTACATTATTACCTGTATTGCTTGCTTTTTCATTCTTGAATTTTTTATGTGTACTATTAAACTCTTCAAGTGCTTTTGTAAAATCACCCATGCTAACAACAGGTTCTTCTATTTTTTGCTCTTGAGTACGCCTTACGGCATTATGCTTGGCCTCATTTACTAAATTAGATAACTCAGCGCCTGAATAGCCTTCAGTTTTTTCTGCAATTTCTTTAAGGTTTAGATCTGATCCAACTTGCACATTCTTCATATAAAGATCTAATATCTTTTCTCGTGAGCCCAATTCTGGTAGGGAAATATAGATATGCTTAGAAAAACGGCCAGGCCTAAGAAGCGCTTCATCTAAAACTTCACGACGATTAGTTGCAGCAATTACTATTACACCTTTGTTAAAATTAAAACCATCCATTTCGGTCAATAGTTGGTTTAAAGTTTTAGCGCAATTTTCACTTACGTGATGACCAATAGAATTGCGCTTTGCACCTATGGAATCTATTTCATCTATAAAAATTATACAAGGAGCATTCTTTTTTGCTCTTTTAAAAAAGTTGCGTACATGATATACACCTTGACCAACATACTCTCCAACAAGCTCAGAGGCCGAAATACTTTCAAATGAGATATTAGCTTCACCTGCAACAGCGCGAGCAAGAAGTGTTTTACCATTTCCTGGTGGACCATATAAAAGGTAACCCTGTGGTGGTTTAAAACCAACTTTTTCAAACATTACCTTCTTCTCTTGTGATATATCATTACAAATCATACGTAGCTCTTCTTTTATTTCATCTGATAAGATGACATTATTAAGTGTTACTTTTTGCTCACCTTGCTCACCTTCTATTACTTTAGATGGTTTCATTAAATAAATAGCAAAACAAATAGCAAGACCTAATACAACCGCAGTGCATATTACTGAACATGTCACTACAGCAGATGTTATAATAATAGGCATGAAGGATATAGTGGCCGCAGCAGCTTTAATTTTTAAAAAAAGAACATACATAAGATAAATAAAAGCAGCGATTGTTAGACATAATAAAACAAATTTAAAAAATCTTGTCCCACTCATTCTAACCCTTAATTAAATATTAGTTAACTTTAGCAAATTTTCCTTTATTATACTAGCGATAAAATATTTAATCTCGCCATCACTAGTGCTCTTACTATTATGTTTCATACATGGATAAGCAAACATCTTTCCATCTTTTAGGACTACAGGTAAAGAGTAAAAAACTTCAGGGCAGCAGTTGTAATCTTTTAGAAATTCAGGAATTTTTTGTGTTTTCTTTAGCGGAGCAATAGTTACTGAACACTTCTGATTGCTAAGTATTGTACAGCCAAATCTATTGTCCCATGTAATGGGTTCGCACATAGGCAAATTTACAGTAATTTCTTGTATCTTTGACGATTCTCTAATTATTAAGATATTTTCTCCATATTTTCTTATTTTGCACCCAGAAAGTGTACAGTTAACATTACTACCCTTTTGCAATATTTTATTAAATATTACGATAAGGCTGTTGTACCTTGGTTTATAATGTTTGCTGGCAATTGCCATTATAGAGTAAAGAAGAAGCCTCAAGGCTATTTCCTCTGGCAATTGATAAAATTCACTTAGTTTAATTTCAATATAACCAAAATCATGAACATTAACACAATCATCAAATGCAAGGCGTGTGTAATGAATCAACGCTTTTGCGGCTCTTTTCATATGAAGTGCTGTAAGGCATATTCGCTCTGTTAGAACATCTTGATTATCACTTGCTTTAAGCAAGTTACGGTATAGAGTTCGCCTGTATTTTAAGTCATAATTGCTTCTATCTTCGATCCATCTTAACTGATGAAGCTTAGCATACCTTTCTATTTCACTACGACTAAAATTTAACAACGGCCTAAATATATAAACACCATTTAAGAAAGATTTGTAATCCATTGATGATAATCCATCTACTCCACTACCCCGCTCTAATCTCAACAAGAACGTTTCTGCTTGATCATTTTTGTGGTGAGCAACAAATAAATATTTAACATTATTATTTTTACACCATTTTGTTAATAAGTTATACCGTGCTTTTCGTGCCTGCAACTGAATATTGCCTTTAATATTTTTCTTCTCCCAATTTAACATGAACGATTCCTTTGCCCCAAGTTCTTTTGCATAGCTTACAGCAAAATCAGCTTCTTTTTGAGACTCTGAACGTAACCCATGATTTACTGTTAATGCTATAGGAAGTGAAAGCTTGTTTTTTTTTGCCCAGTTAGTCATTAAGTGCAGTAAGACTATACTATCTACACCACCTGATACTGCAACTGCGATTTGATTATGGAAAGCAAAGCTATTAGCTATATTTTGAAATAATAACTCTAATTTCATTATGTTTCTTGATCGCCAGATAGTCTCTACGTCATACAGCGACTTATTTGTGGTATATCGCCGCTAACAAGCCAGAATTGCTCTCTTTTGTCATCCCAGTGCTTGACACTGGGACCCAGGTTTTAATGCAAGAAACTACTTCTTTATCCCAAAAAATGAAAATTCCACTCTACGATTTTTAGCATGCTCTTTTTCATATTTAGAATTTCTAGAATCATCTTTTACATTAACCAAAGGCTCAGTTTCACCTTTAGAAGCAGTTTTTATTCTATTTTCTAGATAAGGTGTACAGCTGACCATAAATTTTTTAACTGCATCTGCTCTTCTAGCTCCTAGTGCAAGATTATATTCGTGAGAACCACGATTGTCAGTATGACCAGTTAAAGTGACCTTTGCGTCAGGATTATTTTGTAACACTTCCATCACGTCAAGTAATACATCTGCACTCACTTCACTGATACTAGATTCATCATAACCAAAGAAAACTCTTTTATCACCTATCTGCTTAACAACAGCATTCATTTTATTTGTCGTATTTACTCCTTTTTTAGGGCAAGAACTTACACCAGTAAGAAGCAAACAAAAACAACACATTATAATCAGTCTACTCCACATTACTAAACCTCCATAAATTTAAAATACAGTGTGTAATTTTAATTCTAGTACTAATAATTCCTCTATAACTAGAATAGAGTCAAGGAAAATAAAATACTAAATGTTTTTTTACAATCTTACAATTAACTTTCTGATAAGATGCTCAGTTCTTAGCAATGAGGTACAATAAAAGAATAAAATACAATTTTTTATTGTACTTTAAGCAAATATACTTTTAACTTTATTATTAATCTATTACGATATTAAGCAGATGTTTCAAAGCAATGATAAAAATGGAATCTTATAAGTTTTTAGAGGAAGTATTAGATAAGGTAAGGAATATCGAAAACATACTAGAACTAGTAAGTAAAAGCCAATTGAATGTAGAGGACAAAGTTGAACAAATGTGTCTTCTAGGGGAAATCAAACATGAAATTATCTCTCATAATGCAATAAAAGAATCATTAGCAAATGCTCTTAGCAACAAGAAGAGTGCGAACACTCAGCAGCTAAAGTTAATAGAGAAAATACATAAAAGCAATAGTGCTATTCCTGTTGATTTAGTAAAATCTTTGCTCAAAGCTAAGATTGAATGCCAAAACTTACGGAAGCTAGCTAATTCTGAAATCAGTAATTTAGAAAAGCTGAAAGAACGCTTTGCTGATCTAATCAAACTCGCTCGTGAAGTAGCTTCTATAAAATCGCAGCAATTAAAGTGCTCAAAATATGACTCACTGCTTGCTGATTATGACTCTAACATCACAGAAAAGAATATAAAGGAAATATTTCCTAAATTAGGCAAATTTTTTAGTGAAAATGTAGAGAAAGTAATTCAAAAGCAGAAGAAGGATAAGGTTACTAATATACAAAAAGTTACGGTTCAGAGACAGATTGAACTTAGTTCCTTATTCTTACAGCAAATGAGTGTTACACCAAATGAGATTTCCATTTCTTATTACGATCCTATCGATTATGATGAATCTGACCTTTGTTATGGTTTATTTTTACTTTTACGGCATACTGGTCATGCAATTCATCAAAAATGTTTAGCGCAAAATTCTATAAAGAGCTCAATTACTAAACATATTATGTATGAAACTCAAGGATTATTCATGGAAAGGATCATTGGAACATCCAGAGAATTTATTGAGTTCATTCAACCACACATAAAGGAGAAACTTTCTACAAAAGGCAAAATTAATAGTAGCGTTGAAAATTTGTATTTGATTTTCAATAAAGTAAATCTTTCATCTTTTTTGAAGAATGCAGATGAATTTAGTTTATTGGCTCACATTATGCTAAGAACTAAATTAGAACAAGATTTAATAAATGGTACGTTAGAAGTTAAAGATCTACACGATAAATGGTTGGAAGGTATGAAGCATTACAAGATTTCAGTAAAAGCTAAAAATGAGCTAGACACTTATTTTCAAGATGAGTATTGGATAAGTGGTGTTATAGGCTACTTTCCTATAAAAGTCATAGCGTTAATCGCTGCTGTGCAGTTTTTTTCTTTCATTAAGAAAAATCATTACGAATTTTTAGATTCTATAGTAAAAGGAGATTTCAGTTTACTTATCGATTGGTTCTCTAAAAATGTATATAGTGCAAAGTATGGCTTTTTGGAACAGCTAAAAAAGGTAACAGGTAGGGATTTAGATATTGAGTGCTACACTAGTTACTTATCTGAAAAGTATAATTTGTCTCAATAAATGGTTTTCTTGAGTTGTATATGAGTTTTGTTCAGAATTTAATCAGAAATTTTTTTACTTTCAAAGGTTTATTTGCTAGCGATATTGCTATAGATCTTGGTACTGCAAATACTTTAGTTTATCAGAAAAATCAGGGGATAGTGCTTGATGAGCCTTCTGTTGTAGCAAGAGTAAAAGAAAAAGGAAGTTACGTTCCTTATGCTTTTGGCAAAAAAGCTAAGATGATGCTCGGAAAAACACCTGGAGAAATAGAAGCGATAAGGCCCTTGAAAGACGGAGTTATTGCTGATTTTAAAAGCGCGGGAGAAATGTTAAAACATTTCATACGCAGCGCAAACACAAGATTCACTGTTAATAAGCCTAGTATTATCATATGTGTTCCATCTGGATCTACCCCAGTTGAAAGGCGTGCTATACAAGATGCAGCAGAAAGTGCTGGCGCAAATGAAGTATTCTTAATTGAAGAACCAATGGCTGCAGCAATTGGGGCTGGACTTCCAGTTACCGAACCTGAAGGTTCTATGATTGTTGACATAGGAGGTGGTACAACTGAAGTTGCAATTATTTCTTTAGGTGGAATTGTTTATTCACGTTCTGCCAGAGTGGGTGGTGATGTTATGGATGGGGCAATAACGTCATATGTTCGTGAAAATCATAAATTATTAATCGGTGATACCACTGCTGAGAAAATAAAAAAAAGCATAGGTTCAGCCAGTCTGCCAGTTGAAAACAACAAAGAGGGAATGATAATTAAAGGCAGGGATTTAGTGAGTGGTATGCCAAAAGAAATGCTCTTATCAGAATACCAAGTTGCAGAGAGTTTAATAGAGCCTGTACATCAGATAATTTCTGCTATTAGAACCGCACTAGAGAGCACTCCACCTGAACTTTCTTCTGATATAGTAGATAGAGGAATAATTTTATCCGGTGGTGGTGGATTATTGCGTAACTTGGGCAAAGTTATTAGTGAAACAACAAAACTACCAGTTCGTGTTGCAGATGATCCACTTTGTTGTGTTGCCTTGGGTAGTGGAAAAGTGCTTGAAAATATGGATCATTTTGGCCATGTTTTATTCAAGCAAGATTAAATTGTTTTTGAAGATCGAATTGTTTTGATGGAATTATGTAATATAAATGAGATCTCAGTGTCACGAACCAAGTAATTTAAAGGCAACTTCCAGCAGGAAGGGGTGTCATCCCAGCGCTTGACACTGGAACTTGACTACAAATAAGTATGCTGTTTCGATGAAATTGTGTAATAGAAACTGGATTCCAGTGCTTGACACAGGTTTGTGTTTATAAATTATATGCTAAAAGAATTTGAAATTGAACCTTTATTAAAAGATAAAGCTCCGCATCAAACTAAGGCTATTGTTGCAATGTCCGGGGGAGTTGATAGCTCCGTTGCTGCAGCACTGCTGTATAACCTTGGGTACGAAGTGATAGGTGTGACTCTTCAGCTCTATGGCAGTGATGGTAATGCTAATGCGAGAAAGGGTGCATGCTGCGCTGGACAGGATATTTATGATGCCAAATACGTGGCTGAAAGTGTTGGCTTTCCCCACTATATTTTAAACTACGAGGAAATATTCAAAAAGGAAGTAATAGAGGATTTTGCAAATACCTATATGCGTGGAGAAACTCCCATACCGTGCGTAAGGTGTAACCAAACAGTAAAATTTCGCGATCTATTGCAAGTTACAAAAAATCTTGGTGCGGATGTGCTCGTAACAGGACATTACGTAAGAAGATTAGAAGAAAATGGTGAGGTAAAATTGTGTAGAAGCATCGATAAAAGTAAAGATCAAAGTTATTTTTTGTTTGCAACTACTGAGGAGCAGTTAAAGCTTTTGCGATTTCCATTAGGTGGATTCTATAAAAGTGATATAAGAAAATTAGCAAAGTATTTTGGCTTACAAATTTCTGAAAAGCCGGATAGTCAAGATATATGCTTTGTTTCCGAAAGCTATAGTAAAACAATAGCTAAATTAGCTCCACAATCTGTACAGAAAGGTAAAATAGTAGATATTCATGGAAAAGTGCTAGGTGAGCACAGCGGCATAGTAAATTTTACAGTGGGACAGAGAAGAGGCCTCTGCATCGCACACAATGAGCCTCTTTACGTGATAAAAATTAATACAGAAAATAATGAAGTTGTAGTAGGCCCGATCAATGCTCTAATGCAAAAAAAGATATTGGTCAAAGAGTTAAATTGGTTAGAACAACCAAAAGAAGGCATGGAAGTAACTGTGAAGCTTAGGTCATCACATGCAGGAAGCTTAGCGACAATATATTCAACTGACGAAAAGAACAAAGCCTGTGTAATTTTAAACGACGATTACTTTGGCATCAGTCCAGGTCAAGCCTGTGTAGCATATAAGGGCGAACAAGTTATAGGTGGAGGTTGGATATGCTCCTAACTAAAGGGCTTAATTCTTTGATACAGAGTGTAAACGTACAATAATATTTATTGCTATTTTGCCATGTATCCCTTATACTATAAAGTAGAACATTATAGGTTTTAGCAATGGTTAAGGAAGTTGAAGAACTAATAAAAATTGTTGGTAAGGGTAATTTATTAGAGGCCTTGTTTATTTTTTTAGGCGGTTTTCAACATGCTAACTTAACTGGTAAAATAGACCATAGAAACCATATTGGTTTGTCTTCATTCGTTAGAAAAAAAGAGGAATCATTAGATAAATATTTTAACTTACAATTTAGTCTACAAGGGTTGTTCTTAATTTATACTCAAGCTTATAAAATTTTAAGCGGAAGTAATAATCTGAGCACTCAAGATATCATAGATGAAATATATAAAGTTATTAAGGAGTCTGAGTTAGGTAAAGACATACACGAAGTAGTAGATGGAAGAAAATTAGATTTACTTAACGTTTTGGCAAATCCAAAAAGAGAATCAATATTTAAAGCAGTAGAAGATTTTGAAAATAAGGTGCTTATTGATGTTAGAAGGTTGTTAAGTGAAGAAAATGCATTAAACGAATATGATAGAGAATTTACCTTAAATCAATGCATTATTGACTTCTATTATTCTATTCATCAAGACATAAAAGTAGACAGTGGTGTAGTATTGTTATTTTCTATACTTGGTAACTATCATAAACTTTCTGAATATCACAAAGAGTCTATAAAAAAGGAAAATTTACCAATAATAGATAACATGGTTGTTCTCACATATATAGCGAATTTAGCTGGATTACTGCAAAGTATTAATTTGAAAGATCAAAATAGAGCCATTAAATATACCCTGGATTGTGAAAAGATAGGTACTCTAAACAGAACATTCAATATATCGGCGTCTGCAGGTTATAATAATCAAGGTTTTTTATTCTTGAAAAGAGTTGGACCAATTTTGAAACAGCTGTTAAAGGAGCAAAATAGCAATAAGTTTGAAGAGAGGATAATAAACAACACACATTATTCAGCACCGCAAGAAGAGAATGAATGTAGGCCAAATTTCATCCTCAGCAAGCAAAATCACAAAAATACATTCTGTAAACTTATTTTAGGTATGTTTGTATTGTCTGTTGGGTTATATGTTGCTGATTATTTCCTTATGGAGCAAAAATTATTTAATCCAATAAAAGGTGTCCTACCACAGGATAATTTTGCTAATCTAGTAATTGCTGCAATGCTTACTATCGTAATAGTATATGCCTTATCTCAATTATTGAAACCACCACAGGAACCACCACTTTCAACAGTCGATGATGTGCGGAAGAAAAAATTAGAACCGCTCCATGCAAATAAGCTCAGAACTACATAAATGTGGCAACTTAAAAGCACATATTGTATAATGCTTATTCTTAAGTTAAGAGGTAATCCATGGATTTAAGTAAAATAACAACAAAACCAGATGCAATAAGTGTAGTAATTGAAATAAGTGCAAATGCTGAGCCTGTAAAGTATGAATTTAATAAAGAGCTTGGGTTGTTACAAGTTGACAGATTTTTGTCTACCTCAATGACTTATCCTTGCAATTATGGGTTTATACCAAATACCTGCGCAGGTGATGGTGACCCTGCGGATGTTTTGGTGCTAACTCAATTTCCTTTAGCGCCTGGAGTTTTGATATCGGTGCGTCCAGTAGGTGCATTACTTACCAAAGACGAGAAAGGAGAGGATGAAAAAATATTAGCTGTACCTATCTCCAGTGTTGATAGCTATTATGACAATATAAAAAACTATTCTGATTTATCTAAAAACTTACTAGATAAAATAGCTCATTTCTTTTCTCATTATAAAGATTTAGAAAAGGGAAAAACGGTGACAGTTGGAGAATGGGCTAATGTGGAAAAAGCAAAAGAAATCATTGAAAAAAGTAGAAATTAGTTTGCGTTGATTTAGCCTTAAATTACAGTTATTCGGAAAAATGTTGTTGTTTTTAATGGGTAAATATTGGTATCCGTTCAGGATAGCGGTAAGGTAGTATAACCATAGAGTAAAAGTGAGTTTACAACAAATGGTGTCATCCCAGTGCTTGACACTGGGATCCAGTCCTTTCGCACAAAAAACGTTGTAAAGTAACTTAGTTGGATCCCAGTGTCAGCTACTCTGATGACAAGAAAGGGAGTACAGGTTTCAATATTTGCATGCATCTGAACAGATACAAATATTGCAATTAAAAGCATTAGACAGGCAGTAAAGGTCTTGATATTATAGTAATAATTTGGAAGGGTGGCCGAGCGGCTGAAGGCGGCGGTTTGCTAAACCGTTATACGATTGAAAAGTCGTATCGAGGGTTCGAATCCCTCTCCTTCCGTATATTATTGTTTAGGTATTCATTACAGTAATTTTACCCTCTTTTTTAATTATTAAAAAGTTAGCTAGCGTTTATTCAGTATTTATTATAGAATTAGTTATTAGCTAAATAATTTTATATGCATAAAATACTAATTTTGATATTAATAATGCTGCCGCTTAGGTTACTTGCAACTGAGATTGAAATTGTTGCAGATGTAAATGGTGAGCCAATTTCAAATTTAGATATCGAAAGACGTATAAACTTCATAAATTCATTGCTTGGCACTCAGAAGATTAATCAAAAAGAGGTAAAATCTCAAATTCTAAGACAGTTAATAGACGAAATTATCATTGTCAGCGAAGCACAGAAGATGAATATAGAATTGAGTAACGAGGAGTTAAATAATGCTGTCACGTTATTCTTAACTCAAAGTTTAAAACTTAAGGCTGATGAAGTTGATCAATACGTAAAAAAGCATAATATAGATCTCAATACCCTAAAAAAACAAGTAAAGTGTCAGCTACTGTGGAACAAGATTATTGAAGTAGGAGTTGTACCGCTTATTAATATCAGCGATCAAGAAGTGGATGATGCAAGAAAGCAAAAAGAGAAGTCTGATTACCTTATTACGTTTCAGGAGTTCATAATTCCCGATCAGAAGATAGCTGAAGACTTAGTAAAAAAATTACGTACCAGTAATAATCCAGAATCTTCAATAAAGATGCGCAAAGCAACAGTTAATTTAAGTCAGCTAAAAGGTACTCTCAAGGACGTTTTGGAAAGATTAGAAATCAGTGATGTAGCAGGTCCGGTTAGTTTAAGCGAAGGTTACTCTGTTATAAAAGTCATAGATAAGGTACAGCTCGATCATACACTGCTGAAAAGTACTTTAAAACTGAAACAGGTTGTAGTTGAAGGTTCAGAAAGTTTACTCTCTAATTTTAAGGAGCAAAAGGTCAGTTGTTTAAATTTTGAAAAGTTAGCAGATGATTTCAAGTTGCCAAGCGTAAAAGAGTTTGAAATAAAAATGCGAAATTTAAATCCTGATTTACAGATTTTATTTAGTAAAACAAATATGAATGAAATAGTAGAATTAAGAGAAAATAGCACTGCAAAGTTGATGATGTTATGTGATATCAAAAATAATGCAATGGATATAGAAGCAATCAAACAGGAAATGTATCAACAAAAGATTATGATACAAAGCAACCTGTTATTGGATAATATGCGTAAAAATGCAGCTGTTAGTTATCAGTTTAATTGAAGTTAGAGAGGTTTTCTACTCCATAAAAAGTTTATGAAGAATATAATGCTCATTGGCGGTGGAGTTGGAAATGCAGTGTTATTTTCGATAGGCAAAGCTTGTCTTGAAAACAATCATAAGGTTTTATATTTCGCTGGCTATAAGAAATTAAGTGATGTATTTAAACGAGCACTGATAGAACGTGCATCAAACGTGACAGTTTGGGCATGTGAAGAAAGATTGATAGAAACAAGCAGAGAACAGGATAAATCCTTTCATGGTAATATAGTTGATGCAATAATCTCATATCAGCAAGGAAAGTTAGGTAAAATTACTATTAGTTTAAACACTATAGATAAAATCATCACTATTGGTTCTGATAAAATGATGAAAGCTATAAATGAAGCTAGAAAAACAATTTTAAAACCATACCTAAAACCAAATCACGTAGCAATATCATCTGTTAACTCTCCTATGCAGTGCATGATGAAAGAAATCTGCGCTCAATGTATTCAGCAACACATAAATAAGGAAACAGGAGAAATAAGTTTTGTTTATAGTTGCAGTAATCAAGACCAGGATATGGAGCTTGTTGACTTTGATTTTTTAAGTGAGCGCTTGAAGCAAAATAGTTTACAAGAAAAGCTCACTGCAAAATGGATAGAACATGTTCAAAGACACTAAACAGCACAAAGAGGAACTAAGGAAGCAATATAGAACCATAAGAAAAGATATTGATGAAAGTTATTCTAATTATGCAGCAAATTCTCTTATTAATCTTTTTAGTCAAAACTTAAGTTGCGTTAAAGGTAAAACAATAGCAGCGTACATTCCAACAGACGGAGAAATTAATGTTGTGCCTTTGATGCATCGTTTGCTTGATTTAGATTATAAAATAGCAATTCCTAATAAAAATAAGTTATTAAAATTTGAGGAATGGAATAAAGCAGATGAAGATATAATACCCGATACAATCATTACTCCTGTTATTGCTTTTGATGATCATTTTAATAGGTTAGGTTTTGGCGGTGGTTGGTATGATGAAATGATAAAAAAATTACGGCCACTTGGAAAAATATTTATAGGTGTAGCCTATGAGAAGCAATATTGTAAAAATTTACCTGTGGAAAAACACGATCAAAAATTGGATATTATAATTACTGAGATGTGTGTTAGATTGAAAATGGAAAAGTAGGGATCTATTCGGGAACGTTTAAAAAAGGATAGGCATCAAGTTAAGGAAATAAAGGTATGAAGAAGATAGGATAAGAAGATATAAAATTCTCTCGGATATATTTCAGTGAGAGAACTAATGATGAATAAAATAACTTGCTTATCAAATTACCTCAACAAATTTTTCAATGAAATGGCAAATAATTGAAACAGAAAAGGAAGAGAAAATTGAGTAATTGATGATTCATAAAAGCTATAATTTTGGGTAATATAGGGGTTACAAACTGCAGCATAGATACAATGTGTCGATTATTAAATGAAGAATCTGTGATAATAACGAAACAGGGTTTAGATTTCAGGTTTACTAAAGAAGCAGTAGAATTTATGAAAAGAATGTACAATGGCTTTATTTTAAAATACCCTGCAAATTGATTGTAGAATCTTGCAGCAATTTAAAAGCGTCAAGTTATTGGATAGTAGCTTTGCCTAAGAACCTGTTAAGAATCTTGGAGAGATGAGGTAAAATAGGCATAGATTTAAGAAAGAGGTATATCTATGCAAAACAAGTGATATAAGTCGAAAGCAATTTGAAAAAATCAGAGCAATTTTAGAAAATAGTAGAAAAAGAACAAAACCAAGAAAACTTGACTTATATCATGTGTTTTATGGAGTGCTATACGTCCTAAAAAGTGGCTGCCAGTAGACCAAAGAACTTTCCAAGGTATATATTACTATTTTCAAGCTTGGAATAAAAAGAAAGGAGAGGAATCAAGTTTACTAGTTAAAAAAAATTAGTTGGAGAGCAACAATGGTCGAAAAGAGAAAACCAGTTTCTGTATAATTGATGCCCAAAGTGTTAAAAATACAGATACCGCTGAAAGTAAAGGCTATGATGCTGGTAAAAAGATTTCAGGCATAAAACGCCATATTGCAGTTGATACGCAGGGTTTACCACATGCAATTTATGTAACAACAGCAGACACAACTGATCGCAGCAGTGCTATGAAAATGGTTGAAAGTGCGCAAGAAAATCTCTCTGAGGTCAAAAATGTACTTGTTGATGCAGGTTACACCGGAGAAAAATTTGCAACTCAAATAAAAGATATTATCGGTGCAACTGTTGAGGTTATAAAGCGCAATGAGTTATATTCTTTTGTTGTGCTTCCAAAGAGATGGGTTGTCGAACGCTCTTTCGCTTGGTTAGAAAAATGTAGACGATTGTGGAAAAATTGTGAGCGTAAACTTAATACTAGCCTACAGATGATTGTTCTCTCCTTCGTTTCTCTCCTAATTACGAAGATTTTAAACAGGTTCTTATAGCGCTTTAGTCCCACCTATAGTAGTAAGATTATCTACTTATTATTGTATGGGAATTTACCAATTATTAAGATAATCAGTGTAGTAATACCAATTCCCGTTACACGGGAAACAGATAGACAATAATGGAAGAAAAGCCATAATGAAATAAGTGAAATAGTTTAGGTATAAATGGCACTCAGATCAAAATTATTGGATGAAGAAGTAGTAAAATCAGCAAAAGAGATGCTGAAGAAAGTAAGGAATAATGCATATGTTTCAAAAAAACTAAACGCTGTAATTGCAGCAAAAAAGTACAGTATAACGTCTGTAGCAAAAATATATTGCATTTCAAGAAAGGCACTAACTTCGTGGATAAAACTCTTGAAATTTGGCAGAGAAGAAAAACTGTTTGCTCCTCGATCACGCCGAAGAAAAACTAAATTAAATCAGGCTCAACTACAGCAAATTGAAGCATGGATAGAAGAAAACCCTAATATTACCATTAAAGAAATGAGAATAAGAATACAGGAAAAGTTCGACTTAAATATTAGCAAATCTACAGTACACCGCCATATGCAAAAGATGAAATTTTCATATATTACACCAAGACCAGTACACAACGTACAAGATAAAAGTAAACAAGAGGAATTCAAAAAAAAATCTCAATGAAGTTATTGGAAAGTATCCTGAAAAAGAGCTATTTTTCTTTGATGAATCAAGGTTTGGCACACATTCGAAAGTTGGGCATGGATGGTTTAAAAAAGGTACTAGAACTCGGGTTAAAATAAAGTTAGGTAGGCATAATTTTTATCTCTACAGTGCAGTTAATCCTAAAAATGGAGAGAGTTTTAGCTTATTTGCACCAAATGTTAACACTGATTGCATGAATATATTTCTTGAGCAAATGTTGCAATATCTAGGGACAAGAGAAGCTGTTCTTGTTATGGACTGTGCTAGTTGGCATAAGTCAAAAAATTTAAAGGTACCTAAAAACATTGAGATTATATACCTACCTCCATATTCACCTGAACTTAATCCTGTTGAGAGGCTTTGGTTATATATAAAACAGAACATTTTGCGCAATAAAATATACAGTACTATTGCTTTGCTTGAGAGCACTTTATGCAAATTTCTTACCTCTCTTGCTACTTCTACAATTAAACAACTCTGCTCTGTTTCCTATTTGACTCCACAACAATGAGAATTGGTATAAAAACATATTCTAATAGTATGGAAAAATAAAATGACATTTGAACAATCTATAAAAAATGGCGTTATAAATTTACATAATTTGCGTAGCAAAACAATAGGTGAGCTTATCGATTGTTTAAAAACAAGAGACGATATCAAAGAATTTGCTTTTCAAGATGATGATACTGATCATAGTATACAATATAGGAAAGGTAGAAATATTAGTAATAATATGAAACTTAGGTGTATAGGTGCAGCAATTGGTTTAGTTGCTGGTCTAGTTGCAGCATGTTATTTAGGGCAAGAAACTTTAACTCTTATCGGTGTTTCTGGTGTAGTGTTGATTGCATTTGCTATAGTTGGTGCGTTACTTGGAGCTGGAGCGGGTTATGTTGTAGGTAAATGCCTTGATAAAATTAAGGTTACAAATATGCAAAGAGAAATAAATTGTTAAAGGTTCGTGTTGTATTCTGAATTTCTTTCAATACTTAAAGATTTACAATCAGAGCAAACTACCTGGCCACGTGGAACTGATTTCAGCTCATCAGTTGAAACTTTACTTGAGCAGAATATGCATTTTATTTTATCACTTGGGGCGAGTGAGTGATCAACAGCAATTCTATCATCAAAAACAAAACACTCGCCTTCCCAATTACCACTTTTATTACCAGTTTTTTCAAGATAGGAAAGAATACCGCCTTTAAGATGGTAAACATCTTTAAATCCAAGGCTTTTCATATATGCTGTAGATTTCTCACATCTGATTCCACCAGTACAGTACATAGCTACTTTCAGGTCTTTACTCTCAGAAAATGACTCTGCCCACTGAGGAAAATCGCGAAAACGTTGAGTATGTGGGTTAATTGCATTTTTAAACTTGCCTAGTTTTACTTCGTACTCGTTTCGTGTGTCTATTACTAAAACATCAGGTTGAGAGATAAAATCATCCCAATGTTCTGGATCAACGTACTGGCCTCTAACGGAAGTACCGAGATTACTTACACCAAGATTCACAATTTCTCTTTTTAATCTCACTTTCATCTTACTAAATGGTTGATATTCTGCCGAGCTCTCTTTCCAAGTAAGACCTTTTAGCCTGTCATCAGAAAGTAGAAAATCAAGTATTTTATCAATTGCGTTTCTTTCTCCAGATACAGTTGCATTAATACCCTCTTCTGCAAGGAGTATAGTGCCTTTTAATTCAACGTTGTCGCATGCAACTTTTATTTCGTCTTTCATGTCATAATAATTAGAGAGTTTTACAAAATGATAGAAAGTTGCAATGACAAAACTCATAATTAATTAGTTTATCGATTTAAAACATAATATATAAAATTATGAAGATATTCAATAGGACGGCTGTTAATTACTGGATATCTTTAGTTTTTGCATATAACATTTCAATATCAAATATAGATTCAAGTTAATGTTTCTGAGAGTATTTAAAAATATATTCTTGTTTTTAGTAAGTGTATTATTTGTCTGCCCTATACTATCGTTAATATCGATTCTATTTACAGAATCAGCAAACTCTGGATGGGTAATTAGTAGACTTTTTCCTGAATATATACTCAATACGTTGATTTTGATGGTAGGAGTGGGGTTAATATCCTTTATATTTGGAGTAATTCCAGCTTGGCTTACTACATTTTTTTCGTTTCCCGGAAGTAGAATTTTTGAGATTGCCTTATTCTTTCCGATATCAATTCCTGGATATATAGTATCGTTTGTTTATGTAAACACGTTAGAGTTTTCAGGTCCAATTCAGAGCTTGTTAAGAGATACTTTTCAATTGAGCAAAGGTAACTATTGGTTTCCCGAGATCAAATCCCTAGGTGGTGGAATACTAGTAATGGGATTTAGTCTATATCCATACGTTTATATGTTGGTCCGCTCAAGTCTAAAGAGCGTTAGTAACTCAGTCACTATTGCATCAACACTTGGGTTCTCCTCATTACAGAGTCTGTTTTCTGTCATCATACCCTCCATACGTCCATCAATTATAGCTGGGTTATCCTTGGTACTAATGGAAGTAATTACAGATTTCGGCACACCACAGTTTCTTGCTATCGATACTTTCACGACAGGAATATACCGTACTTGGTTTTTATTGCATGACAAATATTCAACTACTGTTTTGGCAGTTGCAGAACTGATTTTCGTTGCAACACTAATAGTTATCGAGAAAAAACTACAAAAAAGAGAAATATCTTACTCTTCAATCAATACTAATGCAGATTATCACAATAAACGTAGTATAAACGGTTCTATATCGTTGATCTTTTCTTATCTTATGTGTTTATTGCCGATATTAATAGGCTTTATTTTACCAATGATTCCACTTATATATTGGAGCATAGAGAAAGGCTTTTTCATATACGAAGCAAGATTTTATAATATAATAACAAACAGTATTAGTTTATCATTTATTACCGCGCTAATCTCGATCAGCATTGCAATAATTATTGGATATACAGCACGTAAAAATAAGGTAATAAGCAATATAGCACGTCTCATTTCTCTTGGATATGCAATTCCAAATGCAATTATTGCAATTAGCATAATAATGTTTTTAAGCAGAATATCTTCTTTCATTACTCAATATATTGTAGAAATTAGCTTGGTAGGAACTATTGGCGCATTAGTTTACTCATATTTATTTCGTTTTTTTGCTATATCTTTCAAGGCGATAGAGTCGGGACTCAAAAAAACACCAAATGAAATTGAATGGACTGCATATACTATGGGTCATGGGCCTATTTCCACGTGCCTGAATATTCATATTCCCCTTATCAAGAAAAGCATACTATCGGGATTTCTGCTCGTGTTTATGGATACGGTAAAAGAACTCACGGCAACACTAATTATCAGACCATTTAATTTTGAAACTATATCAACTAGAGTATATGAACTTGTCAGCGATGAGCGTTACAGAGAAGCTGCCCCATTTTCGTTAATGATAGTTATTATAGGTTTAACCTCTACAATAATCTTATTCACACTTGATGATAAGAATCAAAAATAAACTATTTTGCATCTGTTCAGCAGAGTAACAAAATAAGATAGACGAAAAAAGACAACTATAGAAGCAAATGGTCAGTGCTTTCGTGTTTATCAACTTAGTTGGATCTCAGTATCAGCTACTCGGATGACATTATGGAAGCTCAAATGACAAAACAAGAAGCATTGGTTTCAGATGCACTTGAACAAATACACTATCTTGATAATCAATGAGGTCTAGTGTTAACGTATGGACTGTCTAAGGAAAAGGGTGGTATCATAACATCAAAGGTTTTTATGCTCTCTTCGTTCAGAAATTCATATTTACCCTGCATTATTCCTGATGGTGTATTTAAGTATGTTCCACTTGTATATTTGAATACCTCTCCAGATTTTATTACAGGTTGTTCTCCAATAACACCAACTCCGGCAATTTCATTTATTTTGCCCTTATGATCTATTATTTGCCAATAGCGACTTAATAATTGAATGGTTGATGAGCTTTTGTTTTTTATCTTAACATTATACATCCATACGTAACAATTTTCATAAGGAATGGATTGCTCTTCAATGTAAATTGGCAAAACTGTAACTTCAACAGAATTAGTAATAAGTGTGTATTTCATGGTCATCGTAAAGTGTTCATGATAAAAGTTTAACACACTTCAATTATACACTTTTTTCATAGATTTTCCAAGCATATTATCGTACTCTAACTAGGAAATATTAATCTACATGATGAACAAAACAGATCCACTGGATAAAAAAGTGATAGGAATAATAGGAAGTGGGCAATTAGGTAAAATGACTGCTATCGCTGCAATAAAACTTGGGCACAAAACGCATATTTTTGCCAGTACTAAAAACGATCCAGCTTGTTCTGTTGCTGATGATTTAACAATAGCAGACTTCTGTGATAAGAGGGCACTTGAATCTTTTGCACAGAGTGTGGATTTAGTCACTATTGAGTCTGAAAATATTCCATGTAGTGCAATTGATATTGTGTCGCAGCATACAGATTTTTATCCAGGTAAAAAGGCGTTACACATTTCGCAAAATAGGCTGAGAGAGAAAGATTTTATTAGAGATTTAAGCATAAAAACTGCTGATTACAAAAGTATACAAAATTATAATCAGCTACTAGAAAGTAGTGAAACTTTTAGCTATCCAGTGAGGCTAAAAACAACAGAAATGGGTTATGATGGAAAAGGACAATATGTGATTGAAAATGATTCTGAACTGAAGCAATTTGCTTCCTTCGATTGGAATAAAGAGTACATTCTTGAAGCAAGTGTTGATTTACTGAAAGAGGTTTCAATAGTCGTTGCAAGAGATAAAAACGGTAAAGTAGCTTTTTTTCCTATAGCAGAGAATCACCACGTTGACGGAATACTTAATACTTCAATAGCACCAGCTAAAATAGATAATAAATTAGCCCAAGAGGTACAAAAAACTGCAGAGAAAATAGCAACTGCACTTGATGTAGTAGGAATTCTAGCTATTGAATTTTTCATCACTCAAAATCATGAATTACTAGTTAATGAACTGGCCCCAAGACCCCACAATTCTTGCCACTGGAGCTTGGATGCATGCAACGTTAGTCAATTCGAGCAGCTAGTTAGGATAATATGCGGTCTATCTATGCAGGAAGTAGTATTACGCTTTCCTTGCATGACAAAAAATATAATAGGTAATGATATATATAATTCTCACAAATATTTGAGCAACGAAAAAGCTAGTTTAACCATATATGGGAAAAAAGAGGTTAGGGACAAGCGTAAAATGGGACATGTCAATATAGATTTAAGTTATTGAGCTATAAATGCTCTTTGATCAAGATCTCCAAGATCTGCACTATATTTAGTGCTGCACCTTTGCGTAGATTATCAGCTACTATCCACATATTTAATCCGTGTTTAACGGTATCGTCTTGTCTAATACGCGATATGTATACGGCATCCTCTTGCACAACATCAACCTGAGTCATATATCCACCATCTTCGCGCTTATCTTGCACTAAAACTCCATCGTCTTCACTGAGCATTTCACGAGCTTCTTCTTCAGTTATATGCTGATCAAATTCTACATTTACTGCTATAGCATGACCAACAAGAACAGGTACTCGGACACAAGTTGCAGTTACTTTTATATCCTCTTCTAAAATTTTTTTTGCCTCCTCTTGCATTTTCCACTCCTCTTTTGTAGAACCATCTTCCATGAACTCTCCTATATGAGGAATGCAATTAAATGCTATTTGCTTAGGAAATATTTCAGGTTTTTTAGCTTCATTCATAAAGATTTTTTTTGTCTGATTGTAAAGCTCATCCATTGCTGCTTTACCTACACCAGAAGTTGATTGATAAGTTGAAGCAACGATTCTCTTTATTTTTGCTTTTTGGTGTAATAAATGTAATGCCAGCAACATTTGTATTGTAGTACAATTTGGATTAGATATTATGTTATGGTTTTTATACTCCGTAATTTTATCTTTGTTGATCTCTGGAATAACTAGTGGCACGCCTTCTTTCATCCTAAAATGAGAGGTATTATCTACGACAATACATCCAGCTTCAGTTGCAATCGGTACGTATCTCTCGGAAACATGAGACCCAGCACAGAAAATTGCTATATTAATTCCAGCAAAATCGTAGTTCTCAAGGTCTAAGACAGTTAATTCTTCATCGCCGAAACTTACCTTTTTTCCCTCTGATTTTTTTGATGCAAAAGCAACAACAGAATCTATTGAAATTTTTCCTTCGTCTTGAAACTCGGCAAGCGCGCTTAATACCTCACGCCCTACTCTTCCTGTTGCTCCAATAACTGCAATCTTACATCCCATATAAATAAACCTTTGATTTTAAAGCTATATTATATTTTTACTGATAAAATTTACAATTACTTTAATATTTTTACCTTGCAATTAACCATAATTTAGTTATAATTATAAGATACTAGTAATATTGCATGGTAGAATGAAATGAGTAAAAAACATGATGACACTAAGGTCAAATCTGCAGTACCTGCATTTCAAAAGCCTGAAAAAGTCAATAGATTAGAGATTCAAGATGTTCTTTCGAAAAAAAGCAAGCCAGCGATAAATTTTGATGATAAAAAGTATGGTGTAAAAATTCCTAAGACAGATCAGTATCTATCAAATAAAAAGCAAGAACCTTTCAGACTAAAGGATTTTTTAAGTTCAATACCAATAATAGGAAGATTTTTAGTGAAAATTTTCACGCCTGAAAAAGAAGAGTATAAAAAACTTCAATCGCAAATAGGTCTTTCTAATAAAGCAAAAAATGAGATCTACATAGATAATAAACGAACAGAAGAAGTAGGTAGCAAACTTGAGAATGGTAATATTGAACAAGTAGATAAAGAGAAAAAAAACCTTGGCCCATAAATATTAACCATTTAAAGTGCATCTCTCACTACTGAATTTGTTGCACAGAAGTCTTGCAGTACCACAATAAATAAATGGGTATGCCACTTGCAGTAAACAGGCTCGAAATCAGCAGAGTACTTACAGGGGTTTCTAATATCACCCAACAACAAAAGGTTGTTGCTATGCTACCAATTAAAAACTTATAACAACTCCTCTCCTTTATAATAACCTTTAGAAAGGCAAAACAGCATGTAAGATAAACGAACAAAAATGAAATTACAGAAAAGTCAATAATCGACGTAATCTGCTGGGCAAAATTGTTGTTTGAAGTGAGAATTAGTAAAACTGCAGTTCCAATTGAACTAACTGTTATTCCCCAAAAAGGAGAGCCATGCTTGTTCCTTTTAGCAAAGAATTTTGGCATTAGTCTATCTTCTGCAAGACCAAAAGCAACTTGTCCACTAGATAAAACCCAAGCGTTTAGACTGCCAACACAAAAAATGAATGCAACTATAGAAACAATTAAATGCCAATTACCAGAAAACATAATTTTTATCGCATCAACATATGGTGCTCTTGAACTTGCTAAATTGTTGCCATTGATCAATCCCATAATTGCAAAATTGTTGATAAAATATATAACAGCAACACAAACTGTGCCAAGCACCACAGCTTTTGGTATAGTTTTAGCTGGATTATCAACTGAACCTGCAGGTGCTGTTGCCAATTCAAGTCCAATAAAACACCATAAAGTAAGGAGTGTAGAGCGGGCAAGAATTTGCGATTTTGTAAGACTTAGTATTTCTTCACTTATAATAAAGTTGTTTCTATCGAAAAAAAACAGTGCTGCTACAGGTATTGCAAGCAATACAGCAACCTTCACAATCGTGAGCAGAAACTCAACGCGCCCTGCAGTAGCTATTCCCCTTAAATTTATTAATGTAATGATTGTAAATAACAACAGCTCTAAAAATAAACGCATACTTTTGATATCTTCATGGAAAAATGGTGTAAGATAGCCAACACCCACAACTATTAAAGCTGTTGTACTAACCCATGAGATTACCCAATATGTCCAACCAACAAAGAAAGCTGCTGTAGAACCAAAAGCATGTTTTACATAAACGTGAGGACCTCCTGTTTCTGGAAATTTTGCACATAGTGTAGCAAAAACTAGCGCAAGAGACACAGCACCAGCTCCTGATATCATCCAGCTTATAAGGCTATAAGCGCCATATGGCGCAAGGCTAATTGGAAGCATAAAAACCCCAGAGCCGATTTGGCTACTAATGACTAAAGCAAAAACAGCCAAAAAACCTATTTTATTTGACACAATACCTCTTAATTCTATTAATGTAAGCCAGCTAAGAATTTTAGCAAATAAAAAATTTAAGTTAAGTTTTTAGTTTATGATACCAAAGTAGATAAATAAGTGTTCCGCTCAAAGGGAATAGACTTGATATTAACAATGTTTTTATAGAAGTCTCGTATATTATCCAACAGCAAAAAGATATAGCCAAACCTCCAATTAAAAATTTGCAGTAGCTTTTCTCTTCTATATTAACTTTGAGAAAAGCAAGACTACATGCTAAGTAGATAAACAAAAATGACACCACAGAGATATCAATTATTGAAGTTACTTGCTCAGCAAAACTTTTGTTTGACGTTAGGATAAGTAAAACTAACACCCCCAAAGTACTGAGTATTATTCCCCATAATGGAGCATCATGCTTATTTTTTTTGCCAAAAAATTGCGGCATTAACTTGTCTTTTGCAAGGCCTAAGGTGACCTGTCCATCAGCTAAAAACCAAGCATTTAAATTACTTACAGAAACGATAAAGGCAACAACAGAAACAATTAAATGCCAATTACCTGGAAGCATAATTTTTATCGCATCAACATATGGTGCTTTTGAACTAGCTAGTTCATTACCACTTATCAATCCCATAATTGAAAGACTATTGATGAAATATATCACAGCAACACAGACTGTTCCAAGCACTATAGCCCTTGGTATTGTTTTAGAGGGATTATTGACAGATCCTGCAGGTGCCGTTGCTGATTCAAGTCCAATAAAACACCATAGAGTAAGGAGTGTAGAGCGCGCAAGGACTTGAGACATCGTAAAGTTTGATACTTCCTCACTTACAACAAAATTATTTCTATCAAAGAAAAATAATCCTGCTATGGGTATTGCAAGAAGTGCGATAATTTTAACAATGGTCAGAAGAAGCTCAACATGCCCAGCAGTAGTTACCCCTCTTAAGTTTATTAGCATGATAGCTAAAATTAATGTTATTTCTAAAAGCAAACGTATATCTTGTATATCATTATGAAAAAGCGGGGCTAAATAACCGATACTTGCAATTGTCACAGCTGTTGAGCTTACCCACGAGCTTACCCAATATGTCCAGCCAACAAAAAAAGCTGCTGTAGAGCCAAAGGCATGTTTCACATAAATATGAGGACCACCCGTTTCTGGAAATTTTGCGCAGAGTGAAGCAAAAACTAAAGCAAGAGATATAGCACCAAATCCTGATATAACCCAGCTTATGAGGCTATAAGCGCCGTATGGTGCAAGGCTAATTGGGAGCATAAAAATTCCAGAGCCGATTTGGCTACTGATCACCAAGGCGAAAATAGCCAAAAAGCCTATTTTATTTGACACGACAATGTTTAATTTTTATCTGAATATATTAACAATATAGCTGAAGCTCGAAAATTTCAATTGATCTTTTTAATTTGCATTTTTTTAATTTAAGCATATAATGAGAAGTATATTAATAGGTTATTAAGAAGTGGTTTATGAATCCGAGGTTAAAAACATTTTTGGTTGTTTGTGGGTATGTTCTATTAGTTGGTGCTGCTATTGGAGCAATTTTTTTATTTGACTACTTACTTGAGATCTTTATTGATGCGCTTTATGCATTCCTTCTTGCAAAAACTTCAAGTGAGGTGTTAGCTGTTTTTGGAACACTTGCAGTTTTACTTGCCACTTGTGTTTTGTGCTACGGACTGCATAAGCTCTGTTCTATTTTTACAGAAAAGATTACAAGTAGCTATCAATCTTTCAAAAATGAAAATAGTGATGATAACATTTTTTCTGAAGTATATAATGACCCGACAATAGGGTTGAAAGATAAGATTTTATTTTTTTCTATATACTCAATATATTGTATCCAATTACCATTTTTGTATTGTTCATCGAAGATATCAGAGCTTAGCAGAACATTATCAAATAGTAGAGCGTTGGGTCTTAGAATATGTTTAGTGCTTATTAATACTATATTATTGATCCCAGTAGCACTTCTTGAGTTAATAAAGTATCCATTAATAAAGCTCTTCTCGCCTCTGGGTTTAAGTGTAAAGCAAATGAGCTTTTTGTTTAATGTAAGTGATGTAGGCACCGGCAGTCAGAGTGTTCATACGAGTAGTTTTGAATACAGCATTCTCCAATGCGCTCAAGACTTAAAGCAGAAATTCGGAAATCAACCAAATATGCTCAATAAAGAGTTTGCAGACTACATAAATAATTCAGATGAGCTTACACCTCCACAAAAAGAGCAATTAAACCTTTATCTTAACTTTAATTGCTCCAATAGAGCAACTTATAGAGAATCAAGAACTGGATTAACGCTAACGCAAGCTGCAAACTTAGTTTTAGCTGCAGCTAAGAATCAGAAGTTAGATGTAGACTTACTAAAATGCATGTTACTCATGCGTTTACAAGAAGGAAGTGGTGCATGTCATCTTGGAATGTTTAATCGTATTATTTATTCACTTAGTTGTCTTGAAGCAAAAAACAACTTTACAGTCGAGGTAAATGCTCAAGTATACGAAAGAATGCCGAGCATTACGGAAGAGTTTCTTAAGCATTGTAAAAGTAAAAAGATGAAGATTTTAAAGGATAATTTTGATAATTTCTACTCTGAGAATGATATGGATCTTGAAGTAAAAGATAGTATGGGTAAGTTGATGGAAGAGGCAAAGCAATTTGTCTTTAATAAATTGTATATTGATTACTATAATAGATATGGTCAAGAAGTTGGAAGGGGCCCTATAAAGCAGAAATTGAAAGAACTAATTACAGATGAGGATATCAAGGAAGCAGTAAGTGCTGTAATAGATAATATAGAAATCCCTGAAAAACCATCTACTTATCTTGAAAAGATGAAAGCATTTTTTGCAGGGCATACAAGATTCTCTGCTGCTTAGAGCTCTGAGACTTGCCTAAGCTTTGATTGTGAGTTAGGCGTGAAGCTAAAATTGGTATTTACAATTAACTCACAGCAAACTAAACAATTGCAACCTAGAAACACTTCTAATTTTTCCTTATTGATTTGTAGCAGGTTCTTTGTTATGGTTATGAAAAGAAACTTCAAACCTCATTAGTATACTTTGATAGGTTAGTATTATATATGATAATATTGATAACAAACGATGATGGTTTTGAAAGTGAAGGAATAAAATTACTTAAAAAGATTGCACATAATTTTGCATCAGAAATATGGATAGTGGCACCAGATACTGACAGGAGTGGATCTGCAAGATCTCTTGACTATCCAGTAAAGCAATTTATTAAAATAAGTCAACATAGTGAAAGGGAGTTTAGTGTGTCTGGTACTCCCGCAGATTGTGTCATTATTGCACTAAATAAGATTATGAATAAAAAACCAGACTTAATATTATCTGGAGTAAATATTGGATCAAATGTCGGAGATGACATTTGTTATTCAGGCACAATCGGTGCTGCAATGGAGGGTGCTGCAAGGTCTATACCCTCTATTGCACTAAGCCAAGTTTATCATGATAAAATAGACTGGAACAATACAAAAGTTTTTGCACCAAAGGTTATCAGCAAGCTAATGAAAGTTGGTTGGCCTAAAAATATAGTGATGAGTGTAAATTTTCCTGCTACAGAAAAAGTGAAAGGAGTAGAATTTGCTGAGCAAGGTGAATACAACATTGATGGGGATTTAACTTTTACTGAAAATTCGAATGGTTCTTTGAGCTTAAATTGGTCTCGAGAGCACTCAGGCAGTGGTAGTATAAATAAAATAAAAGGAGGTTTTATTACTATTACACCGATAAAATTAGATTTTACAGATTATGATATATTAAATGCTATGAAAAATTCTTGTGCAGAGGAATTTTCTTCTATAGCTAACACTCCTATTGCTTCTGATTAGATATTTTCTACGATTTTATCGCGAGTAATCATTTTTTCTTCACCCGTGTCCATGTTTTTAATTTTTAAAGTTTTACTGCTTAGCTCTTCATCACCAAAGATTAATACAACTTTTGCATTTGCTTGATTTGCTTTTTTCATTCGGGTTTTTAGAGTTCCACTATATTCGTAAATCACATATAAACCATTTCTGCGTAATTCACTTGCAAGTGTTAGAGCATGTTCTTCAGCTTCTCCACCGATTGGAATTATATAAATAGGCCTCTCTTTTTTTTCAGCATAGTTGATTAATTCCATTATACGCTCAATCCCCCCTGCAAATCCTATTGCTGGAGTGTGTTTTCCACCTACTGAAGATACTAGATTATCGTATCTTCCACCGGCAAAAACTGCTCCTTGTGCACCTAAATCTTCTGTGACAAATTCAAATACTGTGTGACAATAATAGTCTAGACCTCGAACTAATTTGCTATTTACAGTGTAAGGTATGCCAAGAGCTTGCAGTCCATTTAACACCTGGTCAAAGAAATATGAAGATTCTTTTGTATAATAATCACTGATTTTTGGTGCGTCAGAGATTATTTCTTTATCTATCTTATCCTTAGAGTCTAATATTCTGAGTGGGTTTTTAATCAATCTATTTTGACTATCTTCTGATAGGTCATTTTGAAACTTTTTTAAATACGATATCAAAGCCTCTCTATACTTACTTGTTGTTTCACTCTCACCCAAAGAGTTGATTTCCAGTCTTACATTCTCATTGATGCCAAATTCAGTGAGTAAATGCTGAGCAAGTGATATCAATTCAATATCAGCTTTCGGATCTTCTATGCCAAAAATCTCAAAATTTATCTGATGAAATTGCCTTTGTCGTCCCTTTTGTGGTCTTTCATAGCGGAATGCAGGTCCTGTTGAGAATAATTTTATCGGTGTTTGCAGTTTTTTTTCAATGAGTAACCTAACAATAGCTGCAGTGAATTCAGGACGCAGAGTTATGCTCTTTCCTCCTTTATCAATAAAAGTATACATCTCTTTATTTATGATATCTGAACTATCACCTAAAGTCTTTGTAAAGACTTCTGTGTATTCAAATATCGGAGTTTGAACAGGTAAAAAGCCGTATAAACTTGAGATTCTATTTGCTGTTTGCTCTATGTATTTAAATTTATACCATTCATCAAACAGAAGATCTTTCGTTCCTTTAACTGTTTGATTAGTCATAGCATAGTCTCTATACCTGAAACTTCTGGTATGTGATAGCTTAGCATATTCTGCACTCCTTGTTTTAAGGTAATTGCAGCACTTGGGCACCCAGAGCAAGCTCCTTGCAGTTCAACGTAAACTATTCCGTCTTTATAGCCACGGAACTTGATATCACCACCATCTTGAGCAACTGCAGGTTTAATATAACTTTCCATCAATTCTTTTATTCTATTTACAATTTCTATATCATTTTCATTAAAGAATTCTTCCTCTAGCATTTTATTATCACTTACTCCTTCTTTATCAAATGCTTTTCCACCAGAAGTAAAGTGATCCATAATTGTAGTTAAAATTTCCACCTTTACTATATCCCAATTCATTCTATCTGATTTTGTTACTGAAATAAAATCATGACCAAAAAATACTCTTACAACATGTTCTATTTGAAAAAGATTTACTGCTAGTTTAGAGTTCTTTATTTCATCTGCATTTGAAAAATCAGCTGTTTCTCCTTCGCTCAGAATTTCAAAACCAGGAAGAAATTTCAGCGTGTTTGGGTTTGGTGTTTCTTCAATCTGGATAAACATGTTATTTACCATGACAATTATAATTGTTACTATTTAATCATAAAATGATAAAAAAATATACATGTCATTCATCTTCTTCCTTTTTTTGATATTCACAATAATCACGTTTGTTTTACCTAGCGTTGTTGTATTTTTTCTCTTTTTGGCAAAGAGAAATAACATAAGTTTTATGATGAACTCTATATTAAGTAAGTTTTTGAACGAATTTAACAGTAGTAAAAGTTACACCAAAAATTACACTGGTGATAATATGTCCAAAGATGAAGCATTAAAAATACTGGGGCTGAATTCCGAGGCAAGCCAAAATGAAATCAATAAGGCATACCAAAATTTAATGAAACTGGTCCATCCAGACAAGGGAGGATCGGAATATTTTGCACAAAAGTTAAACGCAGCACGTGATAGATTGCTGAAGACCTAATTTTTAACTATTGAAATTTTTCTCTGTAAATTTTGCTTGCACATATTAAGTTGCATGATATAAAGCCGGAAACATTATTCTTTAGGAGGTATTTGATGAAAAAACTTGAGAGATTGAGAAAGAATTTATTTGCGGCTATAGATGAGCTTAATATTAAGAAAGTTAAAAGATATGTTAAAAAGGCAAGATATATAAATAAAGAAAAAGAGATTATTAATGGTAAAAAAGATGGTATGGCACCTATACATCTTGCTGTTTATAGAGGTAGCTTAGAGATAGTGAAGTTTTTGCTTAAAAATAATGCTAATATTAATATTGTTAGTGATGGATGTCTTGTTCCTTACTCGCACGTTACTGCCATGAATAGCAAAAAAAAAATAAAAGAAATGATATATCATTGTACTAGTAGTACCAATTCCCAAGTAATGCAAGGTTTTACGGCTTTACACTTAGCCTTTTTTTATTGTCGATTAGATATCGCTAATTTTCTGCTCAATAATAAAGCTATTGATCTTAATATTAGCAGTGCAAATGGCAAAATAGCATTTGAGGTTATTCCAGGTTATGAAAGTCTTTGCAGTGATGGCTGTGACATAAAAAAAATATTCTTAGCTGTATTAAGATTTCATAAAAATAATTGTACAGAACTATTACTTTCTGCTAGAATAAATACTAAGTTAGAATTAGAAGCTGGTGATACCACAGATGCAGCAAGTAGTACAGCGAGTCTTTCATTATCCCCTACCAAAGCAATTAAGACGGAATTGGAAGTTAGTAATACCAAAGACTTGGCAAGTAGCACAGTGAACTCTTCCTTCACTCTTATCAGAGAAAACTTTGAAGAAGTTATCAGCACTGCAAGCAATGCAGTAAAACCTTCCTCTTTTATTAACAGTATATTTAGTGGGATAACTACCACCATCAGTGGCTTATTCAGCAGTGCTCCTGCTTTACCTTCTGCACAGCAATCTGTTGACCACTTAGATGGTAGCCCAATTGGTTCTTCACAAGTTGATTTTAATGGAACAGCTCTACTAACTGATGTAATGATCAGAAAGTTCACAGGGAAAAAATACTCAAGCCCACTAGAAGATTCACTTCTCACAATAGAAGAAATTAGAGAAAGAAAGCTTAACACTATAGAAAAAAACTTCGAGACAGCACTGAGTAAGTGTGAAAAACTTTATCAATGTCCTGAAAGTTCATTAAGTAATTTAACGATATCTAAAGGTATGCATCAAAAGTCCCTCTAAATCAGTTAAAATAAGCACTCTAATTAGAGTGCTTATTATCCCTTATTTCCTTTTCTAAAGCAGATTGCTTCTTATTAAGAGCAAAAAAATGTGAATAAGGAAGCTCAGCATGTCTTGTACGAAAGTTAAAGTGATAGATTGCTGAAGACCTAATTTTTAACTATTGAAATTTTTCTCTGTAAATTTTGCTTGCACATATTAAGTTGCATGATATAAAGCCGGGAGCATTCTCTTTTAGGAGGTATTTGATGGAAAAACAAAAAATAATTGAGATTTTAGGAAGAAAATTAGTTTCTGCTATAAGCAGAGGTGATTTTCAGAAAGTTAAAGAATGTATTAAAGAGATAGAGTATAAACAAATAAAAAATGAAGTTTTGAATTATGAAAGATACTATATGAAACCTATACATCATGCTACTCTCTTGGGTAATTTAAAGATATTAGAGTTTTTATGTAACAGCGGTGCTGATGTTAATACTACTATTAGTAATCGATATTTGAGTACTCCCTTGCACATTGCTGCTAGACATGACAAACTAGAAATAGCAAAGTTTTTACTTGATCGTGATGCTAACATCAATGCTACAAATTATAAAGGTTTTACACCTTTGTACTTAGCATCTAACGATTGTCATTTAGATATGGTAAAACTCCTACTCTGTAGAGGTGCTGATGCTAGTATTCAAAGTCGTTACGGCAAAACATCATTAGATGTTGTTGGAAATGCTAGAAAAGATGAATGTAGTAGTAGTGAAATTCAAAAAATAGAATCTGTATTGAGCAGTGCTACTGAAGCTGACTGTGAAGCAAAATTAACTTCTATAAAAGCAGGTATTAAAGACGCTAACGACAGCACAGATTTTGTAAGTAGTGCAGCGAGTCTTTCATTATCCCCTACCAAAGCAATTAAGATAGAATTGGAAGTTAGTAATACCAAAAACTTGGCAAGTAGCACAGTGAACTCTTCCTCCACTCTTATCAGAGAAAATTTTGAAGAAGTTAGCAGCACTGCAAGCAATGCTGTAAAACCTTCCTCTTTTATTAATAGTATATTTAGTGGGATAACTACTACCATCAGTAGCTTGTTCAGCAGTGCTCCTGCCTTACCTCCTGCACAGCAATCTGTTGATCACTTGGCTGTTAGCCCTATTGGTTCTTCACAAATTGACTGTAATGGAACAGTTCTCCTAACTGCTATAGCAATAAGTAAATTCACAGGGGAAAGATATTCAATGCCACTGGATGATTCACTTTTAACGATAAGACAGGTTAAAGAAAGAAAACTTAATTCTCTAGAAAGAGATGTCAAGATGGCACTTAGCAAGTGTGACAAACTTTATCAGTATCCTGAAAGCTCACTGAGCAACTTCACAATATCTAAAGGCGTGCCACCAAAAATCCCTTTCAATCAGTTAAAATAAGCACTCAAGCTTGAGTGCTTATTTTCGTATAATCCTCTTTAAGTTAAAGCTCTTATATGTTGGGAATAAGCTGCTACGAAATTTAAGTAAATTAAGGAGGCTTATGGTATTTTGTACAAAAACTAAATGTAGCACGTGATGAAATAACAATCTCTTACGTTGTAAATTTTTTTTAATTTTACATATAAATTTTACTAGCATATGCCCAAATTATGTGGTATAAAGGTAAAAATTTTATCCTTTAGGGGGGGTTATGGTTACAAAAACAGAAGTTGAAAAATGGAGAGATGGGCTACGTTCTGCAGTAAAGGAACGTGATTTTCAAAAAGCTGAGGAGTATATTAGAGAAGGAAAGACACATACTACTAACGTTATTAACTCTAAAGATAGAAATGGTAACTCACCCTTATCGATTGCTGTTAGTAAACAAGATTTAGAAATGATGGGTTTTTTAATTGAGAATGGCGCAGATGTTAATATTGAGGACTTTTTTCGTGTGCCTCCTATATACTATGCTGTTACAAAGGGCACCACAGAAATGATAGAGCTTCTAATCGATAAAAAGGCTAGCATTAGTGGTTATTTTTCATATGCTGGTGAAAAACGCACTCTTGTAGGCTGGGCTATAGATGAAAATAGTCCGGAAAAAGTTGAGGTCCTGCTTAAGCATGGTGCTAGTCCAAATAGCAAATTTGACTTTTACGATGATTCACAAGATTCGTGTCTACATGCTGCTATCCGAAGAGATTACAAAAAAATAGTTGAACTTCTCGTTAAATATAAAGCTGATGTCAATGTTCAAAACGAACGGGGGGAAACACCTATATATTTGGCTATTAGTTCAAAACGTCCAAAAATAATTAAGCTGTTATATGATAATGGTGCCGACATTGATAATGTTAAGAATATAAGGAACGAGACACCATCAGATTATGTTAAGTTATTTTATTCCGGCAAAACGATAAAAGAAATTGCTGCAGAAGCAGAGAGTGCCAATGTAAACTCAGAAGATATTACTCCTGCACCAAGTAGTGCAGTAAGACCTTCTTCTTTTATTAATAGTGTATTTAGTTGGATGGGAACTTCAACAACTGCTGCACTCAGTAGCCTATTTCAGAGTGCCCCTGCTTTACCTCCTGCAAAGCAATCTGTTGCACATTTGACTGGAAGCCCAATTGATTTTTCGCAAGTCGATTTTAATGGAACAGCTCTGCTAGCTGACGTGGTAATCAGAAAGTTTATCGGGAGAAAATATTCAAGACCATTGGATGATTCACTTTTGACATTGGAGCAAATTAGAGAAAGAAAGGTTAGTGCTATAGAAAGGGATATCAAGATGGTAATTAGTGAGTTTGAAAAACTTGATCAATGTCCTCGAAGTTTATTAAGCAATTCAACAATATCTAAAGGCGTAAGTCATCAAAAGCACCTCTAAATCAGTTAAAACAAGCACTCAAGTCTGAGTGCTTGTTTTTCTATCCCTTATCTCCTCTTCTAAAGCAGATTGCTTATTATCAAGTAATAAAAATTTTGAATTAGGGGCTTAAAATATTTTGCAAAAAAGTTGCGTGATAGGTTGTTGAAAGACCTAATTCTTCACTATTGAAATTTTTTCTCTATAAATTTCACTTGTGCATACTCAATTACATGATATAAAGCCGGGAATGTTATTTTTTTAAAGGTGTTTTTATGCCAATAAGTGTTGAGAAATTAAGAAAAAAATTACTTGCTGCTATAAGCATAGGTAATTTTCAGAAAGTTGAAAAATGTGTTGAAGAGGCAGAGAGTGAGCATGTAAAGAATGAGATTTTGAATAGTAGAGAGCACGTTACAAATCCTCTGCGTCTTGCTACTCAAAAACGTAACTTAAGGATATTACGCTTTTTAATTGCCAAAGGTGGCGATATTAATGTTACTATTAGTACTGTATATTTGAGTACTCCCTTACATATTGCTGCTGCTGCCAACGAAGCAGAAGTAGTACAATTTCTACTTGATAATGGTGCTAATATCAATGCTACAAATTATAAAGGTTTTACACCTTTGTACTTAGCATCTTTCTATTGTCACCTAGATATGGTAAAACTTTTGCTTTTTAATAGTGCCGATACTAGTATTAAAGATGTAAATGGCAAAACAGCATCGGATGTTGTTGGAGGTTATAGAAGAAATATGTGTGATAGCGATGCAAGACGAAAAATAGCATCTATGCTAGAACATACTGCTAAAGTTAGCTCTATAGGAACTATACAGACAGTGTTAGAAATGGGTAATAATTATAGTACCACAGATGTAACAAGCAAAAAAGCTGAACTATTCATAGATGAATTATTTGCTGCTATAAACATAGGTAATTTTCAGAAAGTTGAAAAGTGCATTAAAGAGGCGGAGAGTATAGGTATAAAAAGCGAAATCTTGAGTAGTGAAAGGCATGGTATAAAACCTATACATTTTACTACTGACAAGTGCGATTTAAAAATATTGCAGCTTTTGCTTAATGAAGGTGCTGATATTAATGCTACTAATACTGAATATTTTAATACTTCTCTGCACATTGCTGCTATTAATGGTAAACTGGAAATAGCACAATTTCTAATTGATAGTGGTGCTAATATCAATGCTACAAATTATAAAGGTTTTACACCCTTATACTTAGCGTCGTTTCATTGTCAATCAGATATGGTAAAACTCTTGTTTTGCAACAATGCTGATATTAGTATTAAAGATGTAAATGGCAGAACAGCATCGGACGTTGTTGGAGGTTACAGAAGAGATATGTGTAATAACAGTAGTGCAATGCAAAGAATAGTATCTATATTAAGTGGTGCCGTTTCAATTGATTGCAAAGCGATATTAACTTCTACTAGAGTAAGTCTTAAAGAAGAATTGGAAGCTAGCAGCGTGGCAAGTAACGCAGCAAGCAGTGCAGTAAAACCTTCCTCTTTTATTAATAGTATATTTAGTTGGACAACTGCTTCTACATTGGGTCGAAATACTCCTGCTTTACCTTCTGCACAGCAATCTGTTGCTCATTCGGCTGGAAGTCCCATCTACTCTTCACAAGTTGATTTTAATGGAACAGCCATGTTAGGTTATTTAATGTTCAAGAAGTTTACAGGGGAAGAATGTTTAGAACCATTGAATAATCCGCTTTTTATAAAAGAAGGAATTACAGAAAGAGAGCTTAACGCTATGGCAAAAAATGTTGAGATGGCACTCAGTAAGTATGAAAAACTTTATCAATGTCCTGAAAGTTCATTAAGCAACTTAACAATATCCAAGGGTGTACGTCATCAAAAGCACCTCTAAATCAGTTAAAACAAGCACTCAAGTCTGAGTGCTTGTTTTCGTGAAATCTATTATTTAAATTAAACTTTTTATTGTGCGTTGTAGGTAAGTTGTTACAATAAAATGAGTTAAGATGAAAAAACTTTAAGTTATGGAAGATGACAGCAAGAAAGAAATAACAGAAGAAAAAGGTATATTAGGTTGGATAGAGTATAGACTGCCTATATTTTCTTTTCTAAAACATACTGCTTCTTATCAAGTACCAAAAAATTTAAATTATGCTTGGAATTTTGGTTCTTTGGCTGGTATAGCACTAATTTTGCAGATAATAACAGGTATATTTCTTGCCATGCACTACACTCCGCATGTTGATCATGCATTTAATAGTGTGGAGCGTATAATGCGTGACGTAAGTTATGGATGGCTGATACGTTATACTCATGCTGTTGGGGCGTCACTCTTCTTTATGGTGGTCTATGTTCATATCATGCGTGGATTATATTATGGATCCTATAAAAGACCGCGAGAAATGGTGTGGTTTATTGGCATATTTATATTTTTTGCAATGATGGCAACTGCCTTTATGGGATATGTTCTTCCATGGGGACAAATGAGCTTTTGGGGTGCAACAGTTATAACTAACTTATTTTCAGCCATACCTTTAATTGGCAATAAAATAGTTATATGGTTGTGGGGTGGTTTTTCCGTTGATAACCCAACGCTCAATCGTTTTTTTGCACTTCATTATCTTCTTCCTTTCATTATTATTGCTTTAGCTATGTTGCATGTTGTTGCTCTGCATAGATTTGGCTCTAATAACCCAAGTGGAATAGAAGTAAGGTCAGGTAAGGACACTATTCCTTTTTATCCTTATTATATAGCAAAGGACTGCATAACTTTTGGTTTATTTTTTATAATTTTGTTTGGATTTGTTTTTTATGCCCCTAATTATCTTGGTCATCCTGATAATTATATAGAAGCTGATCCTATGGTAACTCCAGTACACATAGTACCAGAGTGGTATTTCCTACCTTTTTATGCGATGTTGCGCTCAATTCCAAATAAGCTTATTGGTGTACTTACCATGTTTGGATCTATTTTAGTTTGGTTTCTTTTGCCTTGGCTTGATAAATCAAAAGTTAAAAGTGGTGCTTATCGCCCATTATTTAAGAAATTTTTTTGGGTTTTTGCAATAAATTTTGCATTTCTTGCTTGGCTTGGGGGGCAGGAAGTTAAAGAGCCTTACATTACTTTAAGTAGACTCTCAACTCTTTATTATTTTTCATATTTTGTGATAGTTTTACCTTTACTTAGTAAGTATGAGAAACCAAAAAAATTACCAAGAACAATAAGCGATTCCGTTCCGGAGATGAAGTGATGCTGTTGGTTAAAGTTGCTCTGTTTTGTGTATTATTTCTCACTAATTCTCTTTCTGCAGAGGAGTTTAAACCTTTACCAAATAAGAAAATCGACTGGAGTTTTGATGGAATTACTGGATCTTTCGATAGAGAGTCAATTCAGCGTGGCTATAAAGTATACAAGGAAGTCTGTGCTGCTTGCCATTCAATGAATAGAATAGCGTTTCGTAATTTGCAAGATGTTGGTTTTTCTGAAGAGGATGTAAAACAAATTGCAGCCTCTTACCAAGTTAAAGATGGTCCGAATGATTTGGGTGAAATGTTTGATAGGCCGGGAGTGTCTTCGGATTATTTTATTGCACCTTTTGATACAAAAGAAGCAGCTGCAGCAAGCAACAATGGAGCAATTCCACCGGACTTATCATTAATTGTCAAAGCAAGACATGATGGTGCAAATTATATCTATTCACTACTAATTGGTTATCAAAACGGTGAACATGATGAGAACGGTTTATATTTTAATCCATATTTTTCAACAGGCAGGTTAGCTATGGCACCACCACTCTCTGAAGGAATGGTAGAATATGATGGTACAAGGCAAGCCACAGTTGAAAATATGGCATATGATGTGGTAAATTTCTTACAATGGGCAGCAGAGCCAGAACTGGAGCGCCGACATAAACTTGGGCTAAAAATAGTGACATATTTTATAATTTTGACGGTGTTTTTTGTTCTTACTAACAATAGAGTTTGGAGCCAACTCTATAAAAAAGGAAAATAGAACTTCATTTACGCTCGTTTTTATACCTTACTCATAATATCATGTGTATTATGTAATGATAAATATATTATGAAAGTATAGGGATTATGGCATTTCAAATAGTTACAAATTTTCAGCCAGCTGGGGATCAACCACAAGCAATAGATAGTTTAGTTGAAGGACTAAATAACAAAAAAAGAGATCAGGTTTTACTTGGAGTAACTGGCTCTGGAAAAACTTTTACTATGGCAAATGTTATTGCAAGAACAAACAGGCCTGCGTTAATTATGGCGCATAATAAAACTTTAGCGGCACAGCTTTACGAGGAGATGAGAGGATTTTTCCCCCACAATGCTGTTGGATACTTCATTTCTTATTATGATTATTATCAGCCTGAGGCTTATTCGCCACAAACAGACACTTATATTGAAAAAGACTCTTTAATAAATGAAAGAATTGATATGCTACGCTATTCTGCTATATGCTCTCTTTTGGAGCGTAGGGACACGATTGTAGTTGCGAGTGTTTCTTGTATATATGGTCTTGGTTCGCCTGAGAGCTATCTCAGCATGACCTTGACTTTAAGTGCTGGAGATAAGATTCATGTTAATGACTTTCTGAATAATTTAGCTAATCTCCAATATAAACGTTCTGATGTCAGATTTGAGCGAGGATATTTCAGAGTGCGCGGCGATATTATTGATATATTTCCTGCTTATTATGAAAATAAAGCTTGGCGTTTATCATTGTTTGGTGATGAAATAGAAGAAATTTCTGAGATTGATGCCATGAACGGCAATATTATCAGACGCATAGATAAAGTCACCATTTTTCCAAATAGCTATTACACTACATCACGTGAGACTCTTTTGCAAGCAGTTCAACTGATTAAAAAAGAACTACATGAACGCCTGGATTATTACTATTCACAGAACAAAATTGTTGAAGCAAAACGCCTTGAGCAGCGTACTAATTTTGATATTGAAATGATGATGGCAACGGGAGTGTGTAAAGGTATTGAAAATTATTCGCGTTATCTTTATGGAATGAAAGCCGGAGATCCACCGCCTACATTGTTTGAGTATTTACCTAAAGATGTAATTTTATTTGTTGATGAAAGCCATGTAACCGTTCCCCAGATAGGTGCAATGTATAGCGGTAATGAAGCACGTAAAAAGAAATTGATAGATTATGGTTTTAGGCTACCTTCTGCTTTTGATAACCGTCCATTAAAATTGGAAGAGTGGGAGGCAATACGGCCCCAGACTATTTACGTTTCGGCTACTCCAGGAAAATATGAGTTAGAAAAGACTAACCACGCATTCATAGAGCAAGTTATCCGCCCAACAGGACTGACAGATCCCATCTGCACCATAAAACCAACAGAGAGTCAGGTTGATGATGTGATTCACGAGGCGCAAGTAACAATAAAAAAAGGATTTTGTATTCTAATTACCACATTGACAAAAAAAATGGCTGAAAAGCTAGCTGAGCATATGAGTGAGCTCAGTATGAAAGTAACTTACCTACATTCAGATATTGGTGCACTGGAAAGAATTGAAATTATATGCAAATTAAGATCTAAAGAAATAGATGTTCTTGTTGGCGTTAACTTGTTGCGGGAAGGTCTTGATATTCCCGAGTGTGGGCTGGTTGCAATTTTAGATGCTGACAAAAAAGGGTTTTTACGATCAGAGACTTCGCTCATTCAAACGATAGGTCGTGCTGCACGCAATGTTGAAGGCAGAGTAATTTTATATGCAGACAAAATTACTAATTCTATGGATCGTGCACTGAAAGAAACTGAAAGGAGAAGAAAGAAACAGACAGAGCATAATACACTGAATAATATTGTACCAAAAACTATAATAAAGCCTATATCAAATACTTTACAGGAAAAAGTGGTAGTTGAGAATTTTAGTAAGAATGATCTAAATAGTTTGAAAAAGCAAATGTTGAAGCATGCTGAAAATTTAGAGTTTGAAGAGGCGGCAAAAATAAAAGGTATTATTGAAAAATTTAATAACAGACCCGTTACATAACTAGAAAAAAGATAAATAATTAATAGTTAAGCTGACTTTGATTTACCAAAGATTTGAAAAACTATTATCTAAGAACATATCTTGAAAGGACTTAAGTGGTTAAATATTAAAGAGTTCTTGAAGTAAGGAGAGCACACTCATACGTCAAGCAAACAACGTTTACCTAAAATTCTGTGACATTAGCAGCTTTCTTGGCCCGTTTTCAGTAAACAGTGATTTTGTAATTCTTCTATATATTAGAAAAATTTTTATTTTAATTAGCCATAGGCGCCTATTGTTTTTTAGCTAAAGTAAAGATCAAGTATCTGGAATTCTGGACATAAAATCCCCCTATGTAAAAAAGATTAGAAAAAAGTGCAGCGCACATACAACAGATACGCACTAAAGAAGATACGCTACGCTTTTTGATTAAAAATTTGACTGAACAGTCTGCAGACAAAGATAGATTTTGAGCTCTTAAAATATCTCTAACTGTGATTATAATCAGATTTAAAATATATGGAAGCAATTTTTTACGTTAGCTATTTAATATTTTAAATTAGGCCTCTTGCATAACTATATTAAAGGTTAGCACCAGCAACTACTCCTCATTACATATTTTATCGCATTAATAATTGTTATGTTTTTGCTCTCCCTATTCTATTGCTCCTTGTGCAACATTTGGCCTTGTCACTTATATCACTTGTTACCCTCCTATTTCTTGCTTTATTCTTTTTTTTCCCTTTCAAGACAGGTTCTGAGTGGCAAAACATAGGTCCACTTTAATGTGTATTAAACAAGATTTTATAACTCTAATTGTCTTTGCTTGTGCTGTTCAACTATGACATCAACCATTACATTCAATGGAAGATGATCTGAAGGGTATCTCTCTTGTTGGAATTATATCATCTTTACCCAGGCCTTTCACCGTACGCTGTATACTCCTTTATAACAGGGGATAAAAAGCAAAAATCTATTCTTTTTTTGAGATCATATACAGATTCTAACAATTAAAATCTCACAACAAATTTGTTGTTTCATAGCTTTTATATAATCTATAATTGCAACTGTTTTAACATTAATCAGAACCTAAAAGAGGCTTGTTATTAATGGATTACTTATAAAATCTTATGGAAAGTAGAGCTTGGTTCATTTGGCTGATTAGCAACTTAATTGTTATATTCAGCAATATGCAAATAATCTACACCTTTATAAGTGTGGATCTTGAAAAAGAACTTGGGATCACGATTGCGCAAGTTGCACTGGCTAATTCAGCATATACTTGGACTTTTGCTATCTCACAATTTTTTAGTGGGGCAATGTTTAATGTTTTTTCCAGCAAAAAAATTTATTTTCTCTCATTATCGATTATGATCTTTGGGTTTTTTATCCTTATTAGTAGTGACAGTTTTGTCCATCTAATTTTATCTCAATTCTTGATTGCAATTGGAGCATCATTTGGTTTTGTTGGAGCTGCTCATATAAGTAGCACATATTTTCCCATTACCCAATTTGGACTGATGTTCTCACTAGTGCAGACAATTTCAAGTCTTTCCGCTTTGATGATTCAAATGTTGTTCTCTAGCTTCCTTGCTGAAGGTATGGATTGGAAGAATTTGATTGTATACGTAATATTATTTGGCGTATCGATATTTGTACTTATGTTTTTTTATCCGAAAGGACTTTCAAAAAAAAGTTTGGAAAAATGCACAATAAAAAGCTCTATAAAAACAGTAATATGTTCTATACTAACGGTGCTAAAATTAAGAGATATCTGGATAACTTCAGTAGTAGGTGCTATTACTTTTGGAACATTTTTAGCGCTTAATATGCTGTGGGCACCAAGGTTACTAAGCAACTTAGAACTAAATACAATGGAGTTAGGTGTGGCAACTGCAATATTGTGGCTTGGTCTTGCAGTTGGTGCTCCAATTGCAGATTTAATCTCAAATCTATTTAAAAATAGAAGGCACGTAATCTCTGCTTTTGCCATATTGCAAGGTATTTCAGTTATTATTTTACTATACGGCAATTTAACAGTTCATATTATATACTTTTGTATGTTAATGTTTGGTTTTTTTGCAGGCGGATATATGCTTAATTTTACTGTTGGCAGTGAGATTGTTGAGCAGAAGTATATTAGCACATCATCATCCATTATCAATGGATTTATGTTTGTTATGAGTGGAATTTTAGTGTCAATTTTAGCACTTTTTTCAGATCATCAAATGGCGCTTTTCACAATATTTGCAATGTTAACATTTGCTAGTATTTTTAATTATGCTACAAAAGAAACATACTATAAAAATAAAGTAGCTGAATCTTGAGTCGACTGTTATATTATATTAACATACTATAATAAATTATGACAACAAAAGACACAACAGTAACTAAGGCAACAATAGCTGAATGTATAAACCAGAAAATTGGATTATCGAAAGAAGACTCTATTGCAATAATAGATGATATATTGGATGAGATAAAAACGAGCTTAGCAAAGGATGGGATAGTAAAAATATCTTCATTTGGAACATTTTTGGTTAAAAACAAGAAAGAAAGACCAGGAAATATACCAAAGACATTGGAAAGGGTAGTAATTAAAGCGAGAAAATCAATTTCTTTTAGACCTTCAAAAATGATGAAGAAATTAATAAACAACCGATGAATAAGGAAAAATTATTTTACACAATTGGAGAAGTAGCTGAAGAACTACATTTGGAGCAGCATGTTTTAAGATTCTGGGAAAGTAAATTCCATCAAATTAAACCCATAAAACGGAAGGGAAGAAGACTATATGATCATAAGTGTATAGAGGCAATAAAGAAAATAAAATATATGCTATATGACAAAGGATATACAATAAAAGGAGTACAAAAGGAATTTGGTAACGATGTAAGAATTGATCATTATTCAAGAAATTTGTTGCAAGAACTTACCGATTTAAGAGACTATTTGACTGATAAAATAAATGAAGAAAGTAATAAATAGACGAAAAATACTATAAAGTTTTGTGAAAGTTGATCTATCTAGAGATAAGTTTATGTGTCGTATAGCCTTGTTCTTTATATTATCAGCAATACTGATAAGCTGTGGCCTGCAAAAACCTGCACCTGTACTACTTAAAGGCGAAGAATTTTATGGAAAAAGAGACCTAGAGTACACAAGGGAGTATCATTTGATTAAAGAAAATGTTGATTCTTCGCTGCAAAAAGAAAGTAGAAAAGCCTTCGTAGATAAGGTATATAACAATAATGCACAAAGCATGTGTAAATTTGTAATACCGGTTAAAGGTGCAGTTATCTCTTCTGATAAAATATGTCAAGATGGCATAAAAATTACTGCTCAAAGTGGAACAAAGGTTATTGCTTCTGCACCTGGCAAAGTAATATACGTAGGCAAAGGCCTGAGGTGGTACGGAAATTTAATTATAGTGGAACATAAAGATAATTACATGACTATGTACTCCTACTTAAAAAACATACAAGTTGAAATTGGTGATAAAGTAAAACAAGGTCAAGTAATTGGATCTGCAGGTAAATCAAGCACACAAGATAAAGATCCGCAGATGTGTTTCACAATAAGGCATAATGGTCAAGCAGTCGATCCTTTAGTACATATAAACTGTGATTGAATTTATGAAATATGATTTTAAAAACGTTGAAAAATTCTACCAAAATAAGTGGGATTTTTCTGTAAGCAAAGATAGTAAAAAGAAGAAATGTTACGTGTTGGAAATGTTTCCATATCCATCTGGTAAGATTCATATGGGGCACCTGCGTAACTATGCAATAGGAGATGTTATAGCACGTTACAAGAGAGCTCGTGGATTTGAGGTTTTGCACCCAATTGGCTGGGATGCGTTTGGATTACCAGCTGAAAATGCAGCAAGGGACAATAACATTAACCCTGCAGCATGGACACAAGATAATATAGATAATATGCGCGCGCAGCTAAAATCTATAGGTCTTTCATACAATTGGGATCGTGAGCTCTCCACATGTGAGCCTGATTATTACAAACACGAACAGAAATTTTTTCTGGATTTTTTAAAGCATGGTCTTACCTATCGAAAAGAGTCGTGGGTTAATTGGGATCCAGTGGACCAAACAGTGCTTGCAAATGAGCAAGTGGTTGATGGAAAAGGATGGCGATCAGGTGCAGTTGTTGAAAAACGTAAGTTATCTCAGTGGTTTTTAAAGATTACTGATTTTGCTGAAGATTTGCTTCATTGTTTGCAAAGTTTAAAAAATTGGCCAGAAAAAGTCAAAACTATGCAAGAGCGCTGGATAGGAAAATCTGAAGGGGCAACTATAGATTTTGAAATAGTTGGCCTGAATAAGAAATTAAAGATTTTTACAACTTCTCCTCATACTTTATTTGGAGCTTCTTTTCTTGCAGTAGCAGCAGAGCACCCTATTGTACAAGACCTTAAGGACGAAGACATACAAGGCTTTATCGACAGTGTGAAGGCAAAGGGGGAGAATGATGAAAAAATTGGAATTTACACTGGACTGAACGTCAGGCACCCATTTCTCGACAAGGAATTACCAATTTATATAGCGAATTTTGTGTTGATGGAGTATGGAGAAGGTGCGATTTTTGGTTGCCCTGCACATGATCAGCGTGATTTTGAATTTGCACAGAAGTATGGTTTACCGATTATTCCTGTAGTTTGTGAAGAGACCAAAGAGATCTTAAAAGAACCGTACTTCGGTGATGGAGTGATGTTCAATTCTGAATTCTTAAACGGACTAATGATTAATGAGGCAAAGGAAGTAATCATTAAAAAGCTTGAAGAAAAAGGAATAAGCAAAAAAACAGTAAACTACCGTTTGCATGATTGGGGAATTTCAAGGCAACGTTATTGGGGATGTCCTATACCTGTTATATATTGTAAAGATTGTGGAATTGTTCCAGTTCCAGAAAAAGACCTCCCTGTTGTTCTACCAACGGATGTAGAATTTACAAGTGGTGGTAATCCCCTGGACAAGCACCCAACCTGGAAATTTGTTGATTGTCCAAAGTGCGGAAAGCAAGCAGAACGTGAAACTGATACATTTGACACTTTTTTTGAATCTTCTTGGTATTTTGCTGCATTTTGCAGTGAAAATAAATCGATTAATAAAGATACTTGTAATCGTTTTATGCCTGTTGATTATTACATAGGTGGAATAGAACATGCAATTCTACATTTGCTTTACTCAAGGTTTTTCTGCCGTGCTTTAACTAAATGTGGCTATTTTGACATTAAAGAGCCTTTCTCTACTTTAATCACTCAAGGAATGGTCTGTCATGTAACTTATAAAGATGAGAATGGCAAATGGCTCTTTCCCGAAGAAGCAAAAGAGTTGATTGCGAAGGGTACTAAGATCCAAGTTGGAAAAGTCGAAAAGATGAGCAAGTCGAAAAAGAACACAGTTGACCCAAACTTTATCATAGAAAAATACGGTGCTGATACTGCTCGTTTGTTTGTATTATCTGACACTCCTCCGGAAAAAGATATGGAATGGTCTGATGATGGAGTGGAAGGTTGTTTTCGCTACATAAATAAATTGTGGCGTATGGTAGTGCAACTTAGGCCCGTAAACATACACTATGATAATGAAAACATTGTAGGTAAACTCCTAGAGTACAGAAAAAAAATCCATAAACTATTGCAAGGACTTACAGATGACTTGGAAAACTGCAGATTAAACTGTGTGGTAGCAAAGTTTCGTGAAATGACAAATTTAATAGCTGAAATAGACGTAAAAACTGGAAAATCTCTTATTGATGAAGGTATATGCATACTAATCAGAGTAATTGAGCCATTCATGCCACACCTGGCTGAAAATTTATGGCAAGAAATAGGAGGTGAAGGCATGCTATATCTAAAGCCTTGGCCACAAGCTGATGAATCACTACTAATTGATAATATGGTGACTGTAGCAGTGCAGATCAATGGAAAGTTACGTGCGACCATTGAAGTGGCAACTGATTTACCTCAAGAAAAATTGAAGAAAATAGCAACAGATTCTGTATCTAACAAAATCGATCAAAGCAAAATTCGCACTATATATGCTGTACCAAATAAGATAGTAAACATAGTTATATAAAAATTTTGAGTAGCATGTCGCTAATTTCGTAGGTATACTTTTTTTGATATGAGGTTATATCTTTTTTAATATAAAGGATATATACTTGTGCATTATATATTTTTTTGTATGGGTAGTTATATGAAAATAAAAGGATTGTGTGTTTTAGCTGTGTTGCTCACTTCATCTCTAGCAGGTGCAGCTAGTAATAAAGCAGCTAGTAATAGTGCAAAAGAGCAGTACTACGCAGGTTTAAACTTTGGTGGTGGATGGGGTGCTGGCTTAAAAATAAAACCTGGCTTAGTTTTTGGTTATAATTATGATAAAAGCTCTAAGTTTGAACTTGAGATTCTCACTGACGTAAGTGATATGTTTGGTGCAGAAGATAAGAAAATGGGAGCTAGTTTATTAGCTAATTACCGTTATTATCCTGACGTTGACATTGATCCTGTGAAACTATATGTCAGTGGAGGTTTAGGTGGGTATCTCCAAGTAATACCTTTTGGCTCTGGTACAGCTGAAAATAAACCACCTAAAGCTGAAAGTGCAGAATCTAACCCTAAAACTGAAGTTATAAGTTCAGCTGGTACTAAAAGTGAAACACTAGATAAAATACTGGGTGCTATTTCCTACAAACTGAAGGTTGGTGTTGATTATGAAGTTGCTCCACAGATAGTTGGTACAGCTGCTTTAACCGTAGGCGGGCAACTGAGTGGTTTAAAAGCAATGACAGTACCGGATATTATGCTGGAAGTAGGAGTACGTTATAGTTTTTAATGCTGGATGGCATTGTGTACATGTTTAGGTGTAACCATAAGCAATGCTCAAAACTTGCTGCTAGCATGTTTGAACACTTATTCCAGTCTGTTTTAAGGAAGTAATGTGTATGAATTATATGAGAACGATGAAAGTGTTCGCTGTGTTGATTGCTTTAGCAAGTACAGCTAGTAATGGTACAAGTGAGTTAGAAGATCAGTACAAAGATCGGTATGAAGACCAGTACAAAGATCAGTATGAAGATCAACACAAAGATCATTGTGAAGATCAATACGAAGATCGATATGAAGATCAGTACGAAGATCAGTACTATGTAGGTTATGTAGGTTTAAACTTTGGAACTCGATGGGGTGAAAGCTTTCAATTGAAACCTAGCGTTGTTTTTGGTTATCATCATAACCAAAATTCTAAGTTTGAACTTGAGGTTCTTGCTGACATAAGTGATATAACTGATAAAGCAAAAAGAAAAGTAGGAGCTAGTTTATTGGCAAATTACCTTTACTATCCTGATCTTGAAATTGATCCCATTAAATTATATGCTAGTATAGGACTGGGTGGATATATTCGAATATTGCCATCTTTTGGTCTTGGTGAGGATACAAATGCAGTTAACACTCCAAATTCAGCTGCAACTGTAGCCGCAGCCGCAGGTCAAAATGAAACACTAGATAAAATACTGGGTACTATTGCCTATAAAGTAAAGTTAGGTGTTGATTGTGAAATTATTCCGCAGATAATTGGCACAGTTGCTATTGCTGCAAGCGGTCAATTAAGTGGCTTTAAACCACCGATGAAAAAACCAGATGCAATCATAGAAGTAGGTATACGTTATAATTTTTAAGCTATGAACACTTTGAATCCTTATACACAGTTATATGCTCGGTGCTATATATGTGCTATTTGTAAAGGTATTCTGTTTATGCTAACATTAAGCTAAACCTTAAGCAATAAAATCAGAAGGATCAACTTCCCGCTGTAAGCAAGCAGCAACTACAGTGTTTATCATAAGAAATGCTATTGTCATCGGGCCAACTCCACCAGGCACTGGAGTAATAGCTTTGACTTTTTCTTTTACTCCCTCAAAGTCAACATCACCCACAAGCTTACTTTGACTTCCTATGTTAATGCTATTTATGCCAACATCAATCACTATTGCACCTTTTTTTATCCAATCTGATTGAACAAAATTTGGCTTTCCAACTGCTGCAACTACTATATCCGCCTTAGAGCAATAATCAGCTAAATCCCTACTTTGTGAATGCAAGATGGTAACAGTGCAATTTTCTTGCAACAATAGGTGAAACATTGGCTTACCCACAATATTTGATCTGCCAATGATTACCGCATTTTTACCGGACAGATTATTTTCAACTGACTTAATTAAATGCAAAGAACCTTTGGGAGTACAAGGTATCAGACAATTTTTTTCACCTTTAACTAACCTGCCAACATTTTCATCATGAAAGCCATCTACATCTTTTTCAACACTTACTGTATTAATTATTCTGCTTGCACTGATGTGCTTTGGTAAAGGTAACTGCACTAAAATTCCATGCACAGATGAATCTTCATTTAATGTATTAACTTTTTCAATCAATTCGTCTTCTGAGATACTATCAGGCAAAACAATAGTTTCAGAACTTATGCCTATTAATTCTGCTTTTCTTTGTTTATTACGAACGTAGACCTGACTTGCTGGATTGCTACCCACAAGAATTACTTTAAGACAAGGAAAAACATTATACTCTTTCTTTAAAATATCAATTTTTTTTGATAGCTCCTCACAGAGATCATTTGCTATTTTTTTACCGTTAATAATAATTGACATTTCCTTGCCACTCCTTGAAGTCAGGTAATGCAATATCAAATAAATTCAATACTTTACCAACAGCATGATTTACAATATCATCCAAAGATTTTGGTTTAATATAAAAAGCAGGCATCGGCGGAGCAACAATTGCTCCCATCTCCGTTAGTTTTAACATATTTCGGAGATGTCCAAGATGTAGTGGAGATTCTCTCACCATAAGAACTAATTTTCTTCTTTCTTTTAGAGTTACATCTGCAGCCCTTGTTAATAGATTGGAAGTCACCCCCGATGCTATTTCAGACATTGTTTTCATAGAACATGGAGCAATAACCATACCTGAGGTTTTAAATGAGCCGCTTGCTATTTTTTCTCCTATTTTTTCTTCAGAATAGTAAAAATCTGCAAGCGATATAATATCTTCAAGTTTTTCTTTAATCTCATGAGCTATAGTTATTTTTCCAGCACTGCTGATCACTAAATGAGTTTCATGATTGGTATTTTTTAGTGCCTCTAGAATCCGTACACCGTAAATAGAACCAGATGCTCCACTTATTCCAATTACAATCCTACTATTCACCTTCGTAATTCATTCCCAATGCACGTTTGTAGGTATCAAGTAATATTTCCTGTTCCTCCCTGTCATCATCATCCATCTTTCTTAGCCTAATAATCTGTTTCATCACTTTTATATCCCAACCTTCATCTGCAGCTTTTGCATATACATCACGAATGTGATCTTGCACATCCCTCTTTTCTTGTTCAAGTTTTTCGATTCTCTCTATATAGCTCTTCAAATCTTCAGCCGTTATTTTTACTGTATCTTCCATAGAACCCAACTAATTAATTGCTACTACAGTATTATCAGTTTTTACTTGTACTTCAATCATAGTAATAATATTTTTATCTTTTTTTAAAATCTTAAAGTAAAAACCGTACATGGAAAACTCTTCATTTTCTTCAGGAATGCGCTCTATCTCGTTTACAATCATACCTGCTAGAGTTGTAGCTTCTTCATCAGGAAGATCCCAATGTAACTGTCTATTAATATCCCTAATAGTAGATTTTCCTTCTATGTGATACATATTATCGGATATCTTTTTTATAAAATTCTCTGTGATCAAATCATGTTCATCTGAAATTTCTCCAACTATTTCTTCCAGTATGTCCTCAAGAGTAACAATTCCCTGAAGGGCTCCGTACTCATCAATAACAAATGCAAGGTGTTTCCTATTTTTACGAAAGTTGTGAAGTTGCACACTAAGCGGTGTACTTTCTGGTATAAACCAAGGCTTTGACATAACTTGGGTAATATCTATTTTATCACCCTTTTCACGTAAGGCATTTATTAGATTTTTTACGTGAACCACTCCGACAACGTTATCTGGTTCTTTTTGCCATAAAGGTACCCTACTATGACTACTAGTCAAAATCTCTTTTATTAACTCTTCTTTGTTTCGATCTATATCAAGAGAAAATAAGTTTCTCCTGTGGGTAATAATTTGCGATATCTCCGTCTCAGCCAAATCAAGTATACTACTTAGCATATCTAAATCCTGTTGTAACATAGTTCCTTCACTGCGATGAAGAGTAATCATATTACGCATTGCATCTGCTGCAGATATTACCTCCCTATTCTTATGAAGCCCACATAACTTCAGAATGAGATTGACAATAAACTGAATGCCTAATGTCAATGGAGAAAGAATCTTGACAAAAAACAGCATAAAATAAGTAGAAAGTAATGTAAATTTTTCAGGATTTTGCATGGCGTAAGTTTTTGGTAACACCTCGCAAAACAGCAAAATACAAAACGTCATCATAGCTGTTGAGAAAAAGATGCCCTCACTTTCAAAGAAATTTATAAATATTGCTGTAAATAAAGCGGAACAAGTAATGTTAATAATTGTATTGCACAGTAGTATTGTTCCTATTGTTAATTCTTTTGTATTCAATAAGCGGTCTATTATCTTAGCTCTTTTATTTCCATCTAGCTTTAGTTTATTAACTCGGGAGCGGCTAATTGAAGTTAACCCTATTTCTGCTCCTGAAAACAAAAACGATAAAATCAACAAGAAGAAAATTGCTGACAATACTGAAATCAATAACCAATCCATTAAAGTATGATGTTATTGCGATATAGAAACAGAGTTGATTTTATATGTTGTAAGAAGCATTTGCAAGTCTATATATCTTTAATATAAAAAAATAAATCATGAAATATATCACACACTGCATTCACATGCATATTCTCAACAACAAGTGGAGGAGTTATTCTTATTACCCTATTATTTAAAATTTTAGTCATTATTAAGCCTTTGTCAAGAGATTGTTTAACAATTTTATCAGCCAAAGGTACTCTAAGCTCTATCCCTATCAATAAACCCTCCCCACGAACTTCTGAAACGATCTTCGGAAATTCTTCAGTCAAAGGCAACAACTTTTCTTTTAGATATTTACTGACCTTCTTAACATGGTCAAAAAAGCCTTCCTTTAGCATTACATCGAGTACTGCATTACTAACAGTCATAGCAAGTGGATTACCTCCATAAGTTGACCCATGAGTTCCTGGAGTGATTGCTTCTGCTATATAATCTTTTACTAAACATGCAGCCAGAGGAAATCCATTACCCATAGCCTTCGCACAAGTGAGCATATCAGGTTCAACTCCTATATTTTGATAGTAAAATAGAGAGCCAATCCGTCCATATCCGCATTGCACTTCATCAAAGCATAAAATTATTCCTTGAGCTTTTGTTATCTCTCTTACTTTTTGAAGATACTCTACGTCCAATGGATGTACTCCGCCTTCACTTTGTATGGGCTCTAAAAATATGGCAGCTGTTTCGCTATTGATTTTCTTTTCTAATGCTTCAATGTTATTTCTTGGAACTTTATCAAAACCAGAAAGGAGCGGAGCAAAGCCTTCGCGTGATTTTTCATTTCCTCCAGCAGAAATTGCAGCAATACTGCGGCCATGAAAACCTCCTTCAATTGTAATAATTCGATTGCGCTTTTCTTGTCCATTTAAGTAAAAATAACGGCGAATAAATTTAATTGCAGCTTCTGTTGCTTCAAGTCCACTTGAGCAGAAAAAAACTTTATCGGCAAAGGTAAGTTCTGTTAAACGCTGAGCAAGCCTTTCCTGCTGGGGAATAGTAAAAATATTAGAGCAGTGCCACAATGAATCCAGTTGTTCCTTCAGTTTATCTGTAATGTATGGATGACAATGCCCTAGAGAGGTTGTAGAAATTCCTGCAGCAAAATCTAAATATTTTTTACCATCCTTATCGAAGAGATATACTCCTTCTCCTCTAACTATAGAAGCTTCAGATCTATTATAAGCATTAACAACATGACCCATTTAAATATTATCTATACTATGTATTAGAAAGCTTTTCCTTCATAACTAAAAATCGAGCTAATATTTCACAGCTCAACATAAAATTCAGAAAGTTTAATTATGTATAGAAAAGTAAAACTACACCAATTCACACTCAGCAAAAAAGAAAGCTATTTCCCTACGAGCATTCTCTAGACTATCAGAACCATGCACTCTATTTTCACTAATATCATTAGCAAAATCACCCCTAATTGTACCTTTATCTGCCTGTTTTGGATCTGTAGCACCCATGATTTGTCTGTATTTACTGACTGCATTTTCACCAATTAAAACTTGAACTATCACAGACCCAGAAGTCATAAATTCCACCAACTCTTCAAAAAAAGGCCTATCCTTATGAATTTCATAAAACAGCTCTGCTTGTTTTTTTGTCAGCAGCATCATTCTTTGTGCTATAATTTTTAGTCCAGATTTTTCAATGTAAGAATTTATACTGCCTGTAATATTATTTTTTACTGCATCAGGTTTTAATATCGAAAGTGTTCTCTCAATTGCCATATCATTCCCTTATATTAAGATCGTATATTTATAGATTTATTTTATTATAAACTTTGATTTGATAAAAGCAATTTTTCACTTATAGTTAAGAATAAACCATCAAGGAGGTGTTTTATGGGGTGTTGTAATAAAAAAAACAACAAACCAGTCGATCCTAATGTTAAACAATCAATTGAAACTACACTTACTGCTAAAGAATGGGTTAATCAATTCAAGTCATCAATTTTTTGTGGGACAAAAGGATTTTTAACTTTTAATTTGGCATTTTTGAGTTATTTAGAGTATAGCTTACACAATAATACAAAATTAAAAGAAGGCGCTGTTTTTGCAATAAAAAGGAATACTATTCCATTTTTCGAAATGGCTATCATAGTGCCATTTGTTTGTCTTGCATTACCATCTATGATAGGTGGGATGAACCTCATGCATTGTGCGCTTATATGTGCTGCACTGATGGTTGCAACATGTTTTGTTGTGAGAACCTTTTACTTGCGTGAAAAGTTATTGAAAAAAATGACTAATAATGAAAATTATACCGAGGAACAAATAGAGCAGGAATTTAAGAAAGACACTATAAAATTTCCTATCTTTGATAAAAACAGACAGCATATTGAATATAATTCTCCTAATCCAGGACAACTAATGAATGAAAGTCCTCCCTCTCTTTTTGTTAAGGTTTTACTTTTCCCCCTTACGATTTTTCTGAAGGCTCTACAAAGCTGCATAATGATATCTTTGGCTGCTGTTGAACTTCTTGAAGCAGTGCCAAGTTTTTGTGTTGATGTGGTTTTCGATAGAGGCTTTGCATCTACACAGAGTAACATGAAGAGATCTGCTCATCTATTGTATGCCAGTGTAAGAAATTTAGTGCCTGTAACTAAACTTGATGAGTGTGTAGCTGATTTTATAGGCAAACCTGAAGAAAGGTGCTGTCAGTGAAGAAGGCAGTAATCTTATTTAACCTAGGCGGACCTGATTCACTAAGTGCGGTCCGTCCTTTCTTATTTAATCTTTTTTACGATAAAAGAATAATAAATCTACCAAATCCTTTTCGCTTCCTTTTAGCAAAGTTTATCTCCAAAAGGCGAGAAAGTACTGCACAAGAAATATACGAGCACATTGGAGGTAAATCGCCAATCTTGGAGAATACAAAAGCACAAGCTGATGCTTTAGAACTAAAATTAAATGAAGATGGAAACCATGTGTATAAGATATTCATCTGCATGCGTTATTGGCATCCATTTGCTGATGAAGTTGTTAAAAGCGTAAAGCAATTCAACCCTGACGAAATCATTCTGTTACCACTATATCCGCAATATTCAACCACCACAACTCTATCATCCATAGAGAATTGGCAAAAAAATGCCAAACTGGAATGTAACACAAAAACAATTCACCATTATTATGACAATGAAGACTTTATTGAAGCTCATGTTAATCTGACGTCTAAATATTATAAATTAGCTAGCAAAATCGGTAAGCCAAGAGTCCTATTCTCGGCTCATAGCTTACCTCTTAGTATCATTAAAAAAGGCGACCCTTACGCTTCACAGATAGAAAAAACAGTAAAATTAATAGTAAAAAAATTGAATATTGAAGATCTTGATTGGGGAATATGTTATCAGAGTAAGGTTGGCCCTGTAAAATGGTTGGAGCCTAGCACTGAAAGTGAGCTATCACGCGCGAAAGACGATAATATACCTGTAGTTTTATCACCTATATCTTTTGTTTCTGAGCATTCTGAAACACTGGTTGAACTTGATATAGAGTATAAAGCAATTATCAAAGACGGATATTACTTTCGCGTACCAACTCTCAGTACTGATCTCTTATTTATCAAGTGCTTGGCCGATTTATGTTTAGATCACTCTCAAAGTACTGATTTATAGCACTTTTCTTTTTAGATTTTTATAGTATAATATTAAAAAGTTATTATTTTATTATCTACTTATGCCAAAAGGTAAGCCAAATACATTTATAGAAAGTATACATGATGTTCACAATCATGATATTAGAAAGATGTATTGTATTGCAGTAGGTTTAACAGGCATATTGTGTAAAATTTCATTGCAATTCTGTTGCGAGTTTATTGATAACAACAGATCCAATATTTGTACTATATTAGATATTTCTAAGTTCATAAAACTACCAACATCAATAATATTTGCTCTTCACTTTGGTCTCAATTTAGCTGGATATAAATCTAAAAAACTTCAGAATGGTAAAGGGGGAAATGAACCTGAAAAACCAATACAGGTTGTAGGTAACTCAGCGTACTTGGCAAGCTGTATCATAGGAATATTGATGCAGGCAAAAATCATTCATTTCTTAGCTAGAAACAACAAGGATGTAATAAGTTATATTAGCTTAACATCAGCAGTTCTATTTCTATTTTCAGAATTCGTAAGCTGTTATTATAAGTGCGAAGAATATAAGGAAGTGCATAAAAAATATCAAGAAGCATGTAAAAAATACAAAAAGGGTGATGACGAACTTACGAAATGTGAAGCTGAGCTTGCTAAATGCAAGAAGAATGTTATGTTTAGCACATTCACTTTGTCATTGGGCTTGTTAAGCTTCATATTAAAAAGAATGGAACTTCCAACCATACCAATAGACTTGGGTGGTGGCATAATCTATAATTTCAACTTAACTGTTACGGTCAGTTTGATACTAAGCATAGCATATCTAGTATCAAACATCGATAAGTTTGTCAATCAACCTAATAATGGTACTGATCCTTCTACTGGACTTGATGACGCTCACCATATTCAGCATAATGGCAGCATTGTAGAAATTAATTATTAGAGATGAAAAGACTTAATTTCTACTGCCAATGCTAGCACTGCTAATTTGCTAACAATATTCCAAAGTGGCAAAGTTTTATTTTCTTGGCTGATGTCATAAAATTCACAGTCAGTGGAATTCAAGCTAGAATATACATCTTTCCTGCTATTACATCGGTATAAGTAACATGTTGGAGTATCTCCTATATAGTATATTAGCGGTTCTGCAGAACTACTTTTAAATATGTCAATAGTTGGTACACCTTCTTGTATAATAACACTATTGATTGCTATTCCTTCTTTTATCTTTTTCATTTTATGACGCTTTTTTTTATTGAGATTTAATATTTCCTTTCCACTTGTTGCTGTTATAATGCCCATTCCATATGTGCCATTGCTTGCTTTGATAAAAACGTAAGGTTGTGTTTTTATTTCATATTCCTCATATTTTTTTTGCACTAGAGATAATATTTGGTCAACTTTAGTCGCTACTGCTCCTAGTGATGAATCATCATTAAAGTCAACTCCATTACAGCTTTCTGTAAGCACAGAAATAAGCCATGGATCCATTTTAAATTCGCCACAAAATTCGGACACTAATTTTTGATAGATTTCAAAATATTGAAATTTCTGCCTACTGTGCCAGCCATATAATGGACTTGGCACTATCTCTTGTTTTACGTTTTCTAGTGTGTCTGGAATGTGGCTAGTCATATCACGGTTCAGTATAATAACATCAGGCACAAATCCTGAAGTTGTCTTCAGCAAAGAGTTTTCTTTCACAACAGTTTCATACTGTTCTATTAAATTGTACGTTTCATTATGAAAGAGGCCAATTCTAGTTTCAAAACCTGCGAGTTGCAGTACTTTCTCTATAACAAATACGTTTTCTATATACATTTTATTTCGTGTGTAATTCTCCGGTATTATAAGAGTCTTTTTATATTGTTTTGTTTCAAAATAACTTTTTATTAGTTTTGCTGCTGTTGCTCTTGATGTCTCACTTAGATTGTTGAACCCTGCAGGAAATAAATTAGCGTCCACTGGGGCAATTTTGTAGCTAGAGTTTCTAAGATCTATAGAGCTATAAAATGGCAATGTAAGGCCGTTAAATTTTGCCTCAAACCAATTATTTATACTTTTTTCCAAATCTGGGCGAATTATGTTTTGCATCTACACTTTAAATGTTATAAGAAAAGTACTATATTATAAGTTATAATCTTAATATAATATAACGAATTAAAATAACAAAAAAATGATTCATCATGACAGCAGTAAAATGTATGGTACTACTATACTATCAATTAGAAGAGACAAAAATGTAGTAGTAATAGGTGATGGGCAAGTCTCGCTAGGCCATACCGTTATAAAATCTGGAGCAAAAAAAGTTAGGCGTCTTTCTGGTGATTCCGTAATTGCCGGTTTTGCTGGAGCAACAGCTGATGCATTTACTCTCTTCGAAAGGCTAGAATCTAAACTTGATAAGCACCCAGGACAGTTAATGAGGGCATGTGTTGAACTTGCAAAAGACTGGAGAATGGATAAATATCTAAGAAAATTAGAAGCTATGATGATCGTGGCAGACAAGTCCATTTCATTGGTCATTACAGGAACGGGTGATGTTCTTGAACCTGAAGATGGCATTGCAGCCATTGGCTCTGGAGGAAATTTTGCTTTATCTGCAGCAAAAGCTTTGATTGACGTTGAAGGAATATCAATAGAGGAGATTGCAAAAAAGGCTATGAAGATAGCTGCCGATATATGTGTTTATACAAACCATAATCTAATTATTGAAAAAATAAAGGAGTAATATGTCAAGAACTTTGTGTACCAATTCTTCTGGTCAACCTGTAGTAGGTCAATCTGATAATAATGATGACTGCAATAAAAAAAACGGCCTCTATGAAAATGAAGGTACAGAAAGTAGCAGCATCCAAAGCTCACAAGCTTTATTAGATGATCTACCACCACAGAAGATAGTTAAAGAGTTGGATAGATTTATAATCGGACAGAATGACGCAAAGCGCGCTGTTGCTATTGCACTCAGAAATCGTTGGCGTCGAAATAAAGTCCCACTTCCACTACGTGAAGAGATTATACCTAAGAATATACTCATGATAGGCCATACGGGAGTTGGTAAAACTGAAATAGCTCGCCGTTTAGCAAAGCTTGCTGGTGCACCTTTTATAAAAGTTGAAGCAACGAAATTTACTGAAATAGGATATGTTGGACGTGATGTTGACTCGATAATACGTGATTTAGTTGATGCAGCAATAGTTTTAGTTAAGGAAAAAGCACGTAAAGCCTTAACTAAAAAAGCTTTAGGTTTGGCTGAAAAGATAATAGTCAACTCCATGGTTGGTGAAGATGCAACCGAGGAAAGCAAAAAAGTTTTCAGAGAAAGACTGAGAAATAAGGAATTTGAAGATGGAGAAGTTTCTATTAACGTCAGGGAGAGCAAGGGTATGCTACCCACTTTTGATATACCTGGCATGCCAGGTGGGCAAATTGGTGTGATGAACGTAACGGAAATCGTGGGCAAGATGTTTAATGGGAGCAAAAAAACAAAAACTATTACAGTTAAAGTGAAAGAAGCACGTGAAATATTGATTAATGAAGAAAGCGAAAGGTTAATGGATGAAGACAAGATAATCAAAGAAGCGATTGATCTTGTTAGCAATGAAGGCATAGTGTTTTTAGATGAAATAGATAAAATTGCAGCACGTACAGAAATAAAAGGTGAAGTCAACAGAGAAGGAGTGCAGCGCGATCTGTTACCATTACTTGAGGGAACAACTGTTTCAACTAAGTATGGCCCCGTAAAAACAGACTATATATTATTTATTGCATCTGGTGCCTTTCATTTATCTAAGCCATCTGATCTTTTACCAGAATTACAGGGTAGATTGCCAATTAGAGTGGAACTTAAGGCGCTTACTCAAGAGGATCTAATAAAAATATTAAAGGAACCAGAATCTAGTTTGTTAAAACAGTATATAGCGTTAATGAAAACGGAAAATGTAACACTTGAGTTTACTGATGATGGTATAGAGACTATAGCTGAAATAGCATTTACAGTTAATAGAGAAGTGGAAAATATAGGTGCAAGAAGACTTCATACTGTCATGGAGAAGCTTTTGGATGAAATAAGTTTTATCGCTTCTGAAAAAAATAGTGAAAAATTTGTTATAGATAGCAAATATGTAAGAGATAAACTAGAGTCAATTTCAAAGCAGCTTGATTTATCTAAATTTATACTTTAGAGGAAGCCTACTTTAAGTAATATAGAGCATTCAAGAGGTTTTATTTTTTCTTACTTCGTAATTCTTTAAGCTATTTTTCAATAGTAGAATTCAAGCTTAAATCAATTATTGAGATATTTTCTTCATCAAAATCTATTTCTTTTATTAATATACCAGTTAAAAGATCAGGTGGAGAAAGAACTGTTCTTTTATTACCAGCTCTCATTCCCACAACTCCAAGTTCTATAGCAAGTGGTATTTTTTTGTCACCAACCTTAAACTGCACTATTTGATCTTTGATTATATACTCACCATTATGTCTCTTTATGCTATATTGAACTGATATCTCATCGCCACATTTTACTCGCTTTCCAGTTTTGTTAATTAAGTCATTAAAAATCATCAGGTTATTTACTGAATCGGGATATTTATCTTTTACTTCAATCAGTTTGATGTAATAAGAGTTAAAACTCATTTTGTTGTCATCAGCAGCAATAGTAACTACACGCTCTCCGCCTTCTTTCATACCTATTACCCCTAAACTCACTTCTTTTAAGTAATCCTGACCTATTTTCAAATTGACATCAGTCGGAAGTAGCGTTGCTAGGTTGTTGGAGACTTTGTACATTTGTAGCAGAACTTCTTGGCCACAGAAAACTTTACTGCCACTACCTTCAGTAATTTCATAAAAGTTTATCATCTCTTCTTCTTTTTGCTGTGTTATTTCTTCTAAATATTCTGCTAACCCATGCTTTTCAATATAACGATCAACAGCTGATTCAAGTATCGGCCTGACCAAATAACTTGCTATCATCTGTGTCAAACCACCATGTGTAGCATTTATTTCGTAAAGCTTTTCCCTTTTCTCTGGTTTATCTTTGTTTATATAAACAATCGTAATTATAAAAGCAGAAGCTAAAGTGAGAATCATTACTACAGAGATAAACATTTGTAATATAATTTTTCTAACCATCTTTTTTTACTTGATTCAATAAATCATATAAGTCACTAGTATTCCCTGAAAGCGTACTTAAATTATCTGAGGCCTGTTTAAAGAGACTATCTATATAGTTTTCCATTTCATTTTTTCCAAGCACGGACATTAAATTGTTTGTTTTATCTTGCTCATAATCTTCGATATCATCCTTGGCTTGAAAAATAAGCCCTAGATTTATTCCATAGTTATATAATGCTTCCCGCTCCTTGTCTGTAGCGCCTCCTATTATAGCCCCTATTTCACATGAAGCTGCAAATAGTTTTGCAGTTTTCATCAAATGAATTTCTTTTATTTTGTCAAAATCTGCACCTATATCTAAAATCTGCCCTCCCACCATTCCCTTCATTCCTATTGCTTGAGAGAGCACTTTTATGATCTCACAATTTAACAAAGATAATACCTCAAAAGCCAGGGTAAGTAATGCATCTCCGGCCAGTACTGCTGTTGCTTCACCAAATTTTTTGTGGCAGCTTGGCTGGCCTCTGCGGGTGTCACTGTTATCCATACATGGCAGATCATCGTGAATGAGGGAGTAAGCATGAATAAATTCAATTGCTGCTGCTGCTGTTATTGCTTTTTCAACCTTTATGTTGAATATCGACGAAGATGCTATAACTAAAAAAGAACGTATATGTTTTGCAGGAGCAAGAAGCACATAACGCATAGCTGATATAAGTTTATTCTCGCTATTTTCAGGTAAGAGCTTATTCACTTCTACAACAAGCAAATTTTTTGTTGTTTCGTCTAGCATTTTTAAATTTATTAACTATCGAGTGCTAAGAGATAGGAAGTTTTTAATAGTTTATATAATCATAAAAGCTATTGCAAACATCAAAATTTCTTATAACATCAGAGAATAGGTTATTTTTTAGTAAGAAATGAACGAATTGGCAAAAAGCACTAGAGAAGATATAGAAGAAAAAGTAAAGAAGATTATACTAGAGCACATCAGTAAGGATGTAGAGGGATTTAGTAGTTCTTCAAAGCTTTCAGACCATGGCACAGATAGTTTAGATGCAGTTGAAATAATCATGGCAGCTGAAGAAGAATTTGGTATAGAGATTCCTGATGAAGATGCGCAAAAAATGGAAACTATGGAACAGATAGTTGAATATGTAGTAAACAAAGCAAACAATTGATGTTGAATGAGCAAAAGAGTAGTAGTTACCGGTGTTGGCTTAATTACTCCACTAGCAGCAGATGTTAATAACACCTGGTTAAAGCTGAAAGAAGGTAAATCTGGCATAAAAGCAATCAGTACAGATAGGTTCAACTCTTCTGATCTTGCTTGCAGGGTTGCAGGACAGGTATCCTACAACGCTGAAAGCTGTTTTAATCCGCTAGATTATATTTCTGAAAAAGACCTAAAAAGAACAGATCGTTTTATTCACTACGGAATTGCAGCAGCTGTTCAGGCAGTAGAAGATTCACTAATTTTGGAAAATAAAAATATTAATAAAGAGCGAATAGGTGTAGCTATTGGTTCTGGTATAGGTGGTCTTCCATCAATTCAGGAAAATGTAATTACCATGCAGGAGAAGGGGCCTAGACGTGTTAGCCCATTTTTTGTTCCTGCAAGTCTAATAAATTTGATATCTGGTCATATTTCTATTAAATACGAATTTATAGGTCCAAATGACTCAGCGGTTACTGCATGTGCAACAGGTGCGCATGCGATTATAAACTCAGCAAGAGCTATAAAACTCGGTGAAGCTGACATTATGATTGCAGGCGGAGCAGAAAGTGCGTTATGCAGAGTTGGAATTGCAGGTTTTGCATCGATGAAGGCGCTATCAACTAAATTCAATGATAAGCCTGAAGAGGCCTCAAGGCCATGGGACGAAGAACGCGATGGATTTGTCATGGGCGAAGGGGCAGGTATATTAGTTCTGGAAGAATATGAACATGCAAAAAAAAGGGAAGCAAAAATATATGCAGAACTCACTGGATATGGACTCACAGGAGATGCGCACCACATCACAGCACCACATCCAGAAGGAAGAGGCGCACTGAAGGCAATGGAACTTGCTTTAAGGAGTGCACAAGTAAGCCCAAGTCAAATTGGGTATATCAATGCACATGGGACTTCAACAACACTTGGGGATAAAGTTGAAGTAATAGCAATGAAGCAGTTATTCGGTGACTATGCCTATAAAATACCTGTTTCCTCGACTAAATCTTCTATAGGACATTTACTTGGTGCCGCAGGAAGTGTTGAAGCAATATTTAGTATCCTTGCATTAAACAATGGAATTGTTCCACCAACTTTAAACCTACACAAACCTTCAGAAGGGTGTGATTTAAATTTTGTACCACTTAAAGCTCAAGAGCATAAAATTCAATATGCGCTTTCTAATTCATTTGGTTTTGGTGGTACCAACGCGTCTCTCATCTTTGGAAAGGTGTAGTTAATTATGCTATTTTGAATCGACTACGAAAATGTTATTCGAGTAGCTGAAACTGGAATCCAGTTAAATTGGTCAGCATAAAAGTAATGTTGAAATATAACATTTTGATGATGAAGAAATGGATCCCAGTGTCAGCTACTTGAATGACAGAAGAAGAAAAAGCAAAATTTTGCCTTTTACCGCTAACCTATTATACTTACTTGATAAGTTCTATCGCTTGATTAAATGCATAAAATATTAGTAAGAAGTAACCATAAGCCCTTGATTGGAAAAATCAAGATTAATGGTTCAAAGAATGCCGTCTTGCCAATAATGGCGGCAAGCTTGTTTAGTAATTCTTCAATAACTTTGCATAACGTACCTGATTTAATTGACGTGCATTTGATGTCTGAGCTGCTTAAGAGTCTTGGTGCAGAAGTAAATTTTATATGCAATAAAGACTATAAAGCAAATCATACTTTGGAAATTGACTGTAGCAATATCAATAACCATTTAATATCACATGAAATTGCAAGCAGACTGCGAGCATCTTTTTTAATGCTAGGTCCAATGCTCAGCAGATTTGGTAGAGTTTCAACAGTATTTCCTGGTGGATGTAATATTGGAAAACGTCCTGTTGACATTCATATCAAGGCACTTGAAGCAATGGGAGCTAAAATTGAAATTGATAGCTGTAATATAACTGCAACAACAAAGGGAAAATTGCAAGGCAAAGAAATAACATTTGAAAAAGTAAGTGTTGGCGCAACAGAAAACATAATCATGGCAGCAACACTTGCAGAAGGAGTAACAACAATAAACAATGCCGCAACGGAGCCGGAAGTTCTTGATTTAATAGAGTTTCTAAAAAAAATGGGTGCCAATATTGAAGTTAACAACACAAAAATCACAATAGAAGGCGTTGATGAATTAAACGGATGTGTCCACACAATCATACCAGATCGGATAGAGGCCGGTACTTATGCTTTGGCTGCTGTCATTACCGACGGCGAGCTAAAGTTAGAAGGAGTAAGTTTGTCTGATATAGAATGTATTGCAAATGAATTGAAGACTATAGGAGCCAGAGTTGAGTTACATGATGATGGTATTATTATTTCTAGAAAAAATGGCTCTATTAAATCTGCTCACGTTGCAACAAATCCATATCCCAACTTTCCCAGTGATATGCAACCACAACTAATGTCTGCTATGTCAATTGCAGGTGGAATATCAATCATTGAAGAGAACGTTTTTGAAAGTAGATTTGCACATGCAAATGAGCTAAGAAAATTAGGTGCTAATATCAGCATCGAAAAAAATAAAGCTACTATAAGTGGAATAAAGAGCTTATCTGGAGCTAATCTATATGCTAATGACTTAAGATCAACGGCAGCTTTGGTGCTTGCTTCTTTGTTGGCTAAAGGAGAAACTACAATAAATAACTCACATCATTTATGGAGAGGATATGAGGCCATGGATGAAAAACTCAATTCATGTGGGGCTGATATCTCTGTTTCATCTTGAGAATATATTATGAATGAGACAACTAAGCGAACTACAGTAAAAGAAATAGATGAAATTCTATACGAAGAACATAAGGTGTTAGATCATGGATTTGTTCGAGTAATTGATTATATGGGCTCTGATAGCGCCATAGTTCAAGCTGCTCGCGTTTCTTATGGAAAAGGAACGAAACAGATAAATCAAGATGAAGCGCTTATAAAGTATTTGATGAGAAATCATCATACAACTCCATTTGAAATGTGTGAAATTAAGTTTCACGTGAAACTTCCAATTTTTGTTGCAAGACAATGGATAAGACATAGAACTGCAAATGTGAATGAATATTCTGGAAGGTATTCGATACTTGATAATGAATTTTATATACCAGAACAGGTTGCAAAACAATCTGATAATAATAAACAAGGCAGCGGTGAAGCTTTTGACTCAAGTACTTCAAAAGAAATAATAGATTCTCTAATAAATGATTCTAATTTAGTATATTCTCATTATGAGAAATTTATTAAACAGGGCCTTGCAAGGGAAATTGCCCGAACTAATCTAACACTTAATTACTATACTCAGTTTTATTGGAAAATAGATTTACACAACCTTCTTCATTTTTTAAGGCTTAGAGCTGATAAGCACGCCCAATATGAAATTAGAGTCTATGCAGAAGTTATGTTGGACATAGTGAAGAAATGGGTTCCGCTGGCCTATAATGCTTTTGTTGAATACTCGCTAAAATCAGCCTGCATTTCAAAAACTGGTCTTGAAATAATTCGCAAGCTAATTAAAGGAGAAAATATTACTAGAGAAGAAAGTGGCATTGGTAAAAGAGAATGGGATGAGCTGATGTCTATACTTGGTAAATAATCTTGAAGATAAATGTATAGTTGTTATTTACATAGCGTTTGCAGGATAGCTGTACAAAACCCAAACCAGTCATAGCTGTACGAACATTGTGGCAATTTGCATAGTAAACGATGTCATTCCAGTGCTTGACACTGGAATCCAGGAATTTTGATTCTAAATTGGGTATTGGTCTTAAATTAAAATACACGTTTTTGATGAGATTATATGAACACTGGATCCCAGTGTCAGGGCACTGGGATGACAGGAGAGGAAAACGCTGGCATGACAGGAGAAGGAAACACTGGCATGACAGCAGATGAAACCACTGGAACATTTATTTTTGAAAGTAAATTACATAGTAGATGGTCAGTACTTGATACTGGAATCTAGTCCTTAAGATCAAGTTATGTCCACTTACAGATTTGCAGGTGTGAACAACAATTGATTCATGCCTTTATCAATCGATATATCAATTATTTTTGAATTTGTTCTTTCTGTTGTTTCGTAAAGCTTTTCAGCTCTCTTTGAAATCAGTGTTGCATTTCTAAGTATAATATCAACTTTGCAATAATCTGCACAATTTTCAATATACATATCATATGAATAATAGTTTACAGCAAGTTCCATTGCCCTACAAACTTCCTCTAATGTAAAATTGGCAATTCCTGTATCAGGACAAAAGCCAACCGCTCCTTTATTAGGGTCAAAAAATATGTATTTATCATTCTCTGCTTTATACACCAACATAGAATGCCCCTCATCCTCGATGAAACCTCCTCTATTATGAGCATAACAAAAATAATTAAATTCTAAGTAGCATCCTATCTCCACATCATTTAAGACACGTTTGATTTGTTCTTGGTTATACCAATTCCCGTTACACGGGAAACAGATAGACAATAATGGAAGAAAAGCCATAATGAAATAAGTGAAATAGTTTAGGTATAAATGGCACTCAGATCAAAATTATTGGATGAAGAAGTAGTAAAATCAGCAAAAGAGATGCTGAAGAAAGTAAGGAATAATGCATATGTTTCAAAAAAACTAAACGCTGTAATTGCAGCAAAAAAGTACAGTATAACGTCTGTAGCAAAAATATATTGCATTTCAAGAAAGGCACTAACTTCGTGGATAAAACTCTTGAAATTTGGCAGAGAAGAAAAACTGTTTGCTCCTCGATCACGCCGAAGAAAAACTAAATTAAATCAGGCTCAACTACAGCAAATTGAAGCATGGATAGAAGAAAACCCTAATATTACCATTAAAGAAATGAGAATAAGAATACAGGAAAAGTTCGACTTAAATATTAGCAAATCTACAGTACACCGCCATATGCAAAAGATGAAATTTTCATATATTACACCAAGACCAGTACACAACGTACAAGATAAAAGTAAACAAGAGGAATTCAAAAAAAAATCTCAATGAAGTTATTGGAAAGTATCCTGAAAAAGAGCTATTTTTCTTTGATGAATCAAGGTTTGGCACACATTCGAAAGTTGGGCATGGATGGTTTAAAAAAGGTACTAGAACTCGGGTTAAAATAAAGTTAGGTAGGCATAATTTTTATCTCTACAGTGCAGTTAATCCTAAAAATGGAGAGAGTTTTAGCTTATTTGCACCAAATGTTAACACTGATTGCATGAATATATTTCTTGAGCAAATGTTGCAATATCTAGGGACAAGAGAAGCTGTTCTTGTTATGGACTGTGCTAGTTGGCATAAGTCAAAAAATTTAAAGGTACCTAAAAACATTGAGATTATATACCTACCTCCATATTCACCTGAACTTAATCCTGTTGAGAGGCTTTGGTTATATATAAAACAGAACATTTTGCGCAATAAAATATACAGTACTATTGCTTTGCTTGAGAGCACTTTATGCAAATTTCTTACCTCTCTTGCTACTTCTACAATTAAACAACTCTGCTCTGTTTCCTATTTGACTCCACAACAATGAGAATTGGTATTACTTGCATCAAGATCACCATCAAGCTGCAAAATTGCCGCTGAACGTCCATTCCCAATACTATGGCCTTTTATTACTTTAAGTACTTTAATCTCATCATTTTCTATGAGTTCTCTTAACTTTTCATCCTTTTGATTTAATTCTTTCTCTGCTTTTCTTCTGTCTTCTTCTAATTTTATTTCTTTTTCAACAAGCTCATTTTGTATTTGCAAAAACATATCTTGAATGGTTAAGCCATTTAGAAAGTAATCCAATACAATTGACACAAACGGCTGCAATTCACCATTATCTTCAAAGCTCTTTTCCTGCTTTTTGTCATATTGAGTGGGGTTATAGATTGCATACATAGGATAAAAGCCATAATTCACCTCGTCGAATGATAACTCTATCGAAAATCCGCTCTGATCAAGTGGAAGTTTAGTAGCTAAATATCTACCATTATTATCTCTGACATACAGCTCATTTATACCATAGTGCCCACTATATTTGTTGTAATAAATATAAAAATTCTCAGGATTAAGATTAAAGTAATCATCTAAATTGTTAGGTTTACCGAGCTTTTCACATAGAAAACTCTTGCTCTTATCTGTAAGTTTGATGCGTGTAGAGAAGTAACACCGATCTATTCGGTCACCTTTTTCTATTTCAAAGTCTAGGACTATTTTATCGCTAAACATACAGAATTTCCTCACATTTCTAATATTTATGATTATAAATTGTGTACTATGAAAAAAGCATTAAGGCTTCTCTATGTATCTAAAAACAGCGCTAACTTATGACAAAAACAGTTGACGTATTACTGCCACTTCCAATTGATCAGCTATTTTCATATGCAGTTGAGGAAGATACTGAAGTTTCAATTGGAGATTACGTAGTGGTGCCGTTTGGCAGAAAGCGTTTGATTGGAATAGTTTGGAGAGAAAGTAGCAAAAGCGATCGAGAATTAAAATTTATTGAGCAAAAGATCGATTTGCCGAGCATCAGACCAAAACTGATCGAATTTGCAGAGTGGGTTGCACAGTATAATGTAATACCTATCGGTATGCTTGCCAAAGTGATAATGGGAGGAGTATTAAAGGTAAATCAAATAGATAAGTTAGTTTGCACTAAGCAAAAGCAAGAAATAAGTGAAATAGATTACCAATTAAGCCCTGAGCAGCAAGCAGCTCGCGATAAGATAATAAGTAATTTGAATGAGTATTCAGTGACTTTGCTTGACGGTGAAACCGGGTCTGGAAAAACGGAAGTTTATCTCTCTGTGATTGCAAGGTTAATTGAAATCGTAAACGATGCACAAGTCCTGATCCTTCTGCCAGAAATTGTCCTAACTTCACAATTAGTAAATCGTGTTCACAGTCAGATATCTGGAAATATAGCTGAGTGGCATTCAGGACTTACTCCCAAAGCTCGCCGAAATAATTGGCTCAGTATCGCAAATGGAAGTGCGCAGATAATTATTGGGGCAAGGTCATCACTTTTTTTACCTTATAAAAACCTAAAATTAATCATCGTCGATGAAGAGCATGACTCATCCTTTAAACAAGAACAGGGAATTATATATAATGCTCGAGATATGGCAATTATCTTAGCCAAATTCGAAAATATTCCGATTATTTTATCATCCGCTACTCCGCTGCTTGAAACAATTTATCATGTTAAAAAAGGGAATTACAACCATGTAAAGCTAACCGAACGATTCGGTGGTGCAGAGTTGCCGCACATAAAAGTAGTGAATAATAAACAATGGATTTCAAATGAGCTTTTCGAAGGGATAAAACAAACCATAGAGAAAAAACAGCAAGTTATGCTCTTTCTAAACCGCAGGGGGTATGCGCAACTTGCAGTTTGTAAAAAATGTGGATATAAAATTTCCTGCTCAAATTGCACTGTATGGCTTACGTACCACAAGAAAAAGAACGTCCTTTTGTGTCACCATTGTTCTTACCAATCAAAACTTCCAGAAAAATGCTCGAATTGTCAAAGTGAGCAGTCATTATCCCTTTGTGGTATAGGAATTGAGAGGTTACTTGAAGAGATAGTAAAACTATTACCAAATGCAAAAACTGCGATTATTAGCAGCGACCAGAAGTCGCTTGGTAGCGTAATTGACTCAGTGTTCAAGGAAGAAGTGAATATTATAATCGGTACACAAGTGATTGCTAAAGGGCATAATTTCCCTAAATTAACTTTGGTTGGAGTGATAAATGCAGATTTAGGACTTGAAAATTCTGACCTCAGGGCAGCAGAAAAGACGTATCAATTATTGCATCAAGTTGCGGGTAGATCTGGGAGGTTCAACGAAAAAGGAACGGTAATAGTGCAAACTAATAATCCTGAAAGTTTGATAATAAAAGCATTGCAGCAGCAAAAAAGGGATTTGTTTTATGAAATTGAACTTGAGTCAAGAAGCAAAGCTAAAATGCCCCCATTTAGTAGACTAATAGCGCTTATAGTTTGTGGTAAGGATCAATTTGCAACGCAGAAAGCAGCAAATGAGATAACAAACTTTTTGCATAATCAATTTTCAACTACCTCTCAGCACTTGACATTGAAAGAATTTGAAATTTTTGGCCCATCACCAGCAGCAATAAATTTCTTAAATAATAAATATCGGTATAGAGTGTTACTCAAAATACACAATAAATACAGTCTGTCTATAAAGAAAAAGCTGAAACATTGCTGTAACTTGAGTTCAAACATTGCAATAACAATAGATGTTGACCCTGTGAGTTTCTTTTGAATTTATTTGACATTTGTAGGAATTGCTAATAAGTTCTATTAAATTTTTAATTAAAAATTTGACTTTTATTAGAATTTATTGTATTATTGATATAATTAGAATAAGGAGATGGTATGAATGATTTAATGACGATTATTTGTAATCGACACGAGAGTCTTGAAAAAAAAATTAAAGAGTTACAAGAATATCTTAATGATAATAACGAAATTGTGATTAACAAGGAGTTATTCTCAGCAGCTATTGTAGATGTAATCTCTGAAAAAGAAGAGTTTATCAATGAAAAAGCAGTGCAAATATACCTTATTTTGCATCACTGTATTAAATACGATAGCGCAAGGTCTCAAGAAGGAACTATATTACAGTTTCAAAACGTGATGAAGATTTTAGATGAAGCAGTGCATGACTATATTACTCTTGAGGGTCTCTATAAATTGATAAATCTTCAAGATCAAAGTAGTCGAAATACGTTACTACATCAAGCTGTTATAAGTAATAACACTGACGCAATAAAAGCCCTTTTAAAATATGGTGCAAATCCTTTGATAAAGAATGAAGAAGACAAAATTCCATTAGATTTAGCTCATGGAGATACAAAAAAAGTACTCATCGAATGTATGAAAGACCAAGCTCAATCGAAAAAAGAAAGTGCTAGATGTAATAGTTTGATTGGCATTATACCTGGCGTTTTTCTTGGCATTGGACTCGGTGTTGGTGGTGCTTTAGTCCCTTCAATGACTATTATATTATGCGCACTCGCAGTATCTGCTCTTGTTGCTGGAATAGCAGTTGGAGTGGCTATATATTTCCTAAGTCAAGACTATAAACAGGCTAAATCAATAGAAGAAGCTGTTAATCCTCAACTCTCTTCTGTCGAGCATGAAAAGACTGCAGATAATAAAGCAGTACTAGGATAACTGTGAGTTTTTTAACATTAGATTTCTTGCATAACTGGAATTCGAAAGTTCCAGCGCATTTTTCTTATTGGATTCCAGTGTCAAGCACTGGGATGACATCTTATTATGCAAGAAATCTATTCATTTAAAACTTATTTGAGAAAACGTAGCTATAAAAACCGCAGGTACCAGTTGGTTTTTATTAGCTAAATTAAAGGTCAAGTATCTGGAATTCTGAACATAAGATCCCCCTGTATAAAAAAGATTAGAAAAAATGCAGTGAACATACGACAGATATGCTCTGAAGAGGATACGCTACATTTTTTAATGAGTTTAATAAAAAAGTCTGCAGACGGAGATAGATTTTTGAGCTCAATAAATATCTCTAACTGTAATTGTAATCAGATTTAAAATATGCGGAAGTAATTTTTTAGCTATAAAATCTTCTAAAAAATTAACACAGAAGTTAGTTTCATAAGTATTTTTATCAAAAACTATTTTAAAAAAATTTAAATAGAGTTGAAAAATTTTAAAGATGAGATACCCTACCTGAAATGCAACTTCTGTAAAAAAAGAAATATGAAAGGTGAAATAAAAGCTGCAGCAAATTTTCAATCAGAAGACTTTGTATCTAAAAATAAGGATTTTGATTGTTTAGCTAACCCTATAAGTGCTTCGAATGAAAAGCTAGAGAATAGTATAATGCACCCCATAAACTAGACCAAAAAAAAATGGTTGATCCGAGTAGGAAGGTAAAGGGGTAAAAGTATGGCAACAAAAAAATATGAACCAGAGTTAAAAGCAAAGATAGCTTTGGAAGCAATAAAAAATCAAAAAAGCACAGCTGAGATATGTAGTGAATATAAAATACCATCAACAAATCTATATGATTGGCGTGATAGAGTATTGGCAAGGTTAAAAGACCTATTTGTTGAAGAAAGTGAAAGTGCGAGAAAACAAAGAATCTTAGCGCAAGAAATAGAAAGTTTACATAAAGTAATAGGAGAATTGACAGTGGAAAATAGCTATTTGAAAAAAAAATTACTGAAATAAGCAAAAAAGATAGAGTAAGGTTTATAGAAAAAGATTCTGATCTGTCAATTAGGAAACAGGCTGATTTATTGGGGATTTGCAGATCTAGCCTATATTATAGGCCTATAATTAATAACGAAAGTGAAGTAGCAAATTTGATTCAAGAAGTATATTTGGCTTCTGATTGCCGTTATGGATATCGTAAAATTACTGCTGAAATCATAGCGAGTGGAGTAGTAGTCAATCACAAAAAAATCTTAAGAATTATGAAAAAAATGAAGATTAGTGGGCTGTATTGTAGAAAAAGATGTAATACAAGTATTAAAGAAAAAAAGCATAAAATATATCCTTATTTACTCAAAGATTTGATTATTTGTAGAGTTAATCAGGTATGGGCTACTGATATAACATATATTATGGTAGAAGGTAAGTTTATCTATTTTGTGGCAATAATGGACTTGTATAGTCGCTATATTATTGCTCATTCATTATCACCATATCTCGATGCTGGATTTTGCCTTTATACTCTCAAAGAAGCTCTAAAACAAGGTAAACCTGAGATTTTTAATAGTGATCAGGGGGTGCAGTTTACTAGCTACAACTTTATTATGGAATTAGAGCGTGCTAATATTAAAATCAGTATGGACCATAAAGGACGTTGCTTCGACAATATATTTGTTGAGCGCTTATGGAGAACTTTAAAGCAAGAAGCTATATATTATTATAGACCAAATAGTATCAGAGATTTAAATCTTATAATAAATGATTTTGTTGCTTGGTATAACTATAGAAGGCGACATCAGACTCTACATTATAAAGTTCCTGCTGATCTTTATTATCATAAACAGTAAATGAATATATTGATAAATACTTTAAATGTGTGTCGACGTATTTATCAACATATTCATTTTAAAAATCGGATCACTTTGAAAAAAATGGTCTAGACAAATGGGTGCATTATAGATATCTCTTTTGATCAAGAGATTAACTCCCTATATAAAGATGGTTCTCTAATTGCGTACAAGTCAACAATAATTTTCACATAGATCAAAATAGCATATTTCCTCCATAATCCTTGATATAAATTAAAAATAGCATGCTTCCATGGTTCTCTCCGCGGTCTGATATGGCTAGTTTAATTTTAGCCAAGCCGCACTATACTTGTTAGGGCGGAAGTGGATGGCAACATGTTGTTTACGAAGTCTACGCTTCAACCATAGCTCTTGCTTATCCCTTCCATCGGCATTACTATCTTTACTTTCAATAAAATTATTGTCCTATACTCCTTTAGTGTTTATTGATAATAAAATTCTGTTTTATCAACCAACATTCTATGCATAATTACAGCTAGTTTTCTTGCTAATGCAACTACTGCTTTCTTTACACCCTTCTTTTTTGCAAGCTTTATTCCCCAGCTTTTTAATTTGAATTTTTTCTTGCTAACTGTCAGTATTGTATGCGCAGCTTCATACAACATATTTCTACATTCTACCGGTCCCATCTTTGATATGCTACCATGACGATTAACTTCTCCAGAAGCGTACTGTCTTGGCGTCAATCCCATATAGGCTCCGACTGTATCAGATGTTTCAAACCTATGTGGATTATCAATTGTAGCCTTATACGTCATTGCTACTATAATACCAACTCCTGGTACAGTAGTTAATAATTTGCAATCTTCGTCTTTCTTGCCTTTCTCTGATAATATTTTATCAAGCTTTTTTATTGATTCTTCTATTATTTCCAAACTACAAACTAATGCTTCAATTGAATCCTTACTGACTTTATCTAGATCTTTTATTGCTTCTTGCACTTTTAAAGAAAAGATTACAATCTTTGACTTCTTGCCAAGCTTTATTCCGTATATCTTCAATAGCCCTCTTATTGTTCCCATAATTTGCTCTCTGCAATACATTAACTGCCTTCTACTTCCGAGCGCTACCTTAACTTGACAAGACTCATCTGATTTTACTAATACCTCTTTATACAGCCCAGCTCTCATCATTTGTGCTATACCCCTTGCATCATTTTTATCGTTTTTATTGATTCTCGCAGACAATGCTGCTGCCATATGCCTCGCATCTACACAAATTACTGGTAATCCAAAGCTCCTTAACTCTTTGCACATCGATATTGACAATTGCCCACTTTCTATTCCTATTGCTTCATACTCTTTACTTTGACTGAGCAAATACTCAGCTATTGCCTTGCTTTCGCTCACAACAACTTCTTCTTTTACAATTTTTCCTTTCTCATCAATGATACTTACAAAAGTTTCTTTGAGTGAGACATCTAATCCGCTATAATATTTCATAAGACTACTCCTACTGTAAAGGTTTAAATTATTTTTGAAGAACAGATTCATTGAACTTGTTACTTCGTGCTAAAATAATGGAGTATGTCTCTCCATCATTCAATCGCAATTACAGTATGTTGTTTGTATGATGCCTTATTGTTGCAAGATGAGAAAAATCAGGACACACCTTTACATGCGGCTATTAAAAAAAATCGTGCTGATTTTGTAAAAAAGCTTTTGTGTATCCTTAAGGAGCTATACCGTGCGAATGAGTTTTACAAGCACAAATATTTTGAACATAAGCAAGAGAATGAAAAGCCGCTTTTCAAAGTTATTAATACTAAGAACGAAAGCGGAAAAGACGTAATTACTCTGGCTATTGAAGGTAATAATTCAGAATGCATTTCAGCTCTTTTTAACTACTTAATTCGTGAAAATATTAACAGAAGAAAAGATGCTGAAAATGAGTACACACCTCTACACGAAGCTGTGCTTCTTAACAAAAATGAAGCAATCAAAGAGCTTCTGAAATCAAGAGATATAGATACTGAACTCATAGATAAGGAATCTTACAAAGCATATAATTATGCTAATAACAAAGAGGCAATAGAATTGTTTATTAAGTACTATAGCAGTAAAATTAGTGAGTTACGTATAAAATTAGAAGATAATAATAAAAAATTAGCGCGAATTAAGTGCGTCCTAAGCAAAACAAAACTTACTTGTGTATGCTTAGCAGCCTTTGGCTCTTGTTTTAGAATGTATAGAAATTCCCATGACATAATAAATGAAGAAGTGAGTGAAGATATGTTATATTATTCTCTTGCATTGCTTGCCAACACTACAGGTCTAATATTATTTTTTAATTATTTGATCGATACAATACTTTCCAAGTATGAAGAAAAAAATTCTAGTTTGAATAAAGAATCAGACAATTATGTAGAAGAAAGAAACATGTTGAAAAATAAATTGCGTCACTTTCAAAAAAGAGGTGCTGGAGTAACTACGCAAATGTATGAGATAATTTCAGTTATACCTGAGTCAGACTTAAGTTACAGTAGATTGTGATTACATTACTTTTTTCAAGACAATTTCTGAGAAAAGTGGAAAAATTTTTCTATAGCTAATCAAGATAAAGACTTACTACTTTCTTTACGAAAGGTTTGATGTTATCATTTTTGAACTATCTTGAATTTACTGAATGAACATTAATATAAAGAGTTTAGTTCATGCTTTTTCTAAATTGCCAAGTTTAGGTCCATCATCATCAAGAAGGCTAGTTATACATTTGCTCCAGAACAAAGAGAGGGTCATGCTACCACTTGCATCTTTGATTAGAGAATTAGCGGATCTTATAATAGAGTGTAAGATTTGTGGAAACCTAGATACTAAATCGCCATGTTCCATTTGTATTAACCCAAAGCGTGACACCAAGTTAATGTGTGTAGTAGAAGAATTGGGCGATTTATGGGCATTTGAAAAAGGAAATATATATTCAGGTATGTATCATGTTTTAGGTGGCAGATTATCAGCAATAAATGGCATCGGTCCAAAAGAACTCAATCTTGATAATATTCCTAAAAGAGTTATAGAATCTAAAGTTGAAGAGGTCATTATTGCAATCAATTCGACATTGGAGGGCCAAGTTACTGCACAATATATAATTGAATTGCTAAAAAACTTAAATGTGAAAATATCGCGCCTTGCTTGTGGCATACCGATAGGTGGAGAAATTGACTACTTAGATGAAGGAACGCTAAGAATAGCACTTACTTCAAGACAGGATATTAAATAATATTCCATTTCTTCTGAGCAACATACTTTAAAAATACTGTGACATGCTTCAGCCTAGAAACTTGCTTACTAATTGAAAATATTATACATTTAAATATAGTGTTTTAAAATGAGGGGTTATGTTAACTTTTGTACTAGATGGAGTACGTTATACTTATAATTGGTTAATCAAAAAGTCAAGATCAACTACTCTTGATTTCATCGCGTTATTTAACAAAAAATACGCAGATAGTAAACGAATTGGATATATAATAGAAGATCATCTGGGGATTGAGCTTAAAACTGAGCAGATGGAACAATTGGAAAAAGAGCTGAAGATTGAGCCTAAAGTAGATTTTCTAAAAATGTTTGAAGTATTTCAACAAAAACAAGAACAAGAGCTTAGATCTATTAAAAATCTGGAAAATGTGATTCGAGTAAGACTTGATGATCAAATTTATTGTGCATTCGGTCAGGCACGTGAAATAAATGGAATAACAAAAGGTAATACGGACTTAGTTCTTCTTTTGTGGCTCATGTATGTTCATGTACCTATAGGTGAACATGAAAAACTATTAGAGGATCTTGTAAAGAACCACTCCGGTAATAGAGCTGAGATGATAGAAAAATTATATTCACTTCAAGAAGAAGGTAAATTATCAATAACCAGTCGTAAGAGCCTAGATTGGATAATTAAAATATCCCCACTTATAGAGCAGTATATTTCAAATGAGAAATTTTCTGTTATGGGAATGGTAAGTTCTGGCAATATACATGGTTTAGAAAAAAGGTTAACAGAGGATATGGAAAGAAGGGTAAAAGAATTAACTGGCATAGATATTTTGTACATAGTCCTGAAAGCAGCTTGAAGAACCTTTCCATTTCTGCAGTAATAGAAAATTATGGGTTATTTAAGTAAATAGACTCTTAACTTATAAAATACTATAGTAAAATATAGTGTAAGAGTCTTATGTGCTTTAAAAAATTTATATCATTAGTAAGGTTCAGAAAAAAAGAAGACGAGCAATTACCTAAGGTAATAACTTGGGAGAATGATTGCTTAAACTATAAACAAGCTGCAAGTAGATTTAGTACTGTAATTAAGACAATCGATCAGTTTTTTTCAATTGTCTCCTTAGAAGGATATGATAAGTGGGGTAAAACATTTTTTTTGAAAGAATGGGTAAAGGATCTAGGGCAGCAAAATGAAATTGCAGCTTATTACAGCGCATGGGATATTAGTGCGCTAGATCAACCATTGCCTTCTTTTTTGCATTTCCTGTTTGAGGATCTATTCGCATCATACAAAGTAAAAAGGAGTGTTATACAGCAGTTCAAAAACATAAACCAAGAACTATTTTCTCTCAATACATTAGGAAAGCTAATCAGTAAATCTCCACTTGCTATGCTTTCAGTATTTCTCGATGCTGCAAAAGAGGCTGATAAGAAAGACATTGGTTTTGTCTTGGGTGAGTTAAATCTTCTCCAAAGGAGAAAAGAGAACATTAGAGATTTTAAAATACAACTAGCAGATGTGGTTAATAAAATCAGGAAAGACAAAAACATTTATATAATGGTGGATGATCTTGATATATGCCGCCCTAAATTCATTGTTGATTTTTTAGAATCCATAAAGTATATGCTCGATGTGGAAGGACTGGTTTTCATTATCTCTGTTAGTCAAGATAAAAGTAACGTGCAAAGAGCAATCAGCACAATACTTGGACCAAATTTCAGCCTAAAATCTTTTACTGATCTCTCTTTGCATTTACCAAAAGAGCCAACAGAGAGGTTTATAAGAAAGCTATTTGAAAGTGTTGAATTACCGAAAAAATCAAAGAGTTTAATAATAGATAGCTTTATATTTTACGCAGAAAGCTTCTCATTATCATTAAAAGCAATACAGTACTGCGTAAAGAAAATAAAGCTATGTTATGTGAAAGTTGATCCAAATTTATTTACATTTTTAGTAATACTACAGTCAGTAAACACTGATTTGTATGAGGAATTATATTCATTACCTCAGAAAGCACTGGAGAAGATTAAGAGCGCTTTGATTCTAAACAGTTCGAAAGAATGGGAAAAGCTTAAAACTTCTCTTGAAACTACTTTTAAAGAAAAAGAATCAAAGAATCATAAATCTTTGAAGCAAATAAGAGATATTATATTCTAGCACTTTCTTTTTAATTTGCATGACACAATGATTGTACTTATTCCAGTTTAGCATTGGAACCATAAGCTGGCTCACATAAATTTTAGCATACATGACCTTGAAAGATCGCGGTGCAATACTTAAATTATTAGAATAGTAGGCTAATAATGGAGCTCAAAATGCACAATGTACAAGAAACTGAAAATTTAAAATTTGATGCTGAAGTAGGGAAAGTACTGAATATAGTAATCCACTCACTCTATACTAATAAGGATATTTTCTTGCGTGAGTTAATATCAAACGCATCAGATGCATGTGATAAATTGCGCTATGAATCACAATTAAATCCTAATTTATTAGATTCAAGTGATGAATTAAAGATTACTATTAGCTCCAATAAAGATAAGAATGAGCTGTATATAACCGATAATGGAATTGGAATGAACAGACAGGATTTAATAGATAATCTTGGTACGATTGCAAGTTCTGGTACGCAAAAATTCTTGGATGCAATTAAGAATAATAAAGATTCAAACCAAGCTGTAGAACTGATTGGAAAATTTGGTGTTGGTTTTTATTCAAGCTTCATGGTTGCCTCAGAAGTTATAGTAGAATCAAGAAAAGCAGGAGAAGAAGAGTCTTGGGTATGGAAATCTAAAGGAGATGGAGAATATTCAATCAGCAAGTTAGATGGTCAAATCTCTCGTGGCACAAAAATTACGCTCATCATGCGTCCTGAAGAAAGCGAATTTTTAGACAAATTCCGTATTGAAAACATCGTTACTACTTACTCTGACCACATAAATTTTCCCGTTGAGTTTGTAAATGAAGAAGGAAAAAGTGAAAAATTAAATAGCAAAGCTGCAATTTGGACTAAGCCAAAAAATGACGTTACTCCAGAAGAGCACAACGACTTCTTCCGTGGTGTTGCACATGTGGGCGGTGAGCCTTGGATGATATTTCATAATAAAAATGAAGGTGCAATAGAGTATACGAACTTGCTTTATGTTCCTTCTATCAGGCCTTTTGATTTATTTCATCCAGATAGACGCTGCTCTGTAAAATTGTATGTAAATAAAGTGTTTATCACTGAAGATAATGTGCAGATTATACCGCAGTACTTGCGTTTTTTGAAAGGTGTGGTTGATTCACCGGATTTGCCTCTCAATATCAGCAGAGAAACACTGCAAAATAATCGTGTAGTTGAGCAGATTAGGAAATCTTTAACTAAGCGCATAATATCAGAGCTCGGCAAAAAAGCAAAAGAGAATTTAGAGGAATACACAAAATTCTGGGGCAATTTTGGTGCGGTGTTAAAAGAAGGTCTTTGCGAAGCTATGCCAACTGATGAAAGAGAAGCATTGCTTTCCATTTGCAGATTTCATAGCACCAGTGATGGTAAGCTAGTTAGCATTGATGATTATATAAGCAGAATGAAGCCTGAACAGGAACATATCTACTATCTCACAGGTAATAGTCTCGATTCAGTGAAAAACAGTCCACAACTTGAAGGATTTGTCAGTAAGGGATTGGAGGTGCTTCTATTTGTTGATCCAGTTGATGATTTCTGGACTAGCGTAATTCATGAATATAAAGATCAAAAATTTAAGTCTGTGACCCGCGCTGATGTTGATTTAGAAAAATTCTCTTCAGAAGAAGGTAAGAAAGATGAAGAAAATAAATCAGATGAAAACAAAAGCGAAGAAAACGCGGATTCTATACTCGAATACTTCACCAAGGTTCTTGGAAGCTTAGTAAAAAGTGTAAAGATCTCTAAGAAATTAACCGATAGTCCTGTGTGTCTAGCAGTTGATGAAGGAACTATGGATCTCCGTATGGAGCGTTTTTTACGTGAACAGAAGCAGCTAAATTACCGCACGCCAAAAGTACTTGAAATTAACATTAAGCATCCTTTGATAAGAAACATAATGGAATCTTACGCTGAAAATGGTGAAAATCCAACACTTGGAGATATGATTTACTTATTGTTCTATCAAGCTTGTATAGTGGAAGGTGAAGAGATGGAAGACGTAAGTCTATTTGCTAAAAGGCTCAATAACTTGCTTGGCAAAATTTCTATTTAATGCTATACTTAGTTTAGCTAATAATTAGGGGGTAAAACATGGGGTGGAATTTACTTGGTGGGCTCATGCCGCCAGCAGTAGATACTGCAGAAGAAAGGGAGCGTCGCCATTCCAGAGATTCAGGTGCTGAAGAAGAATTTGAAGTTTTAAATAATGAAAATCAAGATGTTTCATATGCTAAGGATCTAAGCTTAGAGAATGTAATACTTGCAAACTTTCCTGATGGTTGTGATAGATCATTTATTGTAGAATCAAAAGATGAAGACTCGTATGACATTATTCCTAAAAATTTAACTTTTGCTGAAGTAATAAGTATCTTAAATCAAGCTGTAAAAGAAGATAATTATGAAAAATTAGACGAAGTTATACAAAATATTGAGGATTATGAAGGCAGGTCTATTACGCTAGAGAGTACAAATTTAAAGAATTTTTGTGAGCAACAACTTAACTTAGATTTACGAAATAATCAACATATATATTCAAATATACTATCACAGTATAAATTTAATCAAGTAGAGCTTAAGTACGATTATTTAGTAAAAGAATTGGTGTTACTTGCAATTGCAGCTAACGATAAATTGGCAGAAAAATATCAAGACATACTTTTTGCTGAAGGAAACTTAAGTCTTTTACCTTTACTTGTTGGTGGTCAAGAATATATAAAAGCTTTTATAGAAAAATTCCATAGTATCGATGAGGTTTATAATAAAATAAAGGATCAAACTATAATGCACCCATTTGTCTAGACCATTTTTTTCAAAGTGATCCGATTTTTAAAATGAATATATTGATAAATACGTCGACACACATTTAAAGTATTTATCAATATATTCATTTTAAAAATCGGATCACTTTGAAAAAAATGGTCTAGACAAATGGGTGCATTATAACCAAAGGTTCATTTACCAGCTTGTACAAGTTGGTATATTGTGCTATAAGGAAGGTGGAGGAAAAGTGCTGTACATATTAACTATATCTCAGCTCAACATTTTCTTTCTCCACAGATTGAAAATTGAGTTGAACTAAAAATTCGCTTTGACGCAGTTTTTTGAACATTATCCCTTAGCTTACAAGATCCTCATTTTGAAATAAGTAATAATTTATTATAGTCTTGATATTTAAACGTTTTGTATCTGCTGTAATGATTTCACTTCCAATTTGCTATTCTTTACATATTGAATTGCAAGCGCTAACGCTTTACTTCCAGAAGCTGTGGTGCTATAAGCTATATTTTGCAAAATAGCAGTTCTGCGAATATCTTTGCTGTCTGAGACTGACTTTACACCTTTTGAGGTATTGATCACTAGATTTATTTTTCCATCTTTGAGCATATCAACTATGTGGGGTCTGCCTTCTCTCACTTTATTTACAGCTTTTGCAGCAATGCCGTTATTGTTCAGATACGAAGCTGTGCCTTTGGTGGCATATATTTCAAAACTCAGTTCTTTCAACATTCGTACAACAGGCAATATACACTCTTTATCATCATCTTTTACTGAAACCAGAGCTGCTCCTTCTGTTGGTAACTTGTATCCTGCAGCCATGTGCACTTTTGCAAGTGCAGCTTCGAAAGATAAGTCAATTCCCATCACTTCTCCTGTTGATTTCATTTCAGGACCAAGTAAAGTATCAACTCCTGCAAAGCGGGTAAATGGAAAAACAGCAGCTTTAACTGCAAAATGATTGAAAGGCTTGTTTTCCTGATTCAAATTTTTACCCAAAATAACCTGAGTGGCAAGCTTTGCAACAGGAATGTTGATTACCTTGGAAATGAAAGGAACTGTACGGCTAGCCCTTAAATTCACTTCAAGTATGTATACATCACTCTCTTGAACAGCAAACTGAATGTTTATCAGACCTTTCACTTTTAATGCTAATGCTATTCTTTCAGTTTGGAGCTCGATCTCTTTTATTACTTCGTCACTCAATGTATTTGTCGGTATTGAGCATGTTGAATCGCCAGAGTGGATACCAGCTTCTTCAATGTGCTCCATGACCGCTGCAATGAAAACTTTTTTCCCATCACATACAGCATCAACGTCAACCTCAACTGCATTGACTAAAAATTTATCAAGAAGCAGCGATCCGTGTTCAAAAATTTTGGTTTGATTCAAGACATACTCTTTAAAGCTCTGAGTATCGTGTCTAATCGACATAGACTGACCGCCGAGGACATATGATGGCCTGACTACTAGTGGAAACCCCACCTTTTCTGCGTTGGTTAACGCTTCTTCTACTGAATGGCAGATAGAATTTTCAGGTTGTTTTAAATTAAGTTGCAAAGCAAGATTTTTAAATCTCATGCGATCTTCTGCAAGGTCAATAGAATCAAACGAAGTTCCCAGAATTTTGAAACCTCTCTCGTTAAGCACTTTGGCTAACTTTAAAGGCGTTTGCCCGCCGATTTGAACTATTACACCAACCAGTGTGCCATTTTCTTGCTCTTTGCTTAGTATTTCAAGCACATCCTCTGCAATCAGTGGGGCGAAATATAAACGATCAGCGGTATCGTAGTCAGTTGAGACGGTTTCTGGATTACAGTTAATCATTATTGTTTCATATCCCATTTCTTTGGCGGCAGAAGCTGCATGTACGCATGCATAATCAAACTCAATACCCTGACCAATGCGGTTTGGACCACTTCCTAAAATGACAACTTTTTTTCGATCCGAAATATTCGCCTCACATTCCGTTTTATTTTCAACATCACCCTCATAGCAGCCATACATATAAGCAGTGCTCGATTCAAATTCAGCTGCACAGGTGTCTACACGTTTATAAACTTGTTTAGTACCAAACCTTTTCCTTATTGCTTCAATTTGCTCTACTTTCTTATTGCTTAACTTTGCCAACCTTGCATCTGAAAATCCCATTTTTTTCAGCTCTAACATTTCATATGCAGTTCCAGGAAGGCCATTTTCCTTGATTTTTTGTTCAGCTAATATAATTTGCTGTATATTCTGCAAAAACCATAAGTCATATCCTGTAATCGAATTTATTTCTTCTATGCTAATTCCGTGGCGCATTGCGTCAGCAGCAATCAGTAATCTGTTTGGCAGCAATTTTGCTAATTGAGATCTGATGTGATCAATATCAGTATTTTCAGGAAATACTTCATCAAGTCCTGTAAGATCAGTTTCAAGTGAACGAAAAGCTTTCTGCAGTGACTCATTAAAAGTGCGGCCGATCGACATTACTTCCCCCACTGATTTCATGGAAGTTGATAGTTCACAATTCGTCCCCTTAAATTTCTCAAACTCAAATCGAGGAATTTTAGTGACGATGTAATCAATCGCTGGTTCAAATGCAGCAGGTATAACTGGAGCGCAATCATTACGTATCTCATCGAGTGAATAGCCGATAGCAAGTTTAGTTACAACTTTTGCAATAGGATAACCTGTTGCTTTTGAAGCAAGTGCAGAAGAGCGAGAAACCCTTGGATTCATTTCAATCACAACGAGGCTTCCATCTTCTTTAGGATTCACTGCAAACTGCACATTTGCACCACCGGCGCTAACATCAATTTCCCTCAGCACTGCTATAGATGCATTTCTCATTTGTTGATATTCAGCATCACGCAGAGTCAAAGCAGGAGCAACTGTGATACTATCTCCGGTGTGCACTCCCATTGGATCAACATTTTCTATTGAACACACTATTATACAGTTATCCTTGCAGTCACGGATAACTTCCATTTCATATTCCTTCCAGCCCATAATTGATTCATCTATCTGAACTTCATTTATTGGTGAAATTTTGAGAGCACTTTCTGCAATATTGAAAAACTCCTCTTTATTGTATGCTATGCCGCTACCTGCGCCACCAAGAGTGAATGATGAACGGATGATTGCTGGTAATCCAATGTAATCCAAAGCCTTTTTTATTTGTTCTTGATTTTTTATAATGATACTTTTGGGGTATTTTAGACCTATTTTATCCATGGATTGGCGAAATAATTCTCTATCTTCCGCTTTTTTTATTGCTTCTCTATTTACTCCTATTAATTCTACGTTGTATTTGTCTAACACTCCATCATCTGCAAGTTTTATTGCACAATTAAGTGCTGTTTGCCCTCCCATTGTTGGTAATATTGCGTCTGGCCTCTCCTTAATTATAATTTTCTCTATGATTTCAGGTAGCACCGGCTCAATATAAGTTGCATCAGAGAATTCAGAATCTGTCATTATAGTTGCGGGGTTGGAGTTAACTAAAATGACTTTATAACCTTCACTTTTTAATACTTTACAGCTTTGCGTTCCAGAATAATCAAACTCGCATGCCTGACCTATAACTATTGGGCCTGCTCCTATTACTAATATAGATTCTATATCTGTGCGTTTTGGCATAATTACAATAATAGTCTCGACTCAAATAATGTTACCAATCTTTCCTGTATATGTGAATTTTTATTAAACCTAACTACCTTTAGGCTTAACGGTATCTTTGCAGATACTATGGTAATTTACTCGGGAGATTTGCTAAGTGGTAAGATTTGTCCTGATATGCTACAATCTTCAGAAGCAAGTTCTACAAATTTGTCTGTCAGTTTATCAGGTGGCACCAATTCAGATATATCTTTTCCCGAAAATGCTTGCTTATACATTTCACTATCGATAGGCCCTTCCGAATACACGGCATTTATGCATAAGTTCGTATGTTTTGTCTCAGATGCATATATCTTCACCATTGCTTCTAGTGCAGCCTTACTTGCAGCATATGGTACCCAATATGGATAAGAGGAAGGAGAAAGTGTTATCTCTGAGGTCATGAATATCGCTCTTCCAGCATTAGACTTTTTTAGTATTGGACCCAAATTTTTTAGCAAGTACCAACTGGCAGTAAAATTTGTATTCATTACGTTCTGTAGATCTTCAAGCTCACAATCATGAACAGAGCTCAACTTACCTAAAATTTCAGTGCATGCAATCAGTATATCAAGTGTTCCAGATTCTGATAATTTCAGGCTTTCTATCATGTTTGGCAGTACTTTTACGCTCTCAAAATCCAAAAGATCAAGCTGAATTAGTTTCACAGAGCCTTCTTTCAGCTCTTCAATTTCGTTATACAATGGCTTGAGATTATCAAGAGATCTGGAAATCAGAATTACACATGCACCTTCTTTTACAAATCTTTTTGCAACAGAAGAGCCTATTCCACCTGAAGCTCCGGTAATTAAAGCTATTTTACCTTCTAAGTCACCCATTTCTTTCTCCTTAGCAAGATCCATTGAAATATTTTAGCTGAAAATTAAATTTTGCTCCATATATAAAAATCAAACTTAGCACATAAAAAAATAGTAACGATACTATCACACCACCTAAACTTCCATATATCAAATTCAGTTGGTCAAAGGAAGCTTTTAAGTATTGCTTGAAAGCTGAAGCAGAGATCGTCCAAAGAATAACAGCTACACAAGATCCGGGAAATACGTCTGATAAGTTTTGTTTTATGTTTGGCAATGTAAAATATAGCCAAGATACTATAGTAAAAAGCACAAACTCAATAAGTAAATATCTAGTATAACTTAGCCCTTGGTAAGAAAAATCAATTAACATTGGCACTAATGTAAAAAATACTATAGTCAGAGTTGTAACAAGCGTAATTGCTAAAAATTGTAATATACTGAGCACCCTTCTCCATATATAAGGCGATGAAACCGGAACTTTATAGGCCTTATTGAGTATTGTTCTAAATCCTTCAATTGTCGATGAGGCAGTCCAAACAGCACCTACAATTGCCAAGGTTAATAAGCTTTGCGGCGGTCCTGATATTATCTCCCTAATACGTGGCATCAAAGATGATAAAATATCCTGTGGCATGTTATCAATAATAAATGTCCAGCCGACATTGTATTGATCTAAGAAATTTGCGAATGTTGACGCCACAGCCATTAAAACAATAAGAAAAGGAAATATTGATAACAGAATTAAAAATGATAGATATCCTGCGTGCTCCACTCCATCATTATAAATTGTGTCAATTAAAGCACGATAAAGGCAATAAACGATACTATAAAATTTCTGTAGCACTTGTAATATAAATAAACTAAGAAAAGTATTCTAAATGAAATAAAGCATACTTTTAAGCAAAAAATCCTCACCGTTTACTTAAATTTAATCAAAATGATAGATAATCCAGCATTAAATACGGAGGCATAATGAAAAATTTTCTTCTACTTGTAGCTTTAATTCTTTCCTTTGCATTTGATAATGCTTTTGCTGCTGCTGTTACTGATGATGCAACAACCAATACAATATGCAGAATAGTAGGCTATACTCACGGTATAGGCGGGCCTATGATTACAATAGTGATAATAGGTGCAGCTTTGCTTGCAATATTTGGCAGAATGCCATGGCCAGCGCTTTTTGCACTTGGTGCATTTACTGCTGTGTTTTTTGGTGCACCTGTAGTTGTTTCAAAAATAGTACCAGGTGGTGTGATTTGTAAAGATGGTGCAACTGCTTGCCCTGATGGTAAAAGATGGGATGCAACAAAAAATACATGCGTATAATAAGCATTAAAGCTTCAAAACATTAGCAAATGGTGCTTCTTAAAGAAGCACCATGACTGTACGAACTTGTGATTTAAGAGCAATTTTTGCCAGTTCATCCAAGTACTGGTTTACTTTATGATGTTGTCATCCCAGTGTCACGCACTGGAATGACGAAGCTACTTTAATGACAAGAAAGAAAGCACTGGTCTCACATACATCTAAACGGATACATAAACTTTCATTCACAATTAGTTCTCAAATAGTCTAATTTTCTTTAGCTATGAAATACAGCAACTTGTGTTTTTACCAACTGATGTACGCTTTTTTGTAGAACACTGTTCAGATTGTAATACAGACGGTTGGTCAAGTATTGGTTTGGGCTTATCATTAAAAGAAGATCGTGCTGAAGAAGCGCCAAGGCCACTATCTTTATTCGAAGCATCATCCCCACCTTTATCTTCACCATAGTAGTCGGGTCTAAGAAACTTTCTTGAGTTTCCAGCACGTATAACTGAATTCTTAGCTGAACCACCAAAACCACTATCTAAAGTTGGCCCATCCGTCCCTACTTTTTCTTCAAGAGTTTGTGGTTTCATAGCTGGCACACGCGCAGGATCAATGGACAGTTTATAATCCTCATTGATTACAGAGCTCTCTATGATCTTATCCATCACACAATAAGCAATGTCTGGGTTAGCAAAATCTATTCCATACACTCCTTTACTGCCCAATAGCGATTTCTGTGAAGTATGACCTTCAAAGCTATTTAATATATTCATATCAAACATATTATTAACGCGCTTCACTTCTTCTCTTGTTAAATATCCCTCCTCATTATTATAACTTACAATAGGAATTAAAATTGAATCTTCGTCACTGTTCAAGTAAGAGTCACGCACAATACGATCAACTGGTATGTCTGCTTTACGAAGCAAATTAACCGCTGCAAATTTCAGCATGTCAGTAACTCCAACCTCGCCTTTTGGAGCATCAAAACAACGACACATCAAGGATGCTCTATGTTTTACTATGTCTTTGACGAACTTAAGATCATCAAAAACGCCTTTCTTTAAATATACATAAGTCTTCTCCTCTTTTGGAAAATACTGCTGTTCTAAAAAATCCTTAAAATTTTTAGGAGCATTTTCATAACTTTCCATCGTTGATGAGAATAAACTAACAAAAGAGTCTTTTAATTCTTGATCATTAAAGCATATACAGTATAAATAAGATTCTCTGTCAAAGTTCTTATCGGATACATTGCCTTCCACATCTTTATCAGGATGACTGTCTACAATAGTCTCTATTGTGAATCGTATAAGTTCATTAGCTAGCAAATATTTTAGATTACAAACTACCTTTTCTTTCATTGGCACTGAAAACCTATTTCTGCTACTATCTGTAATCCATTTTCCTTGATTAAAGTTAAAAGGAAAAGAGCCTGTGTAAAAAAGATCATTGGCACCTTGTTCATCTCCACAAAACTTTTCTACTATACTCTCTCTCATCTCGCGCAAGTACTTTCTGCGCTGATCAATATTCATATTTTCATCAAATGAAAGAACAACATGATCTTTTTCTATAGTGAGATTAGTAATAGCAGTATTATCAGAAAGAAGAACACTATTAAATGCTTTTACTAATTCTTGATTTATTTTACTTTTATTAGGCATAACGCCACCTCTCTAATTAATCAACATAATTACTTACCACTCCTACTGCTGCCCTGACCACTAGATTGATTTTTCTTTCTTTCCTCTTCACGTCTAATCATGTCTCTAAAATCATCTATTTTCTTTGGATCTATTTTACTCAGATCAACCTTTACTCTCCCTGAATCAGGTACTTTTTTATTTGGATCATTATTACCATGCATATCAACCTCTAAATTAAATTATTATGTAATCAGTATATTAAGAATCAATTATCAGCACAAGCAGTTTTTTAACATAAATTTTGTTCACCATTTTTATACTCCTGGATCCCAGTGTCAAGTATACAACTATACGAACATTGTGACAATTTCCGTAGCAAATGGTGTCATGAAAGTAGCTGACACTGGGATCCAGTAAACTTATTTACTATATATGAAAAATTATTATATTTATATACTTGCAAGTGAACGCAATGGAACCCTATATACAGGTATAACATCAAATTTGACTAAACGAATTTGGGAACACAAAAGCAAAGCCATCTCTGGTTTCACGTCAAAGTACAATGTTTGTAAACTAGTCTATTTTGAAGAATTTCAAGACATAAATTTAGCAATTAGTAGAGAAAAACTCCTGAAAAGTTGGCAGAGAAAATGGAAAATAAACTTAATTGAAAAAACAAATCAAGAATGGAAAGATTTATATGATGAAATTGTATCTGGATGACAGTGTCTGAGTACACAACTTTACGAACATTGCAATATGGCACATAATAAACGATCAGTGCTTAATCATCCAAGACGATGTCATTCCAGCACTTGATGCTGGAATCCAGATAAAAACCAGTCTGGAATGACAAAAAGAGAGAGAACCTTTACACACCTCTCTCTTTGACTGAAGAAGCATGGTTTTCAACTCTCACATCATCAGTTAATCCTTCTGGCAATTCCACAGAAGCATTAGACTTTTGCTTACTACCATTAGAAGATCCTTTTCTTTTAAATCTCATCCCATGAGCATCATTCGATGTGTATCTTCTAACTCTCCTGTATTGCTTTTGCTGTGGAGCAGGTGGACAGACAGCTAATTTTGGTTTTTCAGTTTTCTCTTCTTTTGCTTCTTTCTTTTCTTTATTCATTTTCTCCAGTTTTTGTACTTCACTATCTTTGTCACTTATAACAGGTTTAGGTAGAGTGTCTACTAATTTTTCTATAGGCTTTGGTAAAATAGCACGTTCTTGCTTATTCAGAGTGATTGGCATTGGAACTTGAGATGAAAAATTAAAGAGGTGAACTGGCGCAACTTCATTCACTTTTGTTTCTATTTCTTGACGAACTTCTTTTAATTCTGTTTTTTCTGCTTTTTTATCTCTTTTTTCTTCAGTGACATCTTGCTCTACTACTGCTGCTAAATCAACTGCAAAAATTTCTGCAAACATTGCAATGACTGAACCCACTAGAAAAGTTTGCAGCTTCAATTTTAAATTTTGCAACGCTTGCAAACGTTCGAGTATTGCTATTTCCTCTTCCGGAGATAACCCACCACTGAGTAATTTCTCCTGCAATTCTTTTATCTCTTTGTCTAGCCTTTTATCCCAACTTAAATCTTTTTTGAAGATCTTTTTAACTAATTCCTTAAGCTTATCACGCAAAAACTTAATTATCGAAAGAAGCAGATTTTTCTCTTTCTTCTCCTTGAGCATTTTGTAGACTTTCGGATCTACATTTACTTCAAAAAGATTAAAGAGGGATTCAAAGAAATTTGCGAATACCCCTTGATTATCACCAGCAAAATAATCCTCATCGTCTTTTATCTGTAGCTCTACTTGAGATAATGTTTCATCAATGCAACTCGCAGCCTGACGCTCAAGCTCTATTCTCTTGAGCTCAGCTTTCCTAGCAAGCTCCTCCATGAATCCTTTTAATTCATTAAGCTTCTGCTCTGCAGAGAGATCTTGCTCCCTAATTCGACTAATGAAGATTGAGCTACCGTCCTCTTCGTTGTTATTGATTAAAAAATTTTCCATTGGTTTTTCTCCATTAATTGAATTACTGTTTCTATAATTGTTTAGAAAGCTTTTTACCATTTTATCTTAAGTCTATAAAACACAATAACTCAATCTTACAATATGAAGTATTTAATAAGTATTAATCTTAAAAAATATCAATAATTTATTGATATTTTTACATTTATACTACATACAGCCTATCATATATTACATAATCTTTCAAGAACATATTCACTATAATAGAAGACTTTCTTATTTGCCTCTAAAACACTCGCAAAGCATATAACTAAGAGAATATTATAGTGTTAGTGTAATATTATACAATGTACTAAAATATGTTATAATGCTAGCATACCACTGAATTGATGCTGAGATATTCCTTTGCTTGATCAGTTAAAACACGTCCTCTTGGTGTGCGTTTTACGAAACTGACCTTGATTAAATAAGGTTCTACTGTTTCTTCAATATTGCCAACATCTTCAGATAGTGCAATAGATATGGTGTCAATTCCAATAGGTCCTGAGGTGTTAAACAAAAATCTCAGATAATCCATATCTAATTTATTTAGTCCCATTTTATCTATACCCAATTTTGATAGTGCAGAACTGGCAATTTTACAGGTAATTTTTTTATCATCTTTTACTTCAACAAAATCTCTTATTCTTCTGAGTAATCTCAAAGCAATTCTTGGAGTACCACGGGCTCGGCAGGCAATTTCCTGCACAGCATCCTTTTCGATTTCAGCACAAAGAACTCTTGCACCTCTTTTGATAATATCAATCAGTTCCTCAAAAGAATAAAACTCAAGATGCAGGGGAATACCAAAACGATCCCTCAGCGGTGCAGAAAGCAGTCCAAGCCGTGTTGTTGCCCCAATCAGTGTAAATGGTGGTAAATCTATTCTTAAAGTTCTGGTAGATGGGCCCTCACCTACTAGTATATCTAGGCAAAAATCTTCCATAGCAGTATATAAAACTTCCTCAATGCTACGATTTAATCTATGGATCTCATCGATAAATAGAACATCTTTTGCATTTAAAGTAGTGAGCACTGCAGCTAAGTCCCCAGCTTTACTAAGCAATGGACCAGAAGTTGCACGAAAGCTAACCCTTAACTCCTTAGAGACAATTTGTGCTAAAGTTGTTTTACCAAGCCCTGGAGGACCATAGAGTAATACGTGATCCAAAGCTTCAGCTCTCGTCTGTGCAGCATTTATAAACACTTTTAAATTTTGTATTAAATCTTTTTGCCCGACAAAATCATCAAGTTGCTCAGGCCTGATATTTAAATTACGTACATCTTCAGAGTATTCCTTACTACATGATATTGACTTCATATTGTTTTAAGCGCCATACGAATAATATCTTTAGTGTCCAAGTTTGGTGATTCATCTTCTATTTTTTTTATTGTATCATAAGCTTTTGTTCTTTCATATCCAAGATTGATCAAGGCTGAAAGAGCATCTTCACTAATTGAGTGAAAATGATTGTTATTTATCTCTAATTTACTTACTTTGCCATTCAGCTCAGTAATAATTCGATTTATGAGTTTTAGGCCAAGTCCACTCACCTTAAGTGCTAGTTTATCCTCATTTATAATTGCCAAAAATAGTTGCTCTGGAGTTAATTTGCTCAAAATTGACATTGCGGTTCTATAGCTGACACCGCTCACTTTAACTAATAAACGCAGACACTGCTGTTCTTCTTTACTTATAAAGCCATATAGCTGAGCAACGTTTTCTCTGCTATTTGCATAAGTGTCGATAAGTAATTTTACTCTACTTCCGATTGAACAAGCACTTAAAATTTTGGCTGAAAGATACACTATATAGCCAACATCATTCACATTCAGGATTATGTGATCGCTGCACACTTCATCAACTATTCCGCTTAGATTTCCTATCATTTTTAGTACTGTATAAAGTTCAGTTTAAATGCTCCTGAATCTTAGGTCAAGCAAACGAACATTATAGCAGTGGTTTCAGTTTCAATCATTGCAGACAAGTTTGCAGGAAATCTATTTGAATATGTTATTCCAGATCATTATGTAATTGAACCACAAGTTACTCCGATAGAAGTAGAATTGCAGTCTCCTAACTTAGCTAATACCAATTCTCATTGTTGTGGAGTCAAATAGGAAACAGAGCAGAGTTGTTTAATTGTAGAAGTAGCAAGAGAGGTAAGAAATTTGCATAAAGTGCTCTCAAGCAAAGCAATAGTACTGTATATTTTATTGCGCAAAATGTTCTGTTTTATATATAACCAAAGCCTCTCAACAGGATTAAGTTCAGGTGAATATGGAGGTAGGTATATAATCTCAATGTTTTTAGGTACCTTTAAATTTTTTGACTTATGCCAACTAGCACAGTCCATAACAAGAACAGCTTCTCTTGTCCCTAGATATTGCAACATTTGCTCAAGAAATATATTCATGCAATCAGTGTTAACATTTGGTGCAAATAAGCTAAAACTCTCTCCATTTTTAGGATTAACTGCACTGTAGAGATAAAAATTATGCCTACCTAACTTTATTTTAACCCGAGTTCTAGTACCTTTTTTAAACCATCCATGCCCAACTTTCGAATGTGTGCCAAACCTTGATTCATCAAAGAAAAATAGCTCTTTTTCAGGATACTTTCCAATAACTTCATTGAGATTTTTTTTTGAATTCCTCTTGTTTACTTTTATCTTGTACGTTGTGTACTGGTCTTGGTGTAATATATGAAAATTTCATCTTTTGCATATGGCGGTGTACTGTAGATTTGCTAATATTTAAGTCGAACTTTTCCTGTATTCTTATTCTCATTTCTTTAATGGTAATATTAGGGTTTTCTTCTATCCATGCTTCAATTTGCTGTAGTTGAGCCTGATTTAATTTAGTTTTTCTTCGGCGTGATCGAGGAGCAAACAGTTTTTCTTCTCTGCCAAATTTCAAGAGTTTTATCCACGAAGTTAGTGCCTTTCTTGAAATGCAATATATTTTTGCTACAGACGTTATACTGTACTTTTTTGCTGCAATTACAGCGTTTAGTTTTTTTGAAACATATGCATTATTCCTTACTTTCTTCAGCATCTCTTTTGCTGATTTTACTACTTCTTCATCCAATAATTTTGATCTGAGTGCCATTTATACCTAAACTATTTCACTTATTTCATTATGGCTTTTCTTCCATTATTGTCTATCTGTTTCCCGTGTAACGGGAATTGGTATAAGTAGTAGAAATTTCCATCTTTGGCGACATTAAGGTAATTGTTTGCTGTTTGCAAAAATATTTGCATAATTTAAGTAACACTACTTGATAAGAATTAACTATGGAGCTTAATAAGATTGCAGCATCGATTTTACTTTCTGGATTAATAATTATGATAGTTAGTAATGTAGTTGATACGTTCTATAACCCAGAGGATTATAAAATTGAACACCAAACAATAGTAGCAGCCAGCAATGAGCCTCAGCAAAAGATTGAACAAGTGGCACTTGATATTGGGGAGCTCATGCAAAATGCTAGCTTTGAAAAGGGGAAGTCAGCAGCAAAAAAATGTATAGCTTGCCACAGTTTTGAGAAAGGTGGAATGAATAAAGTAGGACCAAATTTGTGGAACGTAGTTGGGAATAAAAAGGCCCATCTTGGCAGTTCGTTCAATTACTCAAAAGCACTGCTTGAAAAAGGTGGAAAATGGGGATATGAAGAATTATTTACTTTTTTAAAAAATCCAAAAGCCTATATAAAAGGTACACGTATGGCATTTGCAGGCATTTCCAATCCACAAGAAATTGCAGATCTAGTCAGCTATTTGCGTTCGATGAGCGATAGTCCGGTTGCCTTGCCAAAGTAGTATGAATTATTGTAAATTACTTGATGGAAGTAATGGCCATATAGCATATCGAAAGCTACAAGGAAAGAAGGCTTCTATAGTTTTTCTTAGTGGTTTTGCATCCAATATGGATGGAACTAAAGCAACTGCTATTTACAAATTTTGCCAAGAAAATGACGTAGCACTTGTGCTCTTTGATTATTTTGGTCACGGTAATTCAAGCGGTGACTTCGCTGATTATACAATAAGTGATTGGCAAAAAAATTGTGCTAAAGTGATAAGCGAATTAACTAGCAGCAAACAAATAATTATAGGCTCAAGTATGGGTGGATGGCTGATGCTGCTCACTGCCCTTCAATTTCCAGAAAAAACTGCAGCGCTAATTGGTATATCGTCTGCTCCTGACTTCACTGAAGATTTAATATTTAAGCAATTATCAGATAAGCAAAAAGAAGAGCTGTGTTCTAAAGGTGTAATAGATTTTACTTCAGGGCACTGCGCGTACAAAATAACTAAAAATTTGATCGAGGATGGCAGAAAGAATCTCCTTTTAAATCAAGAAACAATAGATATAAACTGTCCTGTGCGCTTATTGCATAGCATTAATGATAAAGATGTTCCTTATCAAACTTCATTGAATTTAGCTGAAAAAATTAAGTCAACAGACGTTGAAGTACACTTAATAAAATCAGCAGAGCACAATATGTCTGATAATCATTCACTGAAAATTTTATTTAAGACCATCAGAGAATTTTTGTCAGGAGAAATATATAATTGAAGTAATTTAGATGTGTTTGTCGTAAGAACTGCAGTTATAGCTTCAACAGTAGGCGCTATTCTTGATCACCTCAACATTTTCTCTTGGCAGTTCTTTAATAAATCGAGAAGTGCGCATTGGTTGCCACTGATTATTAATCTCCCTCCTATCTGCACATGAAATGACTAACCTTTCTTTGGCTCTGGTTATGCCAACATATGCAAGTCTTCTCTCTTCTTCCAAAGCTTTACCACTTTTATCTTCAAAAGATCTTTGATGAGGAAATAATCCTTCTTCCCAACCAGGTAAAAACACGCACGGGAATTCAAGCCCTTTAGCCGCATGAAGAGTCATAACATATACATTGTCATCGCTATTCATATTATCCACTTCCATCACCAAACTAATGTGCTCCAAGAAGGTTATAGCGCTGTCAAAATTCTTCAAAGATGCAATGAGCTCTTTAACATTTTCTATTCGCGCTAAACCCGTCACTCCTTCATTCTCAAGCATTTCCATATATCCTGATTGATTTGCTACGATTTTAACGAATTCATGCAGCGGTTTTACGCTTACTATTTCTTCCCAAGCTTTAATTTTATTTAAAAAATCATTTAGTGAGAGTTTAATTCTTTCGGTTACTTGATCACTATTAACCAATATTTTTGCTGCCTGAAAAAAAGAAATTTTGTTATCCTGAGCAGTCGTGTATATTTTCTTTAGAGTTGTAGCTCCTATGCTTCTTTTGGGACGATTTACGATCCTTTCAAAAGCGAGATCATCATTATTATTTGTAACAAGCCTCAAATATGCAATTATATCCCTTATTTCTTGACGTTCGTAGAATTTTACGCCACTTATAATCCTATAGGGAATTGAATATTTTATAAAATACTCTTCGAGCACTCTAGTTTGAAAAGTCGCTCTTACGAGCACTGCAATGTCACTAAATATGTATTTATTGAGCTTTAATATCTGTTCGCTTATGAACCTTGCTTCAGCTTTCCCGTCCCATAATTTTATTAGATTTACCTTTTCCCCTTCAATGTTTGTTGTCCACATTTTTTTTTCTAAGCGAGTCTTATTGTGATTGATCACATATGATGCAGTTGCAATTATGTGGGATGTTGACCTGTAGTTACACTCCAGTTTAACGGTTTTTGCATTTTTAAAATCATCGGAAAATTTCAAAATATTTTCAACTTCTGCACCACGCCAACTGTATATCGACTGGTCATCATCTCCTACACAGCAAATATTTGAATGCTCTTTTGCAAGGTATTTTAGCCAAAGATATTGTATTGCATTTGTATCTTGATATTCATCTACCATGATATATTTAAACTTGTTTTGGTAGTAGGACAGAACCTCGGTCTTTTTATTAAAAAGTTGTATGTTATATAACAATAAGTCACCAAAATCGACAGAGTTAAGGAATTTTAACCTTTCCTGATACTGGTAATAGACTTTGAGTGCAGTTACGTAAACTGGCCTAAATGATTGAACGTCTTCCACTTCAGACGGCAATAAACACTTCTCTTTCCACTGCTGGATGATATTCATAATGGTCTTACATTTTTCTGATAGGTAATCAGGGCTTATTTCATTAATAATATTTTTTATTACCTGTAATTGATCATCCACACCAATGATTGTGAAATTGGAATTTAAGCCCACAATTTCAGCATGATGACGTAAAATTTTTGCTGCAATTGCGTGGAAGGTGCCAAGCCATGGTATATTTGTGCCCGTAAGTTCAAGCACTCTTGATATCATTTCATTTGCTGCTTTGTTCGTGAATGTAACTGCTAAGATCTCATCGGAGTAAGCGTAGCCATTTCGAATTATGTGCGCTATTCTTGAAGTGATCGTTCTTGTTTTTCCCGTTCCGGCTCCTGCCAGTATTAAAATTGGTCCATCTATGTTAGTTACAGCTGATTGTTGTTCTGGATTTAGCAGCGAGAGATAATCGTTCATTGCAGCACTATAGATTATAACTTCGTAAAGTTAAACCTATGATCGAAATATTGTAAAGGTCTTATTGAACATAACAGTCAACTCATTCAAGTACTACATATTTAAGCGTAGGGATTTGTATCTATCTTATTTGAGTAATTAGTGTATGCTGAGTAACAATAACTTGATTTGAGATATTGGCATCAAAACTTCTGCTTGTTGGATGAATAGGTAGAGTTTGAAATGGCTTAGACTTATGATTCAGTTCCTTCATCATTTCCTCAGCTTTAATAGGAAGTTTTTCTGAAATATAGAAGTTATGCATTTCAGGTCGTTCAGTGAAATTTTCATATATTTCTTTCAACCAAGCTCCAATATCATATATAAAACCATATGCTTTTTCTTTAAATTCTCTCCATGATCTGCCTAAACTGGCTAGTGTATTATTGAAGTAAATTGTCACATAATCTCTTGTGGTATATTGATAACTCTCTCTATTTAATTTTTCACTTTGCTTGTCACAAGTTTTGAAGTAACCAAATATGTTATACATTTTGAGCCATCACTAACTATTAATATACATATACTATAAGTTAATAAATTAAAACCGTCAAGAGTGTTTATTGCATTACTGAGAAAATGCTCTATTTAAAATGGAGCTGAAGCTTGTAGTAGAATGTTTTCAAACGTTTAATATAATATTGACTTTACAGCAATAATTACTTTAAGTTAGTAGCTATTGTTGCAGTTAAAGTATCAATGCCTTTTTTCTTTTATTCTTTTGCAATTCTAAGCATCTTATCTGCTGTTTGTGTAATTAGCGTAAGGAATCCTGTGCATGCAGTGTTATTTTTAATTTTCACTTTCGTTAACTCTGCAGTTCTTTTTATTCTCCTTGGAGCTGAATTCATCGCTATGATGGTGCTGATAGTATACATCGGTGCGGTTGCAGTGTTGTTCCTCTTTGTAGTTATGATGCTCGATATTGACTATGTAAGGCTACGCCAGGGTTTTTCGAAGCATTTCACTCCTGGTGCTATATTATGTGTTGTGTTTTTTCTGATTATCAGTTTTGTAATCCGCAGCTCAACGCTGAATATAAGTAATGTTATAAACTATAATGCCAATAACGTGGAAGCTATCGGTAATTTGCTCTACACTGACTACATGTACGCTTTTCATCTTTCTGGTATTCTGCTGCTTGTTGCAATTGTTGGTGCAATTGCTCTTACTTTGCAGGACAAGAAAAAAGGAGTTAAAAAACAGAATGTATTAAAGCAATTGACACAATCTTCATCTGTAAAATTGGTTAAGGCTAAATTTGGAAAAGGAGTAGAATGGAAATAGGATTAAATCATTTTTTGATAGTTGCTGCTATTTTGTTCACTATTGGAGTGTGTGGTATTTTCATCAACCGTAAGAGCATAATCAATATACTGTTATCAATAGAAATATTATTGCTGGCGATTAACATCAATTTAGTTGCTTTTTCTGCCTTTATGAATGATATAGTTGGGCAAATTTTTGTGATGTTTGTGTTGACTGTTGCGGCAGCAGAGTCAGGAGTTGGGCTTGCAATATTGGTTGTATATTATAGAAGTCGTGGCAATATAGATGTTGAACAAGCGAACTTAATGAAAGAATGAAAGTATGATGGATATACTGAAATTAATAGTATTTTTGCCACTCTTTGGTTCGCTATTTGCAGCACTTTTTAGAAAAAGTCAGTTAGTTACAACGGCGGGGATTGGAATATCTGCAGTTTTATCTTGGTATGTTTTTCTCACCTTCTCTGAAAATTATCACTTGAGTTTATTTCCTCTATTTTCATTAAGTGTATTAAAAGTAAATTGGGCAATTAGTGTGGATGCTCTCTCATCCTTAATGCTTATTGTTATTACCACCGTTTCACTAGTAGTCCACCTCTATTCTATCGGTTATATGGAGCATGACAAAGGGAAGTCGAGGTTTTTTTCTTACCTATCGCTATTTACGTTTTGCATGATTGTGCTGGTTGTAAGCGATAATTTCGTGCAGCTTTTTTTTGGCTGGGAAGGGGTTGGCCTGTGTTCTTATTTACTCATAGGATTTTGGTTCCAAAAATATTCTGCAAATAATGCAGCAATTAAAGCATTTGTTGTGAATAGGGTAGGAGACTTTGCACTATTGATTGGAATCTTTCTTATTTATTATACATTTCACTCTTTGAATTTTACTGAAGTTTTTGACACAACTGATCTTCTTGGCACGCAGAACATTAGGGCATTCTGCTGTGAATTTAAAATAATTCATATAATATGCATATTACTTTTTATCGGCTGTATGGGTAAATCTGCACAGCTTGGTTTACATGTTTGGTTGCCAGATGCAATGGAAGGGCCAACCCCTGTTTCTGCACTCATTCACGCAGCAACGATGGTAACAGCAGGTATATTTTTAGTAGCAAAATGTTCTCCATTGTTTGAGTTATCAAATGTGGCACGAGAATTAATAGTTATCGTTGGTGCACTTACTGCTTTTTTTGCAGCCAACGTTGCGATTACTCAGAATGATATAAAAAAAATAATTGCTTATTCAACCTGCAGTCAACTTGGTTATATGTTCATGGCATGTGGGCTTTCTGCTTACAATTTTGCTATTTTTCACTTAATGACACACGCTTTTTTTAAAGCTCTACTATTTCTTGGTGCTGGCAATGTAATTCATGCAACGCATCATGAGCAAAACATTCAGAAAATGGGAAATTGCTGGAAGAAAATACCTTGCACTTACGCTCTCATGTGGATTGGGTCTCTTGCGCTTTCTGGAATATTTCCATTTGCAGGTTTTTACTCAAAGGATTTGATAATTGAACATGCTTATAGCACGGATAGCTTTGCTTTTGTAATAAGCTTAGTTGTTGCATTCTTCACAGCGTTTTACTCTTGGAGGTTATTGCTTCTTGTGTTCCATAGCCAAAAACAAAGTAAAATTAATATACATGAAGCACCGAAGATTATGCTTATACCATTACTGATACTTGCTTTTGGATCGGTATTTTCTGGAGTGTGGGGAGCAAATATTTTGAACATAACTAGTAATGCGTTTTGGAAATCAAGTTTAATGGTGATTGATGAGCATGGAGTTCATAATTTCTTTATAAAACTGCTGCCAACCTTAGCGAGCCTAAGTGGAATAGCACTTGCGTACCTAATTTACCAATATCAAGTAATTAGGAAAATTAAGAGTAAATTTTTACTTAAGTTTTTGCAGAATAAATGGTACTTTGATGAGGTGTATGAGTTTGTTATAATTGCACCGATAAGGTTTATATCTAGGCTTCTATGGAAGTTTGATGTTAAGGCTATTGATTCATTTGGACCAAATGGTGTTGTAAGGTTGGTTAATGAATGTTCAAAAAGTTCTATAAAGTTACAAACTGGTTATATATTTGATTATGCATTTATTATGTTTGTTACTTTAATAATCGGTGCTTTATATATTATTGGAATTAAATAGAAGGTGTTGTTACTTAGTATATTCTTGCTTCCACTGATAGGAGCGTTGATTTTATCCTCGATCAGGATTAATCATCAATCTATACACCTAAGATTCCTTGCCCTATTTTTTACTATACTTCCATTTTTGCTTAGCATTGTAACTTGTATAGAATTTGATTATAACAATGCGGACTTTCAGTTTGTCAGCTATCCAATCAAGAATGTAGGAATAGGGATAGATGGTATATCGTTGCCTTTCCTTCTGCTTACAACTTTCTTGTTTGTAATTTGTATACTCTATAACTGCAAAATGAGTTATACGAACCTAAAAGCCTATATGGCATTATTTCTACTGCTTGAGAGTTTTGTAGTCGGGTTTTTCGTTTCACTGAATGCTATAAGCTTTTATGTGTTTTTTGAAGCTGTTTTAATACCAATGTTCTTTATTATTGGCATTTGGGGAGGAAAACACAGGGTATATGCAACGTTTAAGTTATTTCTTTATACATTAACTGGCTCATTATTATTTCTACTTGGATTAGTGTACATCTATAGCATTTTTGGGACGTTTAATATACAAAAATTAGCCACATTAGTGCCAAGCCTTGATCTTGAAGTGCAGTCATTGCTGTGGATTGCATTTTTTATTTCCTTTGCAATAAAAGTTCCAATGTTTCCATTTCACACTTGGCTTCCTGATGCGCATGTGCAATCACCAACTTCTGGATCTGTGGTTTTAGCTGGCTTGCTTATTAAAATGGGGGGATATGGATTTTTAAGATTTTCTATTCCAATGCTTCCTCAGGCAAGTTTGTATTTTTCAAATTTTGTTGTTGTGCTGAGCATTATTGCGGTGATATATGCTTCGCTAGTTGCGTTTGCTCAAGATGATATAAAGAAGTTAATAGCTTATTCTTCAATAGCACATATGGGGATCGTTACTGCTGGCCTCTTTTCATTTTGTGAGGAAGGAGTACTGGGTAGCATATTTCAAATGATTAGTCATGGCCTTATTTCTGCTGCTTTATTTTTGTGTGTTGGAATGCTATATACTCGAACTGGAACTTTGGAGATTACAAAGTATTTTGGCATAGTAAATACAATGCCAAAATTTGGTTTTATGTTCATTTTATTTTCAATGGCTTCAATAGGGCTACCTGGAACATCTGGATTCATAGGTGAGTTTTTGGCTATGGTTGGAATGTTTAAGAGCATAGGGTTTTTTACAGGATTTATCGCACTTGGCACTATTTTAAGCGCAGTTTATATGCTGAATTTATGTAAGCAAATAATATGGGGGGTTAGCTATTCTAAATTATTAAATAACCGTTTGGATAGCATAGAATTTTCTGTCTTAATTCTGCTTGCAGTGTTTGTTATTTTGCTTGGATTTTACCCAACCCTTGCACTGAATTATTTGAAGCCATGTATGGCAAATTTGTTAGTCAAATATAATGCGCTATGAATTATATACAGATATTGCCGGAAACGTTCTCTATTATCTCCTCGTTAGTGTTGCTACTGCTTGGAATTATATTTAACCGCCGAACTATCAACTTATTAGCACTTGGCTGCACAGTGGTAACTTTGATTATTTTAATTATTTCGGCAGAAAACAATGAAATTTTTCTCTTAAATTCGTTGTTAAAACTCAATTTATACATCAGGTCAGCCCAAGGGTTAATTCTCAGCACAGGAATTTTAATACTTTTGATGCTGAATTTATCAAAATATGACTATAAATATGAATTTTCAATACTGATTCTTTTTGCGCTATTTGGCATGATAACTTTGGTTTCAGCAAATAGTCTGATTTCTTTTTATTTAGCTTTTGAGTTGATGAGTATATCTTTGTATGTTCTTGCGAGCTTTAATAAAGATTCAGCTTATTCATGTGAAGCAGGAGTGAAATATTTTACACTTAGTGCACTATCTTCCTGCATTATGCTATATGGAATGTCGCTGCTTTATGGATATACAGGACAAGTCAATTTCTCTGAGCTCGGTTCATTCTTGCAAAACCATCAGATAACTTATGGAATAGTTTTTGGGTTAGTTTTTATCCTTATTGGTTTGTGTTTCAAGCTTGCTATTGCTCCTTTTCATATGTGGGCTCCAGATGTCTATCAAGGTGCACCTACCATAGTAACTGCGTTTTTTTCTACGGCCCCAAAAGCTGCACTTGTAACATTTTTAATTCGATTGATGAATGAAGAGTTAGTAAATGTAAAAAGTTATGTTCAGCCTATTTTCTTATACGTTTCAGCATTGTCTGTGCTTATCTCAGCTTTTGGGGCCTTACGTCAGCAAAACTTAAAAAGGCTGCTTGCTTACAGTTCAATTGGTCACATTGGTTTTATATTTGCTTCACTTTCTATTTTTACACAAGCAGGAACAGATAGTGCCTTAATGTATTTGGTGATATATATCATCACAAGCATAGGGCTATTCTCATATCTCGTACAAATTGACGATGACGATTGTGATATTGCAAATTTATCTGGTATAGGGAAGAAACACCCAATTGTAGCATTTCATCTTTCTGTACTGTTACTCTCGATGTCGGGAATACCTCCACTTGCAGGTTTTATCGCTAAATTTTTTATATTCAAAAGTTTAATAAATTCTGGCTTTATCAGCCTGTCTTTGATCCTTGTAATAGCGAGTGTGATATCATGCTACTATTATTTAAATATCATGAAAGTTATGTATTTTGATAAAGCTAGTGGTAATAAGGTTGCTTATTCTAAGAGTCTATTCATTATCACTTCAGTGGCTTCACTGATCAACCTCGTTCTTTTCTTGTACGCAGAAGATCTTTACTCACTCATTAAACTAAAGGGCTGACAAGGTGATCCTTGAAGGCTTTCATATTCATCATTACAAAGAAGTTTCAAGCACTAATACGGAAGCATTGGATTTAATTAATAAAGGAATATCAAATGAAACCGTTATTATTGCTGATAAACAAACAGAAGGTAGGGGACGCACTAGAAAAAGTTGGGTTTCTCCAGAAGGTAATTTCTATGCGAGTTTGATAATTAACCAAGAAACGGATGTCAGCAAATTGACAGAATTGACTTTTGTGACTGCTGTTGCTGTTGGCAATACATTACTGTCATTTATAGCTGATAGTAATGTTCAATATAAATGGCCAAATGATGTTTTGATTGATGATAAAAAAATCAGTGGAATATTGCTTGAAAGAAAGTCCAATTCGCATTGGCTTGTTATAGGAATTGGAATTAATGTCAATCATGCACCACTTCCAGGAACAACGTGCATTAGCAATTACGGTGAGTCTGTGTCTAACATAGATCTACTAAAAAAATTAATAATAAATTTTAATAAGCTAAGAAAGCAATGGCTATTTGATGGGTTTCATGCTATAAGAGAAATGTGGCTCACAAGAGCATTCAAAGTGAATGAGCAAATTACTATAAAGTTAGCTGATAAATTGTATGAAGGAATTTTTGCTGATGTAGACAAAAGTGGTAAATTGGTGTTGCAGCAAAAGAATGGAAGCTTAATTTATTTTAATGCAGGTGAGTTATTTATTGGCAATGCATTATGAATACATATGTAATTTTTGCTTACCTTATCAGTTTCATACTGATTGGTGGAAATTTGATTTTTACTGTTTCTTGCTATATTAAAAGTAAAAAAAACTTAGAAAGTCTTAAAAGCAAAAATGAAGAAGAAACATAAGCGATTACTTATAACTTCAGGAATTTTCTGCTTTTTAAGTTGTGCAGTTTTTTTTATTTTAACAACGCTCAAAGAAAATATCTCATTTTTCTATACAGTAAGTGAGGCAATAGTTTTACCAAATAGTCAAAAGCCAATCCGTGTTGGTGGAATGGTTGTTGAAAATAGCGTGATACGGAGCGAAAGCGAAGTAGTTTTTCAAATGACAGATTTTAATAAAAGCGTCACGGTGAAATACCAGGGAATACTTCCACCGATGTTTTCAGAAAAAAGTGGTGTTGTTGTGCAAGGTAAAATGTCTGATAACAGCACCCTTCTTGCAGATACGGTGTTTGCAAAACATGATGAGAACTACAAGCCGAAAGTTTTAAAATAGATTCCCTAATGCAGCTGTATTGAAACGATATGTAGAGAGAGTAACAGCCTGCTAGCAAACTGCTACTTTCTTAACTACTACAATATATCAGAGCTGGCTGGCGCTTCCCATTTTACGTTATTATGGTCAATTATTGCTGCTTTTAATCCTTCAACTTCTTCCTTTAGGTGATCAAGTTCTTCTGTCCATGTTCTATAGTTTTGATTATTATCAATAAATCCATCCTGTTGAATTAACTCATTCAAATGAGATAAACCTTTGGCCAAGAGTTGGTTTGTATCAAGAGACTCTTCTCGAAGTTGTACTATGTTTTTCATAAGTGAGACATTCAAATTAGAGACAAACTTCTCATTTAAATCGTAGATTAACTTATCCATAACTTGATAGACGTAATGAATTGTTGCAATTTTATCTGCAATGTCCTCAAAGTTTGTGGGCTTAACTTCAACTTCTATATTGTCTATTTCTTTAAAGTTGAAATCGCTCATTTGGTTTATTATACCAATTCCCGTTACACGGGAAACAGATAGACAATAATGGAAGAAAAGCCATAATGAAATAAGTGAAATAGTTTAGGTATAAATGGCACTCAGATCAAAATTATTGGATGAAGAAGTAGTAAAATCAGCAAAAGAGATGCTGAAGAAAGTAAGGAATAATGCATATGTTTCAAAAAAACTAAACGCTGTAATTGCAGCAAAAAAGTACAGTATAACGTCTGTAGCAAAAATATATTGCATTTCAAGAAAGGCACTAACTTCGTGGATAAAACTCTTGAAATTTGGCAGAGAAGAAAAACTGTTTGCTCCTCGATCACGCCGAAGAAAAACTAAATTAAATCAGGCTCAACTACAGCAAATTGAAGCATGGATAGAAGAAAACCCTAATATTACCATTAAAGAAATGAGAATAAGAATACAGGAAAAGTTCGACTTAAATATTAGCAAATCTACAGTACACCGCCATATGCAAAAGATGAAATTTTCATATATTACACCAAGACCAGTACACAACGTACAAGATAAAAGTAAACAAGAGGAATTCAAAAAAAAATCTCAATGAAGTTATTGGAAAGTATCCTGAAAAAGAGCTATTTTTCTTTGATGAATCAAGGTTTGGCACACATTCGAAAGTTGGGCATGGATGGTTTAAAAAAGGTACTAGAACTCGGGTTAAAATAAAGTTAGGTAGGCATAATTTTTATCTCTACAGTGCAGTTAATCCTAAAAATGGAGAGAGTTTTAGCTTATTTGCACCAAATGTTAACACTGATTGCATGAATATATTTCTTGAGCAAATGTTGCAATATCTAGGGACAAGAGAAGCTGTTCTTGTTATGGACTGTGCTAGTTGGCATAAGTCAAAAAATTTAAAGGTACCTAAAAACATTGAGATTATATACCTACCTCCATATTCACCTGAACTTAATCCTGTTGAGAGGCTTTGGTTATATATAAAACAGAACATTTTGCGCAATAAAATATACAGTACTATTGCTTTGCTTGAGAGCACTTTATGCAAATTTCTTACCTCTCTTGCTACTTCTACAATTAAACAACTCTGCTCTGTTTCCTATTTGACTCCACAACAATGAGAATTGGTATAACTATTCAACTTTCATAACTCAAGCATCTACCGATTACTCAAGAAAATGGAACCACTTTTGGCTAAGAAAGTCTCAATAAAAAAGGATAGAACTATGACGCCAGAAAGAATTTTGAAAATATTAGCAGATGTTACAGAACAACCAATACAACGATCAAAAGATAGGAAGAAAAGAAAATTGTCTTATTCCGGAAAGAAAAGAGTAAATACAATAAAAACAGAAATTGTTATAAAAGAAGATGGGCAAATTCTATCAGTGTCAAAGTCACACAGAGGTCGAATTCATGATTTTAAGATACGAAAACAGGAAAAAATGTTGTCAAAAGAGAATATCAAGTATGTTGATTCTGGGTATCAGGGGTGGCAAAAATTGCAGAGTAACGTTGTAATTCCATATAAAAGGTATCGAAAAAAATCGCTGACCGATGATCAAAAAGAGCACAATCGAAAGCTGACATCATTTAGAATGAGAGTGGAGCATAAAATTCATGAAATTAAGGTTTTTAAAATCATGTCACATACCTATCGCAATTTTCAGAAGAAATACAACATGAGATTTAACATAATTGCTGATCTGGTAAATCTCAAACACAAGTTTTAATTGATCCTGCTATTGACCTAACTCACGCTGAATTTAGTTCCATACTGTTTCCCAGTAGGTCTTGTGGAAGAAGTAAGCAAGATGTTAAAAATTGATAGAAAACTATATACTAGTGGAGGAAAAGAAGAGAAGAAAGAGGAAGTATAAAACCGTCTTCAGACTATCAAAAGGGACATAGTCATAAAATTAAAGACTTAGATAGCTTTGTCAAATTTCTGAATGAAAACCGAGATATTACGGTTGAAAAAATAATTGAAAAATTTGGCAACATGTGCAAAGATACAGTCTACAATTATCTTAAAAAAGTAAGCTATACATATAAAAAAAACTTTTCTTTATCAGGAAAGGAATGAAGAGAAACCCAAGGAGTTCATAAAAAAATAGAAGGAATAGAAAAAGAAAACTTGATATTCATAGATGAGTCTGGAGTAGAAGATAACAGATTTTATGAATATGGGTGGTCTCAAAAAGGTAAGAGGTTATTTGTCCAGGGTTTAAAAGAAAGAGGGTAAGAATAATTGGAGCACTAAATGAAGGAAAAGTTAAAGCTTCCTGAAGGCTACTGCAACAGCGAGATTTTTGATGCTTATGTAGAAAATATACTTGTTCCTATATTAAAACCTGAACAGACTATTGTTCTCGATAAAGCAAGCTTTCATAAATCTGCAAGGACGAAAAATTTGATAGCAAATATTGGGTGTAAAATTTTGTTCTTGCCTCCATACTCGCCAGATTTAAATCCGATTGAGAAGTTCTGGTTTGCCATTAAGCATGTCATAAGAAAAGTACTGCCAAGCTTTTTGCCCAATATTAATATAATGCACCCATTTGTCTAGACCATTTTTTTCAAAGTGATCCGATTTTTAAAATGAATATGTTGATAAATACGTCGACACACATTTAAAGTATTTATCAATATATTCATTTACTGTTTATGATAATAAAGATCAGCAGGAACTTTATAATGTAGAGTCTGATGTCGCCTTCTATAGTTATACCAAGCAACAAAATCATTTATTATAAGATTTAAATCTCTGATACTATTTGGTCTATAATAATATATAGCTTCTTGCTTTAAAGTTCTCCATAAGCGCTCAACAAATATATTGTCGAAGCAACGTCCTTTATGGTCCATACTGATTTTAATATTAGCACGCTCTAATTCCATAATAAAGTTGTAGCTAGTAAACTGCACCCCCTGATCACTATTAAAAATCTCAGGTTTACCTTGTTTTAGAGCTTCTTTGAGAGTATAAAGGCAAAATCCAGCATCGAGATATGGTGATAATGAATGAGCAATAATATAGCGACTATACAAGTCCATTATTGCCACAAAATAGATAAACTTACCTTCTACCATAATATATGTTATATCAGTAGCCCATACCTGATTAACTCTACAAATAATCAAATCTTTGAGTAAATAAGGATATATTTTATGCTTTTTTTCTTTAATACTTGTATTACATCTTTTTCTACAATACAGCCCACTAATCTTCATTTTTTTCATAATTCTTAAGATTTTTTTGTGATTGACTACTACTCCACTCGCTATGATTTCAGCAGTAATTTTACGATATCCATAACGGCAATCAGAAGCCAAATATACTTCTTGAATCAAATTTGCTACTTCACTTTCGTTATTAATTATAGGCCTATAATATAGGCTAGATCTGCAAATCCCCAATAAATCAGCCTGTTTCCTAATTGACAGATCAGAATCTTTTTCTATAAACCTTACTCTATCTTTTTTGCTTATTTCAGTAATTTTTTTTTCAAATAGCTATTTTCCACTGTCAATTCTCCTATTACTTTATGTAAACTTTCTATTTCTTGCGCTAAGATTCTTTGTTTTCTCGCACTTTCACTTTCTTCAACAAATAGGTCTTTTAACCTTGCCAATACTCTATCACGCCAATCATATAGATTTGTTGATGGTATTTTATATTCACTACATATCTCAGCTGTGCTTTTTTGATTTTTTATTGCTTCCAAAGCTATCTTTGCTTTTAACTCTGGTTCATATTTTTTTGTTGCCATACTTTTACCCCTTTACCTTCCTACTCGGATCAACCATTTTTTTTTGGTCTAGTTTATGGGGTGCATTATACTTCCAACTAAGCTTATAAAAGCTGTGTTATCTCCTTGTAGCATCAGGTGTATATTTTTTGCTATTTTTTCCACTAAGAGGATAACATTATCAAAATTTTCAAATTTTGATAATACATAATCTGCTAAGCTTTTCCGATTTTCAGGCCTACCTACTCCAAATCTCAAACGCCAATAATCATTACCAATAAGGCTATCTATAGACTTAAGTCCATTATGTCCTGCTGAGCTACCGCCCTTTTTTACTTTTATTCTTCCGAATTTTAAGTCAGCATCATCATGTATGACAACAATATTGTCTAGCGATAATTTGTAAAAATTTTTTATTTTTGCAATAGGAATACCTGAATTATTCATAAATGAATAAGGTTTTATCAGCATGATTTTATTATTATTAATTATGCCAGAGGTTATCAAGTAATCAGCTTTATTAGAAAATGATTGAAAATTCCAATATTTGTGAATTGCGTCAATAACTATGAAGCCAATATTATGGTGAGTTAATTCATATTTACTACCAGGATTACCAAGCCCAGCTATTAAATGCACTACTCCTCTGTTTTTGTTTGAGGCTCTTCAACATCACTATCGGCAGCAGAAATTGTGACAATGGTAAAATTTTCTTCCTCATGAGCTACAAATTTAACACCTTCTGGCAATTTTACATCATTGATATGTATAGACTGACCAATCATTTTGCCAGACAAATCAATTTCTATGAGTTGAGGTATTTTCTCAGGAGAGCATTTGACAGTAATAGAACGACACAAAACATTAAGCACTCCACCTAATTTGATTCCTGGTGATTTACTTTCATTGATGAATGATAAAGGTATATCTATTTTAATTTCACTACCTTTATCAACAAACTGAAAATCAACATGTTGCACAGTATCCTTTACTACATGCCATTGAATATCACGAACAAGAGCATATTCTTTTTTCCCTGAAATATCTAGTTCTATTAAATGTGCAGAAAGAGCACCTGATTTATATTGTTTAGTAAATTCCTTTGCAGACAATGTCAAATTTACGTTATCATGCCCTTTACCATATATAACTGCAGGTATACTTCCCTTCTCCCTCAGAGCCTGAATCGCTTTCTTTTTTTTTACATCACGTAACTCTGCATTAATTGTTACCATTTCTTGCTGTGCCATCGATTACTCCTATTCAGCTAATCCTTTTTATATAATTTAATAATATAACATAAAAATATTTATTTCAAACTTCATTCTTTCACACTAATTCTTTGTGGAAAAATTTATTTAGATATATACTTAAGATTACGTAGTAAGAGCTATGAGTATTAACGATCAAGTAGTTTTTAAGATTTATAAGCCAACAAAAACTGCAACACAATCTGGCTTAGGTAATACAAAATTCTGGTACCTAAAAATTGAGCCTTGTTCTTACTATATTGAACCTTTGATGGGATGGGTTGGCTCAAAAGATCCCCAAAAACAGATTGTATTAAAGTTTGATTCTCTTGAAAAAGCAATATCTTACGCAAAGAAACACAACACAAAGTACACAATTGAAATGCCAAAAGATGTTAAAAGACTGCCAAAATCTTATGCAAATAATTTTATACTAAAGTAAATTTTATTGTAGTGTGTTTATCTAAAAACCTAAACCTAATCGTTACTATGATTTTGCTAACGCACTGCGGCTATTTAGAGAGTTGAACCTGGCTAGCTAGTATCAAAGAGTTATTTTTTAGGTATTTCTCCGTAAGACTGCAAGTTTTTTTGGATTACTCAAATAACTTCATTCTGCTTGAAGAACTTTTATGTTGCTTTGCACTAAATTAATTTCACGTTTTATTTGTGTTAGCTATTTATTTAGTGAGTGGACATGTAATTTTACCTTAAATAACCCTATAGTAAAAACATAGTTATTGAAATAATACAGAAGGTTCTCATGACAACCTCTGTATAGCTCTTAATTTTGCTGAACGCGCACGCGGATTTGCATTTATTTCTTCCGAACTTGCTTTAATCACTTTTTTGTTTAAAAGGGAGAATGTCTTGGTAGGTCCTGGTTCACACAAATCTTTAAAAAGGGTTTTAACTATACGATCTTCTAGAGAATGAAAGGTAACTACAATTAATTTGCCGTTTTCACTTAAAATCTCAGATGCAGCTTTAATACCCTTTTCAAGCTCTCCTAGCTCATCATTTACCCATATTCTGATTGCCTGAAATGTCCTAGTTGCAGGGTCAATCTTGCTTTTTCCACGAAACACTACAGAACGTACAATATCCGCAAGTTCAAATGTAGTTTTGATAATTTTCTTCTTCCGCGCATTTACTATCGCTCTTGCGATTTTACGAGAATGACGCTCACCCCCATAATTATATATAGTATTTGCAATCTCTTCTTCACGTAAAGCGTTAACAAATGTCGAAGCATTCATATGAGAATAGTTATCCATGCTCATGTTAAGTGGGCCATCACGTAGAAATGAGAATCCTCTATCTCCATTATCAAGCTGCATAGATGAAACTCCAACGTCGAAAACTATTCCATTGATACCTTTAATATTATTACTATCTAATAAATTTTTAATATTACTAAATTTCTCAATAAATAGATTTATTCTATCAGGGTATTTAACGTTCAGATCATCATAAAATTTGGTAACTGTTTCATCCCTATCAATTGCATACACTTTGCAATCAGCGGATTCCAATATTGCTTTGCTATATCCTCCAGCTCCAAACGTGGCATCCACATATATACCACCACTGTGTGGTGACAATTGCAGTAGCATCTCTTTTAACAAAACTGGAATATGTGTCATATCAAGAGACTTTGTGCACTTAAATTAAAATAACTTTCTCGCCAAAAAATATATGGAAATATATAGGTATAGTATAAGAATATTTAAATATAATCAACGATATAAAAATTTAATAAGATAATATTATTAATATAACATTTACATAATTCACGTTTGAAAAAGTAAGTAATATTACTATAATATCAAACAAATTACGGAAGATTTTGTGCAACAAATAACAAAAGTAATACTATCAAGTTTAATTTGTAACACTTTGTTGTGGTATGATCACATGCTTTTCAGCCATCTAATAAGCATAATCGGAGATGTGTTTTTTCCATCAGACGACAAATTAGTCAGCATACTTAAAGCTTTTGGAGTGTTTGCAGTGGGTTTCTTAATAAGACCAATTGGTGCTGCTATATTTGGCCACATTGGCGATAAATATGGAAGAAGGATTGCTCTATTTCTCTCTATCATATTGATGACTCTATCAACCGTACTTATTGCATTTGTTCCAGGGTATCAGAACATTGGGGTACTCGCATCAGTACTGGTAGTATGTTTAAGATTATTGCAGGGTATATCTCTTGGAGGAGAGGCAGGAAATGCCCCATTTTTAATAGAGCATGCTCCTAAAAATAAAAGAGGATTCTTTGGCAGTATTGAAGTATTGAGCGCAATTCTTGGCTCAATATTAAGTCTTATAGTGGTGCTTATATGCAAAAAAGTATCCGATTTTGAATCTTGGGGATGGAGATTGCCTTTTATTTTCAGTTTTGTAATAGGATTAATCAGTATATATATGAGATATATACTCGATGAAAGCCCAGAATATAAAAAGCAGGAAAAGCCACATGAACTACCGTTAAAAGAACTGTTAAATGGCTATAAAAAACCTTTTCTAATATCAATTGGAGTTGACATAGTTGAGAATGCATCTCTTTACATATATTTAGTGTTTTTTAATCTACTTGCATCAACAATAAACACTCACTTTAATCACGCAGTAGAAATATTGAATCAGGTTGCACTTGGAGGATTGACTATACTATTTGCAATGCTTTCTGATAAGGTAGGGAGAAAAAGAGTCATGAAATTTGCATTTGTGACTTTTATAGTAGTAAGTTATCCAGTTTTTTCAATGATACTAAGTGGTAATAATTTGCTCACCATAATGGCGCACGTTCTTTTTATAATCCCAATAGCTGCTTCTCTTGGTCCTGTTAGCGCGTTTATGTGCGAATTATTCCCAATAAAGGTACGATACAGTGGATTTGGTTTATCAAGAAATATAGCTTCGGGATTTTTTGGTGGTCTTGCACCATTTATATGCACAACTATTATCAAAGTTACAGGACAAGGAACTTTAGCAAGTTTTTACATGATTTTCTGTGCACTAATTGGGTTAGTTGCTATATCACAAGTTAAGAGTTAGATTTTTTCAAAAACCAAGTGTTTAAAAAATCTAATCATAAGGTGGAAAATGCCAATTTTTAGGTGATAGTGTAAATATTTCAACTCCATCTTTTGTGACTCCAAGCGTATGCTCAAACTGTGCAGAAAGTGAAAGATCACGTGTTGTCACTGTCCAGCCATCTAGCTTGCTGAGCAGAGTTTCATGTTTTCCAGCATTGATCATTGGTTCTACCGTAAAAAACATGCCTTCTTTTAAGATAAGATCCTCACCTTCATCATAAAAATGTACAACATTTGGTGGAGCATGAAAAACCTTTCCTATGCCATGTCCACAATAATTGCGTACGATAGAATATCCAAAATCTTCAATATATTTTTCTATAGCAAATCCTATTTCATTTAACTTATTGCCGGGCTTAACTTGTTTTATCGCTTCCATTAGCGCATTGTAGGCAGCATTACACAAACGCTTTGCTTTTATTGAGGGTTTACCAGTCCAAAACATGCGACTTGTATCACCATACCAGCCATTTAAAATCACTGTAACGTCAATATTTAAAATATCTCCATCTTTAAGAGGTTTATCATCAGGAATACCATGACATACAACAGCATTTTTCGAAGTACAAATTGATTTCGGATATCCCTTATAATTCAGTGGTGCTGGAATTGCATCTGCATTGATTATAAAATTATGACATAGATCATTTAATTCATTAGTTGTTACCCCTACTTTGACGTATGGTGCAATAAAATCAAGGGTTTCAGCTGCAAGCCTGCCAGCTTTACGCATAAAGTCAAAATCTTCTTGTGAATGTATAGTTATGTTCATGTTTCTTACGTTTTTATTGTAATTTTCTGCTTCTCTTACGGATACATCAGTGTAATAATACTATAAAAATAAGCTCCTAGATCAAGCCATTTGTATATTAAGAGATAAAGACAAAAATCTAGACTGTGACTTTTGATTTAACCCAATGGTATAACTTACTTATTTTGCCATCGTGACCAAGCATTCCAGAATTATTTCTATAAAAGGTGTCAACTATTAGCTTTATAGAGCCTAAAGCAGCAGAAAATACAGGATTTTTGTCGTATTCGCCATCAAGACCGCTACAAGATTCAGGGCATCCGATACGGACTTGTTTATTGAATATATAGCTTGCAATTTCTTTCATGCTTGTGAGTTGACTGGTTCCACCTGTGATCACTACTTTATTAATTGGATCTTTCTGTTCTTGAAATTGTTCTCTTATCAGCTCAAGTATTTCCTCAATCCTTGGTCTTATGATGTTAACAAGTTCAGACTTAAACACTTGAGTTGGTTCATCGCTTTCATTACTTTGCACTGCAATACATTCATTCTCATCTATTGAAGTTACAATAGTGCTACCGTATAGTATTTTTATGCGTTCAGCATGCTCTATACTTGTGCATAGTCCATAAGCTATATCTCGGGTAATGTGAATGCCACCAATTGGAATGCTGCTTGTGTACACAAGTTTTCCTCTCTTAAAAATTCCAATTGCAGTGCATCCACCTCCTATGTCAACAACGGCAGTTCCTAGCTCTTTTTCATCTTCACTTAGACAAGCAAGACCTGCAGAATATGCAGAAGCAACACAACCAGCCATACTTATCCCACTATTATTAGTTATGCAATTTTCAATGTTGGTAAGAGCTGGACGCGAAGCAGTGACAACATTAACATCAGCAGACAATCTTTTTCCATATAATCCACTGACCTCCTTTATGTCAGTCATATCATCTAAGTGATATTTAAGTGGTATATTGTGAATTATAACATTTTCTTCGATATATTTCTCAAATGTCTGAAAGACTACACGTTTTATATCTCGGTCTAAAATTTCGTGATTAGCTGCAATTATTTCGTTATGTACGTTAAAAGACGAAATCCCACATCCAGCCACATTCACATATATCTGGTCTATAGTCTCTTCTGATACTTGTTCAGCTAAACCTACAGTTGATGAAATAGAGTAACTTGCATGCTTTGCGTCAGTTATTGATCCACCATTTATACCTTCTGCACTTTTATAACCCACTCCTATTATTTTATAGCTAAAATTGCTATTGATTTTAACAATGAGACAGATAATTTTTGTTGTACCCACGTCTAAAACAGCAAAAACATTCTGCTTTGGTTTTGTTATTACTGCAGAGTACATTGGTTGACCTTATGATGCGATTCCATTTAAATTGTAGCTTCCCTGAATGAATTTATATTTCTATCATAAATGTAGCAACATTTTAATATACCTAGACAAAAAGAAAAATAAAACACAGAATTACAATTTTTATGTCTAAGTTACCAATTGTAATTGCCCCTGACGAAAGATTAACTACACGCGCCAGTGAAGTAACAGATATAACCGATAAAATTAAAGAATTAGTAAACGACATGTTCGAAACTATGTACGATGCAGAAGGTCTTGGTCTTGCTGCAGTACAAGTTGGAGTGCTGAAGAGAATTTTTGTCATGGACGTTCAGACAGAAAAGGCTGGAGATGAGTTAGTAGGATATGATTCAGTTGGTAAGTTTTGCATGATTAATCCTGAAGTTAAGGAATTATCCGATGAACAAGTGATTATGAGCGAAGGATGTCTTTCAATTCCGGAGCAAAGCCATGAAATCAAGCGTCCAAAATATTTAACTGTAAAATATAAAAACTTAAATAACGAAGAACAGACGCTAAAAGCTAGTGGTTGGCTTGCAAGGTGTATTCAGCATGAATTGGATCACTTAAATGGTATATTATACATTAGACATTTATCTAAGTTGAAGTATGATTTGGCTATGAAAAAAGCACAAAAGGTTAAGAGACACTATGAGCAATGAAGATCTAGAATTGTTGAAGTTCTATCATGAAGTGGGAGTTGATTGCACACTAACTGAAAGTGAAGAGGAAAAAAAAATGGAAAATGAGAGAGCTGTACAGTCTTCTGTCATCGAGCAGAAAAAAGCCATGTTCCCAAGTGACTGGATCATTGAAGCAAGGAAACTTGCAAGTGAATGTGGTAGTGTAGATGAACTAAGAAGTGCAGTTAAGTCATTTGAGGGTTGTGAAATAAAAAAAACTGCAACTAATACTGTTTTTTCCGATGGTAATCCAAATGCAAAAATCATGCTTGTTGGTGAAGCACCAGGAGCAAATGAAGACCTTAAAGGCATACCATTTTGTGGTGCAAGCGGAATGCTGCTTGATAAGATGCTCAGTGCAATTAGTTTGGACCGCACTAAGGTGTACATAAGCAACGCGGTGTTTTGGCGTCCACCAGGTAATAGAAAACCAACTGACCTAGAGCTTGATATGTGCAGACCATTTGTTGAGAAGCACATTGCTCTTATTTTACCGCAAATTCTGATTTTTGTCGGAGGAATTGCATGTTATAGCCTTCTTGATAACACAAAGACTATATCGAACTTGCGTGGCAGATTTCATACTTATACTAACCAATATTTATCTCATTCAATTACTACAGCCGCTATATTTCATCCAGCCTATCTACTTCGTCAACCAGCACAAAAACGCTTAGCTTGGGAAGATTTGAAGAAGATTAGGGAATATCTTGATAATACCAATAACTACACGGATGTTTAGCTTACTACTCGTTATCATCTTAGTACCGGCTAATTGAATTAAATATTAAAAAATCTACTAAACAGAGAAAAAGGCAAAAGAAAATCTATCAGCTACTACCTATTTTTTTAATTGGCGTTTTTCATTGTGTTAAATCCTTTGATAAGCGCATTTTAGCTTATGTGGGTAAAAGTTTTATAAAGACATAGAGTGCACATAGTGCAAAAAATTAAACATCAAGTATATTGAGCTTTTTGTCGCTTTATCTGCACAGACTGAAGATAAATAATATATCTTCACCCTTATTTTAAGGAGAATGGAGGAGTCCGTCAAGTAACTCTTGCCGTTGCTATAGCTGCTTGAGTTCCTGTAATCACAATGTTTGTGCAATGTACGCATGGAATTTTATTTACTCTATAATATGTTGGTTTATAGTAGTACTAATGCAGAAATAAAGGGAGGAGACATTGGAAAGCAATATAAAAAAATTGAAAGGAAATTTTTTAGAACAAGCAATTAGAGTAAATCATGCTGGCGAATATGGAGCCATTTGCATTTATTCCGGTCAAAAATTTATTCTTAAAAAATCTTCCATAATTGACAAAATAATTGAAATGGAGGAGCAGGAAAAAAAACATTTCCACTATTTTAATGAGAAAATCAAGGAGCAAAGAGTTCGTCCTACTGTTTTGTTGCCAGTTTGGAATGTTTTAGGGGTGTCATTTGGTGTTGTAACTGCTATGATGGGTAAAAAAGCTGCTATGGCTTGCACTGCTGCAGTTGAAGAGGTGATCGGAGAGCATTACAAGAAGCAGGTCTTACATTTAGAAGATGGGGAATTAAGAGAAACTATAAGTAAGTTTCGTGATGAGGAGTTAGAACACAGAGATATTGCAATTCAGCACAATGCTGAAAGCGCACTTGGCTACAACGTTTTATCTTTGTTCATAAAAACAAGCTGCAAAGCTGCTATTTACTTCTCTAAATTGATTTAATCAATCACTATTTGACAACCATATTTGCCTTTAGTCCTTGTGCTAATTGCTGCCCCATATCCTCTACTCCAATCGAATGCGTATGGATGTTTATAATTAACTTCTTAATTCTTATCCTAAAAATACATTAATTTAATTCCCTACTAGAGTTTTCTTGTTGTTGTAAACATGTTTGCATAAGACTAGTAGATGGAACGTTTTTAATAGTCTGAGTTAACTCCTCAGGAATATTTTCAAAACTCTTGCCCATAACTTCTAAAACACTTTTCCCCTGTATAAGACAATTCCCTCCAAAGCTTGATTTGTTTTCTAACTTGCTAAACCTTATTTTGCTTTTCTCATCAATTTCTACTACCATTTTGTTACCATCTTTCCGTAGATAAATACTAATCTCTCCTATTTTAGTAGTAAAAAATATTTCAATACCACCTTTTAAGATATCTGTGTAATTTCTTTTTCCATCTTCTGTAATTTCAACTTTTACTATACTTTCCTCAATCTGAAATATGCCAACTTCTAAATCCTTAGCTTTTTCATTATTTAAAGTTCTTGCAGTTTCAACAATACTACCTTGTGGATACTTAATATAAAAATATTTATTATCTACTTCTACTTCAAGATCATATTTATCAATTTGCTTGTTATTTTCTTTCACAATACCTTCATATGCTAGACCCTCTAGCATTTTTTTCTTACTCTTACATTGTTCGTTAAGATCGTTTAAATAATTAGAGCCGTAATATCCGCCTTCAATATCGCTGTAAAAAGATAATCCTTTTTCTACCCCACCTTTTAACACTAAATTACGAGTGATCTTTTGTATAATATTTTTTGTAGTTGAATTGTGTGGATTTGCATGAAAGCGATTAATTAATTCTTCCATTTTTTCAAATATAAAATTTGTTACAGTCTTATTATCCTTACCGTAATATGAGTTTAATCTTATTCCTTGATTTAAATAATCCTCTATTATGCATTCCATGTACTTTAAAACGCTTTCTTGCTCATCGTGTTCTGTTATACCTTTTATCATCTCATCACAAAATTTTTTAACTAGAATTTGTTCATCTGTAGTCAATGGTATTTGCAATTTCGTAGAAGATGGGTCTCGCTCAAAAAGATAAATTATTGACAATTCCTCTGCTCTTTTAACAAAGTCATAACTCCTTAGATATTCTGCAACATCTTTGTTTTTTGCGTACCTTTTCTTGGTTAAATCCATATGCCTATCTTTACGACTTATAGTCGGTAATTTTGGATTTGATGAACTACTCTGTTGACTATTGAAGAAGCTGTTAGAGAACTGTTCAGGCTCTAAAATAAGATTACTTTCACCTTGTTTACCTACTTGCTTATACCAATTCTCATTGTTGTGGAGTCAAATAGGAAACAGAGCAGAGTTGTTTAATTGTAGAAGTAGCAAGAGAGGTAAGAAATTTGCATAAAGTGCTCTCAAGCAAAGCAATAGTACTGTATATTTTATTGCGCAAAATGTTCTGTTTTATATATAACCAAAGCCTCTCAACAGGATTAAGTTCAGGTGAATATGGAGGTAGGTATATAATCTCAATGTTTTTAGGTACCTTTAAATTTTTTGACTTATGCCAACTAGCACAGTCCATAACAAGAACAGCTTCTCTTGTCCCTAGATATTGCAACATTTGCTCAAGAAATATATTCATGCAATCAGTGTTAACATTTGGTGCAAATAAGCTAAAACTCTCTCCATTTTTAGGATTAACTGCACTGTAGAGATAAAAATTATGCCTACCTAACTTTATTTTAACCCGAGTTCTAGTACCTTTTTTAAACCATCCATGCCCAACTTTCGAATGTGTGCCAAACCTTGATTCATCAAAGAAAAATAGCTCTTTTTCAGGATACTTTCCAATAACTTCATTGAGATTTTTTTTTGAATTCCTCTTGTTTACTTTTATCTTGTACGTTGTGTACTGGTCTTGGTGTAATATATGAAAATTTCATCTTTTGCATATGGCGGTGTACTGTAGATTTGCTAATATTTAAGTCGAACTTTTCCTGTATTCTTATTCTCATTTCTTTAATGGTAATATTAGGGTTTTCTTCTATCCATGCTTCAATTTGCTGTAGTTGAGCCTGATTTAATTTAGTTTTTCTTCGGCGTGATCGAGGAGCAAACAGTTTTTCTTCTCTGCCAAATTTCAAGAGTTTTATCCACGAAGTTAGTGCCTTTCTTGAAATGCAATATATTTTTGCTACAGACGTTATACTGTACTTTTTTGCTGCAATTACAGCGTTTAGTTTTTTTGAAACATATGCATTATTCCTTACTTTCTTCAGCATCTCTTTTGCTGATTTTACTACTTCTTCATCCAATAATTTTGATCTGAGTGCCATTTATACCTAAACTATTTCACTTATTTCATTATGGCTTTTCTTCCATTATTGTCTATCTGTTTCCCGTGTAACGGGAATTGGTATTAGACATATTATATACCATAACCACTAAAACTTTTTAGTGATTACTTTAATACATAGATAAGTCAATAAAAATATCTTTTTCTCTTCAGTGCTAAAAAATTGTCGAAAATCTCAAAATTGGTTAATTGCGTATAACCTACTTTCTGGTATACATCAAAACTACCGTAGAAAGCTTCAACTTTGAAAGGGATTAACAAATAAAATTCTTGTACTTTGCCTCTACTAAAGTACAATCAGGCTTTATTTAATATTTTTCATGCTTGATGAAGTACATGAGGAGTGTGGGGTATTTGGCATAAGTTGTAACCAAAGTGCTGCCTTTAACTCTATACTTGCTCTCCACGCTTTGCAGCATAGAGGTCAAGAGTCTTTTGGCGTAGTAACCAGTAACAACGATAAGCTGCACTCTTATCACTTTCAAGGTCAAGTGAGCAGTGTATTTGATGATATAGATGAAATAAAGAAATCCTTACCTGGAGATTGTGCAATAGGTCATGTTCGATACTCAACAAGTGGTAGTAAATTTGGAGTGCAGCCCATGTTTGGCAAAAGTGGCAAATTTGGGGATTTTGCCATAGCACATAATGGTAATTTAATTAATATTTCTCCGATACGCGAACAATTAATCAAACAAGAGTGCGTTTTTCAGTCAGATATTGATACAGAAGTAGTAGTGCATCTGACAGCAAGCGGTGAAAAAGATAGCTTTTTAGAGAGTTTTATATATGCATTAAAGCAAATACAAGGTGCTTATTCTTTTGTGGCAATCAATCAAGAAGTAGTTATTGGAGTACGTGATCCATCTGGAATCAGGCCTCTTGTTTTAGGAAAGTTAAACGGTTCTTACGTTCTTACATCTGAAACTTGTGCTCTTGATATAATAAATGCAGAGTTTGTTAGAGAAATAGAACCAGGCGAATTAGTTACCATCAGTTCGGATAGTAAGCTAGCCTCAATGTTTCCTTTCCCACAGCAAAAATCAAGTTTTTGTATTTTTGAATACGTTTACTTTTCGAGACCAGACAGCATAATGGAGAATAGGTCCATATATGATATAAGAAAAGAAATAGGAAGAATACTTGCAGAAGAGAGCCCACCAAAAAACAATGTAGATATGGTTGTACCAATACCTGATTCTGGAATACCTGCAGCTATTGGATATGCAAAGCATTCAGGATTACCTATGGAACTGGGGATAATTCGTAATCATTACATAGGAAGAACTTTTATACAACCCACCGCTGAAGTACGTAAAGTTAGAATAAAATTAAAATTCAATGCTAATAAGCACACTTTGAAAGGCAAAAACATAATTTTAATAGATGATAGTATAGTGCGTGGTAGTACGTTAACAAACATAATAGTTATGCTAAAGGATGCAGGAGTAAAAGAGATTCACCTCAAAATTTCAAGCCCACCAATTAAGCATTCTTGTTTTTATGGAATAGATACGCCAGAGTGCAAAGATTTAATTGCTGCAAATAAATCTGTAGAGGAAATTAAGGAAGTTATAGGAATAGATAGCCTAGCCTTCTTGAGTATTAATGGACTATACAGGGCTGTTAAAGAAGAAAAACGTAACAACGCTACACCGCAATATTGCGATGCTTGTTTCACTGGTGATTATCCGATTGGTAAGTAATCTATTATTAATGAAGGTGAGGTTTTTTCTATATTACATTAACAGTTTTAAAAATAGGTTTTTGCATAACCATATAGTTTTTGCCTGGGCGTCATTTGAGTAAAAACTACTTTACAAATTTCGTCATTCCCTTTACTATGATACTAAGAGTATTTATCCTTGTTTTTGACCTGCAGGCTCAATGACAAAATTCAGATATTTATTGGCAAATTACACAAAAATTATAGCGGCTGCATGTTTTTTAAATTTTTTCTACTTCAGCCAAAACACGCTTGTTATCACATTATCAATTTAAATTATTAAAACTCGTCACACGGGGATTCTTTTGCCTTTTTTCTTCGTTTAGTAAATTTCTTAATATTTGTAACTAAAGTAATTTTAGAGAGGCGTTATGTAAGTAGCTGACACACAGCTGTACGAGCATTCATTTTTGAAGATAGCAAAGGTGTCATTCAAGTAGCTGACACTGGGATCCATCTCTTAATACAGCCTCATCAAAAATGTTGTGTTTTAACATAAAATTAGCTGCTTCTATGCTCATAAACTTAATATCCAATCAAATTTCCTGGATCCCAGTGTCAGCTACTTGAATGAAAAATAAAGATACTGGGATGACAGGAGTGTGAGGTAAGGCTACATCCATATTCCAACAGGTATGACGGTATCATTCCAGCACTTGATGTTGGAATTCAGGAATTTTTTGAGCATGAAAGTTATGCTAAGTTTTTGTTGGTAATACCAATTCTCATTGTTGTGGAGTCAAATAGGAAACAGAGCAGAGTTGTTTAATTGTAGAAGTAGCAAGAGAGGTAAGAAATTTGCATAAAGTGCTCTCAAGCAAAGCAATAGTACTGTATATTTTATTGCGCAAAATGTTCTGTTTTATATATAACCAAAGCCTCTCAACAGGATTAAGTTCAGGTGAATATGGAGGTAGGTATATAATCTCAATGTTTTTAGGTACCTTTAAATTTTTTGACTTATGCCAACTAGCACAGTCCATAACAAGAACAGCTTCTCTTGTCCCTAGATATTGCAACATTTGCTCAAGAAATATATTCATGCAATCAGTGTTAACATTTGGTGCAAATAAGCTAAAACTCTCTCCATTTTTAGGATTAACTGCACTGTAGAGATAAAAATTATGCCTACCTAACTTTATTTTAACCCGAGTTCTAGTACCTTTTTTAAACCATCCATGCCCAACTTTCGAATGTGTGCCAAACCTTGATTCATCAAAGAAAAATAGCTCTTTTTCAGGATACTTTCCAATAACTTCATTGAGATTTTTTTTTGAATTCCTCTTGTTTACTTTTATCTTGTACGTTGTGTACTGGTCTTGGTGTAATATATGAAAATTTCATCTTTTGCATATGGCGGTGTACTGTAGATTTGCTAATATTTAAGTCGAACTTTTCCTGTATTCTTATTCTCATTTCTTTAATGGTAATATTAGGGTTTTCTTCTATCCATGCTTCAATTTGCTGTAGTTGAGCCTGATTTAATTTAGTTTTTCTTCGGCGTGATCGAGGAGCAAACAGTTTTTCTTCTCTGCCAAATTTCAAGAGTTTTATCCACGAAGTTAGTGCCTTTCTTGAAATGCAATATATTTTTGCTACAGACGTTATACTGTACTTTTTTGCTGCAATTACAGCGTTTAGTTTTTTTGAAACATATGCATTATTCCTTACTTTCTTCAGCATCTCTTTTGCTGATTTTACTACTTCTTCATCCAATAATTTTGATCTGAGTGCCATTTATACCTAAACTATTTCACTTATTTCATTATGGCTTTTCTTCCATTATTGTCTATCTGTTTCCCGTGTAACGGGAATTGGTATTAGAAAGAAAACTGCGGCAATGTTTGCGGGATTTATTACACGACTTGATCCTGAAGCAAATATTATGGGAGAGAGTGAATCAAATGAGCATGGAGTTGCGTTATCAGGACTTGAACCAGGAACTATGCAACTTTTAGATCCAGGTGAGGATATTAAATTTTCAGAACCATCTGATGTTGGTGGAAGCTATGAGGCCTTTATGAGACAGCAGCTTAGAGCAATTGCTATTGGTATAGGAATTACCTACGAACAGCTTACAGGGGATTTAACCAATGTCAATTATTCATCTATTAGGGCAGGATTGATAGAGTTTCGTCGTCGTTGCTCTATGTTACAACATAATATCATGGTATTCCAATTTTGTAGGCCTATATGGAATAGATGGATTGAACTTGCACTTTTATCTGGGAAAATTTTTGCAAACGATGAGCAGACATTAAAAGAAGTAAAATGGATACCACAGGGATTTGATTGGGTAGACCCACTAAAAGACCAGCAAGCACAGCAGATGGCAGTAAGAAATGGTTTTAAGAGTCGATCAGAAGTAGTTTCAGAACTAGGCTATGACGCTGAGGAAATTGACCAAGAAATTGCAGAAGATCAAAAGCGTGCTGACAGTTTTAATCTAGTATTTGATTCAGATTTGCGTTCACAAACAAATTTAATTATGGAGAAATAAAGAAGTTATAACCCCTAATCTAAAGTCTCTTAATTGATGTAGCTGTGGATAAGTTCTCTAATTGCATAAAAGTCAACAATAATTTTTTGTATCATGAAAAATATTTTTTGATGTAAAATTCAGCTCTAATACAACCTTTTATTTATTATTGTATTATCTTATTCAATCAAAAGAGGTTTTATTGGCAATAAAAACATCAACACTAATTTCCAATTAATCTCTTTTAAACTATGTAGCCAATGAATATGTGGATAAATACGTCCACACAAACTTAAAGTATTTATCCACATATTCATTAAGCTTATAAAAACTAAGGTATCATTCTTTTCCTCTATAGTCTTAATGATTTTACATAAGTTAAAAGTAGCATGCTTCCATTGTTCTCTCCGCGGTCTAATATGGCTAATTTATATTGTAGCCAAGCCGCACTATACTTGTTAGGCGGAAGTGGACGGCAACATGTACGCCACGAAGTCTATGCTTCAACTTATCCTCTTGCTTATCCCTTCCATCGGCATTGCTATCTTTACTTTCAGTAAAATTATCGTTTTATACTTCTTTAGTGTTTATTGATAGCAAAACTCTTTTCTATCGATTAGCATCTTGTGCATAATCACGGCTAATTTTCTTGCTACTGCAACAATTGCTTTTTTCATGCCCTTTTTCTTTTTAAGCTTCAATCCCCAGCTTCTTAATTTAAATGTCCTTTTACATTTTACCAGTAAGACCTGCGCGGCTTCATATAACATATTCCTACAGTCCACTGGTCCCATTTTTGATATACTTCCGTGTCGATCAATCTCACCAGAAGCGTACTGTCTTGGACTTAATCCCATATAGGCTCCAACTGTATAAGATGTTTCAAACCTATGCAGATCATCTATTGCAGCTTTATATGTCATTGCTACTATAATACCAACTCCTGGAACAGTAGTTAATAATTTACAATCCTCATCTTTTTTGCTTTGTTCTGAGAGCATTTTATCAAGTTTTCTTGTTGATTCTTCTATTATTTCTAAACTATGTACTAATGATTCAATTGAGGTTTGGCTAATTTCATCTAGATTATTAACCATTTCTTGCACTTTTAAAGCAAAGTTTGCAGAACTAAGACGTTGATTAACTTTTATCCCGTATATTTTCAGTAATCCCCTTATTGTTCCCGCAATTTGCTCTCTGCAACGTATTAATTGTCTTCTGCTTCCAAGTATTATTTTAACCTGACAAGCTTCGTCTGATTTTACTAATACCTCCTTAAATAGCCCAACTCTCATCATTTGTGCTATGCCTCTTGCATCATTTTTATCATTCTTATTGATTCTCGCAGATAATGCTGCTGCCATATGCCTTGCATCTACACAAGTTACTGGTAATCCAAGATTCCTCAACTCTTTGCCATCGATATTGATAATTGCCCGCTTTCTATTCCTATGGACTCGTATTTTTTGTTTTGACCAAGCAGAAACTCAGCTATTGCACTGCTTTCACTTGCAACAACCCCTTCTTTAACAATTTTTCCTTTCTCATCAATGATACTAATAAAAGTTTCTTTGAGTGAGACATCTAACCCGCTATAATGTTTCATGAGACTACTCCTACTGTAAAAGTTTAAATTATTCTTGAAGAACTAATTCATTGAATTTGTTACTTCGTGCTAAAATAATGGAGTATGTCTCTCCATCATTCAATAGCAATTACAGTATGTATACCAGAGATTTTGCTTCCCATTGATTTTTATGAATTACCCGATTCTCAGAATAAAAATTTTGTTTTGTGTGATGAAACAGGTGAAGGAAAACCTCCTAACAAAGTTCTAAAAGGCAAGAAAAACGTTGCTATTATTGTTGGCCCCGAAGGTGGTTTTTCATCTTGCGAACTTGATTCTGCCAATAAATTTTGTCAGAAACTGAGTCTAGGAAAAAGAATTTTGAGAGTTGATACTGCTGTAGTTGCTGCATTAACCTTCACCAATTGGTATAGCTAGATTTTTTAATATGGCTAGTGCAACTTGACACTCTATATAAAGAAATCTGCATTATATTTTTCCTAAAAGAAATAAATGAAACTTGCATTTTTCCGAACTATCGATACTCTTAGTAAAGAAGTCGGGGCGTAGCGCAGCCTGGTAGCGCATTTGGTTTGGGACCAAAGGGTCGGGAGTTCAAATCTCTCCGCCCCGAGATTAGAAAAATTACAAGAGCACTGTAACCTAAGAGCAATTTTTATCAGCAAGTAAATGATTGACAGCAGAATGAAGCTTTTTTCATATAAATCACTGCATATCATATTCTATCGCTCAAGTTTATAAAATAATTGACAATGTTAATTTTCTAATTTATAAATGGATTTTGAAGTGATTACCGAAGGAGGTATAGAGTTTGATTGAAGTATCAGTCCATTATGGTGATGTAGATAGAGCTCTTCCACTGTTGAAAAAAATAATTCAAAAGGAAGGAAGAGGGCTCAAAATGAAAAAAAAATATCACGAAAAGAAATCAGAGAAAACAGCTAAAAAAAAAGCTGAAGCAAGGAAAAAGAGATATCAGCAAGAATGCAGAAGACAGCGTTATGGTTGGTAGTTTTTACTAAGGTTAATAATTAGTTATCTTATGAATATTCACGAATATCAAGCAAAGGAAATTTTACACAAGTTTAATGTCCCGGTACCAAAGGGTTTTGTTGCTACATCTGCAGAAGGAGTAGAAACTCAAATAAATCAACTAAAATCTGACGTGTTTGTGGTTAAAGCTCAGATTCATGCAGGTGGTAGGGGTAAGGCTGGTGGCGTAAAGCTAGCAAAGTCAACTAAAGAAGCTCAACAACTTGTAAAGGACATGCTTGGCATAACTTTAGTTACTCATCAAACAGGGCCTAGTGGACAGCAGGTAAAGAAAGTATACATTGAAGAAGGTTCAAGCATTAAAAAAGAGTACTATTTGAGTCTAGTAGTTGATCCAAAGCTCAGTAGGTTAGTATTTATATTTTCCTCAGAAGGTGGAATGGATATTGAAGAAGTGGCAAAAAATTCTCCTACAAAAATTGTGAAATTTGATATTGACCCTGCTACTGGTTTTACAAATCTTGATAACAGTAAACTTGCCAATAATTTTAATTTGAATTCAGAACAAATAGAAAGAATAACAAATATTGCAAAAAATATATATGATGCGTTTATTACAACTGATGCAAGCCAAATAGAAATTAACCCACTAGTTGAAACAAATTCCGGGGATTTTGTTGCACTTGATGCTAAAATTAATTTTGATGACAACGCTTTATATCGTCATCCAGAAATCGTGCAGCTTCGTGATTATGATGAAGAAGTTAAAGAAGAGATAGAAGCTTCAAAACATGGACTTAGTTACATCAAAATGGATGGCAATATTGGTTGCATGGTGAACGGTGCAGGTCTTGCTATGGCAACAATGGATATAATAAAGTACTATGGAGCAGAGCCTGCTAACTTTCTAGATGTTGGTGGTGGAGCAAGTAAGGAAACTGTCACTGAAGCATTTAAAATTATATTATCTGATAGTAATGTACAAGGAATTTTGGTTAATATATTTGGCGGTATAATGCGTTGTGATATCATTGCAAATGGAATAGTTGAAGCTGCAAAAGAAATAGATATTAAGGTCCCTTTAGTGGTTAGATTATCAGGCACTAACTTTAAAGAAGGAAAAAGAATTTTAGAAGAGTCAGGGCTAAATATTATTGCTGCAGACGAACTTGACGAGGCTGCACAGAAAATAGTACAAGAGGTGAAGTAGAGTATGTCTGTTTTAGTAAATAAAGATACAAGATTAATATGCCAGGGCTTTACTGGTGCACAAGGTACATTTCATTCAGAACAAGCAATTAGCTATGGAACCAAAATGGTTGGCGGTGTAACTCCTAGCAAGGGTGGAAGCACTCACCTTAATTTACCAGTTTTTAATACCGTAGCAGAAGCTAGAGAAAAAACTGATGCGAATGCTACGGTAATATATGTACCTGCTAAATTTGCAGCTGATGCAATACTTGAGGCAATAGATGCAGAGATAGAATTAATAGTTTGCATCACAGAGGGCATTCCTATACTTGACATGGTAAAGGTAAAGCACGCTCTCGCTGGTTCAAACAGTCGATTGATTGGCCCAAACTGTCCAGGGGTTATTACACCCGAAGAATGCAAAATAGGAATTATGCCAGGACATATTCACAGACGTGGACATATAGGAATTATGTCTCGTTCTGGAACTTTAACTTATGAAGCGGTAGCACAAACAACCGCTGTTGGTCTTGGTCAGTCAACATGTATAGGAATTGGAGGGGATCCTGTTCATGGTATGACGTTTGTTGACTGTATGGAGCTCTTTTTAAAAGATGACGATACTCATGGTATTGTAGTTATTGGTGAAATAGGTGGAAACGAAGAAGAGGATGTATCACATTTTGTGAAAACAGAAAAAACTAAAAAGCCAATCGTTGGTTTTGTAGCAGGTCAAACAGCACCTCCAGGAAGACGTATGGGGCACGCTGGGGCTATTATCTCCTCTAGTGGCGGAAGTGCTGGTGCAAAGTTAGAGGTTATGCGCAGTGCTGGAATTGCAATTGCAGAAACCCCTGCTGTGATTGGTAAAAAGGTGTTAGAAGTAATGAGTGTCAGTGCCTAGCCTAGGTCATAAAAACCCTATATCCCCAGTCATCAGTATATTTTTTGACCACTCAATCAGTAACTGACCTCCTGGTAAATGCACTGAAGTTTGTTTAGTAGCCAAACACTTACGAAGTATAGATGCAACAAATGCTGCACAAGCCGCACTACCACATGAAGCAGTAATACCTGTTCCTCTTTCCCAAACTCTTAAGTTTATTTCTCCAGATTTTTCTATTTGTGCAATACTAACATTTGTTTTCTGAGGAAATAATTCGTGATTTTCTAGCTTTGGTCCTAAATTCTGCAATGGTATTTCGCTTATGTTATCAACAAAAAAAACTATATGAGGGTTACCAATATTTACTGCAACTGGCTCTTTCAGCATTTCAAGCTCTATAGGTAGATAAAGGGGATCGCATTCACAAGAAAGAGGAATTTCATTCCATTTAAGCAGTGGTTTACCCATATTGACCTTTATTGATTTATCACCTACTTTAAAACATTCTAAGATACGATTATTTATCAGCTCAATAGTGATATATTCAGTACCTTTTTCTAACATTATCAAATATCCAACACAGCGTGCTGCGTTTCCACACATTTCAGCTCGACTACCGTCAGCATTGTAGATATGCATAAAGCAGTTTGCAGCATTAGACATTGTTATAATTATCACTTGATCACAACTGCCTTGATCAGCAATTTGTCTATAATTCCAGTCTAAATTATTTGTTGAACGTGAGTCTATGATAACAAAACTATTGCCAGTACCATGCATCTTTACAAACGGGATCTTGTCTGTTAGGTTACTTACCATTATAGCAAAATTATATAAGTGAAAATTTTTCTTCTAATTACAGCTGTTTTGTATTCTATAGTTTTCTGTAATGTGAGTGCTAAGTCAATACCGGAGAACAGCAAAATGCTCTTTTGGCAAACTGGAGTTAGAAAGGGAGCAAATGTTTTCAATAGAAAAGTTGATAGTGACTTAATCAAAGCAGCAAAGGAATACAAAATTGGTTTTATTCGTCTTGCTCCTGACAAATTTGAAACTACGCAACGTGACTTCCTCTTAGGTAATGCAGACAGTTATCAGGGCCTAATTCCCAAAGACCTGAAAGTTCTGAAAGATGTTTTAGATGCTTTTCATCAACAAAAAATACCAGTAGTGTTAACGATGCTTAGCTTACCTGGATCTAGATGGAAGCAAAATAATAACGATAAAGATGATTTACGTTTATGGTCAGATCAAGCTTTTCAAAAACAAGCAGCAAAATTTTGGCAAGATCTTGCGAAAGAGCTTAAAGATCATCCTGCTATTGTTGGATATAATATCTTAAATGAACCACATCCAGAAAGGCTTTATAATACTGCAGATTCGGCTATTTATAACGTAGAACAAAGCAAAGTTCAGAAGAATCTATTTGGCTTTTATAGCAGCGTGGTAAACAGTGTCCGCCAAGTTGACTCAGAGACCCCAATAATACTTGATAGCAGCAGTTATGCTGACTCTAATACTTTTGATAAATTCAAACCAGTTGATGATTCTAATATTCTTTATTCTTTTCACATGTATGAGCCCTTTGCTTATACAAATTTAAAATTAAACCAGGATAACTTTGCCTACCCTGGACATGTTCAATCTTTTGATGGAAAAAAAGTAGAGTATTGGAATAAAGATAAGTTAAAATTATATATAGAACCTGTAAAAATTTTCCAAGAGAAGTATAATATACCAGATTATCAGATCCTTGCTGGAGAGTTTGGCGGACATCGCTGTTCAAAAGGATTAGAGCACTATTTTCGAGATCTTACTTCTATTTTTAATGAATATAATTGGCACTTTGCTGTTTATGGCTTTCGAGAAGATATGTGGGATGGAATGGATTATGAATTGGGAAGTAAAAAGCTTTCATGGAAAGATTGGCAAGCAATTGAAGAGGGTAGGATGAAAAAAAATTATTTGCCAGATAATCCAATTTTTAAGATATTAAAAAAAGAATGGTCAAGTCAGCTCGCTGGCCATTCGTCATAAAAAAATATTTCTTCTATTGGCTTTCTGTTCTTTTCTTTAACTTCGGCACCTTCTTCCTCGTAACCAACCGCTATCACTGACATTAGATTAAAATCATCAGGTACATTGAACCTCTCTATTATTTTGTCTTTGTCAAATCCGCCCATCTGATGAGCCATTAAGCCTATAGCTGTAGCCTGTAGCATAAGTGCGTAATTTGCTGCACCAGTATCATGCTTAGCCCAAAAATTTCCCCCTTTGTCTGGCTTTCGGAAGTTTTTAGCACTTAAAGATATGATTAACACTTGTGCATCTTTTGCCCACTTTTGATTAGATTCATCAAGGCAATCGAACAATTTTTTCCATGCGCTTTGATTGTTCTGTTTGTTGCATATCACATATCGCCAAGGTTCATCACCAAAACACGAGGGTGTTAGCCTTACAGCTTCTATTAAAATATCCATTTCTTTTTGAGATATTGCTTTTGTAGGATCGTATGAACGTCCACTGTGTCTTGCTTTCATCAACGATAATAGATCTTGTTTACTCATCATTTTTAAATAGTGCATAAATAATTCATTGTAGCGCAATATGAGCAAAATTTAAATTGCAAAACCTCTTACACACATATATTACATTTAGTAAGTTATTTCTATTGGGAAGATATGTTTATAACACAATCAAGCAGTAGGTCAACACTGGTTGAAATATTGTCTTGCGTTTTACTTTTATTCTTGATGGCTCAAATAAGCGTACCGTTGCAGCCTGTGCCTATCACATTGCAAACTTTAGGAGTAATGCTCATTGGGCTTAAATTTAACCGCAGAACAGCATTCTATTCTGTGCTTACATATCTATCACTTGGTGCAGCAGGATTTCCTGTTTTTGCGAATTTTTCTAGTGGTTATCACATTTTTCTTGGACCAACAGGTGGATATTTAATTGGCTGTTTAGCTGCTGTTATGGTAATGAACAAAGTAAATGAATTACTGAACTCTAAATATAAATCATTTGTGTGTAATTCTTTAAGTTGTCTGGCCGGTACAGCTGTAATCTTTATTTGTGGTGTTAGTTGGCTTTCTGTTTACTTTGGTCTGGAACGAGCAATAATGGTAGGTGTTTTACCATTTATCCTTCCTGGTTTGGTAAAAATTTTTCTACTTGTAGCAGCTTTGCAATATTTGAAAAAATGATAAAATTTCGTCCTCATCATTTCATGTGCACTCTTGCATTTCAAGGATATGGGTATTCTCAGGGTTTTGTAGAAAATTACAAAAAGATAGCAAGTAAAGTAATTAATGATCCTAATACTAAAATCGAAGTAGTTGATAATCTTGACACTATTTGCAGTGTTTGCCCAAACCAGACTAAACAAGGTAAATGTACCACACAAGCTAAAGTTTTAGAGCTAGATAGAAGGCATATGGAAATTTTAGGAATGAAAATAGGAGAGATTTTAACCTGGAATGAAGCAGTAAAAAGAATTAGAAAGAAAATGTCTTTAGAGAAATTTGACTACGCATGTGAGGAGTGTAATTGGCAACCATATGGAATGTGTAGAAGTGCTCTTTTAACTCATTCTAAATAGTATCTGCCAATTAATAATATCTTTATTATTATATTAGATAAGTAATGTAGCATTTATGAATTTGTAATGTGTTGCGTATAGTTCAAAGAAATAAGATTTACTGGTTACGCGCTGCAGCCAATGCCACAACACTAGGATCTATGTTTGTCTGCATGTTAATTTGCGTTGTGATTTTATGGAGGTCTTCTGTTACCTATGCTAGTGAAAATTTGGAGATACAGAAGGTCTTTGATAGTGTTGTCAAGCATATAAAAGCTGATAAAAAATATAAAGATCTTGATGTTATCGAGAGAAAAAGTGACAAATTTAATATCAAAATTTCGCAGAATTCTGGCAAGAATTTTGACATATACTCTATTTTAAAAAAAGCAAAAGATTCCTTTGAGTTAGGAGATAGTGAAACAGCTACTTCTCTCCTCAATCAGATTATCGCAAAATTTCCTTATCATGAAAGTGCTTTAATTGGACTAGGGAATATCTATTACGCTAACAAAGAATTTAAAAAAGCTGTAGAGATTTACACAAGACTGTTAAAAGAATATCCTAGCAACCCTTATGTATTAAAGAACTTTCTGACGATAATCTCACAATATGATCCTAATTTAGCATTGAGTGAAATGTTGAAATTGTATGATACACTCAGAAATAGCGCCCCTTTATCAGCAAATTTAGGTTTGATCTATATGAAAAAAGGGGATTACGTAAAAGCTAAAGAATATATGAAAGCAGCAATTTCTTTAGATCAAAACAATATTTTTTATACCTATAATTTAGCTGTTATTCTAGATAAGCTCTCAGATTTTAAAAATGCCACAGCATGTTATTCAAAGTTGTTGAACATGTCAAAAAATGCAAGTGAAAGAATACCTTTATACAAGGTAGCAGCAAGACTAAAATTTATACAACTCCATAGTGCGCACCCAGCGATTCCATAAGAGTTGCTTGTATCGCTATTTTTGTTTACAACAACAACATTGAACTATAGAATTATATCTAGAGGGGCAATTAGCTCAGCTGGTAGAGCATCTCGTTTACACCGAGGAGGTCGGCAGTTCAAGTCTGTCATTGCCCATTAGCCTAGTTGAATATTAATATTACAATTATTTCAATCAAAGTATAGAAAATGCAAGACAACATAGTACCAGTTTCAATAGTGAAAGAGCTAGAAGATTCTTATCTCTCCTATGCAATGAGTGTGATCATAAGTCGAGCTATACCTGATGTGCGAGATGGATTTAAACCTGTTCATAGGCGCATATTATACGCAATGTCGAGGGCTGGGTTCGATGCCGGTAAACCGTATAAAAAAGCAGCTCGTATAGTCGGGGATGTAATGGGAAAATATCACCCACATGGTGATGCAGCCATTTACGATTCTTTGGTCAGGATGGCTCAAGATTTTTCTCTTCTTTTACCGCTTATCGATGGGCAAGGTAACTTTGGTTCAATAGATGGAGATCCACCAGCTTCAATGCGATATACAGAAGCAAGGCTCCACAGAGTATCGCATTTTTTACTGAATGATATTGATGAAGATACAGTTGACTTCAGATCAAACTACGATGGAAATGAAACAGAGCCTGTTGTACTGCCTGCAGAATTTCCGAATCTATTGGTAAATGGTGCAAGCGGTGTTGCAGTTGGTATGGCAACCAATATTCCTTCTCACAACCTTGGAGAAATAATAGATGCTTGTATGTTATATATAGATAATCCTGAAGTTACTTTGGATGAGTTACTTGAAGTGATGCCAGGACCGGATTTCCCAACTGGAGGAACGATTCTTGGAAGGTCTGGAATAAGATCAGCATTTGCAACGGGTCGTGGATCAATTGTTGTGCAAGGCAAGACTCACATGGAAGACCTGCCACAAGATAGGCAAGCAATAGTGATTGATGAAATACCTTACCAGGTAAATAAAGTAAAATTAATTGAGAAGATAGGTGAGCTTGTAAAAGAAAAAAGAATTGATGGCATAACAGAAATTAGGGATGAGTCTGATAAGTCTGGTATTAGAGTAGTAATTGACCTCAGAAGAAATGCTGAAGCAAGTTTTATACTTAATCAAATATTGGGACTAACTCCACTAAGAAGTAGTTTTAGTGTTAATACTTTAGTCCTCAACAATAACAGGCCTGCTTTGATGTCATTGAAAGAAATCATAGCTGCTTTCATTGATTTTAGAAAAGAAGTATTAATCAGGAGAACAGAATTTCGTTTAAGAAAAACGAGGGAAAAAGCTCATATATACATAGGGCTCTACATTGCGGTCCTCAGCATAGATGAAGTGATAAAAATCATCCGTGGTGCAAAAGATCCTGAAGAAGCAAGCAGAGAGCTTTTAAACAAGGAATGGAAAACCTCAGCTGAAATAAACACGATTATTGAACTAATCTCAGACAGTGTGAGCTTTTTGAAAGATGGAGTATATAGATTAACTGAGCTGCAAACAAAAGCTATTCTTGACATGAAATTGCAACGCTTAACAGGCCTTGAAAAAAGCAAATTAGAAAATGAGTTAAATTCAATGCTTAGCCTGATAAAAGAATATATTGCTTTTCTTGGCTCAGAAGAGAAATTGATGCAAGAAATAAAAAACAATTTACAAGAAATAAAGAATAGATTTGCCGTACCTCGAAGAACTTCAATAGAAGAATCAGACATGGACATTGAAGCTGAAGATCTAATTCCACAAGAAGATATGGTAGTGACCGTAACTATGAATGGTTACATCAAACGTGTGAAGCTCTCTCACTATAGAACCCAACATCGTGGTGGAAAAGGAAAGCTAGGACAGGGATTAAAAGAGGAGGACGTAATCACAAAATTATTTGTTGGAAATACTCATACTAGCCTTTTATTCTTTTCTAATACTGGTCGAGTTTACAGATTAAAAGTTTATAAACTGCCTCTTGCAGAGCCAACTGCACGTGGAAGAGCGCTTGTTAATATATTCCCGCTTAGCGATGGTGAAACTATAACTAACATCATGCCGCTTCCAAGTGAGAATGACGAAAATCAAAATATAGTTTTTGTTACTGCTCATGGGAACATAAGGCGTAACTCCTTAGCAGATTTTCACTATATTCCAAGCAATGGAAAAATAGCAATAAAGCTCGACGAAGGGGACAGGTTAATATCAGTTAAAGTATGTAGCGAAATTGATCATGTTCTACTTTCAACAACACTTGGAAAAAGCATCAGATTTGTTGTAAGCGATGTGCGTCAATTTAAGAGTCGTAATTCAGATGGCGTAAGAGGTATCAAACTTGCAAAAAATGACAGTGTGATATCCATGACCATACTAAACGGCATAGGTATTGCAATAGAAATAAAAGAACTTTACTTAAAAGTTCCACTTGCAAAAAGGATGGAAGCTGTAACCAACAACTCAATTGATTCTAAATTAGAAAAAACTTTGAATGATTTAGAAATAGATAACAAACTGTTCTTAAAACTTGCAATGAATGAGGAGTTCATATTAACTATTACTGAAAATGGCTTTGGTAAAAGAACTTCTGCGTACAAGTATAGGGTAACAAATAGAGGTGGTGTTGGTATTACAAATATCCTTACTACTAGCAGAAATGGCAATGTTGTTGCTAGCTTTCCAGTTGAGCAGGGTGATAATATCATGCTTATTACAGATAAAGGAAAGTTAATTCGTATTTCAGTAAATGATATCAGAATTACAGGACGTAGCACTCAAGGAGTCACTCTGTTTAAAACAGAGAGTAGAGAAAAGGTGGTTTCAGTAGCGAAAATTGAGGATCCTAACTCCACTGAAGATAGTATTTCCGAAATTGAAAACTCTGTTCCTTCTTAACTGTATAGCAAAGGCTAAGCAAAAAGTGCAAATTTCTGTTGATTAATCTATAGTATTTAAATTAAAATATATATCTATGGTCAAGTAGAGATTAATGGATAAGAAATTAACTAAAAATAAAAAATCGTTGACAAATGAGAAGAATAAAAAAACATCTCCTATTAAGGATCTTACTCAAAATAAGAGTAGAAGAGATTTTATAACATTAACTACATTCGCCATGGCAGGTATAGGAGCTGCAAGCGGTTTTTGGCCACTAGTTAAGTCTATGAATCCTTCTGCTGAGGTTTTAGCGATGTCTACGGTTGAGGTTAATCTATCTGACATTCAAGAAGGACAAGGAAAAAAGGTAAAATGGCAAGGTAAGCCAGTATTTATTCGCAGACGTACGAAACAAGAGATTGAGGCTGCAAGAGCCATAAATGCAGAAAATTTGAGAGATCCTGAATCAGATGAAAAAAGAGTATACAAAGGGAAAGATGAATGGTTAATTATGATTGGAATATGCACCCATCTTGGATGTGTACCAGTTGATCACGCTACAAAAGACGGCAACGGTTGGTTCTGCCCTTGTCACGGTTCATATTATGACACATCAGGCCGAGTAATTGGCGGTCCTGCACCAAAAAACATGGCTATACCTGACTACTTTTTTCCAAGTGAAAATATTGTAATAATTGGCAAGAAGGCTTAACGGATTTTCATAATTAAAGTAACGAAAGTATATTGTATTTCAAGAAGCACACTGATTTCATGGGCAAAGCTCTTGAAGTTTATCAAGCTAATTTTATACTATGCACATATTCGGGTGATAATTAAGAAACTTGCCTGCCAAATCTTCAGAGTTGACAGCTAAATTTAAAACTTGCTCCTTTACGTCAGAAAAATTCTGACTAACTTGCTTAAAGTTATTTTCTAACTCTTCGAGGATGGAGCTGAAATTAAAAAAACTTTTCTGCATTTTATCAAGATTTTGAGTTATATAGCTTAATACATAAAGATAGAGACAAGAGGGGAAGAGATATGGTAAAGCAAGAAAAAGCTGAAAGTGAGGTTCTGGTTAGAAGTGTTAAACGACCTAAAAGAGAGAGGAGTAGAGGATATTCTGATTGCATGTGTTAAAAAGTTTTCCTGCAGCTATAAATAGCTAAAGCAGAAATGTATTGTACATCAGATAAGAAATTCACTGAAGCAGCAAAAACTTTCATGAGTGATTAAAAAAAATATATCGTGCTTCAAGTAAAGAAATCGCTGAAAATTATTTGCTTGAGCTGATGGGTGAAAAATATCCTTTGGTCATAAAATCGTGGCAAAACAATTGGAAAAATTTATTTTAAGTATTCCGGCGGCTCCACTAATCCTATCGAGGAAGAAAATTTACTAAAACCAAAGGTTCATTTACCAGCTTGTACAAGTTGGTATACTGCGCTATAAAAAGACAGAGCAAAAATGGACTACAGCTTTGTCTTTTAACTATGTCTCAACTTGATATCTTTTTTCCTAGTAGATTGAAGATTGAGTTGAATTAAAAATTTGGTTTGACACACTTTTCTGAACGTTCCCGCGTAGCCCCGCTTTCTGATAGTAATTTTTGCATCAAAACGCTCCCCAAATGCATCAATTCTATTTTTTCATGTTGTTTCCATCAACTTGTTCAGAATTTGACTCCTTCACTTTAGAACTTGGCTTCATTCCTTTAGCTTTATTATTCACCTCTTGTATAAAATCTTCTACTGTTTTGCTATCTGAAGTAATTGCAGCTTTTAATTCTTCTATAGAATCCTCAAGTGCTTCCTTATCACTTTCATGAGTACTGAGGCCCTTTTGTAGAAGTCTTTCCATATCCTTTTTTGAAAATTCTTTAATGTCTCCATCCTTTACTAACTTTCGTATAGCAGATCGCTGCTCTTCATTTCGGAGCATTTCTATTATTTTTACTTTATTATCAAGAATTGTTCTTTCTTCTCCATTAGCTCTAAGACCCTGTTCTGTCAAATTGCTTATTAACTTTCCAAAATTATTCTCTCTTGCTTGAATCGTAGGTAATTTATCGATCACATCTTTCACAAAACTTTTCACTGTTTTTCCGAATTTAATTGCACCTTCTTTTATCTCACCTCTATTCTGGTATATAAGATAACCAATAGCAGCTATAGCAAATAGTGCTACAAACCCTACGAATGCTGCTCCACCAATAATTAATGCACCGGTCACTCCTCCTACTGTTAATAAACCTGCTAGTGCACCTGTTAGTGTTGTCACTGCTGCTCCACTTATCAATCCTTGAGCTAACAGTTGATTGCCTAAAGTTTCAAGCTCTTTCTCCATGCCTTCTACTTTATTTACTTGTTCAAGAAGTGTTTTTAATTGATTATTGTCTTTCTCAAGATACTCCTTTAAAATATCCATTGTGCCCTTAAAAAGACCTTCATCTTTTATCAGCCGTTCAGACACATTCTTGATGGTTGATTCATTAAAAATTTCACCGCTTTTTATAAATTCATTTGCTTGTAATAGAGACTCCAATGCTTCCAACAAATCTTCTCTTTTACTAATGTATTTTACTACATTTTCAATGAACTCGTCCGAATTGGTTGGATTTGTTGTACCACCTTGTACCATATTCAATTCCTATAAATTATAAATATGCCTAATTATATATGCTAATTATTAATTATATTATAATTGACATAAAATAATTACTCCTTTCCAAATATGGAATTTGTATTACAATACCTAGATTATATGAAATCAAGGTATTTTATGGGTGAGAAAAAATTAAGAGCCGCTGTGGTTTTATCAGGATGCGGCCACCTCGACGGCACAGAGGTGAGAGAAGCAGTCTTAACTCTGCTTGTGTTTGATCAGCAGGAAGTTGAAGTCACATGTTTTGCTCCTGACATTGATATTACACAAGTTATGAACCACAAAACAAAAGAAGCAGTAAAAGAAAAAAGGAATGTACTTGTAGAAGCAGCAAGAATTGCAAGAGGTGAGATAAATGATTTAAGAGAAGCTAAAGCTGAAAATTTTGACATGCTAGTCGTACCTGGTGGATATGGAGTTGCGAAAAATTTATCTGACTTAGCTGAAAATAAAACAGTAATGCCTGAGTTTGAAAGATTAGTCTCAGAGTTCTTTGTTGCAAAAAAGCCAATAGGAACTATATGTATATCTCCAGCCATTATTGTTTTAATTTTAAATAGCAAGATAGGTAAAGAAGAAAGTAAGATTAAGGTAACTATAGGAGACGACAAAGACCAGTTGATAGAGAAGCTCGGCGGCGAACATATAACATGCGATACAAAGCTATCAATAGAAGACGAAAAGCATAATATATTTTCCTGCTCTGCTTATATGCGTAGTGACGAAAGTACACACTCTGTATATCAAGGAATAAAACACATGATTGACAGTATGGTGAAAAAAATTAATAAAAAAACCAAACAACCATTTCTCTAAAGTGTAGTTTCTTATACAATTAATTATGTTATACTTCCAGTTGCATTATTGTTGTAGCCAAAGTAATCTGTAATTGCTTATTAACGGTAAGCTATATTTAGTATGTAAGTTTAGTTCTTTTTTTTATAGATATAAATATGTCAGATCTTTTTTATATTGAAAGTGAGTGTTGTGTAGATGGTCAGTGTGATACTTATGCAGGAGAAGTGAGTATTAATGATGTCATGTTGGGCAAGTTTAGTCTAAATTCACACAGTGGGAAAAAAGCCATGGTAAATATAGACATCGTTACATTCGATATCCATATTGCTATGGATGGCCAAGATGGAAAGACAATAAAAAGAGACCTCAAGAGTCCTGAATTTACAATTAAAGATGACGGTTCCTGGTATATTAACAAGAGTCTTGGTAGTGATAAATTTGAAATTATAGTAAAGCAGTCATGATATGAAACATAGTGAGCGGAGCTTACTTTTTAGCAATGTTTACATACTTACTTAAAAAATGGAGATTATCTTAGCTGAACCACGCGGTTTCTGTGCAGGGGTTAAAAGAGCTGTAGACATATTAGCAATCACTTTAGAGAAATACAAAAATGAACGCCAAGTTTATGTACTACACGAAATCGTTCATAATAAGTATATAGTAGAGGACTTCAAGAAACAAGGAGTGGTTTTTGTAAGCAGCATAGAAGACATTAAAGACAATAGAGGAATATTGATCTTTAGCGCACATGGAGTGTCGAAAAGTATAGAGGATGAGGCAAAAAGAAAGGGTGTTCAAGTGATTGATGCAACATGTCCATTAGTTAGCAAAGTACATAAAGAGGCAAAAAGGTATGAGGATAGTGGTAAAGAATTAATTCTAATTGGACATGAAAATCATCCAGAAGTTAAAGGAATTATAGGAAGAGTAAGTAATCCTATATCTCTAGTGCAAACTATGCAAGACGTATACAATTTACAAATCAAAGATCCAGATAATTTATCTTATGTAACACAAACCACGTTAAGTATTGACGATACCAAAGAAATTATTGCTACACTGAAGCTCAGATTTCCAAGCATTACAGGCCCCGACTTAAAAGATATATGCTATGCAACACAAAATAGGCAGAACGCTGTTAAAAAATTGGCTAAAATTACAGACGTAGTGTTAATTGTAGGAAGCAAAAACAGTTCAAATTCAAACCGTTTATTAGACCTGTGCATTTCCACAGGAAAAAGAGCCTATTTGATTGATAATTATAAATGTATGAACAAAAATTGGTTGCAGGGCGCAGAAAAAATAGGAATTACTGCAGGTGCTTCTGCTCCTGATATATTAGTTGATGAGCTAGTAAATTACTTAAAAATAAATATGAATACAAAAGTTTCAGTCATGCCAGATGGATTCACTGAAAATGTTCAGTTCAAGTATACTAAATGGTAATGTGCAACAACGTGCGTCAAATCAAGTCTTTAGCTCAATTCAATTTTCAGTCTGTTGGAGAATAAAATATCAAGCTGAGATATAATTAATCCTCGTTTGTCAGGTTAAGTTGTGTCTAGCACAAATATAAAAAACCTTCATCATACAAAAGGGTTAATATTACTACTAATTTTATCAAAAACTTATAATATAAGTAATATTGTCATCTCATGTTTAATGAATTTCAATAAATTACCTTTTTAATTCTAGATGAGTATACACTTTGTTAATATGTTTGGGTCAAAACCCAAAAGTAAGTTTATGCTTTCTATAGGAAAAGAAGGCACAATGTTACTATATTTTAAAAATGATACTTTAAATAAAAGATATTTTGCTAAGGACAAAAATAATAAAGTTGTTTCTGACTTAATTTCATGTCTCTCATCAGATAAAAAAGCACCCTTATATCTGGTTCTCAATCACACTGATCAGAACTATTTGCTACAGTCTATCCCAAGAGTAAATAGGATTAGTGCTTATCTATCAGCAAAAACAAAAGTAGAGCATTTTGCTCATAATAACGATATAAATTCTATTCTCTTGGTCGAAAAGCCGAATAAATTTAATCAAAACTGGTGGTATCTATTTGTTTCATCAAAAGCAAATCATTTAATAGAATATTGGTTGGACGTGTTTGTTGAAATAGGCTCTAACTTTAAAGGAATATTAATGTTTCCTATAGAACTAGTCAGTATAGCAAAAAAGATTCTACACAAAGATCCTAGTAACTGGAAAATTATAGTTGCTGCAACTAAAACAGGTGGCTATAGACAAGTGGTTCTTAAAGAGAACAAAATGATATTTACACGTTTAATACCATTTACTAATGATAATTTACCAGGAATCATTGCTGGTGAAATATATCAGGAAGTGAAAAATACAATTCAATCTTTAACTAAGTTTGGATTTGAAAAAAATGACCCTATCGACCTTTGCATCATAGTATCAGAAGCTATTAAATCTAGTTTATCAGTTATAAATTTTTCAGAGAATAGTGTGAACATATTGACTCCATATGAGCTAGGTAAACTATTGGTAGCAGAATTAGCTATATGCGAAAAAGATAGCTTTTGTGATACTACAATTTTGTTCCATAGCTTTAAGAATAAGCCAACAGATGTTTTTAATACAAAAGAAACTAAAGAATTTTATCTATTCAATTACCTTTATTTAAACTCTCCTCGGATTTTTCTATACCTCCTTTTGACTTTAATTGTAATTAACACCTTTTGTTTGCGGAATTTGTATTCGAATTTTAATATTGCTGATAATTTATCTGCAAAGCGGAGTGCTTTAAATAACAAACTAATAAAACTTAGCCAAAGCTATAATGTAAAAAAGATAGATGAAGTTTACGATTTTATTAATATCAATAATATTTTATCAAAAATAGAGTACTCTCCTCTCACACAAGTTAAGTATGTAGAAAAGCTAAAAGTACCAGATGTAGAGCTTCAATTATTTGAGTGGAATTATAATGAGGCAAAAAGTTATATTACCACAACTTTAAGGTTTAATTTTCAATCTGGTAAAGACATTTCTTATCAATACGAGAAACTACAGAAAAATTTAAACGATAATTTCCTTACTCATGATATTAGTATTTCTAGCTTACCTACTACTAAAGAGAAAAATCTATCTATTGATGTTGAAATAGGAGAGGCAATGTAGATTGATGACTATCTCTCAACTAAAAAGAAAAGCTACAATTCAGTGCATATATTACTTATTGTTATCTATTGTATTAATAGGGTTATCAACGTGTTTTATTATCTATAACAAAAAGGTTTATAATAAAAATCAAACTGCAGCTGAGGAAATACGCTCTATTAATTTACAGATCATTGAAATTCAAAAGAAAGAAGTCGTTCTAAATAAAAACCTAGATTTATGGAAAAGAATTTCTTCTTCAAACTTACATAGTAGCAGATACATTACAAATTTAAATTTTGAGCTTAACAAGCTATATAAAAAACACTACATGTTAGAACCTGAAATATCAATTTCTATACCTGAAGAAGCTGAACTCCACAATAAAAGTGAACATACAAAAGTAATAAGAAGTGAAGTGGTTCTAAGTTTAAGCTCAATTAGCGATAAGCATATTTTTTTATTTCTACAGTCTATTCCAAATCTTCCTGGTTATGTTATGATCAGATCTCTTACCTTGAATAAGCAGAGAAATATAGATGCTAAAGTTATAAACCAGATTTTAAGTGGTAATATGATAGAGATAGTGAGAGCTAGTATAGTTTTTGATTGGTATACCATATTAAGTAGATGAATATAAAGTTGTTTTTTATTTTTACGCTGCTATTTTTTAATTTTAGTGCATATTGCAATTGCGAAGATCTTGTAGAAAATATAGGGATTTGTAAAAAATATTCTTGCCAACAGCATATTAGTAATGAAGATTTTATTGAGCATAAAATATTAGGGTTAAATAGTGAAAATTTATGTGTATATATAGAAAGACAAGGCAATGATGAAATGGTCTGTCATCATTCTAATGATGGAATGATTATAGAAAAGAAGTACTTAAAAAGTATTTTAAAAGTTGGAAATCAAGAAATAAATGACTTCATTGATATAGCAAATTTGCGTGCGAAGGAGTGTTTTTTTACCAACAATTATTATATAGATCGAGACGATATAATAAAAGAGGCAGCAGAGAGTACTTTATCGCAATATGGTAGCATAAAAAGCATTTTTTTTGATGAAGAGCAGGTTAATAGAATAGTTAGTGAGATGGAAAAGTTTAACTTACAGTCTTCAGGAGTTACAGAGGAAGAAAATTTCAATTGTAAAGTAGTCAGTTTAGATTCAATTTTATACTTTTCCCCCGATACATGGAAAATATGGGTAAATGGAAAGTTGTTTATAAATACTAAGGATTTAAAAGTGCACTCAGTAACTGAAAATTATGTAACTTTTTCATGGGCTGTAAACCAAAAGATAACAAAAGAACGGATAAGCAATTCTAAAAATGTACATTTTGGACATGGAGGTATTATGTTTACGCTTTATCCAGAACAAAAATTTGATTTAGATAGTTTATCTATTAAATAATCTAATACATCTGCGCTTGTAGCTCAGTTGGATAGAGCGTTGCCCTCCGGAGGCAAAGGTCGTGGGTTCGAATCCCTCCAAGCGCGTTTTTAATTAAATTTGACAATAATACTCTCACATAAGATAATAAAGATGTTTGTTTTAAAGCATAATTATGTCTAGTGGTACTATAAATAAAGTCATATTAGTTGGTAATCTAGGAAAAGATCCTGAAATTAGGACTACACAAAATGGAAAAGAGATGGCAAGTTTTTCGATAGCCACATCTGAAAGTTGGACTGACAAATTTTCTGGTACGCGCTCTGAAAAGACAGAATGGCATAATATTGTAATTTTTAGTGAAGGATTAGTAAAAATTGTTAAGGATTTTGCGCGCAAAGGTAGTAAAGTTTATGTTGAAGGTTCTCTGAGAACTAGAAAATGGACTGACCAAAATGGTAGCGAAAGGTATACGACAGAGGTGGTGCTATATAACTTTAATAGTGCCCTTACCCTTTTAGATTCACGAAACAGTATGTCAAACTCTGATTACAAGCCAAGTGAATACAAACAAAATGAAACAGAACAAAAAGATAAACACGGAAGTTTTGACAACGATATAAAAGACGAACTAATCGATGATGAAATACCATTTTAATAACTTCAATTGAAATCTACATTTTTATGGACTGCTTGTGTTACTCCTTTTAATTGCAGTGGAGATAGTATAGATTACCAAAGCTTGCAGCGTTTACTAACAATGCAAGCTGAAGCTGAAAATGGTGTAGTGTTGCTAGGTAGCACAGGTGAAAGCTTATCACTTACTGATTCTGAAAAGCGCACATTAGTTGAATTTGTATGTGAGCTAAAATTAAATACGAAAATTATAATCGGTGTACCAGGAGTGAATCTATATCAGACTCTTGAATGGCTTGATTTTTGCAAGGGTATGCCTATTCATGGCTATCTAATGACAACTCCCATTTATGCAAAGCCTGGAATCATGGGGCAAACTTTATGGTTTGAAAAGCTGCTTAAAAAAGCACATATGCCAGCCATGCTTTACAATATTCCATCAAGAGCAGGAGTGAGTCTTCACGCTGAAACTGTACGCAACTTATCCAGCCACGAAAAATTTTGGGCTATCAAAGATTCAAGTGGCACCGTTGATACTTTAACTCAGTATAAGAAAGTTGCACCAAATATTGAGGTGTTTTGTGGGGACGATAATATGATATTTGATATGGCTGCTAAGGGTGCGGCTGGTCTGGTTTCTGTTGCTGCCAATGTTTGGCCAAGTGTAGTACATGAATATGTTAAGCAATGCATGAGCGGCAAGAACCCTCAAGCAGACAGTTGGCAACAAGCTTGCAAAGCTCTATTTACTGCCAGCAATCCAATACCTACTAAAGCACTTTTGCATGACATTGGGCTCATAGAACACAAAACTGTCCGCCTACCACTCAGCACAGAAGATTTGCCTTCTATTGAAACATTGAGGCAAGCTAATAAAATGATTCTTGGATGGGAAAATCAACTAGCTATGCAGGATTAGGAATTGAGATGATAATTCAATTATACTTAACACAAAAAAATGGGCTAAATCCTCTTCAAAAACTTCTATCTATCGTCTCTTAAAATACTCTCCTGCACACACCCCCATCAACAATTTTCACATCACTATCAACTGAGCTACCTGGCTGTTTATTTCCTTTGTATATCTCCCCATCAACGGAACTACCTGGCTGTCTATTTCCTTCTGGAAAAAAGCACTCAATTGCTTTATCAATTAAGAAACTTAAAGGAATACAAGCAATCACACTCACTACAAAAGTTAAAGCACCTATAGCTGCTGGTGATGTAAAACCAAGAGCAACTAGTCCTGCTCCAACTCCAAAAAAAACACCAATACTACTGATAGTATGTGCATAATTTTTAATTTTATATTCAGCGCTGTTGCTATATTCTCTCAAAATTTGTTCATGTTCTTTGGACATGCCTTCTGGTATATCGTTGAGATTTGTAGTTTTTGAGAAAAAACAAGCCTTGATTAAGCCTACTAATAACATTGCAGAACCAATGATTCCACCTGCAATGAGAGGTGGCAAGTTAACATAACTTAGAGCTAAACCTGCAAGAGCCCCAGTAACAGCGCCCATTCCTAGTGCTATTGTTAGTATCACTATTGTGCCTGCTGCTATAGTGTTTTCTAAAATAAATGATAGTGCACTAACATACAAACTCGCAGCTTTTAGGGGGTAATCTCGTAATGAAAATTTATCATTCATTTTCGAAACTACTATAGTTCTAGTTTTGATCCAATTTTCTTTTCTAGGTTACTTTTTGCTTGCATTGCCTGTTTTAGTTGTATTCTTGTATAGCCCATAATATTTACTCCCATTTAAAATTAATAATATAATACTAGCATTTTTAATTTATATAGTCAACTTATTAAGGAATTTTAATTGACTTTCAGCACACTTTAGCCTATATGTATGGTCCTAGAGTGTAATGGTATATAAAATATGAGAACAAAATGCCATTAAAGGAGAACTTATGATTACTGGATATATCAGAACAACAGAGACAATTCATAAAGCAATGTAAACTTTCTAATACCAATTCCCGTTACACGGGAAACAGATAGACAATAATGGAAGAAAAGCCATAATGAAATAAGTGAAATAGTTTAGGTATAAATGGCACTCAGATCAAAATTATTGGATGAAGAAGTAGTAAAATCAGCAAAAGAGATGCTGAAGAAAGTAAGGAATAATGCATATGTTTCAAAAAAACTAAACGCTGTAATTGCAGCAAAAAAGTACAGTATAACGTCTGTAGCAAAAATATATTGCATTTCAAGAAAGGCACTAACTTCGTGGATAAAACTCTTGAAATTTGGCAGAGAAGAAAAACTGTTTGCTCCTCGATCACGCCGAAGAAAAACTAAATTAAATCAGGCTCAACTACAGCAAATTGAAGCATGGATAGAAGAAAACCCTAATATTACCATTAAAGAAATGAGAATAAGAATACAGGAAAAGTTCGACTTAAATATTAGCAAATCTACAGTACACCGCCATATGCAAAAGATGAAATTTTCATATATTACACCAAGACCAGTACACAACGTACAAGATAAAAGTAAACAAGAGGAATTCAAAAAAAAATCTCAATGAAGTTATTGGAAAGTATCCTGAAAAAGAGCTATTTTTCTTTGATGAATCAAGGTTTGGCACACATTCGAAAGTTGGGCATGGATGGTTTAAAAAAGGTACTAGAACTCGGGTTAAAATAAAGTTAGGTAGGCATAATTTTTATCTCTACAGTGCAGTTAATCCTAAAAATGGAGAGAGTTTTAGCTTATTTGCACCAAATGTTAACACTGATTGCATGAATATATTTCTTGAGCAAATGTTGCAATATCTAGGGACAAGAGAAGCTGTTCTTGTTATGGACTGTGCTAGTTGGCATAAGTCAAAAAATTTAAAGGTACCTAAAAACATTGAGATTATATACCTACCTCCATATTCACCTGAACTTAATCCTGTTGAGAGGCTTTGGTTATATATAAAACAGAACATTTTGCGCAATAAAATATACAGTACTATTGCTTTGCTTGAGAGCACTTTATGCAAATTTCTTACCTCTCTTGCTACTTCTACAATTAAACAACTCTGCTCTGTTTCCTATTTGACTCCACAACAATGAGAATTGGTATAAGTACTATAAACTCAACTCTAAAACTATTGTAAAACAGAAAAAAGCATTCATTTAAAAGAAAAATAACAGCTCCATATACTATTAAAGTGATAATACTTATAATGTTAGATGTGACACCAAATCTAATTTGAAATATAACTTATTTACTCAGCTTCTTTTGAAACTACTGTGAACATAATATCTATAGATAAAACATCGCATTACCACGCCACTAACGAGTAGCAGAATGACAAGTTTTTCAAACTAGTCCGGTAAAAATCTCAGTCAGTTTAGCTATAGCTGTATGCTTTTAACTTTCCCAAAAAGAGAATTAACCATATGAAATTCTTGTTGATATGACTTAATGAATAATTATTTTAGGTTACTAATTTATTTTAAGAAAATTTGATGATATTTAGCCCACTTATTTTTCTATTTTCCATGTCACGATGAGCCTCTATTATTTCATCAAATTTATATTTTTTATTAATTCGTACAATTAAAAGTTTTTTTCTTATCATTTCAAAAATTTCCATTGCAGTAAGCACTAACGTAAGTCTATTATGCTTGTAATGATATATTGAAGTTCCAGCTGCAAATAACGAACGCGAACTAAGTAAAGAGAAATTAATAGGAGCATTACCTGATATCTGCCCATAGGAAACATATATACCAAACTTACCTAAAGATTCAAAAGAGATCTTGCTTGTAGCGTAACCTATAGGGTCATACACTGCACCTACTCCTCTATTTTTCGTAATCTCCATAACTTTAGAAACGAAATCTTTATCATTGTAGTTTATTGCGTATGTGCAGCCACTTTGTAAAGCTATCTTCATTTTTTCGTCAGAGCTTATAGAACCTATCACTACACCTTTTTTATCCTTTGCCCATTGGCATATTATTTGTCCTAAACCACCATTAGCCCCATGAACTAGCACGAAAGCACCAGGCCTAATTTTATAAGATTGATTAACTAAATAGTGAGCTGTCATACCTTTAAACAGCACTGCAGCAGCAACTTCATCAGGTATATCATTCGGAATTTTTATCAAATATTTCTGGTGTACAATGCGCTTTTCACAATATGCCCCTGGAGGAGCTGTGCAATATCCAACTCTGTCTCCAACTTTGAATCCATCACTGATTTTTTTACCAAGTTTTTCAATAACCCCAACTGCTTCCACTCCAAGCACTGATGGCAGATCTTTAATTTTGCGTGTACCTTTTCTGTGTTCTAAATCATAACGATTTAAGCCGATAGTTGTATGACGTATTAAGACTTCCTCATCTTTTGGCTCACCTATGCTCTTATCTACAAATTCTAATACTTCTGGCCCCCCAGTTTTTTTAATTTGTATAGCTCTAACCATGATAAATGTAAGACAAAAACTTTAATTATGTTATCTAGCAATTAATATTTTGCAAAATGTTATTTAGAGTTTATACACTACATAAGCGTATTGTTAATAGTTTTGAGGCACAAATTATGACAAACAGAGAAACTTGGCTTTATGGTGTTTTATTCAATGTGTTGTGTGAAGTGGATGAAGATGACGATTTAGATACCAATAATAAAAATAAAAGAAAGGTTAAAATGTAAAATGCAAAAATCAGATAAAAAAGGAGACTATTGTAAATATTTATATACTTCTTGGGAAAAAAAGGATTTGATATTAATCACAGATTTGACTTGAAAGATTATGATGGCTTTCCAATAGATAGTCTTTTTTCCATCGCCATTAACTATAAACCGTACACTTTAACAAATCTAGCGCAAGTTTTAATAAAAGCAGGAGCTAATGTGCAAAACGAAAAAGGATATTTACATACCTGTGTTTTGACCCATTCTCCGGACATATTAAAGGCTCTCATAAAAGCGGGAGTGAATGATAGCCCAGATGAAAACTACAATGGAAACACTGCTTTAGAGTGTGTTGCTGAATTATATTGTAAGGATAAGTCAATTGAACGCAAAAATTGCTGTGAGATTCTAATTAAGCATACATTAGAAAAAAATCCCAACATAGAAATACCAGATTCTGTAAAAAATAATAAGGAGTTGGCTCAATGTTGGAATGCTTGTGAAGCAAATAATGAAGGATGGGAATTAGCAACAACGAACACTGAAACACAAGTAGTCAGTGTGCAAAAAGCAAATAAGAGCTCCTGCTCAATTCAATAGATGTATCGTACAACCTTGTTCGGATTACAATAGGAAAAGGTTTGTTATTTAAGCTTAAAAAACGTATATGATAGTGTTATTTCACTTAAATCTTTTGTACTATTGTCACGCATTATTTCAGGGTCTACGTAAAAGGATACGGGCATAGCCGCTTTTTGTTTTGGTAGCAGCATTTGCTCTTCAAAACAAAAGCATGCAACTTTATTGAAATATTTACCTGCTTTAAAAGGTGTGACATTATACACTGCCATTCCAAAAGAAGGCTGATCAGATAAATTTTTTGCATAATAAAATACTAAACTTTGTTGCCCTATATTTGTATCGATGTAGTTAGTTTCTGATTTAAATTCCCAAGGCAGACCTGATATTATATCAGCATTAAGGTGAATCCTGATTTTTTGGTCAGTTGCATTTATTGTCGTATTAGTTGCTTTTCTCGTTGTGCCACCATATCCAGTAACTTTGCAAAAGATGCTATACAATGGTACCGAAGCATATGCAAGACACAGCATCAATACCACTAAAGATACTAGGAAAAAAACTATAGAATTTTCATTGTTTCCCCTTAAAAAGGAAATCATCTAATCCTTATTGTTGAATAAATTAAGTAACCTGAGTAAATTGAGGAATATATTGATGAAGTCAAAGTAAAGATTAGTTGCACCAAGTACTGCCAGCTTAGTAGTTGCAACCTCTGAGCCATCATTATACCTATAATAAACATCTTTGATTCTCTGAGCATCGTATGCGGTCATTAAAGTAAACACTATTACTGACACAAATGATATTGCAAAATAGAGTGGACTACTCCCAAGGAACAGATTAACTATAGATGCAATGATTAATCCCCAGATTCCCATAATCAAAAAAGAACCCATACTGGTCAGATCTTTTTTTGTAGTATTACCATACAAAGCCATAGAACCAAACATGATCGATGTAATGAAAAATGCTCTCGCTATATTTTCTGCAGTATAAATTATAAAAATATGAGATAAAGAAATTCCCATTAAAACTGAGAATAGAAAAAATACAGTAAGTGTTGACTGAGCACTTAGGTGTTGAAGCCTAAAAGACATATAAAACACCAATGCAACTGGAGACAGCATTACCACAAGCGATAGAACAGGATTGAAATAAATCACCTGGAAAAGACCAGAAAACACTGTTAAAAACGCAACAAGCCCTGTAACACCTAAAGCTAAAGCCATATAATTGTATACTTTAGTTAGGTAACTCCTGAGTCCAGCACTATAATAAACGCCCTGAGAGCGAATATCCTGTTCGTTTTTCATATAAGACAATGTAACTCCTTATTATCTCTTGATGGTATATTATAATACAATACAGCGTTTTTATCAAGTATAAAATGACATACTACAATTGCAATTGAATGGTGTGGTGTGCAATTAGAGAATTTCTTCCATAACTATAAGCAAGTCGGGTTTCAGTAGCATATAACTATTATAACAATTCTTGCCAATAGAAACTATTTTCACCATTCCATTTATCATGATTAAAGAGAAATAGTGAAAGTGGTTTTTGCATTTACTAAGGCATTCTTCTTATAGATACTATGCCAACAATCTACTATTTTTTCTATGTCTCGCGGTTTAATCTCTGGACCTATACTGATTCTAATTGAACATTCTGCTTGCTCTTTTGTTGCTCCCATTGCAAGCAAAACATGAGAAGGCCCAACTTTTCCAGAAGAACATGCAGAACCATTGCTGACTGCAATATTATTTAAGTCAAAGTGCATGAGCTGCAGATCATTCTTCACTCTCGGCATATAAATGAAACTTGTATTTGGCAATCTTTTAGAATTTTTGCCAAAGATCTTGATATCACTGACAAGACTTAATAACTCACACTCCAATTGATCACGCAGCTTCTCTACTTCATCCATTTTTGATAGAAGGTTTGGAATGTTTTGCAATGCAGCAGAAAGACCTACTATTGCAACAATATTTTCTGTACCACCACGCAATCCTTTTTCTTGCCCACCACCTATTATAATAGGTTCTATTACAAGCTTTTTGTCAAATATTAAAACCCCACTACCTGCTATACCACCAAATTTGTGAGCAGATAAAGTAAGTAAATCCACTCCTAAATCTTCCATATTTACTTCGATTTTCCCAACACTTTGAGCAGCGTCAGCGTGACAGATTGCGCCGAATTTATGTGCCATTTTAGCTATCTCCTTAACAGGCTGGATAACTCCAGTTTCATTGTTGGCCATCATCACTGAAATTACTATTTTATTCCCCTCAAGCTCACTTAGAATTTTCCCTAGCTCTAACAAGTCAATAATACCCCTTTGATTAACGGGTATTATATGTGGATTACATGCAGAATTAAGAATTGAAGGATGCTCTATAGCTGAAATTACATGCAGATAACCTTCCATTCCTCTCATGACTAGGTTATTCGCCTCAGTTGCACCAGACGTAAAAACTATTTCTTTATCATTTGGAACGTCAAGAGCATCACGTACGTTATCTCTTACATCTTTAAGAATCTTCCTCGCTTCTTGTCCTCTTTTATGCAGCGATGATGGATTTAGTGTTTGTTTTGACAAAATCTCAAGTATACTTTTTTTTACATTTTTACTCATTGGAGCAGTTGCATTATAATCGGCATACACACAACTACTATCTTCCAGAGAGAATAAACTCACAGGCTTATTTTTCACTTACCATCAACCAATTATGTATGTTAACTTTAACACGATAAAAATTTATTGCAAAAACAGCGAAATTAATACATAATTAATAAACAATTTACATTATCAATCCCTGTCAAAACAGGTTTTTATTAGGAGTCATCATGGTAGAAGTCTTTTTAAATAATTCAACAAAAAAGATAGAAGGTAGATACCATCAAAGCAAAGATGCCAATGCACCGGTTGTGCTAATTTTACATCACCATCCCCAATATGGTGGTAGTATGGATAGTAAGATTATACATAGTATATATGAATCTTTTATCGATAATAACTTTTCTGCATTGACAATTAATTTTCGTGGCGTCGGAAAATCTACCGGAACTTTTGATAAGGGTATAGGAGAATTAACTGATGCTGCAGTAGCTATTGATTGGCTTCAGGAGCATAACTCTAACAACGTTCCAATTTGGATAGTCGGTTTTTCTTTTGGAGCATGGGTAGCTATGCAGTTGACAATGCGCCGTCCAGAGATAGTAAGTTTTGTTGCCCTTTCTCTTCCAGCAACTAAGTACGATTTCTCTTTTCTCTCTCCTTGCCCAGTTCCTGGACTTATAATACAAAGTAATAATGATACAATTTCAGAAGAAAGCGATGTAACAGAATTAGCACAAAGGTTAATAAATTCGGTAAAAAACAACCATATGGAATACCATATAGTAGACGATACTAACCACTTTCTAAGGGATAAAGAAGAGGAAGTAGCTCAAATTATAGATAATTATATAAAACTACGTTTAAACAGTGCAGCTACTTCTCCTCAGAAAGCTAAAAAAGAGATAAGGGTAAAAGAATATGCCTAACTTTACAAATGAGAGAAATGAATGTATTAATACAAATAAAAAAAGTCTTGTTATGTTTAGGCAATTATTATTTCTCGTTTTAGCGATATTTATGCTGTCAGGATGCTTTCTAAGTAAACAGCGTAAGTTAAAGAGTCCGTGTATAAAAAGCAATGAAGGCATTTCATGCGAATTATACTCCGTTAATGATCATTGGTTAAATAAGTACAAGTTATAGGTAGCTTTGTATTGTATTGCTTCTTCCATTCACAACTTTACTAATGATCGGTTTTTTAACTGAAAAATGTGATCTGCTTTTTCTGCAAGGATATAGTTGTGTGTTACTATAAGCATAGAGCTATTATTTTCCTTTACATATGAATGTAATAGCAAAAACACATTCAAAGAATTTGTTGGGTCTAAATTTCCCGTTGGCTCATCTGCAAGTAAAAGCTTTGGAGAGTTTACAATGCTTCTTGCAATTGCAACCCTCTGCCTTTCTCCACCAGAAATTTCAGATACCATACTACTTGCTTTACTTTCCAGACCAAATTTTTCTAATATTGCTTGCGATTTTTTTTTTGCTTCAGCTTTGCTTCTTCTTGCAATAAGCTGGGGAAGCATAACGTTTTCCAACACTGATAACTCTTGTAATAAATAGTGAAACTGATAAACAAAGCTAAGAAAATTTCTTCTTACATGAGTTTTATATTTATTGCTGGCTTGCGTGCAATTTACTCCATCTACTGTCACTACACCTAAAGTTGGCTTATCCAATAGGCCTGCAATTTGTAGTATAGTTGTTTTTCCTGATCCCGAACTACCAATCAATGCAACTACTTGCCCCCTTGTAAGACTCAGATTGATATCTTCTATAATAGCAGGACTTTTTTTGAAGCTCTTACTTACAGAAGCTAGCTCTAGTGTTACACAACTACCCATATTATAAAAAGATCCAGGAGGGAGAATTAGACCGAGAAACTGTTACCACACCCACATCGAGACTTAGCGAGAGCATTCTTGATTTGAAAACCAGAACCACTGAGATCTTCAGTATAATCTATAGTTGAATTATTTAAAAATTTTGCTGAACAATTATCAACCATTAACACAGGGTTTCCATTCTCATCATTAATTACTATATCTTTACCTTTTTCACTAAAACTGGAGTGGCTTCTATAATCCTCGCTATCTTCGTCATCGTCAAAATCGTCACCCAAAGACATCTTCTTATTTATTTGATCCATAAGAAAATTATACTTGAAGCCAGAGCATCCACCACCTGAAACTGCAACCCGCAAAACAGAACTCTCATCTCCTTCCTGTTCTACAAGGGAGTGGATTTTCCTTAATGCATTGTCAGTTAAGCTAATATTGTAATCTGTTGACATAACAACCACCGTTCATTATTGATAACCTATTATAGTAGAAATTTTACATGTCAAACAATAATTTTCTATTAAGTTACGCGTGCTTTCCAAATAAAACAAAAGGAAGAAATTTTAAAGAGCCAGAAGATGAAAATCGCAGCTGCTTTCAGCGTGATAGGGACCGAATTATTCACTCTAATGCGTTTAGGAAACTAGGATACAAAACACAAGTTTTTATCAATTATGAGCATGACTACTATCGCACTCGGCTAACTCATAGCCTTGAAGTTGCACAAATTGCAAGATCCATCGCACGCAGGCTCAGATTAGATGAGGACATCACTGAATGCATAGCGCTTGCACATGACCTTGGTCATCCTCCATTTGGTCACACAGGTGAGGATGCTCTAGTTCAAGTTGATAAGGAGAAGTATAAGTTTGATCATAATGTTCAAGCTATAAGGATTTTAACTTATCTTGAACAAAAACATGCTGACTTTAATGGCATGAATCTAAGTTGGGAAGTGATTGAAGGTGTTGCAAAGCATAACGGTCCCTTGCTTGGTCAAAACGCGGAGTCTTCTACAAATAATCAGCTGTTATTAAAATATAATGAAAAATATGATCTAAAACTTGAGGAATTTTCAAGCATTGAAGCACAAGTTGCTTCAATTGCCGATGATATTGCTTACAGTGTTCACGATCTTGATGATGCACTCAGGGCAAATTTAGTAACCATCGAAGATTTGCTCGATGTTCCTTTAATTGGCAAAATGTTCAAAGAAGTAAAAAGCGAATATTCAGAATTGGCCCAAAGTAAACTCATACATGAATCACTGAGTAAAACTATAGGGATTATGATAAATGATGTCGTTTTTCAGACTGAAAAAAATATTAAAGACTACAAAATAAAAAGCGTAGAAGATGTAAGAGGTCTAAATACAATGCTAGTCACATTTTCACCAGAAGTTGCAAATGCCACAAAAGAGATGAAAAAATTTAACATGGAAAAAATATACAGAAGCTATAAATTGAATAGAACAATGAGCAAAGCAAAACGTATAGTACAGGAGCTTTTTCAATGTTTTTATGAAAACCCAGGGTTATTACCTATAGAGTGGAACAAGCTTGCTTGTGAATCTCAGCGTTCAGTAATAATATGTGATTATATCTCAGGTATGACAGATAGATTTGCCATACACGAGCACAGAAGAATTTTTGATACCTCATACGAAATGACTTCTTTCTAATGACTGAAGATTATTTCATGTCGATCGCATTAAAACTTGCAGAAAAAAGTCTTGGAAGTGTTGCACCAAATCCCACTGTTGGATGTGTCATTGTAAAAGACGGTATGGTGATCGGTGAAGGCTACACAGGAATCGGTGGACGTCCACATGCAGAAGTAGTTGCTTTACAAAATGCTAAAGACTTAACTCATGGTGCAACTATGTACGTCACTCTCGAACCATGCTGCCACTTTGGAGTTACAGAACCTTGCACTGCAGAAATCATAAAATCAGGAATAAGAAAGGTAGTGATTGCAGCAATTGATCCAGATAGTAGAGTTTCAGGCGGAGGAATTAAAGCTCTGAAAGAAGCAGGAATTGAAGTGAAGCAAGGTATTATGCAGAAAGAAGCAGAGAAGCTGAATGTTGGCTTTTTTACCACCAAGAAACTCCATAGACCATTCATAGCTTGCAAAATCGCAACAACTCTTGACGGAAAAATCGCAACGTTTACAGGTGATAGCAAATGGATAACAAGTGAGGATACGAGAAATTGGATACATGAGCTCAGAGCAAAATATGACGCAATTATGATTGGCAGCAATACCCTTGTTAGTGACGATCCACTCTTAACTTGCAGATTACCAGGGCTCGAAAATAGATCACCAATAAGGCTAATTATAGATAGCCAGGAAAAATTGCAGGAAGAGCATAATATTGCAAAGACTGCAGACAAAGTAATAACTTGGGTAATCACAAATAAGGAAGTAGAGAGAAAAATAAAAGACATTAATTATTTGATAGTCAATTCAAATCACAAACCTCCTGTTATTCCAGATGTTGCCCCAACACACTCTCCTGTCATTCCAATGCCTTCTCCTGTCATCCCAGTGCCCAGACACTGGGATCCAGAAAACTTCAAGCAATTGCGTAGTGAAAACTGGATTCCAGTGTCAAGCACTGGAATGACATCAGATCGAAAAGTCTGCCTAAAAGACATGGCATCAAAACTTGTTTCAGAAATTGGTATAACAAGGTTATTAGTTGAAGGTGGAGGAGTGTTGATTACAGAATTATTAAAGCACAATTTAATCGACAGGTTGATAATCTGCCGTAGTGGCAAGATTTTAGGTAATGATGCCACTCCTTTTGTAGGAGATTTAGGGATTCAATCTATTAACAACTGTTACCAGTTCAAAAAAGCAGAGATAATAGAGTTCAGTGAGGATGTAGTTGAGATGTGGGATAGGCTATTGTAACTTTTATATGTTCAGATGAAAGGAGAAAAGAAAGAGGTAGAAGATCTACCTCTAGTCATGTTAATTTGTTGTTGCTTGAAGTACCTTTTTAACATCTGCAGTAACAACATCAGGATTTATTAAGAGAGCAGGTAAAAGTTCTTTAACTTTGCTTTCAAGATCATTTGAATTCAGTTTGCTATTCAACTCATTTTTAGTAACTAAATCTTCAATTTTTCCTTTAACTTCTGTTTTAACTGCTTCAGCTTTACTAGCTGCTGTTTCAGCTTTACTAGCTACTGTTTCAGCGCCTGCTTTAAGTTCACTTATTTCTTCATTCTTATGCATTTGCTGATATGAAGCACAAGCTGCTGCAGCAAAATATATAGCTGCAATAAATAGAACTGCAATTGCAGCAAAGAGACAAATAATAAAAATTGCAAACTCAGGGCCACTAGGACCTAAAAAAACTAAAGGTGGAGGAGTTCCTTTAAGATTCCGTATTATTGTTATTGCTGTTGCTAAAGATGCAATTGCAAATGTAGCTTCAACACCCATTTTTGTTATAGGCACTATGTTTTTTAATTTCCATATACTTGTAGTCATAATTACTCCCTCTGATTTTTTATGTTTATTCTCTATTTTTGGTTCATAAAGTTTATAATTTGTAGATAAATTACTTATTTCTTCATTCTTATGCATTTGCTGATATGAAGAAATAGCTAGTGCGGAAAAATATACAGCGGTAATAAATAGAACTGCAATTCCAGCAGGGCTAGCAATAAGTGCTAAAGATGCAGGTCCAGCAATTACTTTAGTAGCAATCAATAATGTTGTTATTGCTGCTGCTAAAGATGCAGTTGCAAATGTAGCTTCAATACCCATTTTTGTGATAGGTGCTATGTTTTTTAGTTTCCATATACTTGTAGTCATAATCACTTAGCTAAGATTAATAATAAAGTTAATTTTATATTAACAATGCACGCGAGTCAAACATTTTATTAACAAATTAATATTTTACCTACTTTCTAAATTGTTACTAATTATATAAGATTGATATATGATAAATGGTTGGCTCAATTTTGATAAACCAATAGGAATGAGTTCTGCACAAGCTGTAACTCAAATTAAAAGGATTTTTGGAATAAAAAAAGCCGGACATTTGGGAACACTTGATCCTTTGGCTTCAGGTATATTACCGATCGCTCTTGGTGAAGCAACAAAAACTATACCGTATTTATCTTGTAACTTATAATGCACCCCATAAACTAGACCAAAAAAAAATGGTTGATCTGAGTAGGAAGGTAAAGGGGTAAAAGTATGGCAACAAAAAAATATGAACCAGAGTTAAAAGCAAAGATAGCTTTGGAAGCAATAAAAAATCAAAAAAGCACAGCTGAGATATGTAGTGAATATAAAATACCATCAACAAATCTATATGATTGGCGTGATAGAGTATTGGCAAGGTTAAAAGACCTATTTGTTGAAGAAAGTGAAAGTGCGAGAAAACAAAGAATCTTAGCGCAAGAAATAGAAAGTTTACATAAAGTAATAGGAGAATTGACAGTGGAAAATAGCTATTTAAAAAAAAATTACTGAAATAAGCAAAAAAGATAGAGTAAGGTTTATAGAAAAAGATTCTGATCTGTCAATTAGGAAACAGGCTGATTTATTGGGGATTTGCAGATCTAGCCTATATTATAGGCCTATAATTAATAACGAAAGTGAAGTAGCAAATTTGATTCAAGAAGTATATTTGGCTTCTGATTGCCGTTATGGATATCGTAAAATTACTGCTGAAATCATAGCGAGTGGAGTAGTAGTCAATCACAAAAAAATCTTAAGAATTATGAAAAAAATGAAGATTAGTGGGCTGTATTGTAGAAAAAGATGTAATACAAGTATTAAAGAAAAAAAGCATAAAATATATCCTTATTTACTCAAAGATTTGATTATTTGTAGAGTTAATCAGGTATGGGCTACTGATATAACATATATTATGGTAGAAGGTAAGTTTATCTATTTTGTGGCAATAATGGACTTGTATAGTCGCTATATTATTGCTCATTCATTATCACCATATCTCGATGCTGGATTTTGCCTTTATACTCTCAAAGAAGCTCTAAAACAAGGTAAACCTGAGATTTTTAATAGTGATCAGGGGGTGCAGTTTACTAGCTACAACTTTATTATGGAATTAGAGCGTGCTAATATTAAAATCAGTATGGACCATAAAGGACGTTGCTTCGACAATATATTTGTTGAGCGCTTATGGAGAACTTTAAAGCAAGAAGCTATATATTATTATAGACCAAATAGTATCAGAGATTTAAATCTTATAATAAATGATTTTGTTGCTTGGTATAACTATAGAAGGCGACATCAGACTCTACATTATAAAGTTCCTGCTGATCTTTATTATCATAAACAGTAAATGAATATATTGATAAATACTTTAAATGTGTGTCGACGTATTTATCAACATATTCATTTTAAAAATCGGATCACTTTGAAAAAAATGGTCTAGACAAATGGGTGCATTATACTCTGATGGTTCCACTCGAAAAACGAGCGTGGCATGCTGGTATAAGTTATGCGAAAGTTCAAGTAGATAATGTGATTGAAGAGCTACGAAAACTGAATGATTATTCTATAGGTATAGAGATTGTAAACACAGGGCTTGAGCCTTTTCCAGAAGAGCAAATGAAATCTGTTAAAGATCTGATTTTGTACCTCATGAAGCGCTTTAAGATTAGAAAAGATATGATATTTAGTCACGCTGAAATAGGTACTATAGTATATAACTCAGCCATTGAAGGCTACGCAATGCGTAAACCTGACCCACATAAGTTGTTTGATTGGGAGTTATTGGAGAGAAATGGCATTGGACTGCATATAGGTGATAGAATCAGTTCTCAAGACGCAAGACAAAAAGTAGAAGAGGTTTTATATAAGGTAGGCGATAAGAGTGAAAGTATTTTGAAATTAAAAAAAAGGTTGAACAATTTTTTTTATAAAATACTGCCTTGGAATGATAAAGAAGGTAACGCTGACAATAATGCTGATTACTCAAATGAGTTTGATGAGAATTTTGCGTGGGTTATTAATCAGTTTTCAATGCATCATTTGCCGAAAGAGATTAGAAAAGACTTGCCTCTAAAATTAGAACAGGAAGATATTTTGCCTGAATTTTTAAGCGAATATGGCAATTGTATTTTCAACAGATTCACATCTTTTAATAATAAAATTGAATCAAGTTTACAACCACCATTTTTGAATGAAGAGGATTACAAGCTTTTATTATCTTCTCTTGCAGAATATGAAAATAATATTTCTTCTAGTGCATTTGCTACGCTCATGTACAAGATTAAGCTATATTACGACTCTTATCTAAGGTATAATATAAGATCCTCGCTTTATATTCCATTTAAGCTTAATTCATTTGAGAAGCTAGATGTTTTAAAGAATGAAATATTGTCTTTTAAGTCTATAAGCCCTGAAAAGGCTATAGAAGTCTCGAATTTAATTAATGGGTTTAGGTCGAAAATTTTACCTGATTTCCAAAACTTTGAGAAGCAGTGGTTCCAAGAATTTAAGGACACTTGGAAACAAAAGTTTATACCGAATATGGAAAAGCAAATGTCTTGGACTGCGCTGCATGAAACTGTGTTGGAATATTTAGAAGAGGCAAAGAAAGAAGTCTAATGAGTATTACGATGGCCAGATGAATGGGCAGAGAAAAATAAAGGACTGGTTTCACATGCATCTGGAAGGATACAAAAATTTCTAAATGAGATTAATATAGTATTGGGATGACAGAGTTTAAAAAATAAGTTACTTTTTTTATTTTTGGTAAAAAGTAGTCTATGGGTATTAAAATTGCACCTTCTATACTTTCAGCAGACTTTGCAAAATTAGGAGAGGAAGTAAAAAGAATTAGCGACTTGAATGTAGATTATATACACATAGACGTTATGGATGGAAATTTTGTTCCAAATATTACAATAGGTCCGAATGTTATCTCTGCAATACGTAAATATAGCAATCTTCCTTTTGATGTACACTTAATGGTTAAATCTCCTGGTGACCATATTGAAAGCTTTATAAATGCTGGTGCTGATATTATCACTATACATGCAGAAGCAGAGATACATCTTGAGAGGCTAGTAAAAAGGATAAAATCATATAAAAACATAAATGATACAAAAAAAACAATACAAGTTGGAGTTTCAATTGTCCCTTCAACTTCTCCAAGCGTGCTTGAGTATATAATACATGAGCTAGATATTGTACTAATTATGACAGTCAATCCTGGATTTGGAGGACAGGAGTTTATTCATTCGCAGTTGAGTAAGATATCTACCGTGAGGAAAATGATACAGGACCGTAATCTTAAAACACAAGTTTCAGTAGATGGTGGAGTTAACTTTTCTAACGCAGCTGATATAATAAAAGCAGGTGCAAATATATTAGTTGCTGGATCAGCAATATTTAAAGCTGAAGACATGAAAAAGGCTATAAACGATCTTAAAAATCTTGCGTTATAACCCTACAGATAACACAAACCATTTTTGTTATCTTGTCAGTTTTAAAAATTCCTATTATCCCAGTGCTTCGACACTGAGATAATAGAAAGTAAGTTCAACCTCAATAGAAACCTGATGATGAGTCATTATTACCAAATTTTGGTCTGTTTCTATTACTAAAACCAGAACGAGGACGAGTAGGTCTATTACTATGATAATTATCTCCAGGTTTTTTATTAAACGAGTTGTTATAATAATTATCCCTATTATTTAAACCATCTCTCCTTTCTTCATTGTAAAGCTTACCTTCAAAAAATTCACCTGTTTCTTGATCAACACGACGTCTTGATAATTTTGGACATCCACCTTTTTCAAAGTCAATTATCAAAGCTTTGAAGGTATCACCCTGTTTAAGTATATCCTCAATGGACTCTACATGTTGATTAGCTACCTCGCTTATATGCATTTTTCCTTTTCTTCCATTAAGAAGTTCTAACTCTACAATAGACTTCTCTATCTTTACAACTTTAGCATCAATTATAGAACCTTGTTCTAGTTCTGTTATTGAATCAATCATCATATCCTTTGCAGCTTCAGCTTCAGTACTACTAATGGCAAAAACAGAAACTTTACCGTCATCCCCTATTTCAATTTTTGCATTACTTCTTTCACATACACTGCGTATATTTTTTCCTTTAGCACCAATAGCTGCAGAAATTTTATCTTTATCTATATAAAACGATAACACTCTTGGTACATGATCTTTTATATCCTTACGATGTTCTGAAATTACTGCATTCATTTTTTCTAAGATATGTAATCTTCCGACTTTTGCTTGTTCTAAAGATTTTTCAACAATTTCAAAGCTTATACCAGGAATTTTCATATCCATCTGCAGTGCTGTAATCCCTTCGCTAGTTCCTGCTACTTTGAAATCCATATCACCAAGATAGTCTTCATCGCCCAGTATATCAGAAAGTATTATATGCTCATTTTTGTCTTTGATGAGACCCATAGCAATTCCTGCAACGGGAGCCTTTATTGGCACACCTGTATCCATTAATGCAATTGAAGTTCCACAAACTGTTGCCATAGAAGAAGAACCATCAGATTCCATAATCTCAGATACTACCCTTATTGTATAAGGAAATTCAGATTTATCAGGTAAAACAGGATGAATTGCTTTCCAAGCAAGTTTACCATGACCAATTTCTCTCCTTCCTGGTGCGCGTATAGCAGAAGCCTCTCCAACAGCAAATGGAGGAAAATTATAATGCAACATAAAATGTTCACGTCTATCCCCTTCAATGTCATCCACAATTTGCTCATCTTGTGTAGTACCAAGAGCAGTAACAACTAATGCCTGAGTGGCACCCCTTGTAAATAGCGCAGAACCGTGAGTCTTTGGTAGAATGTCAGCCTCGATTTCTATCTGGCGTATTTCATCGTACTTACGGCTGTCTATCCTCACACTTTTCTTTCTAATCATTTCACGCACTAAAGATCTTTCAAAGCTTTTTACTGCATAAGTAATTAACTTTTCGTCTTTTCCAGCCTCTTTAAGAGTATTCAATATATTATTCCTGACCACTTCTAGAGCTTGAACCCGCTCTTGTTTTACTGTTTTTGAATATGCTTCTTCAAAGTCTTTGCGATATTTCTCAAGTTCTTGAGTTATATCTGATATATCAACAGGAGCAAAGCTTTCAGGTTTATTGCCTACTGTATCAGCAAATTCTTTTATAAGCTTAATAACAGGTTGAAGATGTTCATGGCCGAATTTTATTGCACTCAAAACATTTTCTTCAGAGAGCTCTTTGACTTCCGATTCGACCATTAAGATCGAATTTTCATCACCAGACAAAAACAGATCCAAGTTGCTTGCTTTCATCTCTTGAACGGAAGGATTGAGTATATAATTGTTATTTTCATCACAACCGACCATAACTCCAGCTATAGTAAAGTGGAAAGGAACACCAGAAATTGCAAGAGCTGCGACGGTACCTATCAATGCTGGTACTTCAGGAGAATTGACCGTATCGTAAGTTAATAGATTACATACTACACTAATTTCATCATGAAAACCTTCAGGAAATAACGGTCTTATACTTCTATCTATTACTCTTGAAATTAAAGTTTCTCTATCAGATGGTTTTCCTTCTCTTTTGAAAAAACCACCAGGAATCTTACCCATGGCATAACTTTTTGCAATAAACTGCACATTTAAAGGGAGAAAATCAACACTTTCTTCCTTCTTTTTTCGTACAACAGTGACTAAGATAGAAGTATCTCCATAATTTACAACTACTGAACCATCAGCTTGACGTGCTATTTTCCCAGTTTCTAAAGATAAGGTACGCCCCTCCCAATCTATAGATTTTTTTATAATTTCAAACATACAAAATTCCTCGATTATTTTCTAATGCCTAACTTCTCTATTAACTCTTGATAGGCTTCATTACCAAATTTACGTTTTATATAATTTAAGTGCTTGCGCCTTCTACCTATCAATACAAGTAAACCGCGCTTAGAATTATGGTCATGCTTATGCGTTTTAAAATGCTCAGTTAAATTACTGATTCTCTCGGTTAAAATTGCACACTGTACAAAAGATGAACCTGTATCATCTTCTTTAATTGCATATGTACTAATCAAACTTTTTTTCTTTTTGGATGTTATTGACATCTAAACCTCATTTCAAAATATTAAAAACACGAACAGGCTTCACATAACCATGAGTAAAACTGCAAATTGCAATGGGCACATCACCCACTATAGTACAAAAAATATCATAATTCTTTAAACCACGCAAGTTATTTAATATAATTTCTTGACCTTTTCTGATTTTCTCCGCCTCCTCTAAGGAAATTTCAACTTTGAACATCGATTTTAAAGCAGATTCAATGGGGATGATGAAACTTTTTGTATTACCTCCATCATCTTCTGCCATCCCACCTCCCTCTGTCATCCCAGTGTCAAGCACTGGGATCAAGCTTATTGCATCACGAACATTGTTTTTGACATATGCTCCTAGAATCTTTTGTCCATTACATGATTTGTAAGTATTTGTATCCAGTGTCAAGCACTGGGGAGAGTAGGTTGTTGTGTTTCTTTCAGCGAGCTGTTCAATTGTCACTGATTCGTTTTCTCTAAAGTCACCTACCATCGTTCTTCTTAATTTTGTAATATGTCCAAAGCAATTTAATTCAATTCCAAGATCTCTTGCAATTGATCTTACATATACGCCGCTACCACAGATCATAGAAAAATCGGCACTATTATTTATGGTGTCCAAAAATATCATCTTCAGTTCATGTATTTTGACTTGTCGAGGTTTTATATTTACCTTTTGCCCACTTCTTGCTAATTTATATGCTCTTGCTCCCTTGATTTTTACTGCTGAAAATTGAGGAGGAGTTTGTGTTATCTCACCAATAAAATCCTTAATCACACAATTTATTTGGTTATATTCAGGTTTTATAGTGCTAGTTCTAATGATATCACCACCCAAATCATCCGTAGTTGTTTGCTTTCCCCATTTGATTGTGAAATTGTATGCCTTTAAGTTATAATGCACCCATTTGTCTAGACCATTTTTTTCAAAGTGATCCGATTTTTAAAATGAATATGTTGATAAATACGTCGACACACATTTAAAGTATTTATCAATATATTCATTTACTGTTTATGATAATAAAGATCAGCAGGAACTTTATAATGTAGAGTCTGATGTCGCCTTCTATAGTTATACCAAGCAACAAAATCATTTATTATAAGATTTAAATCTCTGATACTATTTGGTCTATAATAATATATAGCTTCTTGCTTTAAAGTTCTCCATAAGCGCTCAACAAATATATTGTCGAAGCAACGTCCTTTATGGTCCATACTGATTTTAATATTAGCACGCTCTAATTCCATAATAAAGTTGTAGCTAGTAAACTGCACCCCCTGATCACTATTAAAAATCTCAGGTTTACCTTGTTTTAGAGCTTCTTTGAGAGTATAAAGGCAAAATCCAGCATCGAGATATGGTGATAATGAATGAGCAATAATATAGCGACTATACAAGTCCATTATTGCCACAAAATAGATAAACTTACCTTCTACCATAATATATGTTATATCAGTAGCCCATACCTGATTAACTCTACAAATAATCAAATCTTTGAGTAAATAAGGATATATTTTATGCTTTTTTTCTTTAATACTTGTATTACATCTTTTTCTACAATACAGCCCACTAATCTTCATTTTTTTCATAATTCTTAAGATTTTTTTGTGATTGACTACTACTCCACTCGCTATGATTTCAGCAGTAATTTTACGATATCCATAACGGCAATCAGAAGCCAAATATACTTCTTGAATCAAATTTGCTACTTCACTTTCGTTATTAATTATAGGCCTATAATATAGGCTAGATCTGCAAATCCCCAATAAATCAGCCTGTTTCCTAATTGACAGATCAGAATCTTTTTCTATAAACCTTACTCTATCTTTTTTGCTTATTTCAGTAATTTTTTTTTCAAATAGCTATTTTCCACTGTCAATTCTCCTATTACTTTATGTAAACTTTCTATTTCTTGCGCTAAGATTCTTTGTTTTCTCGCACTTTCACTTTCTTCAACAAATAGGTCTTTTAACCTTGCCAATACTCTATCACGCCAATCATATAGATTTGTTGATGGTATTTTATATTCACTACATATCTCAGCTGTGCTTTTTTGATTTTTTATTGCTTCCAAAGCTATCTTTGCTTTTAACTCTGGTTCATATTTTTTTGTTGCCATACTTTTACCCCTTTACCTTCCTACTCGGATCAACCATTTTTTTTTGGTCTAGTTTATGGGGTGCATTATAATATACTGAGAAATGCGGTACACTACTCGACAGATCAAGAAGATTACTCATTAGTCAAAAAAGTATGTTATTTGTGCACAGAAAGTGATGAAATTAGCATAATTTTTCGAGAGGAGTGTGAGATTTTTAAATCTAGCATAGAGAAGCGCATGGAAGATCTAGAAAGGGAAAATAAATTATTGCAGTCTGAAGCTTTACATGAATATAACTACAATTATGTGCCGGGTGTTATAAATGGATTAGCTCAAGTTGCTCATGCAGGATATGATATATACACTGAAGATCCAAAATACAATAAACGCCAAGAGAATACCGATCTTGTATCAAATTTAATACATATTAGAAATATTCTGCAATTTTCTATCGATGTGCAAGAATATTCTTGCACCGAACGTCAAGATTTATGGAATCAAATGTACAGCACTCCAGCAACTTTTATTGTACGGAAAAAAAGTGATAACACTGCAGATAAATCAGCAATTCCAGCCATAACAAGCGATATTTTATCAGAAAATTCAGAATCTCAAAGCACTGATAGTAATACCAATTCTCATTGTTGTGGAGTCAAATAGGAAACAGAGCAGAGTTGTTTAATTGTAGAAGTAGCAAGAGAGGTAAGAAATTTGCATAAAGTGCTCTCAAGCAAAGCAATAGTACTGTATATTTTATTGCGCAAAATGTTCTGTTTTATATATAACCAAAGCCTCTCAACAGGATTAAGTTCAGGTGAATATGGAGGTAGGTATATAATCTCAATGTTTTTAGGTACCTTTAAATTTTTTGACTTATGCCAACTAGCACAGTCCATAACAAGAACAGCTTCTCTTGTCCCTAGATATTGCAACATTTGCTCAAGAAATATATTCATGCAATCAGTGTTAACATTTGGTGCAAATAAGCTAAAACTCTCTCCATTTTTAGGATTAACTGCACTGTAGAGATAAAAATTATGCCTACCTAACTTTATTTTAACCCGAGTTCTAGTACCTTTTTTAAACCATCCATGCCCAACTTTCGAATGTGTGCCAAACCTTGATTCATCAAAGAAAAATAGCTCTTTTTCAGGATACTTTCCAATAACTTCATTGAGATTTTTTTTTGAATTCCTCTTGTTTACTTTTATCTTGTACGTTGTGTACTGGTCTTGGTGTAATATATGAAAATTTCATCTTTTGCATATGGCGGTGTACTGTAGATTTGCTAATATTTAAGTCGAACTTTTCCTGTATTCTTATTCTCATTTCTTTAATGGTAATATTAGGGTTTTCTTCTATCCATGCTTCAATTTGCTGTAGTTGAGCCTGATTTAATTTAGTTTTTCTTCGGCGTGATCGAGGAGCAAACAGTTTTTCTTCTCTGCCAAATTTCAAGAGTTTTATCCACGAAGTTAGTGCCTTTCTTGAAATGCAATATATTTTTGCTACAGACGTTATACTGTACTTTTTTGCTGCAATTACAGCGTTTAGTTTTTTTGAAACATATGCATTATTCCTTACTTTCTTCAGCATCTCTTTTGCTGATTTTACTACTTCTTCATCCAATAATTTTGATCTGAGTGCCATTTATACCTAAACTATTTCACTTATTTCATTATGGCTTTTCTTCCATTATTGTCTATCTGTTTCCCGTGTAACGGGAATTGGTATTACTAATAAAGCCATCGTTCTCTAGATTAAAACAAATTGTGTATGGAGTAATATCGTTTACTATTGTATGTGGCTTAAAGTGCCAACCAAAGCATTTGAGTATGAATTTTATTATAGGAGGAAATAGCCATTTAGGTTTTGATATGTGTAGTAATTTCACTACAAGTTTTTTGAATGAGCTAAAGGATTTATTGATAATGCATCTTAAATGAACATTGTCATCTTTTTTAAACTTTTTATAAACCTCTGCAGCTATTGGTCCTCCAGCGCAGCTTCCATATAATACTATATTATCTGGGTAAATGCCTTGCTTTAGAAGATCTGAAATGACTGCAATTCCTGCATTTACTCGATTTTGACCGTTTAAAGAATGACCTTTGCTTTTTCCAGAACCAGGAAAATTAATAAGGTGAACATCCATACCTGCTTCAGCTGCCCAATTCCATTCACTTTTGTCTTCATCTGGCTCTTTTTCAAAAGTATATGTAAGTCCTGGAAAGTAAACTATATGCTTTTTCTTTCTGCTATCTGCACTGCTCTTCGAGTTTGACATCACTATCTTTTGAATTCGCATTCCATTTTGAACTTCTACGAACTCTTCCCTAATTTTTATTGTATTTTCTTCTGTTACTTTCATTTTGCGTTTTTCACTATATTGATTTAATAATACATGAAATTTTAGAAAAAATCAATTTTTACTAAAAAATTAACCAATAACGCATCTATCTTTGTATTTATTGGAATTAAGGTAGTAATGAGAAATGTCTCTTGACATTTGATAAACCTAAACGTAGCCTAAAATAATTTAGTGTTTATTTATAACATTTGTTCAATCACTTAATAATCAATTAGATAGTTTACACTTATTAAAACACCCATTTTACGAGTCATGGAATGAAGGTAGCTTAAGCCTGCAGGCTCTTCAAACCTATGCTAAGGAATATTATCACCATGTTGCTGCTTTTCCTCGTTATATCAGCGGTATACATTCCTTGTGTCCGAATTTGAAAATGCGGCAAGTTTTACTTGGTAATTTAATAGAGGAAGAACAAGGTGATGAGAATCACCCAGAATTATGGCAGCGTTTTGCTGAAGGACTGGGAGTAGCACGTTCAGAACTTTGTGAAAATGCACAAATTAAGGAGACACGAGAATTAGTTGATGGTTATTTTGACATTGTAAAATCAGATTTTGCAGCAGGTCTTGGAGCTCTGTACGCTTATGAACGTCAAACTCCAGAGGTTTCTAAGTCTAAAATTGAAGGTCTGAAAAAACACTATTCAATAAATGATGAGCGTTCTCTCAAATTTTTTACCGTTCATATGGAAGCTGATGAGTGGCATTCTGAGGAATGTGCAAACCTTATTGCAGATTTAAGCGAAGAAGAGCAAGAGAAAGTCATACAAGGCGCTAAAAAAGGAGCAAAACTCTTATGGGGTTTTCTTGACGGCATGCTGAATGTTAACGTTTGCCATTAATTATAAGTAGATACTAAATTCAGTGGTAGCATGTAATCTTCTTATATCTGATCTGCGGCTTTGGGTTCATTTAGGATGTAGTGCAGAAGAGAAGTTTTCTCCCCAATTGGTGAGTATTGACGTTGATGTCACTTTTAAATCTCCTCCTTTAGGACTTACAACTGATCAACTTAAAGATACTATCTGCTATTTGGAGGTAGTGCAGAATATTCAATCTCTTGTTCAGGGCAAGCAATTTAATTTAATCGAACATTTAACTCATGAGATATACAGAGCCATTAATAACCTTTTGCTGCGAAAGAAGCATATTATTTCTTCTGTCAAGGTGACTACTCATAAAACTGCACCACCAGTTCCTGGTGTGCATGGGGGCGTTTTTTTTACTTACTGTAATGAATTGCAAGAATGATCTATATTTCTATTGGTTCAAATATAGGGAATCGCCTTTCCCATTTACAAAAGGCTACTGAGTTACTAAAGAAGCGCTATTTAAAAGACTTAAAGTCTTCAATCATTCTAGAAACTAAGGCTATTTTACCAAATGGTGCTCCACCTGATTGGAACAAGCCATTTCTCAACATGATTGTCTATGGAAGTTGTTCTTCTTCTCCTGAGGAGCTACTAAAAGGCTTAAAACAAATCGAATGTGATATTGGTCGTCCACAAGTCTACGAAAAATGGGCACCTCGTGTTATTGATTTAGATGTTTTGTTATGGGATGATCTAACGCTTGATATACCTGACCTTAAAATTCCTCACCCAGAATTAGTAAATAGACCATTTTTGCTCCACTTGATGGCAATGGTTAACAAAACCTTTGCTTTCAATGTTCAAGACTGTTTTTCAAAGAGTTTTACGCTTTCACCAAAGCTTATGGGTATCGTCAACATTACCCCTGATTCATTTTCAGATGGTGGTCTTTATTATGATGCGAATCGAGCAACCAAGCAGGCATTGCAGCTGGTATCAGATGGTGCAAGCATAGTTGATCTTGGAGCTCAATCAACAAGGCCTGGAGCTTCAATAAAGACGCCAGAGGAAGAGTATGAACGTCTAAAACCAGTACTTGATAATCTTAGCGACTATATGAAAAATGGTGATATTGAAGTCAGCATTGATAGTTTTTGGCCAGACGTTATTTTAAACGTTTTGAAGCACTACAATATTGCCTGGGTAAATGATCAGAAGGGAGATCTGAGTAGTAATACCTTAAAAGAAGTTGCTAGTAGTGGGTGTAATGTCGTTATTATGCATTCACTTTCGATACCACCACATAAGGACAATATTATTCCACATGATATTGACCCAATTGATATCATAAATAATTGGGCAGAGGAGAGCATTAATAGGTTACTTGACCTTGGTTTTGATGAAAATTCAATAATTATTGATCCTGGTATTGGTTTTGGCAAATCTATGTATCAGAATATTCAGATTTTACGCAGTATAGAAACTTTACAAAATTTTGGCTGCAAGGTTTTAGTTGGTCATTCCAGAAAGTCATTTATTTCCTCTTTTTCCATAGAATCTCCCTCTAATAGAGATTTAGAAACAATTGCTACATCTGCTATACTGCAAAATAAGGTTGATTTCCTTAGAGTACATAATGTACGTGACCACATGAGATTTTTTGTAGCCCAAGCTGTCTTAAAGGGATGAAGATTATTGGAATTATGGCTGTTGACCCTAATGGGGTAATTGGAATAAATAATGATTTGCCCTGGCGTTATCCAAGTGAGTTTAAACATTTTTGTCAAGTAACCGACAAGCAAGTTATTGTGATGGGAAGAAAGACATTTGAAACCGTGCCTCAAAGCATACTAAAGAATCGTACACCTATTGTTTTCTCCCGTAACAAGTGTTTTAATAGAGGCCCAAAATGTACTGTTGTCTCTTCCATGCAAGAATTTCTGTCAATTCAAAGTAGTTCTCAAGTCTTTGTGATTGGTGGGGCACAAATAGTACACCTTTTTTTAGAGCATAACCTAATCTCAGAATTTATTATGACTGAAATGCATAAAACTTATAAAGGTGATACGTATTTCAATTTAGCACTCCTTGATCAGTGGAATAAAACTATTCTCACTAAAACTAAAGACTATACTATATGCAATTGTGTCCGTTCAGCAGAGTAGTAAAATAAGGTAAGCGAGAAAAGACAACTATCAGTGCATGACACTGGCTCCTTTATGATGGTCAGTGCCCAGAAACTGGCATCCAGTTAAATTTATGGATCTCAGTGTTAGCTACTTAAATAACAGGGGAGAGCTACTAAATGACATCTTCAATTTCTGTGTGTCAAGCACTGAAGAGGTCTCTCCTATTTTCTCTTGATGAATAAATCTAAGTAGAGTATAGTAAAAATGCATTTATGTAGCGATTAATGAGCAATTTAGTTTTAGTCTATATAACTTTTTCAAACTTGAAAGAGGCTCAGGCTATTTCTGAAGAATTGTTAAACGAGAAGTTAATTGTGTGTGTAAATATATTTCCTGAAGTAAACTCTCTGTATTTATGGGAAGGTAAAACTAATAGTAATTGTGAAGTAGTGGCAATTATGAAAAGTAGGAATGATCAGGCTGATAAGATTGTAGAAAAAATCGAGTCAATGCATTCTTATGATCAACCAGCCGTTGTGATAATACCCATAGGAAAAGCGAATAAATCTTTTACTAATTGGGTTAATAATGTTATTGATATAAACAATATTGGGGTGTAGCCAAGTGGTAAGGCAGCGGTTTTTGATACCGCCACGCGAAGGTTCGAATCCTTCCACCCCAGCTTTATTGAAGTGTGCGTGAAATGATATCACTTTTTTATAAATTAAGGTTATTTAATTACATACTGGGCAGTTTGAAAGATATAGTTGTCAAGCTATTTCTTTTCACTTTGTATCTTTATACATCGAGCATTATGCTCATGTTTCTCACCAGTGGCTTTTGGTATGCTGTAGAGTTTAGCTCTTTCAAAAATGCATTTTACCATTTGTATCAATATTTAAAATGGTATTATGAAAATAGAGATGATTTGGGTTATGGAGTTTCTATTAGAATATTAGTAGCGTTTCTTACTCCGCATTTTCTCTACAAATTATTTTCTGGCACAGGCTGGAAGTCTTTTTTCAAGGAGAAGATAGTTCAGATACTCAGCACAAGAAGAAAAATGAGTAATAAACCAAATGGCAGTAGTTATGGTTATAGTAATAAGAACAGTTACGGTAACAATAATCTTCAAGAGGCAGAACGGAAAGTGAATATGATAAAGCAGCTATTAATCCAAGATATAGATGAAGCTATAGAAAAAAGATTAAATGATATTTTTCTTGGTGAGAGGGGTAAACCTCATTAAAAGGGCTTTATCTTTTTTAGAATTGGCTGTATTTTGTTTTTTACGTATAATGGATCGCAATCAGCCAGTATACATGTTTCAACAAAATCTTGACTGAAGTCTGATAGCCAGGAAATTGCTTTACGTTTCTCTACCAAGCTTTCTGTTTTTTTACAGTTACTTGCTGCATCAATCATTGCCTGTGATATCACTGATTGCCACAGTATGCAGTACCTTTGTATATCATCTAAAGTGCTATTTGCTTCGTGATGGTGAAAAAATTCTTTGAAATTGAAGTTATTTGACATTACGTACCTCTTTAAGTTGAAAATTAGAATTTGAAGTAGTGCGAAAGTTGTCTGCTGCAATGAGTAGCCTTTATGACAGTCAGACCGGGTTTTATGTGAGCTATAAATGTTTAAGAAATTATATCTGTTCAGATCTATGTGAAACCAGTGCTTCTTTTCTTGTTATCCGAGCTGGGATCCAGGTTGACAAAAGCGCTTTACAACGTTTTGTGTACAAAAGCCAGTGTTGCATGACACTATTTGTTCTTACACCCTTTTTGTCTATCTTATTTTGTCACTCTGCTGAACAGATAATTTTCGCCAATAAGCTTTCTACTGAATTTTTGTTATTAAGCTCGCACAGATCAAAGACAAGTTTTGAGTCAAAAATACCCTTAATATTATAATAAGGGGTTGGTAAAATGTGTCTAGTAAGTTTCTTCTCTATGCAACTGCACCTCAAGCTAATAATGGACCATCAGGCGTATTACCAATTACATTGATTTGGTTTAATATTTTATTAGTGGGGTAAAAATAATTTTTTATAAACTCCTTATATATAGCTGTTAATTTATGTATATCGTCTATTGATACGCATTCATTTACCTGATGTGCGGTTTTGTTGATCATACCAAATTCAATTACTGGACAAATATCCTTAATAAACGCAGCATCAGATGTGCCACCATTTGTACTCAGCACAGCATCAATACCGGTAATTTTATTTATCGCATCAAGCATAATATCAGTATTTCTATCAGGAATAGAGAGAAAAACGTCCCTGCTGCTCTGCATAGACAGTTTATAATCGTTAGTCACATTGGTGCATATTGCATCAATCATCTTATATAAAACGTCTGGTGTTTGTGTATTGTTATATCGAACATTAAAACCTGCTGCTATTGAACTAGGTATTAGATTATTAGTATTATTTCCAACGTCGATAGTAGTAATTTCGCAATGTGAAGGCTGAAAGTATTTATTACCAGTATCAAAAGTGGTATCTTTTATCTTACTTAGTATCGATACCATTTTATATATTGGATTATCTGCTAGATCTGGGTAGGCAACGTGCCCTTGTTTACCATGGCAAATCAATTTAAATGTTGCAGAACCTCTTCTACCTATTTTTATGGTATCACCTAATTTCTCACTACTCGTTGGTTCTCCAACTATACAAAAATCTATCTTTTTTTGCTTGCTTTTCATCCATTCCAAAATGGCCTTTGTTCCATGTTCTTCCGTGCTTTCTTCAGCGCTGGTAATCAATGCACTGATTGAACCGCTGAATCGAAACTTACCTGCAACTGAATCTACGATAGCAGCAATAAATGCAGCTACTCCGCCTTTCATATCAGCTGCTCCTCTTCCGTATAGCATTCCATCTCTAACTTCTGGCTTAAATGGATCAGATATCCAATCTTTTAACTCACCTGGTGGTACAACATCAACATGTCCAGCAAAACACAAGTTTGGTACTCCATTTATATATTTCGCATAAAGATTTTTAACTTTATCACCAAACTCTAAAATCTCACATTCAAAACCACTTTTCTTGAGAATGGCTGCTATATGCTCTATTGCCCCATCGTCTTTTGGTGTTATACTTTTAAAAGAAATTAATTTCTTAGTTAGTTCTACAGGGTCAATCTTCATATCAATCTTGAAATACTAACATTACCGTATTGTAAACATTCTATGCGATATTTAAAACAAATATTACAGCACACAGAACAAGTTCTTATAAGGGAAGTAACAGTACTTGCTGATAATATCTATGAAATATGTAGACAATACGGAAATGACATTTTTCTGATTGCAGATGAAAATACAGCAAAACTTTTAAACAAAAACATACTTAATAAAGTTTCTCATTTAATTATTCCAGCCACACCTGTCATTCCAGTGCGTGACTATGATGGATCGCAGTGTCACGCTACTTGGATGACACCAAATAGACTGAACAGAGCTGCTTCTCTCCAAGCTGTAAACCTAGTTAGAAATAAAGCAAAAGATAGTGACTTAATGGTTGCATTTGGCAGTGGCACTGTTAATGATATCTGTAAGTACGCAAGCTATTTAGAAGGCAAAGACTACATATCCTTTCCAACAGCTGCTTCCATGAATGGGTATAGCTCTGCAAACGCTTCAATATTAGTTGATGGATATAAAAAATCGTTCGGAGCACATCTTCCAAAGGCAATATACATTGATACCGATATAATTGCCAACGCACCACTACGCCTCACATTAAGTGGATTTGCAGATTTCATCTGCCGTTCAACAGTACAAGCCGATTGGCTATTATCTAATCTATTACTTGGCACAGAATATAATGAACTCCCCTTTAAACTTGTTCGCAATCTGGAGAAAATTTTGCTCAGAGAACACTTGGCACTTGCTAAAAAAGATAAAAGAGTAGTTTTATTACTTATGGAAGCCTTATTGATTTCAGGACTTGGAATGGTGATGTCAAAAGGCAGCTACTCTGCAAGCCAAGGAGAACATATGATAGCTCATGCAATGGAGACGGTAACAAAAGATTATTCCTCCTCGTTACATGGCGAAAAAATTGCTGTTACGACGATTACTATGGCTAACTTGCAAGAGGAGATATTGTCAATACAAAACCCGATTACCAAACCGATCACTTTAGATGTAAAACATATAACTCAGTGCTTTGGTAATACCGAATTTATAAAAATTCTAAAGCAGAAGCAAATTATGCAGCAAAAAATTCAAGAGATTATTTGCAAAGAATGGAGTAATATTTCTAGTTTAATTAAGCAAAATTTACTATCTGCAAAACACCTGCAGAAAGTATTTGAAGATCTATCAATTCCGTACTTACCGGAGCATCTTAATTGGAACAAAGAGCAATATTGCAAGGTAGTCAATCTTACATTTGCAACAAGAGATAGATTCACCTTTCTTGATCTAGCTGGTTGTATAGAAAAAAGTTAGATTTTGTGTATTCGTTCAGTAGGGTAGCAAAATAAGATAGACAAAAACACAGTAACAAATGGTGTCATTCAAGTAGCTATCCAGCCTTTCTTAACAACAAAAACTTAGCATGACTTTTGTGCTCAAAAAACTTCTGGATTCCAGCATCAAGTGCTGGAATGACATGGTGAAATATTATTCAAGTAGCCTCTGTCCCAGTGCCTATTCAGTGTCATTCAAGTCAACTCTTTTCTTGTCATCCGAGTGCCTAGAGACTGGGATCCAGAAAACTTCACTTTAAATGAGTGCATTAGATTGTCTTTATATAGATGCCAGTGTCAGCTACTCGGATGAAATTCATTTAGTTGTCTTTTCTCATCTACCTTACCACTTTCTTGAACGGATACCATTAGCCATTCCCCTGAATAGATACAACAAATGTTGTATCTTTATCACTTCACATACATTATTCCATATACTATATGAACAACTGAAAAAAAACTTCAGTTAATTGGACAATGAATCACGTTATTTTGTCAAATGCGCTGCTCTTGCCAAACCATAGTTTAGCTTGAGTGGCTGAGGAGGGATTTGAACCCCCGACCAAGAGATTATGATCCTCCTGCTCTACCACTGAGCTACTCAGCCTAATTGAAAACCTTGCTATATATGTAATCTATATGTTTCATATAATACTTCAAATCAAACAAAGACTCAAGTTTTTCAGAGTCAATAATTCCATGTAAGGATTTATCTTGTTTCAATTCGAACAGAAAATCACTGTTATCTTGCTTTACTTTCATTGCATTATTCTGAACAATTTTATATGCCTCTTCCCTAGTTAAACCACTACTTACCAACTCAAGCAATACACGTTGTGAAAAAACCAAGCCTTTTGAAGAATTTAAGTTCTTTTCAATATTTTCCTTATTGATCACCAATTTATCTATCAAATCTGTTAATCGTACTAAAGCAAAATCCATTGCTATACAAGCATCAGGAGCAATGCACCTTTCCACAGACGAGTGCGATATATCTCGTTCGTGCCATAGTGCAACATTTTCTAATGCAGGAAAAACATAGCTGCGTATTAAGCGTGAGAGCCCAGTCAAATTCTCACTTAAAATAGGATTACACTTATGCGGCATAGCAGAACTTCCCTTCTGCCCAGTGGAAAAATATTCAGAGATTTCGCCGACTTCAGTTCTTTGCAAATGACGAATCTCAATTGCAATATTTTCTATTGAGCTTGCAATTACTCCCAAAATTGAAAAGAACATGGCATGTCTATCACGAGGGATGACTTGAGACGATATGGTTTCAGGTATGAGTCCCATTTCTTTCGCTACATACTCTTCAACAAATGGATTAATATTTGCAAAATTACCTACTGCACCTGATATTTTACAAATTGAGATCTCTTTTTGCGCGCTAATTAATCTCTGATAATTGCGTTTAAATTCAGCATAAAATCTAGCAAATTTTAACCCAAGAGTTATTGGTTCTGCATGCATTCCATGACTGCGCCCAACACAAACAATATCTTTATAGTCCTCAGCTTTTTTTTTCAATACTATAAGTAAATTTTTTAGATTCTTGAGTAAAATATCACATGACTCTTTCAACTGCACTGCAAGGCATGTATCTAAAACATCAGAACTTGTCATTCCGTAATGGAGATAACGAACATCAACTCCCGCTTTTTCAGCAATATATGTCAAAAAAGCTATAACATCATGTTTTACAATGGATTCAATTTCGTTAATACGCTCAATATCAAATTCAATAGCACCAGAGAGCTTTTCAGCAACATCATTTGGAATAACTTTTAATTTTGCTTGAGCTTCACATGCTAATTTTTCTATTTTGAGCCATATGTTGAACTTATTTTTTTCTTCCCAAATGGAAGAGATTTCTTTGCGGCTATAGCGTGGGATCATTAGATGATCCCTGTCTTATCTTTGAACATGCTAGATCCCAGTGTGTAACACTGGGACGACAGAAAAAAAGTGCACTGGAATGACAGGAGTAGTTGAAATATTTTATTCACTGCTATTCGTTATTTGTATCTTCTTGTTGCTCAGATTTCTGATTTTGCAACTTTACTTGCCTCAATTCATGTGCATCTTTCTCAGATCTGACAACGTATATAGTAATTGGCACTATCACTTTACTATGTAATTCTATATTCACTTGATACTCGCCCAAATTTTTGATACTTATTCCACCAAAAGATAAACTATGATGACTTATATCATATCCTTCTTGTAATAAAGTTTTTGCAATTTCACGTGTGGTTACAGAGCCAAAAATCTTTCCATCCTCTGAAGCTTGCTTTATTAATATAATAAATTTATCATGCAGTGATGATGCAAGCATTTTTGCTGCATTTAATTTTTTGATATTTTCTTCTTCCAATAATAAACGCTGTTCCTCTAACTTTATTAAATTTTCCTTAGTGGCTTTCATCGCCTTTTTTTGTGGAAAAAGAAAATTACGTGCATAACCTGGCTTAACTTTGACAACTTCACCAAGCTTACCTAAAGTTGTTATATTTTCCTTTAAAATTATTAACATAAATTACCTAACTTTTTTAGTACAGTAAGGAGCAAGAGCTAAAAAGCGTGCTCTTATAATTGCTAAGCGCAACTTTCTTTGTTTTCTTGCGCACACACCTGTTAACCTTCTAGGTAATATTCTACCATAGTCAGAGGTGAATTTGGACAATAAATCTATATTCTTATAGTCTATGTCCTCATCTTTAGATGCAGCAAGAGGACAGACCTTAGGACGCCTAAAGCCAGTTCTGTTATTTACAGACACGTAAGAATTATTAAAACTATTTCGTCTTTTCATCATTATGCACTTTTCTCCTCAATTTGTTTATCCATCATGTAAGATTTACCTTTAAAAAACTCATTAACCCGTACAGACAAGTGGCGAATAATATTCTCATTCAGTTTTACTCTACGCTCAAATTCATCCATAATGCTTGAAGTAAAACTTATACACATCATACAGTAATGACCACTTTTCATCTTATTTATTGGGTATGCAAAATCCAATAGACCCCAATATTCATATTTTATCAATCCTGAAGCTTCAATATTTTTCAAAAGCACTTCCAGCGTTTTACTCAATTGATTTGAGTCTACTATTTTAAAACTTTTTAAAACCTCTTGAAGGGATTTTATTAGATGTTGTGAAATATTTTCCTTAAAAGCATTTACTACATTATAGATAAATGCACTTTTAGTGTTAGCTCCTGGAAGGTCCATAAAATTTTGTTTTATTCCCGTATCACTTAGTTCATTTTTCAATTCTTTATCGATTCTTGACTTTATTTCTTTTAAATTTGAAAAATCTTCTTCCAATTCAACCCATAAAATTTTTGTCAGAGTTTCCAAAAAATCAGAGTAAACAATCAGACTTTTTTTAATGCTTTCAGTACTTGCCTCTAGCTCTTGTTTTGTAACTGTGCTATGTTCTCTTTCTATGAGACCTTTAACCTCCTGAGAAATAACATCTGCTTTAATATTTTTCAACAAAATAGCCAATTCTTGGACCATTTCTTCTACTTCTTGCTGCAATAAGTTCGGTTGTGCTATAAAAGTAAATTCATAGAGACTCACTATATCTTCCTTTAATATCAATTAAACACTTTATTATATAAAACTTTTTTATATAAGCAAGTTATTTGTATTAATTTCTACGCCTTCAATCCAACTTAAGTGAGATATTTCATAAATAGCTTGGGGGGTGATTGAATATGCACCTGGCAACAAGATGCTGACTTTATGTTTTTCGAGAAGAAACTTTAGCATTATTTTGGTTTTGCCTCCATTTTTCAACACTGAATTCAACTCCTCAGCAACTTTTTGCGAGTCTGCACATACAGCAGTTAAAACTAATCCTTTCATTAGAGAAGTAACCTTTTCTGTAAATTCAGATATGTCCTTTCCTGATAGTCTCGTTGTGTTTTCTGAAATTTCAAGATCAATTATCACAAATGCTCCAGGTGAAAATAGATTCCTTTTTTCTTCTATTATTTCATTATTGTAGAATGCTATTTCAGAAACATTGTGGGGATCAGAAAGTGTTAGGATAACAAATCTTCCACGTTCTGAGGTTCTCATACGCACATTTAATATTACACCAGCAGTTTTTATCGTCTTACTCTCTCCGATAAACCCAATATTTAATTTTTTCAAAAGAGTTTTAAATTTTTTAAGCGGGTGATTAGTTAAATAAAACCCTAGTGAAAACAACTCATGCTCTAATTTTTCCTCTTCATTAAAATCTTCCACATCCTCGAGTTTTGGCTTGAGGACATCAAGATTGCCAAATAAAACAGCTTGATTTGACTGCCTATTTTTATTTGCAAAGTAAATCAATGTGTCTATTGACTCGTATAACTGCTTTCTATTTTGGTGCACACTATCGAATGTTCCAGATTTAATTAAACTTTCTAATGCCCTTTTATTTATTATATGCCCCAAATTTTGAATGAATTCCCATATGTCCTTATAAGAACTTGAGCGTGCATTTACTATTCCTTCTGCTATAGCAAAACCAACATTACGCAAAGCAGCAATTCCGTAGCGTATGTGCTCACCCTCTATTGAAAATTCAGCCTTAGATTTGCTGATATCAGGCGAAAGAACAGCAACTCCACTGAATTTTGCAGCATGATAAAACAAATTCAGTTTGTCTCTATCATCAATATTGAGATTCATCAAGGCCGTAAAAAATTCTAGCGGGTAGTTAGCCTTAAGGTAAGCTGTTTGGTAAGATATAATCGCATATGCTGCAGCGTGGGATTTATTAAATCCATAACCAGCAAATTTTGCAACAAGATCAAAAATATAACTTGCCCTGTCGTAATCAACACCGTTTTTTGTTGCTCCTTGAACAAAGAGTTCACGTTGTTTATCCATCTCTTCCTTAATTTTCTTACCCATGGCACGTCTGAGTAAATCCGCCTCTGCTAAGCTATATCCAGAGAGAATACGCGCTATTTCCATTACCTGTTCTTGGTAGATTATTACTCCGAATGTTTCTTTTAACACCTTCTCAAGCAATGGATGAATGTAATCTGGCTTTTCAAGTCCATGCTTTCTTGCAACATAAGTTGGAATGTTATCCATAGGCCCTGGGCGATAAAGAGAAATTAAAGCGATGATATCTTCAATGCAGTCTGGCTTTAGTTTGATTAAAGCTTCTCTCATTCCCGAACTTTCAAGCTGAAACACTCCGATTGAATCACCTCTTGAGAGCATTTCATAGGTTCTTTGATCAATCAAAGAAACCGAGGAAATATCAAATTTTTTTTCATCACGATTAATTAAACGACATACATGATCTATTAGTGTTAGCGTACCAAGTCCAAGAAAATCAAATTTTATTAACCCAGCTTTCTCTACATATTTCATGCTGTATTGAGTGATTGGCAGAGCCGAATTTGGATCATAATAGACGGGAACAAAATTTTCTAATTTTTGATCGCATATTACAATTCCAGCAGCATGAGTTGAAACGTGACGATATATTCCTTCGAGCTTTAGTGATATATCAAGAAGCTTTGCAATTACCTCATCACTATCTCGTTCTTTCTGTAGGTTTTGATCAAGCTCTATCGCTTGCGATAAAGTTACAGGATTTACTGGATTAAATGGAACCATTTTAGATATTTTATCCACTTGAGAGTAAGGCATTTGCAATACTCTACCAACATCACGCAATACTGCCCTTGCTTGCAATTTTCCAAAAGTGATTATTTGAGCAACATAACCGTACTTTTTCTGAACATAATCAATAACCAGGTCCCTTTTCTCTTGGCAGAAATCGATATCAAAGTCAGGCATTGATATACGATCAGGGTTTAAAAATCTTTCAAAGATCAGACCAAATTTTATTGGATCAAGATCTGTAATCTGCAAGCTCCAAGCAACAATTGATCCAGCACCAGAACCTCTTCCCGGTCCAACTGGAATGCCATTTGCTTTGCTCCAACGAATAAAATCAGAAACTATCAAAAAGTAGCCAGCGTAGTTCATCGAAGTTATTACGCTTAGTTCGTAATTCAGCCGATCGTAGTATTGTTTAAGGTTTATGTCTGTTTCATTTGCAATGCGGAATTCTAATCCTGCAACTGCCTGCTCCCTCAGTTCTTCATTCTCAGTTTTATTTTCTCGACAAGGAAATTTAGGCAAGATAGGCTGCCTGCTTCTTGGCATGTAAGAGCACCGCTTAGCTATCACTAAAGTGTTATAAATTGCTTCGGGAATGTCGCTGAACAGTTCCTCCATTTCTTCCACAGATTTGAAGTAATGCTCGGTAGTTAACTTCTTTCTGTTATTCTCCAGGGCATAACTGCCCTCCGATATGCACGTTAATATATCATAAGCTTCATAATCAGATCTATTTGAAAAAAACACATCATTCGTTGCCACTAGTGGTATATTGCGCTGATAAGCAAAATCTATTAAAGCTTCTTCAAGCTCTAGCTCTTTATTCAGCCCATGACGCTGCAATTCAACATATAAATGACCATCGAATGCTGAAAGCAGTTTTTCAACCGTTTCTTTGTCTTGCTCCAATAACAGTTGAGCCAAACATCCACCAGTTAAGGCGATTAGACCTGTATTAAAACTTAATAGCTCATCAAAATCAACGTAGGGAATATCGCTGCTATTTTTGCGCTTTTTAAAAGACTCACTCACCAAGGTGACTAAATTAGTGTACCCTTGTTCATTTTTTGCAAGTAGCAGTATTGATAAATTTTGTTCTAAGTGTCGAACGATAATATTGCATCCTATTATTAGCTGTATTCCCCTATTAGCTGCATATTCTGCAAATTCAAGTGAGCCAAATAAGTTGCCTGAATCAGTAACTGCAACTGCCGGCATTTTGTTCTGCAAACAAAGACCAATCAGCTCCTCAATTTTAACCGAACTCTCAAGCAGAGAATAAACGCTATGAACACGTAAGTGTATGAACATAAAAAATTTTAGATTAGCAATAGTTAAGGATAACATTAATTTACTTATAAGGATATATAATGCACCCCATAAACTAGACCAAAAAAAAATGGTTGATCCGAGTAGGAAGGTAAAGGGGTAAAAGTATGGCAACAAAAAAATATGAACCAGAGTTAAAAGCAAAGATAGCTTTGGAAGCAATAAAAAATCAAAAAAGCACAGCTGAGATATGTAGTGAATATAAAATACCATCAACAAATCTATATGATTGGCGTGATAGAGTATTGGCAAGGTTAAAAGACCTATTTGTTGAAGAAAGTGAAAGTGCGAGAAAACAAAGAATCTTAGCGCAAGAAATAGAAAGTTTACATAAAGTAATAGGAGAATTGACAGTGGAAAATAGCTATTTGAAAAAAAAATTACTGAAATAAGCAAAAAAGATAGAGTAAGGTTTATAGAAAAAGATTCTGATCTGTCAATTAGGAAACAGGCTGATTTATTGGGGATTTGCAGATCTAGCCTATATTATAGGCCTATAATTAATAACGAAAGTGAAGTAGCAAATTTGATTCAAGAAGTATATTTGGCTTCTGATTGCCGTTATGGATATCGTAAAATTACTGCTGAAATCATAGCGAGTGGAGTAGTAGTCAATCACAAAAAAATCTTAAGAATTATGAAAAAAATGAAGATTAGTGGGCTGTATTGTAGAAAAAGATGTAATACAAGTATTAAAGAAAAAAAGCATAAAATATATCCTTATTTACTCAAAGATTTGATTATTTGTAGAGTTAATCAGGTATGGGCTACTGATATAACATATATTATGGTAGAAGGTAAGTTTATCTATTTTGTGGCAATAATGGACTTGTATAGTCGCTATATTATTGCTCATTCATTATCACCATATCTCGATGCTGGATTTTGCCTTTATACTCTCAAAGAAGCTCTAAAACAAGGTAAACCTGAGATTTTTAATAGTGATCAGGGGGTGCAGTTTACTAGCTACAACTTTATTATGGAATTAGAGCGTGCTAATATTAAAATCAGTATGGACCATAAAGGACGTTGCTTCGACAATATATTTGTTGAGCGCTTATGGAGAACTTTAAAGCAAGAAGCTATATATTATTATAGACCAAATAGTATCAGAGATTTAAATCTTATAATAAATGATTTTGTTGCTTGGTATAACTATAGAAGGCGACATCAGACTCTACATTATAAAGTTCCTGCTGATCTTTATTATCATAAACAGTAAATGAATATATTGATAAATACTATAATGCACCCATTTGTCTAGACCATTTTTTTCAAAGTGATCCGATTTTTAAAATGAATATGTTGATAAATACGTCGACACACATTTAAAGTATTTATCAATATATTCATTTACTGTTTATGATAATAAAGATCAGCAGGAACTTTATAATGTAGAGTCTGATGTCGCCTTCTATAGTTATACCAAGCAACAAAATCATTTATTATAAGATTTAAATCTCTGATACTATTTGGTCTATAATAATATATAGCTTCTTGCTTTAAAGTTCTCCATAAGCGCTCAACAAATATATTGTCGAAGCAACGTCCTTTATGGTCCATACTGATTTTAATATTAGCACGCTCTAATTCCATAATAAAGTTGTAGCTAGTAAACTGCACCCCCTGATCACTATTAAAAATCTCAGGTTTACCTTGTTTTAGAGCTTCTTTGAGAGTATAAAGGCAAAATCCAGCATCGAGATATGGTGATAATGAATGAGCAATAATATAGCGACTATACAAGTCCATTATTGCCACAAAATAGATAAACTTACCTTCTACCATAATATATGTTATATCAGTAGCCCATACCTGATTAACTCTACAAATAATCAAATCTTTGAGTAAATAAGGATATATTTTATGCTTTTTTTCTTTAATACTTGTATTACATCTTTTTCTACAATACAGCCCACTAATCTTCATTTTTTTCATAATTCTTAAGATTTTTTTGTGATTGACTACTACTCCACTCGCTATGATTTCAGCAGTAATTTTACGATATCCATAACGGCAATCAGAAGCCAAATATACTTCTTGAATCAAATTTGCTACTTCACTTTCGTTATTAATTATAGGCCTATAATATAGGCTAGATCTGCAAATCCCCAATAAATCAGCCTGTTTCCTAATTGACAGATCAGAATCTTTTTCTATAAACCTTACTCTATCTTTTTTGCTTATTTCAGTAATTTTTTTTTCAAATAGCTATTTTCCACTGTCAATTCTCCTATTACTTTATGTAAACTTTCTATTTCTTGCGCTAAGATTCTTTGTTTTCTCGCACTTTCACTTTCTTCAACAAATAGGTCTTTTAACCTTGCCAATACTCTATCACGCCAATCATATAGATTTGTTGATGGTATTTTATATTCACTACATATCTCAGCTGTGCTTTTTTGATTTTTTATTGCTTCCAAAGCTATCTTTGCTTTTAACTCTGGTTCATATTTTTTTGTTGCCATACTTTTACCCCTTTACCTTCCTACTCGGATCAACCATTTTTTTTTGGTCTAGTTTATGGGGTGCATTATAGGTCGGAAATGCTAAAGAAACCCTCTCTGAAGTTAAAAATATATTGGTTGATGCTGGCTACAATGGAGAAAATTTTGCAACACAAATAAAGGCAACTATTGGTGCCAATGTTGAAGTAATAAAGCGAAGCGAATTACACACTTTTGCTGTATTGCCGAAAAGATGGGTTGTCGAGCGCTCTTTTGCTTGGCTGGAAAAATGCAGGCGTTTGTGGAAAAATTGCGAGCGAAAACTCAACACTAGCTTACAAATGATCGTTCTTGCTTTCTCTGCTTTACTCCTCAAAAGATTATGAACAGGTTCTTAGAATTCAACTATAGGTAAATCACGTGCTGGACACTCAAGAAAATTACTTGACCCCAATTACTATGATGAAGATGCACAAAGAATTAAAGATGATAATTCGGCTAAAGATAGTGGCCTTGGCACTTCTTCAGCACGATCTTCTTTTAATGATAAGCCCAAACCAATACTTGACCAACCGTCTGTATTACAATCTGAACAGTGTTCTACAAAAAAGCATACATCAGTTGGTAAAAACATAAGTTGCTGTATTTTATAGCTAAAGAAAATTAGACTATTTGAGGACAAATTGTGAATGAAAGTTTATTTGCCAAGGTATAGCTGCCTTGGCCTACAAATCTTGGTTTCTTTATCGGTTACCATTTCATACCACTGGGCAACCCAACCAGTGGTTCTTGCAAGTGCAAAAATGGGTGTAAACATACTTGAAGGGATACCGATAGCATTTATTATTATACCTGAGTAAAAATCAACATTTGGATATAATTTACGCGTGATGAAATATTCATCCTTTAAAGCTACTTCTTCAAGTTTTTTTGCAATTTCAAGTAATTCATTGTTTTGCTCTAGTTTGCTTAAAATCTCATGACAAGCATCCTTTAATATAAGCGCGCGCGGATCATAGTTTTTATAAACACGATGTCCAAACCCCATTAGCTTAAATGGATCTTTATCATCTTTAGCTTTCTCAATGAATCTATCTACATCTCCACTTTGCTCTATCTCTTTTAGCATATTTATAACTGCCTCATTAGCTCCACCGTGTGCTGGACCCCAAAGTGTAGCAACTCCTGCAGACAGGCTTGCAAATAGATTAGAACCAGCTGACCCTACCAATCTGACAGCTGCCGTAGAAGCATTCTGTTCATGATCAGCATGGAGAGTAAATATTTTATCCAGAGCTTTTGCAAAAAGGGCATTATCAACAGCATCGCCAAATATCATCTTTAAGAAATTTTCACTGTAACTTAATTCATTGTTAGCATTTATGAATTCCTGATTGTTGATATGCCTATAAGTCATTGCAACAATTGCAGGAACTTGTGCTATTGCAGAAATTCCAAAATCTAAATCCTCACCATTGACATTGTTGCTATGCATTTCATGGTAAGACGCTGACAAATTTGCAAAACATGCAATCAAAATCGACATAGGGTGAGCAGTTTTTGGAAATGCTTTGATTACATTTGTAACTTGCTCTGATACTTTGGACAATTCTTGTATTTTGAAAAGAAATTTTTTGTGTTGCTCTGAACTTGGTAGTTCACCATAGAGTAATAAATAAATCACAGCAGTAAAACTATTATTTTCTGCCAAATCAGCTATATCATGTCCCCTATATTTAAGAACTCCTTCATCTCCATCAATGAATGTAATTGCAGAAGAACATGAAGCTGTAGAAACAAATCCTGGATCGTAAGTAAATAATCCAGTTACTTTATATAAATCCTTGATATTTAACACGTCAGGACCTATTGTTCCACTTAATATGGGTAGCTCAATTTTTGACCCATCACTTAGTTCCAACAATGCTTTTTTATCCATCACTTGAGCTACTTAAATTTTATACAAGGTATACAAATTGAAGAGTATACATTAATCCGGTTAACCTTACATTAACCATATTATGCTGTCATCAATGCTTTTACTTTTGCATTTAAACGACTTATTTTACGCGCAGCAGTATTCCTATGAATAACACCTTTATTTACACATCTATGTAAATTGGATTCAGCATTCCGAAATGCCAAGACAACATTCTCTTTATCACCAGACTTGATTATATCAACTAATCTTCTAATAGCAGTACGAGTTTTGCTTTTTCGCATCTTATTCACTAAAGTACGCTTTGCTATTACCTTTATCATTTTTTTAGCACTCTTATGATTTGCCATATATTAATACCTGTACTTTTCTTTTAATTATAAAGTCTTTTTGTTAATTTGCAATATCAGTTTTTTCTGGAATTAATCTACTACTTCTCTCTTCAATGATTTTTTCTAAACTTTGCAAGAATTCATTTTTGTTTAACCCGGGATATATGGGAGGTAATATTTCTATTACCGCCTTTCCGGGATTCTTTCTCAGAGAAAGTATGCTTTTTGGCCAAAACAAACCAGTGTTTAAAGCAATCGGTAATACAGGAACAGATAATACGCTATATAAAGCAGCGATACCTGGTTGATATTTTATATTTTGGTTTATAGTCGTTCTTGTGCCTTCAGGAAATATTATTATGCCTCTATTTTCTTTTATACGCATTTTTGCTAATTTCATGATATGACGCACAGAACTAATACCATCTGAGCGGTTAATAAAAATCATTTTTAATGCCATGAGATGCAAACCAATGAATGGAATCCATTTCAATTCACGTTTTAAAATAAAAACTGCTTTTCTAAATAGTAGTATAAAAATAAATGTTTCAAATGGAGATTGGTGTTTAGATGCAATTATAAAAGGTTGCTCAGGAATGTTTTCCATTCCCCTCACTTCATATTTAATGCCACATAATAAACGTAACATGAATAATACAACTCTCACCGAGCAAACGAGGAAAATGGTTATTACACACTCAGGAAAGAAAATTACAGGAAGAGTAATAAAAGTATAGAATACTTCCCATAATATAAGGAGTAAATTAAACAATAAACTTGCAATCACAAACATACGTAAACTTATTTGAATTTAACTTTACTACAAAATTAAAAGCAATAAGTTTAATTATTGATCATCTGAGTAATAGGATGAGAATCAGCTAATTTGTCCTTTAACTTTTCGTTAGCAATATGAGTATATATTTGCGTTGTAGAAAGATTAGTATGGCCAAGAATTTTTTGTATCAGCACAATATTCGCTCCGCTATTCAGTAGATGGGTAGCAAGAGAATGCCTAATCACATGTGGGGAGATTTTATTTTCATCAATATCGCACTTTCTTGCTAATTCCTTTATTAATTGACCAACTCTTTGCCTTGTAATTGGTTTATTAGGTTTATCACCTGGGAATAGCCAATCAGATTTTTTGTTGTTAGGGAGCAGGTTGTCACGAACTGATAAATAATCTTTAAGGCTTTGCAATGCTTGCTCATTAAAAAAGATTTGCCTTTCTCTGCCACTTTTTCCCTTTATTATTATATAGCCTTCTTTACCATTACTGTTTACTAAATGTGATACTTCACATAACTTCATATTAATTAATTCAGAAACACGCATCCCGGAAGAGTAAAGGATATCTAAAATTGCACATAGCCTTTTACTGCTTATCTCTTTATTCGATCCGCTTGCTGATTTTTTTACTGTTTCCATGAGCAAAAATATTTCTTGAACACTTAAATACTTAGGCAAAGGACGGGAAACTTTTGGATTTCTTAATTCATTATCATTAGCCGGTGCTGGATTAAAGTCTATTATTCCATCATTAAATAGGCACTTATAGAAATTTTTGATAGCAGATATTTTTCTTGATATAGAGCTAGTTTTATATTTCTTTTGTGTACGTAAAAAGCTTACATAATCTTTAATATTAGCTTTACTTGCACCAACTAAGGTAGTGCCTCCTTCTAATAAAAATTCTTCAAGTTGGTGTAAATCTGAACGATAACTTTCCAAAGTATTTTGTGTAGAGGATTTTTCGGAAACCAAAGTATCTATGTAATACGTTATGTAAAGATTCTCTTTTTTATTTTGTAGTTGTTTATTTTTCATTATCAGCTCCTATATTTATTTCTTTGACTATAATTTGATTGAAAGTATTTTTTGTGTTTTTTATAAGAAAATATGAGATAAACAAAGTATTTATCAATAAAGTAAGTACTACAAACCTTTGTTTTAACCTTTTTTTTAAATTTGATCTTATTTTTACCATATTTTAATTATAACATCAAATCTATAAAAAACATCCTGTAAAGTAAGTTTTACTATCGTAAAAATATCCCTTAGATATGTCTGTTTATTCTTATTACATCATAGTATTTATTATAATTTTAACATAAAGAAATAGTGATTTCAACTTCATTATTGTATGGGTATTAATAAATCTTTAATATATATATATAACAAATGTCTTGCAGCAAAAGGAATCACTTGGGACTTTTTTTTAATAAAGTGTTAATAAAAGGAATGGTTACATTTGATCCTATGGATTCACTATCTATTTTTTCTATAATTTTATTAATGCTGTGGAAAGAACGTTCTATTCTTGCTAGAATATAATTAATTACCTTTAGATCAATTTTTAATTGTTTATCTGAAAATTGTTTTATTAGCATAATTCTTAATAACTCCTCGCTTGCAGGTAAAATTTTTACGCTGATAGTTGACAATATTCGAGAGCTCAAATCTTTGAGCTTGAAGTTAAGCTTTTTTGGTGAAATTGAAGAAGTGATCAGCAATCTCTTATCATTTTCCTTCATATAATTATAACAATGTAACAACATTTCCTCATCTTTAATGTTTTGTACATCCTCTAAAATAAACGCATTGCTATACCTAATCTCGCTTACAAAATTATTCACGTTGATAAAAATTGCATTGTTTATTGATTGCCAAATATGAGCAAGGTGAGTTTTTCCAGAGCTGTTAGGTCCAAAAAGAATCAGGCATTTCCAAGATAAATCGTTAGCTATTGAGTTATATACGTGCTTGTTTTCGTCTAAGATGATATAATTTTGCCAACAATAATCAACTTGATTATTGTTAAATAAATTTAATTGCACGTAAAGCCTCTTAAATTGCTACTTTTTGATAATAATTTTTGCATAAAAATTTACTTGGTCAGGTAAGGAAGCAGTATTACTACTACCCCCTCCCTTAGAAACGCAGCATGCAGGTTTCCCAACACTACGCTTGAGCCCCTTATCTAAGTTCTTCTTTTCTAGAACCGGCTTGTCCTTCATGATTCCTCAGGAAACATCATTCTTAATGGTGACACCAACAGTAGAGAACCTTCTCTTGAGAAAGAGCTTGCTAACATTCTTGTTCGTTTCACTCTCTCATCAAAATACTTTTTCCATTTTAAGTCAAGGGGATTTGCATCCGCTCTGATTTTAACATATAATGCACCCATTTGTCTAGACCATTTTTTTCAAAGTGATCCGATTTTTAAAATGAATATGTTGATAAATACGTCGACACACATTTAAAGTATTTATCAATATATTCATTTACTGTTTATGATAATAAAGATCAGCAGGAACTTTATAATGTAGAGTCTGATGTCGCCTTCTATAGTTATACCAAGCAACAAAATCATTTATTATAAGATTTAAATCTCTGATACTATTTGGTCTATAATAATATATAGCTTCTTGCTTTAAAGTTCTCCATAAGCGCTCAACAAATATATTGTCGAAGCAACGTCCTTTATGGTCCATACTGATTTTAATATTAGCACGCTCTAATTCCATAATAAAGTTGTAGCTAGTAAACTGCACCCCCTGATCACTATTAAAAATCTCAGGTTTACCTTGTTTTAGAGCTTCTTTGAGAGTATAAAGGCAAAATCCAGCATCGAGATATGGTGATAATGAATGAGCAATAATATAGCGACTATACAAGTCCATTATTGCCACAAAATAGATAAACTTACCTTCTACCATAATATATGTTATATCAGTAGCCCATACCTGATTAACTCTACAAATAATCAAATCTTTGAGTAAATAAGGATATATTTTATGCTTTTTTTCTTTAATACTTGTATTACATCTTTTTCTACAATACAGCCCACTAATCTTCATTTTTTTCATAATTCTTAAGATTTTTTTGTGATTGACTACTACTCCACTCGCTATGATTTCAGCAGTAATTTTACGATATCCATAACGGCAATCAGAAGCCAAATATACTTCTTGAATCAAATTTGCTACTTCACTTTCGTTATTAATTATAGGCCTATAATATAGGCTAGATCTGCAAATCCCCAATAAATCAGCCTGTTTCCTAATTGACAGATCAGAATCTTTTTCTATAAACCTTACTCTATCTTTTTTGCTTATTTCAGTAATTTTTTTTTCAAATAGCTATTTTCCACTGTCAATTCTCCTATTACTTTATGTAAACTTTCTATTTCTTGCGCTAAGATTCTTTGTTTTCTCGCACTTTCACTTTCTTCAACAAATAGGTCTTTTAACCTTGCCAATACTCTATCACGCCAATCATATAGATTTGTTGATGGTATTTTATATTCACTACATATCTCAGCTGTGCTTTTTTGATTTTTTATTGCTTCCAAAGCTATCTTTGCTTTTAACTCTGGTTCATATTTTTTTGTTGCCATACTTTTACCCCTTTACCTTCCTACTCGGATCAACCATTTTTTTTTGGTCTAGTTTATGGGGTGCATTATAATAGTGGGTTAGGTGGCTTCTCTATACCGGTGGAGTTATTATTTGCGTACATCTAGAAATGAAAAATGTAACTTATCCACATTACCTTTTGGTCAGAGCTTATCAGCATCTTTAGCTCTTTCATCGTATCGGTACTTATAAAGCTTCACTTACGTTCACCATACCACTAGCCTAGCCCTCCAACCACATGATGCTTGCAGTTTATGCCCCTCTCACAATTGAGCATCTTCTTTTTCAAGAGGAGGTTCATTGTCCGCATCGCTTGGCACCAACCGGTTGCCCGATTCGCACTGATGCGTAGACTCAGACGGCAAAACATCTGGTTTAATAAGTTTTAGAATCCTTTCAGTTTCTTTCTGAATGAATTCCTCTCCTTTTAAACAATATGACCGAAGACTTTCAGGTCGCACCATTTCTCAAATGTATCAGAGGTCCTTTTTCTTTTTATTGTGAACTAATTAGCCATTTTTATAAAGCTCACTTTCAAAATATTTATTGACTGCATATTCTACTAATACACTGAACATTGCTATTATTGGAATAAAAAATAATATACCTATAAACCCAAAATATGAGGTACATATGACAACTCCCAAAATAATGATAGTTGGATGTATATGAACTTTTTTTCCTATTAATAAAGGCACTAATATGCTTGAGTCTATTAATTGACCAACACTAAATAATAGCAAGACAGCAGCACTTTCAAACCATCCACTAAATTGAGTAATGGCGCTCAAAAATCCGATAATAGTGTATAATAATGGCCCTATATAGGGTATAAATGTTAATGTTCCTGATAAAATTCCAATAGCTACAGAATGCTTCAGCCCAATTATGCTAAGGCCCACGGAGTAAAAGATCATCATGACTATACATACGTTTAACTGTCCCTTTAGGTAATTAGATATAATGAAATCTACTTTGAAAAAATAACCTGCAGCTTTTTCTCTGTAAAGAATGGGAATTAGTTTATTAGCCTTTTCTACAATTGAAGGCCAATCACGTAATACATAAAAAAACACCACAAGCGTAATAGCTATTAATGATACCATGTAAATCAAACTAAAGCTTGAATTTAGCACTTGAATTATAAGATTACTGCCCATGCTAAGAGCATTTATAAAATAAGATATATAATCACTGTAATTTTCTACTAGATTTTTAGACAAGTGATCAAATAAATTATCTTCAGTTTTTATATTAAGAAATTCTAGCACAGAAGGAATCATTTTAAGCTTTAATGAAGGTATCTTATTCACTAAGAAATTTAATATTAAAGTAATTTGAAAATATATAATAGGTAAAACAAATGTAATAACTAATATAAAAGCTATCAATAAGGTAAGTATTATAAAAACTACAGAACATGAACGCGGTATTCTGTATTTTTCAAACTTGGTTACTAGCGGGTTAAATAGATGTGCAACAAAAACAGATATTAGACACGGAACAATCATAGGACGCATCAAAAATAATGCCCCTATTATGAAAAGCAGTACACAACAAATAGTTATATGACGTTTTTGCATGTGTTTAGAATAGTTAATTTACCGAAAAATATACAGTTTTTTGTAAGTACTATCTATTCATTATTTTATTAGGCATGAGATCAGCCAAATTTTCACTCAATTGCCAACTAGATAAAACTCCGTTATTCGGGTTATCTGTAAAGCCTCTCAGATTAACGATCTTAATCGAATTTCTATTTAACAATAGATCATCTACTGCCTTTGCCAATTGTACAGGATATGGTATTAAGGTGTCTCTTTCATGATTAATGACTACTATTGGTATATTATCATTTTGTAGCTTTTGTATATTGCTTACTATATCAAAATCTAAATTTAGGACCTTAAGCATCTTTTTCAATAAGCATGAGGGCAGTACACTTAAAATTTTTGCTTGAGGAATTGGAAAATGCTTTATTGCGTTATGAAAAGAGCTAAAAGTGCTAGTAAAAATAATACCTCCAAGTTTAATGTTTTTGTCTGCAAAATATTTCAGCACTTCTGATGCAACTGCTCCTCCAAAAGAATGGCCGAAAAGTATAATGTTTTCAGGCTTCACACCATTGTCAATTAATTTACTAATTTCTTTTATTGAAGGCTGAGACAAGCTTTGATTCTTATTTATAAATGGAATCATAAGTAGTGATACAGATAAAAAGGTGCAAGTCAAAGCTGCTAAGATGGCTAAACTTGCTATCTTAGACGTCATTGGATTAATAAGTAATATTAAAATTGGTAATAGTATGGATACTCCTAGAAGCATGAAGCTTGCTGTTGCGTAGGTTATATAATTTTGAAACGTAGTTGAATATTTATGCGCATGAGTGTGAAAATTAGATCTGTGGGGGTATGTAAATTCACCTTGTATATATCTGGTAGCATTTTTATGATTATCACCTATCCCATGAAAAAATATAAGATGTATCTCATTTTCTTTATTATACTTAGCAACGTGCATTATTTTCTTCTAGCATATATTATACCTAGTAAAAGAATATTCTTTTTTGAGAATCAAATCAACTTTTTTAAAATGCTAAATAACCTATTACTATTTACTAATGCTGAAAATGATAACTAATAGACTTGAGAAATACAAGATAGCAGTATTAATAGTTGCAGCAGGAGTAGGAATTAGATGCAGTGCCAAAACCCCTAAACAATACATAAAACTGGCAGGTAAATCTGTTTTATTTCACACAATGAGAAAATTCTTAGCTAATCAGTACATAAGTTATATAGGAGTGGTAATAAATAAAAGTCACGAGAACTTCTATAAGGAAACAATATCATCAATTACAGATGCTAAATTACTAAGTCCAATATACGGAAGAGAGAGTAGGCAGAGTTCAGTTAAACTCGGACTGGAGAATTTGCAAAAGATCAATCCAGATTTTGTCATTATACACGATGCCTGCAGGCCTTTTGTGTCAAATGTTCTAATAGATGACTTGATAGAATCTATGATTAATGGTCAATATACAGGGGTAATTCCAGCAATAGAAGTCGAAGATACTATATCGTTGGTAAGTAATAATTTTGTTGAAACTACGATTTTAAGGGAAAAGTTTAGAGCCATACAAACTCCTCAAATTTTTAATTTTGGAGAATTATTATCATGCCATCAATCAGTCAAAGAATTTACTGATGATTCATCACTAATGGTGGAGCATAAAAAACATGTTGCGATTATTGAAGGTGAGAAAAAGAATTTTAAGTTAACTACAAAAGAGGATATCAATATGGCAAAACTTCTCTTTGGAGAGCCAAAATTCCGTGTCGGAACCGGTTATGATATACATAAATTTGTTAAAATTCAAAATGATGCTAAGAGCTTTATAAAAATTTGCGGTGTGGAAATTGAGCATAATATGGCAATAGAGGCACATTCCGATGGTGATGTTGCAATACATGCAATCGTTGATGCAATACTCGGAGCACTAGGATGTGGCGATATAGGAGAACATTTTCCTCCTAATTCCCCCAAATGGAAGGATTACAATTCATCTCATTTTCTTGACTTTGCTGCTAAAAAAGCACAGGAAAAAGGATATAGCGTGTCTAATTTAGATATTACTATAGTTTGTGAAGAGCCTAAAATATCGCCTTACAAAGCAGGAATGAAGGAATTCATATCAAAAATATTAGAAATTGATGGTGAATTTGTAAATGTAAAAGCAACCACTGCAGAAAAATTGGGTTCTATTGGAAGAAATGAAGGAGTAGCAGCGTATGCTTCCGTGCTATTGCGTGCAAATTTTTATTGAAGTAGAAACGAAATAACTTACTTAACAAACTCCACCATTTCACTTCCATTACAAGGCAAGTGGGAAGGTTTGTCAAGAAATTTCTATGAGCTACTTTCGACATTAATAGCTGATTCAAGTTTTCTATTCAAAATTTTCAATATAAAATCCAATTCATTTGAGTTGTTATAACGTATCATGACTTTACCCTTAGAATTACTGTCATTAATTTTGATCTTTAACCCAAGCTGAGAAGATATAGCTCCTTCTAGTACTGCCATATCTTGATTTGTAGTACATTTATACTCTTTTTGATCATTATTTTGTTGTAAGTCTTTTATCAATTTTTCAGTTCGCCTAACGCTCAGGCCCTGAGAAACTATTCTTTTTGCAATACTTTCCGCATTTTTAACATTAACCAGCGCTCTTGAATGGCCCATAGACAATTTTTTCTCGTTGATCATTGTTTTTACTCCATCAGGAAGTGATAATATTCGAATCATATTGGTTATGTGACTGCGGCTTTTGCCTAAAATTAAGGCTAATTCTTCATGTGTATAGGAGAATTCATCTATTAGTCTACTATACGCTTCACCTTCTTCTATTGGATTAATATCTTGCCTCTGTATGTTTTCAATTATCGATACTTCCAAGCATTCCTTGTCATTTAAATTTTTTATGATAACCGGCACACTATCAAGATTTATGACCTTACTTGCTCGCCAACGACGTTCCCCTACTACTATTTCATAACCGTCATTATTTGGATCTTTGCGCACCACAATAGGTTGTATGATACCATTTCTCTCTATCGAACCTGCAAGTTCTTTTAATGACTCCTCATCAAAATATTTTCTCGGCTGAAATTTGCTCGGGTGTAATAATGAAATAGGTAACCGATCTTCTTTATTATCATAATTATCGCCTATGAGGCCAGCAAGACCTCTACCTAAGCGCCTATTGTCCTTCACGCTGCACCCTCACTTACCAGCTTTTTCTCTTTAAAGATGCTCATGTGTTTCTTTAAAATTTCTTTTGCCAAACTTATATATGCTTGTGCACCAGGACACTTAAGATCATATACAATAGCAGGTTTCCCATGAGAAGGTGCTTCTGATAACCGCACATTACGTGGAATAATAGTCTCATATAATGGAATAATCGTTTTATACACCTTATCATTTAAATATTGGCAAATATCATTTTTAATCTGTTCGCTAAGCTTGTTGCGCCTGTCATACATTGTGAGCAATATTCCTTCTATTACTAAGAAAGGATTTAGGTTATTTCTTTTTATCAGCTCTACAGTCTTAACTAAATGGCTCAATCCTTCCAGAGCGAAAAATTCACACTGAAGAGGAACAATAATAGAGTTAGCAGCGGTCAGCGCATTGATAGTAAGCAGACCAAGCGATGGAGGACAGTCGATAATTATGTACTCATAATTACGTACTTTCTCTAGCGTATCTTTTAGTACGAATTTTCCCCGCTCAAGTTGTGATAGCTCAATTTCTGCAGCTGATAAGTCAACTACTGATGAAATTAGTGCTAAATTTGGAATTTCCTTTATATTGAAAATTGCCGATTCCACCAACTCACTTCCTCTGCTCAGCAGTATTTTGTATATATTTTTTTCTTCCCTACTACGATAAGAAATCCCGAATCCTGTGCTAGCATTTCCTTGAGGATCAAGATCTACCAATAAAGTACTTTTCCCCACAGCAGCAAAGGCTGTCGATAAATTTATACTAGTTGTGGTTTTACCAACTCCACCCTTTTGATTTACTATTGCAATTATCTTGCTCACGCCTTTTATTTTATGTATAAAATAATCCTATTGTATATATGCAAGAAATTTTTGCATTAGAATTTTTTTTGTTGCCAATCACATTCAAAGTGGACTGCCTTTTTTTGTCTTGCACAACACATTGTGAACCTTATTTCCTAACTCATTCAGAGTAAATGGTTTTGGTAAAAAGTGAAAGTCTTCTATATTGATTTCATCACTCTTCAAAAAAGCATCTTCTGCATATCCAGAAATAAAAATAACTTTGATATTTGGCCTATGGATCAATGCTTCTTTAACTATTTCTGGGCCACTCACCTCTGGCATGATTACGTCAGTGATTATTAGATCTATGTGTTGATTTTTTTTTCTAATGATCTCTAGTGCCTCGCTGCCTATACTCGCTTCTATTACATTCAAACCTTTTCTTGTAAGCGCCTTAGCAGTAAACTTCCTTACTGAATCTTCATCTTCAATTAATAGAATTATACCATTACCTTCAATTTCTACCGGTTTCTCTATTTCTTCACTATCTTCCTCTTTATCATTTTCATCCGATATGTAAACTATGGGCAAAAATATGCTAAATTTAGTTCCATGATTTACTTTGCTAGCAACATAGATGTATCCTTCAGTTTGTTTAATAATGCCATATACAGTAGAGAGGCCAAGACCTGTACCAGAAGTAATATCTTTGGTGGAAAAAAATGGGTCAAATGCCTTTTCAACTGTATCACTTGTCATTCCACACCCAGTATCAATTACTTCAATCACAACATAATTCCCATGTTCAATCATTTCCTTATCTGGAGAAAACATATCCTGAGGTGTAGAGTTTAATGAATTAATCTTTTGATTAAAGGTTCGTATAGTTAACTCTCCCCCCTTTTCCATAGCAGCGCCAGCATTAACTGCTAAGTTAAGCATAACTTGCTCTAATTGCCCTTGATCAGCCCTAACAGCACCCAAATCGCTACCATAATAAATATTAAATTTTATATTTTCACCTATTAATCTTTTAATCATTTCATAAAGATTAGCTATAGTACCATTTACATTAATAATCTTTGGCTGCAAGGTTTGTCTTCTTGAAAAAGCAAGCAGTTGTCTTACTAAATTTGACCCACGTTTTGCATTTTGCTGTATCTGTATTATATCTCCAAAAGATGGATCACTAGCTGAGTGTTGGAGTAAAAGCAAATCACAAAATCCTATTATCCCGGTTAATATATTGTTAAAATCATGTGCAATTCCACCCGCTAACTGCCCTATAGCTTGCACCTTTTGATAATGCTCAAGTTTTATCTCTAGTTTCTTACGTTCAGTATTATCAATAAAATAACAAAGTATGAACATCACTTTATTATGAAGGAACTTATTGAAATATATTTTCATATTATTACCACCATTGAGCTGCACGTCAAAAGACGCATTATTTATCCTATTGCTCGAAAAATATTCACGTACTTTCGTATGATAACTATCTAACATCAATGCAAAGATAGAATCATTATTTGGCCCCGCAAGTTTTATTAATGCTGTATTTTTCTTTATAAAATTGCCATTTATGTCGCATTGTGCAATAGCAATTGACGAATTTGTAAAACAAGGGTGTAGTTGATAATCAACAATATTTGATTCAGTTGGTGTTATAAAGCCATGTATATAGCTATGATTGTATTTATCACAAAATATAGCAGTACTCATATAAGCCTTAAATGGAGCACCGCTTATAGTAAAAAACATAATTTCATTTTTGGTTATTGTATCGTCATACTTAGATTGAGATATAAAATCATTGATTGAGCTACCTTTTTCCAATTTTTTTAGTTCAAACATGTCTAAAAATCTTTTATTTACAGATAAGATACCTCCTTTTGTATTTGCAACGTAAGTTGCTATATTGTGTTTCTCTATCAACTCTTCATATACCTGCTCTTTGTTTACCTGTGTTGCCTTCAGTACAAAATACCCATTCGGTCTTGCTATTGGTGCTAATGACAAATTTAAAGTCTTATTACTATTTATAGCAATTTGTGGATTATCCGGTATTGGTTCAGAGAGCAAAAGAAAATTAGATACTCTACTCTTCTTGCTTAAGGAAATGCATACTTGTACAGAAGTGTTATTTCTTAACGCATGATAGAGTGATTTTCTGTCTTTTTCTGAAACATCTCCTGCTTCAAGAATTTTATCTAGCGTAACATCATCGTTTATGTGATCTTTAAACCTTTCGTAGAATCTAGCATCAGCATAAATAATACCCTCATCTTTATGTAAAATGAGACAAAACTCTGTATTATGATTTAGCGCATTTGCAAATATTGCATTTTGAAACTCTATGATATTAAGTAGATACTTGTAACGTTTTATATTATATATCACAAAGAGAATCATTAGAGTGCTAGTTAATAAATTAATCTCTATATTAACATTCTGACTATATACATTAGAAAAATAGAGTACTGATATTGCTATTGGAGGTAAGAACATAATGACTGCCATCACAATAATTGACATCCCATAATTTCTTAGTATGAAGTCAACTCTGTTCTCTTTTTTGTTATCTATGTATCTTTTACTCATTATTATTGCTTGGCATCCTTGCACATATAAAAATATTCTACTATATTGATTTAATTATTATAGATTTATTAACATCCTTGATGGGTAGTTACTATCCCAATCTAATTAAGTCCTGTAAATATAGAGTACAATAATATTAATAGCCAACAGAAGGCATTATGGAAGAACAAAAAATACAAGCATTTAAATGGTTCTGCGCACTGAGAAACAAGATCACCGAATCTTTCTTATCAATTGAGGTGCAGTCATTCACAGAACCAAAAATCGAAAAAAGAAAGTGGAACCGACCAGGTGGAGGAAGTGGTGAATCTACAATTATCTTTGGTAATATTTTTGAAAAAGTTGGAGTAAACGTTTCAAGAGTATACGGAAAGCTTGCAGACTCAGCCATTAATGAAATTCCTGGTGCAAGTGAAAGCAATGGAGAGTTTTGGGCAAGCGGTATATCTTTAGTGTCTCACATGCAATCTCCCCTTATCCCTGCAGCACATATGAACACAAGGCTGATATATACCTCAAAACAATGGTTTGGTGGAGGAATGGACTTTACTCCAATTTATAAAGATGAGGGAGATTGCAAGTATATTCACGAATCAATTAAAGCAACTTGCGATGAGTTCAACATCGAATATTATCCGAAATTTAAAAAGCAATGTGATGATTACTTTTTTTTACAACATAGAAAAGAGCCACGTGGTATTGGTGGAATTTTTTATGACAATCTAACTTCTGGCAACTGGAAAAATGATTTTGAGTTCACAAAAGCAGTAGGTGAAGCATTTTTAGAAATTTACTTACACATCATACACAAACATATGCAAAAATCTTGGACAAAAGAACAACGAGAAGAACAATTGATAAAACGTGGCAGATATGTGGAGTTCAATCTTCTTTATGATCGTGGTACAAGGTTTGGTTTAATGACTAATGGTAACCCCGATGCAATTATGATGTCGATGCCGCCTCTTGTTAAGTGGGTGTGAAAAGCGGTTATTAATATAAAATAAATCGTTATAGTTTAAAATTGTACCACAATGGTGAGCTTTTGTATAGAGGGGTACAATCATGGGTATAGTAGATAGTTTTTTAATTAAATCCGCTAGAAATAGCAATATAAGAGGCGTGAGGCTAGCTTTAAGTCTTCATAATATAGTAAACAGCTTTGAAAAACTCTTTTCTAGAATTAATCCTTTTAGGAACAAGGGGTCATTTGACTTGAATAATGATCAAACTTTAAATCGAGCTTTAGAGTATGCAGTAACAAATCTTGATCATAATGTAATGACGTTACTTATTAGTGCTGGAGCAAATATTAGTGAAATAAATAATAGTATAGGAAATGTAATCCTTCAATACAAAAGAGCATCAGAAGCTATGCAGTACGGAGATAAGGACTATAATGCACCCATTTGTCTAGACCATTTTTTTCAAAGTGATCCGATTTTTAAAATGAATATGTTGATAAATACGTCGACACACATTTAAAGTATTTATCAATATATTCATTTACTGTTTATGATAATAAAGATCAGCAGGAACTTTATAATGTAGAGTCTGATGTCGCCTTCTATAGTTATACCAAGCAACAAAATCATTTATTATAAGATTTAAATCTCTGATACTATTTGGTCTATAATAATATATAGCTTCTTGCTTTAAAGTTCTCCATAAGCGCTCAACAAATATATTGTCGAAGCAACGTCCTTTATGGTCCATACTGATTTTAATATTAGCACGCTCTAATTCCATAATAAAGTTGTAGCTAGTAAACTGCACCCCCTGATCACTATTAAAAATCTCAGGTTTACCTTGTTTTAGAGCTTCTTTGAGAGTATAAAGGCAAAATCCAGCATCGAGATATGGTGATAATGAATGAGCAATAATATAGCGACTATACAAGTCCATTATTGCCACAAAATAGATAAACTTACCTTCTACCATAATATATGTTATATCAGTAGCCCATACCTGATTAACTCTACAAATAATCAAATCTTTGAGTAAATAAGGATATATTTTATGCTTTTTTTCTTTAATACTTGTATTACATCTTTTTCTACAATACAGCCCACTAATCTTCATTTTTTTCATAATTCTTAAGATTTTTTTGTGATTGACTACTACTCCACTCGCTATGATTTCAGCAGTAATTTTACGATATCCATAACGGCAATCAGAAGCCAAATATACTTCTTGAATCAAATTTGCTACTTCACTTTCGTTATTAATTATAGGCCTATAATATAGGCTAGATCTGCAAATCCCCAATAAATCAGCCTGTTTCCTAATTGACAGATCAGAATCTTTTTCTATAAACCTTACTCTATCTTTTTTGCTTATTTCAGTAATTTTTTTTTCAAATAGCTATTTTCCACTGTCAATTCTCCTATTACTTTATGTAAACTTTCTATTTCTTGCGCTAAGATTCTTTGTTTTCTCGCACTTTCACTTTCTTCAACAAATAGGTCTTTTAACCTTGCCAATACTCTATCACGCCAATCATATAGATTTGTTGATGGTATTTTATATTCACTACATATCTCAGCTGTGCTTTTTTGATTTTTTATTGCTTCCAAAGCTATCTTTGCTTTTAACTCTGGTTCATATTTTTTTGTTGCCATACTTTTACCCCTTTACCTTCCTACTCGGATCAACCATTTTTTTTTGGTCTAGTTTATGGGGTGCATTATAGAAAAGAAATATTGGAGATTTTGAAACAAACGGAAAGTTGTGACAAGCTTAAAGAGGAAGTAGAGCTAAAATTTAAGGCCAACTCACCTAAAAAACCTCCTAGAATTTTTGAGCACGATGATATTTTACTTTTAAAAGAGCCCATTTATGATGAGGTATATGACGCTAAGGTTAGTAACTCATTAGAAGAGTTGAGCGTATCGGAAGAATCCATTTATGCTGAAGTATATGATTTGCATAAAAGATCTACTGAAAATTTATCATTGAAAGATAGTGGTTGTTCTAGTATATCAGGAGAACCTATTTATGAAGATGTAGATGATTTCTCAGAGCAAAAAAAGCCCACTAGCTTAAATCATAAAGAGCAACCAGAGCCTATTTATGCTAAGGTAGATTTATCGAAAAAGAGATCAGAAAGACAAGCAAAACATATAAAAGATAATTCTGGGACTTATCATGGATTAGTGCAGGATAAAGTGAATAATTTGCAAGTAAAACTAAATGAGCAAAGTGCTAATAAGCCAGCGAGTCAGCAAATCAAGACCAAGGCTGGCTTTAACGTAAAAGAAATAAGGCAAAATTTTGAGCGTAGAGATTCTGGATACGATTCTGGCTATGATTCAGATACAAAAGTTGAACAAAAATTAGAATTAGGATCTAAAGCTCCTAAATCTGAGATAGGTTCAGTAAGCATTGAACATGGGGTAATAGGAGGCTGTCGATATAAAATCACTGATATATCACTCTAACTGTGTGATTCAAAATAATTGAATTGACTTTATACGTATAATCGATATAACTCAGTTAGATCCAAGTCGACTCTTTCGTCTAGTGGTTAGGACACCACCCTTTCACGGTGGTAACACGGGTTCAAATCCCGTAAGAGTCACTCAAACAGAATGCAAATAACTAAAGTTTTGAATGAAAAAAATTAGGCTTTATGTTGAAGAAGCTTTATCACAAAATGTAAGTTTGGCGCTTCATCCACGACAAAGTCACTATATTTACAATGTAATGCGGCTTAAGAAGCATGATAACATCTATCTTTTTAATGGAAAGGATGGAGAATGGTTAGGAGAAGTAGTGAATATATCAAGTAAATCGACAAAAATTATAATAAAAGAACGCACTAAACAACAACAACATGAAAAAAATCTATATTTGTATTGTGCTCTGGTAAAAAGCGGCGCCTTAAGCAACATAGTAAGACAAGCAACTGAAATGGGAGTAACCTGCATTCAATTTATTTCAACAGAACGTACAGTAGTAAAAAACATTAACCTAAGTAGAGCGAAATTACAGGCAATTGAAGCTGCGGAACAATCTGGTAGGATAAGTTCTCTAATTGCATAAAAGTCAACAATAATTTTTTGTATCATGAAAAATATTTTTTGATGTAAAATTCAGCTCTAATACAACCTTTTATTTATTATTGTATTATCTTATTCAATCAAAAGAGGTTTTATTGGCAATAAAAACATCAACACTAATTTCCAATTAATCTCTTTTAAACTATGTAGCCAATGAATATGTGGATAAATACGTCCACACAAACTTAAAGTATTTATCCACATATTCATTAAGCTTATAAAAACTAAGGTATCATTCTTTTCCTCTATAGTCTTAATGATTTTACATAAGTTAAAAGTAGCATGCTTCCATTGTTCTCTCCGCGGTCTAATATGGCTAATTTATATTGTAGCCAAGCCGCACTATACTTGTTAGGCGGAAGTGGACGGCAACATGTACGCCACGAAGTCTATGCTTCAACTTATCCTCTTGCTTATCCCTTCCATCGGCATTGCTATCTTTACTTTCAGTAAAATTATCGTTTTATACTTCTTTAGTGTTTATTGATAGCAAAACTCTTTTCTATCGATTAGCATCTTGTGCATAATCACGGCTAATTTTCTTGCTACTGCAACAATTGCTTTTTTCATGCCCTTTTTCTTTTTAAGCTTCAATCCCCAGCTTCTTAATTTAAATGTCCTTTTACATTTTACCAGTAAGACCTGCGCGGCTTCATATAACATATTCCTACAGTCCACTGGTCCCATTTTTGATATACTTCCGTGTCGATCAATCTCACCAGAAGCGTACTGTCTTGGACTTAATCCCATATAGGCTCCAACTGTATAAGATGTTTCAAACCTATGCAGATCATCTATTGCAGCTTTATATGTCATTGCTACTATAATACCAACTCCTGGAACAGTAGTTAATAATTTACAATCCTCATCTTTTTTGCTTTGTTCTGAGAGCATTTTATCAAGTTTTCTTGTTGATTCTTCTATTATTTCTAAACTATGTACTAATGATTCAATTGAGGTTTGGCTAATTTCATCTAGATTATTAACCATTTCTTGCACTTTTAAAGCAAAGTTTGCAGAACTAAGACGTTGATTAACTTTTATCCCGTATATTTTCAGTAATCCCCTTATTGTTCCCGCAATTTGCTCTCTGCAACGTATTAATTGTCTTCTGCTTCCAAGTATTATTTTAACCTGACAAGCTTCGTCTGATTTTACTAATACCTCCTTAAATAGCCCAACTCTCATCATTTGTGCTATGCCTCTTGCATCATTTTTATCATTCTTATTGATTCTCGCAGATAATGCTGCTGCCATATGCCTTGCATCTACACAAGTTACTGGTAATCCAAGATTCCTCAACTCTTTGCACATCGATATTGATAATTGCCCGCTTTCTATTCCTATGGACTCGTATTTTTTGTTTTGACCAAGCAGAAACTCAGCTATTGCACTGCTTTCACTTGCAACAACCCCTTCTTTAACAATTTTTCCTTTCTCATCAATGATACTAATAAAAGTTTCTTTGAGTGAGACATCTAACCCGCTATAATGTTTCATGAGACTACTCCTACTGTAAAAGTTTAAATTATTCTTGAAGAACTAATTCATTGAATTTGTTACTTCGTGCTAAAATAATGGAGTATGTCTCTCCATCATTCAATAGCAATTACAGTATGTACTTATAGTTTGTGTGGGCGTACTTACCCACAGCTACACTAACTTACTAGTACTAAATAGAAGTAGACTTTGGATTATATTCCTCAGTGAACGTTCTGCCATCTCTTACCAAAGAGTTAGCAAGTAAAAGTAGCTTTCTCATAGCAGCGGTAGAAGCAACTTTATATGGCTTTTTATATTGGTTATATAATCTATCAAAAAAAGTTTTATGTAAGAATTCCACTCCCGTGCGCTAAGAATACACATATGCAAAACTGTTCTAACTTGTAACCTACCACCCTGAATACACCTTTTTCCCTTACTAAAACCACTATCTCGATTAAAAGGTGCAACTCCGGAAAGGCTGGATATTTCTTTATGTTGGAGAGTTCCAAGCTCGGGTAGATAACAAATCATAGTAATAGCTAAGGTTTTACCTGCGCCTGGAATACTAGTTATTGATATGTATTTTTTTTTAAGTTCTTGACTTTGATCAACCAATACCATCATTTCATCTTCTAAAATTTGAATTTGATTTTGTAAAATGACAAGCAACTCTTCTATTTGTTTTATGATAGATACATCAGTTATCTGATGAGCTTGAGTTTTTTGTATTTTTGCTATTTCTACTAGTTGATTTCTGCGAGATAATTTTTGCTTCAAGCAGTCAATATTATTGTTACTAACTTTTAAAGGAGTAACACGCATATCTGTATTACTAATATAACGTGAGATAATGCTACAGTCTATTTTATCAGTTTTAGTAGCAATACCAAGGCTTTTTGCGTAGTCTCTAACCCATCTAGGCTGAATGACATATACTTTGAAACCATGGCTTAGTAAAGTATAAGCACATAATTTTTCGTACCCACCAGTTGCTTCAAGTCCAACTTTGGTTACATTATGCAAACGTAAAAAGTCGAGTATTTGATCAATAGCTTGTACGTTATTTTCAAATACTTTATGATGCCCAAGTGGATGGACATCAACATCTAGTTTAGTTTTGCTAACATCAATTCCAGCAACTATATTTGATAACATAATTCCTCCATAAAAATAATGTATACTGCATTTTCCACCCTTATATACGAGCCTAAAAGCTCAACCAGTTGTTCGGAACTTTCAGTACAAAACATAAAAGAAGAGAACCTTGCTGATGGACGGTCCTTATGACCAAGATGTAGGACGGTTCCTCTTCTCTATGTGTCTTTATATCACTATTTTATAATATTTTATAAAGACTTGTTTTTAACATATAAGATGCAGACTCCTTTACATATTGCAGCAGAAGGAGGACATAGTTATTTGTTAGAGGAGCTGCTTAAAAAGGGAGCTGCTGTTAACTTAGCAGATGATGAGGGAAATACTCCACTTCATTGCGTTGGTGGTATGGGCGGCGGTGAAGACGATAAAGAAGTAATAAAACTTTTACTTAAAGCAGGGGCAAATATTAATTTAGTTAATAGAGAAGGAGATACTCCTTTAAGTAGTTATGATTTAAGAAGTAGTCATCTTATACCAATTCCCGCTATACAAGCAACGAATAGACAATAATGGAAAAAAAGCCATACTGAAGTAAGTAAAATAGCGAGGTTTAGATGGCATTAAGATCAAAATTATTGGATGAAAAAGTGGTAAAATCAGCAAAAGAGATGCTGAAGAGAGTAAGAAATAATGCGTATGTTGCAAAAAAACTAAATGCTGTAATTGCAGGAAAAAAGCACAGTATAACAGCTGTAGCAAAAATATGTTGCATTTCGAGAAAGGCAATTACTACATGGATAAAGCACATAAAATTTGGAAGAGAAGAAAAATTATTTGCTCCACCTCAACGCCGAGGAAAACCCCAATATTACTATTAGAGAAATGAGAATAAGAATCCAAGAAAGATTTGGTTTGAATATCAGCAAATCCGCAATACATCGTAATATGCAAAAAATGAAATTCTCATATATCACACCAACATAGTGGACAAGATAAAAACAAGCAAGAGGAGTTTTAAAAAAAACCTCAATGAAACTATTGTCATGCATTCTGAAAAAGAGCTATTTTTCTTCGATGAATCACGGTTTGGTACACATTCAAAAATTGGACATGGGTGGTTTAAAAAAGGCAGTAGGACACAGGTTAAGGTAAAATTAGGTAGGGAAAATTTTTATCTCTATAGTGCAGTTAATCCCAGAAATGGAGAGAATTTTAGCTTATTTGCACCAAACGTCAACACTGATTGTATAAATATATTCCTTGAACAGATGTCGCAATATTTAGGAATAAGAAAGGCTTTTCTCGTGATGGATTGCGCTAGTTGGAAAAAATTTAAAGGTACCTAAAAATATCGAAATTATATACCTACCACCATACTCACCTGACCTCAATCCTGTTGAGAGGTTTTGGTTATATATAAAACAGAACATTTTACGCAATAAAATCTACGATACAATTGTTCTGCTTGAATGTGCTTTGTGTAAATTTATTACCTCTCTTTCCCCTTCCACGGTTAAACAACTCTGCAATGCTTCTTATTTGGTTCATTAATTTGGTATTAGTGCAGATATAAAATTGATGATAGTTCACATTACAAAACTAAAAGCTGCTGGGTTGTTTATCAATCAGCGAAATATTCAATTTATGGATGAGTTAGTGAGGTTCTGGAGAGGAAGAAATAACAATTTCTTGCAGAATTTACCAAGGTGGTTTTCAAAATTTAACAAAGAAGTGTCAAAGCTCAAGAAAGAGAATAGTGTGCTATATACCTTTCTGAGAGAAAGTAACATTAATGTGCTAGTTAAAATGTGGGAAGAAAGCGAATATATAAGAAACAAATTTATTGGTAGAGATTTAAATAAGGAATTAAAAGAGATTTTAAAAGAACGGTATTCAAAATATGCTGACATTTTAATCAACAAAGCCGATGACATAAGAAGAAAAATATTTCTACATAATAATAAGCTACTACTTGATCCTTTGTCAGAACATTATCAATATAGCTTCAAAGATATGACGTTTACTGATATCAGAAATTTTTTTGACGTTCATAAAGAGGATTTTAGAAAAAAATCACAAATATCTCTAATTGACTTGATAGATCTAAGTGACGTAAGAAAAAACACTCCTATACTGAAAGTACAAGCATTTGTTGAGATTATTAGGAATGTAAAACCTAGCAGAAATCTTGATAATTCAAACGCTGAACAACTTCAAGCTATTGATAGAAAAATCCCTTAATTGTACATAGGCCAAGTTGGCTTATGTGTTCTTATTCTCACTTTGTAAACATGCCAATAATTTTATCCATTATTCCGCCCATATTTGCTTCAGCTTGAGTGTGTGCTATCTTACCACCGTGTGAAATTAATTTGGGATCTGCGCCAGGTGATATATTAACAAATTTACTACCAACAACTCCACTGCTAGTGATTAGGGCTGAGCTATCAACTGGGAGTTTTATATCCCTACTTATACACATGTCGATTCGTGCTATGTAGGTAGCTTTGTCGAGTGATACACCAGTTATGCTTCCGACTTCCACACCAGAGATCTTGACACTATCACCAACTCCTACACCGTTAGCATCAGTAAAAAGGCCATGTATTTTATAACAATCCTTATAGTTTTTCTTTATGTAAGATAATTTATCAATAGCGAAGAAGATAAGAAAAACAGTAAAAATTAATACAAATGAACCAGCAGTTATTTCAAGTATATTTGACCTTCGCATCTTTAGTTATTAGGATTCCAGCTTTCATAGTAATTTTTCACCTTTTGGTTTGGGTAGTATGCATCTTTTGTACCTGTTAAATTAGGAATTTTTCTTTTGTTATTATTCACTGGTACTGCATTATCAGTATAATGCAGCCATATATGCCATGCTGGAGGAATTGTTGTAGGCTCAGAAACATTGTCATATATTACCCATCTTTTTCCTTTACTTGATTCATAGTAAGAATTTCCGTTTTCGTCCCTTCCTATAAGTTCACCTTCTCTCCGCAATAGGCTCGTTACTGCATTATAAATTTTAGACAACATAAAGGTGTTAAAACAAAAAGTATTATATATACTAATACTTTAACGATGTATTAACAACAGTTTAATGCAATTACCAATTCTACAAGTTATTATACCAATAATTGCATCGATGTTCTGCTTTCTTACCAGGAAACATAGGGTGTCCTGGTTTATCTCTTTTTTTACAACGGCAGCTACTTTCTTTATTTCATTAATGTTGCTAGTGAAAACATACAATGGTGAAATTATAACTTATTATCTTGGAGATTGGGCTCCTCCATACGGAATAGAGTTGAGAATTGACATATTGAACTCCTTGATTCTAACTTTGGTGAATTTTATAGCGCTGATTAGTGTGCTTTATAGCTTTCATATTAATGAAAAAGAGATTAGCAAAAACAAAATCTCTGGTTTTTACTCTCTATTTCTACTGTGCCTAAGTGGATTACTCGGAATTTTAGTAACAAACGATATATTCAACCTTTATGTCTTTTTAGAAATTTCATCTCTTTCTTCTTATGTTTTAGTTTCAATGGGAAGGGATAAGAAAGCTTTAGTTGCAGCATTTGAATACCTCATTAGTGGTACTCTAGGAGCAACATTTTACTTGTTTGGCATCGGCCTTTTATACTCTATGACCGGAACGCTCAACATGTCTGACATGGCTGAAAGAATAGTACCATTATACGATAATAACATCATAAGACTTGGTACATTATTCATTTTTGTTGGTCTCTCAATCAAAATGGCACTGTTTCCACTCAGCAGATGGCTGGTTAACGCATATAGTGAAGCACCTAGCTTCATTAGCATATTTTTTTCAGGTACAGTAACCAAAGTGATGATATATGTTTTTATCAGAATCTTTTACACTGTTTTTCAGCAAAAATTTTTCTTACCACTAAGCACCGTGATGATCATCCTTGCGCTTTGTGCTGTTGTATTTGGATCAATATCTGCAATGATCGAAAAAGATATAAAAAGACTGTTTGCTCACTCCAGTATCAGTCAGATTGGCTATATAATTTTAATGCTGGGCTTAAATTCAAAAGCAGGTTTGTTTTCAGCAGTTCTTCACATAGTAAATCATAGCATGATAAAAACGTCTTTATTCATGACTGCAGGGTGTATTTCTTATAAGTTTGGTATGACAAAAATAGAAAATTTATCAGGACTAAAAAAGTCAATGCCCTATACAACACTTGCATTTACTCTACTTAGTTTCGCATTAATCGGTGTACCTTTGACAAATGGCTTTGTAAGTAAGTGGTATATGATGAAAGCAATTATCGAATCTCATGCATGGATTTCCCTTGCAGTTTTTGCTGCTGGCTCTTTTCTTGCACTAATATATATGTGGAGAATGGTTGAGAAAATATATTTTGAAAACAGTACAGCATCAAACGCTGGAATGACACTTAATGAGGTACCATTGCTTATGCTCTTTTGTCTATTATTTATGGCAATTTTAACGGTAATAACTGGGATATATAGTAGTCCAATTCGGTTGGTAATTAATAAATTTGTTTTTTGATTTTCTTATGTTTTATTGTATCTCAAAGTCTGTAAAGTTTTTGCTGTGGATAAGCTGAAGAAGATTCACTTATTATTAGTCATTAACGTAATAGCTCTGTTTTGCGTTGGCATTGTTGTGCAATATTCTTCTGCTGGAGGAAAGTGGGCTCCATTTGCAATTCACCAATTGGTCATATTCTCTTTCTTCTTTTTGCTTGCTATAGCTATGTCATTTATAGAGCTAGATTTTTATTTGAAGCACGCTTATTTTTTTTACATAGTAGCAGTAATTGCGCTGTTAGCAGTAAATTTTTTTGGCTCGCATATAATGGGTGCAACAAGATGGATAAGAATTGGGTCAATTAGTTTACAACCATCAGAATTTGTAAAAGTGGGCTTAATACTTGCACTTGCTTGTTATTTTAATAAACAAAGTGTGTATAAAATGATGAAATTTCAAAGCTTATTTAAGCCACTTATAATTATTTTCTTACCTGTATTCCTTGTATTGAAGCAACCTAATTTAGGAACAGCTGTAATAATATTGTTTATAGGAGCATCAATTATATTCACAGCAATAATGGAAAGATCTCATTTAATAATTTTTGGAACTCTTGGCATTTTCGCAATACCAGCTATTTGGCCTTTTTTGCGCCCTTATCACAAGCAAAGGATATTATCATTTTTGGATTCATCAGTAGATCCACTTGGAATAGGTTATAATGCACAGCAATCTCAAATAGCTATTGGTTCAGGAGGTTTGTTTGGTAAGGGATTTGTTAATGGGAGTCAAACTCAACTTGGATTTTTGCCAGAGAAACGCACAGATTTTGCTTTTGCGGTACTTAGTGAGGAATGGGGGTTCTTAGGCAGCATGACTTTGATTTTACTCTATACCACATTCCTCGCTATAATATTCTCTATCGCTTACAGGTCAAAAAATTATTTTTCTAAGTTAATATCTATCGGGGTTTTCGCCTTTTTTGGTGCTCATTTCTTTATAAACATTGGAATGACAATAGGCCTTTTACCTATAATAGGTGACCCACTTCCATTTCTATCCTATGGCGGAAGCACAACTGCTGCGAGCTTAATATGTATAGGATTGCTACTTAGTTCCGTGGCATCTATAAAGGACTTAAAGCTAAGTTTCCGATTTCACCCATAGAAAGAGCTTAGACAACCATCACTCTGCTAATGGTTAACGTCTTATTCTTCAATGAGAATCCCATTTTACGGTGCTTAAATCTATTCCCTCTTGTACCATTTCCAAAAGTGGGCTCATTTCTCTTAGCCGTCCAACATTTTTAGTAACAAGATCTGCTGCATATAGAACTTCATCTTTAGTTGTAAATCGGCCAAGGCCAAATCTAATTGATGAATGCTCAAGATCGTGGCCATTGTTTAGTGATCTTATGACATAAGAAGGCTCAAGGGATGCAGATGTGCATGCAGAACCAGAGCTTACTGCTAAATCCTTGATTGCCATGATAAGAGACTCACCCTCAACATAAGGAAAACTTAAGTTGAGGTTACCAGGAATCCTATTTTCATAGTCACCATTTAAAACAACATCAGGAAATGCTTCTTTTATTTTGTTGTACAAAATATCTCTCAGTTCTTCTAATTTACTTGCTTCTGCTCCCATTTCTTCTTTAGCAATACGTGCCGCTTCACCAAAACCAACTGCAAGGGGAGTGGGAACTGTTCCAGAGCGCATGCCTCTCTCCTGTCCACCACCACTAATTAGTGGCGTCAATCTAACACGAGGATTTTTTCTACGGACATATAATGCACCTATTCCCATAGGTCCATAAATTTTATGGCTAGAAAGGCTCATAAGATCAATGTTCATTTCATTTACGTCTATTGGAACTTTTCCAAAGCTTTGGGCAGCGTCTGTATGAAAAAATATATTATGCTTTCTACATATTGCACCAATTTCTTTGACAGGTTGCATTACTCCGATTTCATTATTTGCCATCATCACTGAAATCAGAATTGTTTTATCAGTGATTGCCTCCTCAAGTTTCAACAAATCTATAATTCCGTTTTGCTTAACGGACAAATATGTAACTTTAAAGCCTTCATTTTCTAGATGTCGACAAGAATCTAAAACGCACTTATGCTCCGTGCAGACAGTTATTATATGATTCCCCTTATTCTTATAAAAATGAGCAACACCCTTGATAGCCATGTTATTTGATTCAGTTGCACCCGAGGTAAAGACGATTTCTTTGCTGTCTGCATTCACTAAATCAGCAATGTGCTTCCTTGCTTTTTCTACTGCTTCCTCAGCTTTCCAACCAAATGAATGGCTACGAGAGTGTGCATTACTAAACTCACCAAAATAAGGTATCATCACCTCCAAAACACGAGGATCTACTTTAGTAGTAGATTGATAATCGAGAAATATTGGTAATTTTATTTTAGTATCATGTATTTTCTTACTTTCAACATTCATAAAGCTACCAAAGAGACAAAATTTACAACTATTTAATAGCACTAAAGCTTAATTTTTTCAAGGTATAATCTTGCCTAAACGAAAGTTGTCAGCGCTCTCTCCTACGTTATTCCAGTGTCCCTTTAATGTCATTCCCTATGATCAGTGTTTGACACTGGTAGGTCGAATACGCGCTAGGCAAACCTACCAGCGCTAGCAGCTTCTTGCTGTCCATTTGTTAAGACTGGTTTATCAACTTGAGTATCAGGTTTTGACAATGCATATACAGCACTGCCAACTACTAGCGCTATAGCTGCAGTTTTAGCCACTGCTATTGGTGTAGAGGGTTTTGACTCAACTGTAACTATTCCAGTTGCAGAAAGTGCTTTCGCTATTAAAACACCTGATAATGCAGTTGCACTACCGGCAAAAAAACCTTTCGCAATTGCTGATGTGCGTTGTTTTTCCTCTTTAGTTAAATTCCTAGAAGCAGTTCTAGCATGATTTTTCACATTAACATAGGAGCCTTCACGTTTTTTTGGCGGAGTAAATACATAATCTCTTTGAATAGCCAAAGATGAAGGTGTCACTCTATAGTCATCTTTTATATTAACATTCGCACCGTTTCTTACGAGAGATTCTACCACGTCTGCATGGCCATTCATAAGAGCTAAATGTAAAGGTGTCCATCCCTCCTTATCTTCTTGTTCATTAATCCTGATTTCATCTTTTTCCAACAGAGCATCTACTACCTCTTTATAATCATTTTCAGCAGCTAAATGTAAAGGTGTCTTTTTATTCTTATCTTTTATATTAACATCTATCCCTTTTGTTACTATTAAAGCCTTTGTCAAGCTCGTATAGCCTAACTTAGCAGTTAAATGTAATAATGTGAATTCATTATCTCCAACTTCAAATTTATAATTTACATAAAAATTACTCTCTTCCCACTGTTTAAATACCTCTTCATTGCTTGCCTTTAGCTCTCCTTTTACTTTTTCAATTACGTTCCTTTTATCTAATTTATTATCACTATTAACCGTACTTAATACTTCCCGCCACTGCTGATAATTTATTGTCATAATTTTTACCCTAATCTTAAATAATTTATTTTAATTTTTAAATAATTAAAATAAGAAATCAATATTTATTTTAAATGAGCTTATAATCGAAATTGTGGGTAGCAAATTATTGCCTCTTGAATCACAATGTTCGTATAGCTGCAACCCTGAAGCTACTATCTCTCATCCACTGAAGGTATTGCACAGTGCTGTCTACTTGATCGTCGTGGCGGGTTTCTGGGAACATTAAAATTTCATACTCAAAATCGCTGAGCCATATTGCTTGATGCGGCAGAAAAACCTTGCCGGATTCTATTATCGGAACAATCTGGTGGAATCGAGCGATTTTACTGTTATGCGGCACTATCTCAATAACAGGTATTGTCTTTAGCTCTTGAATCAATTGTTGACCGCTTGTTTTTGCTTCGATTAAAATTGCGTGTGGCTTCCACCTTGCAGCTAATGATAGAACTTGTTCTTTAAGTTTTGGATACTCAAGCTTCGCACGGTATACATCGAGTAAATAAAACTTATTATTCACCTTTGTCCAGGTGGTGCAGACACTAAAGCCGCTAGAATCGTTTGTTGAAACAGCTATAATGCACCCCATAAACTAGACCAAAAAAAAATGGTTGATCCGAGTAGGAAGGTAAAGGGGTAAAAGTATGGCAACAAAAAAATATGAACCAGAGTTAAAAGCAAAGATAGCTTTGGAAGCAATAAAAAATCAAAAAAGCACAGCTGAGATATGTAGTGAATATAAAATACCATCAACAAATCTATATGATTGGCGTGATAGAGTATTGGCAAGGTTAAAAGACCTATTTGTTGAAGAAAGTGAAAGTGCGAGAAAACAAAGAATCTTAGCGCAAGAAATAGAAAGTTTACATAAAGTAATAGGAGAATTGACAGTGGAAAATAGCTATTTGAAAAAAAAATTACTGAAATAAGCAAAAAAGATAGAGTAAGGTTTATAGAAAAAGATTCTGATCTGTCAATTAGGAAACAGGCTGATTTATTGGGGATTTGCAGATCTAGCCTATATTATAGGCCTATAATTAATAACGAAAGTGAAGTAGCAAATTTGATTCAAGAAGTATATTTGGCTTCTGATTGCCGTTATGGATATCGTAAAATTACTGCTGAAATCATAGCGAGTGGAGTAGTAGTCAATCACAAAAAAATCTTAAGAATTATGAAAAAAATGAAGATTAGTGGGCTGTATTGTAGAAAAAGATGTAATACAAGTATTAAAGAAAAAAAGCATAAAATATATCCTTATTTACTCAAAGATTTGATTATTTGTAGAGTTAATCAGGTATGGGCTACTGATATAACATATATTATGGTAGAAGGTAAGTTTATCTATTTTGTGGCAATAATGGACTTGTATAGTCGCTATATTATTGCTCATTCATTATCACCATATCTCGATGCTGGATTTTGCCTTTATACTCTCAAAGAAGCTCTAAAACAAGGTAAACCTGAGATTTTTAATAGTGATCAGGGGGTGCAGTTTACTAGCTACAACTTTATTATGGAATTAGAGCGTGCTAATATTAAAATCAGTATGGACCATAAAGGACGTTGCTTCGACAATATATTTGTTGAGCGCTTATGGAGAACTTTAAAGCAAGAAGCTATATATTATTATAGACCAAATAGTATCAGAGATTTAAATCTTATAATAAATGATTTTGTTGCTTGGTATAACTATAGAAGGCGACATCAGACTCTACATTATAAAGTTCCTGCTGATCTTTATTATCATAAACAGTAAATGAATATATTGATAAATACTTTAAATGTGTGTCGACGTATTTATCAACATATTCATTTTAAAAATCGGATCACTTTGAAAAAAATGGTCTAGACAAATGGGTGCATTATAGCAACTCTGCTACTTCCTTATGACCATACGTAACTGCAATATGTAAAGGAGTCTCCTTTTGCACAGTTGTTACTGCATTAATATTTGCTCCAGCTTCTATCAACTCCGTAATCTGCTGTATATTCTCTCCTTTAGAAGAATTCATTAATAGTTCATCCAATTCTCTTTGTTCCCTTTCATTCATAATTTACCCCACAATTTCATTGTAGTTAATTTAATATGCAAAAAAATAATATCAACCCAATTTATCACCACCGGGTAACGGTTGCAAGCCAAAAGCTTCTCTTTTTTCATTGAGCGTCATGAAGCTTGCGTTTTGCACGTATTTCCACATCTTTTGTCTTTTCTCCATTAGAATTTCTATCGCGTCTTTATCATATGACAAACATAAATCTTTGCCAAACTTGGGCACTAGCCAAGAATTCAGGTGACAGATAATATTTTCTAGCGTTGGTAAGACTGTCTGTTCCCAAAGGGAAAGACGTGCTTCAACTAAATTACTGTAAGTGTTATCACCTGGTATGCCAAGCAACTGCGGCGGAACGCCAAAAGCTAGCGCAATATCACGAGCTGAGCTATGTTTTGACTCAATAAAATCCATATCCCTCGGTGATAAGCTCATTTCCTTCCACTCTAAACCTCCTTCAAGTAATATTGGTCTTCCAGCGTTGACAGGACCTGAATAATGATCATTTATCTGCGCTTTTAAGCGTTGGTACTGCTCTTGACTTAAGTTTCCAACGCTTCCATCCTTTTCTGATTTCACAACTATTGCACCACTTGGTCTTGCTCCATTTTGCAGCATTGCCTGATTCCAAGCACCAGCCTGATTATGCTGATCTATACTATATGCAGCTGCCTCAATTGGTGAAAGTCCATACCAATCATTCAAAGGGTTAAAGGTTTTAAGATGCAGTACTGTTGAACGCCCAGTCAATTTATCAACTTTAAAGTCATAACTGTTGTTATTTACGGTATAACGATAGGCATAAGGAACGTTACTTCTCCCCGGAACAATTTCAACTCTATCAGGGCGCAGAAGATAAAGCTCTGTTGGTTTGTTCTGCAGCTCAATCATCAATATATAAGAATTGCCGTTAACTAACCGATAAGTTACAATCCCCTCAATAAATTCTGATTTTGATGTCATTGGATTAGGAGAATAAAGTAACTTCAGTAACGGATGTGCTTTTAGTTGTGATTTTCCCTGGTCAGTAAGCTGGCAGAGAATAAAAGGTACCGAAGATGCAGCACTTGCGATCATATTAATTGCTCGAAAGGCAATGACATTTTTTATGTAGCCTTCCTCAGCAAAACTTGCATAATCGCGCCTACTCCAACTTGGTTCCATCATTAGTTGCAAAGCAGAGTATTCACTGCTTTTCTTTCTTTGAAAAATGTTAAAATTCATATGTGCCTCCTGAAAATTTTGTTAAAAATTTGAAATTGTAGTTGAATTATATCAATTAGTGTTACAAGAATGATGTCATCCCAGTTCTTGACACTGGGATCCAGCTTTTCATACAATCTAGTCAAAGACATTCTTTTTAGCGTAAAGCAACTATGCTCACCAGTTCAGTGTGCTATCTACAATTAAATTTCTGGATTCCAGTGTCAAGCGCTGGAATGACATTGATAGACCTAAAGAAATAGAACATGACAGAATGGCTAATCTCTAACCAATTTACTGATTATAACCATGCTATAAAATTCATGGAAGCAAAAATTCAACAAATTTACAATAATTTGTCTGATGAGCTAGTATGGCTGCTCCAGCATCCTCCACTTTATACTGCAGGAATCGGTGCAACAGATGATGACATTATTGAAAAATTATTTCCTATATATAAAACAGGTAGGGGTGGTAAATATACATATCACGGACCAGGGCAGCGCATTATATATTTAATGCTAAATCTTAAAAAAAGAAACAAATGTGACATAAAACTATATATCAGAGACCTAAGTAATTGGATCATAAATGTTTTAAAACACTTTAATATACTTGGGGAATTTAAGGAAGATAGAATAGGCATTTGGGTGAACAACAACGGAGTAGAAGAAAAAATAGCAGCTTTTGGCATTCGCTTGAGAAAATGGGTAACTTATCACGGCATAGCGCTTAATGTCTCTCCAAACCTTTCCCACTATGAGGGTATTATTCCTTGTGGACTAAAAGATTACGGCGTTACATCAATGGAAAAACTAGGAGTAAAAGTTTCTCTTTGCGAATTAGATGATATATTAAAGCAAGAGTTTCATAAGATATTTTAATGATCATTTACCTTTTATATTTTATTTTCACTTTATGTGCTAACACACAACTGTACGAACGTTGTAGTTTGGGAGCAATTCCCACCAGTGGGGTGTCATCCCAGTGCCCAGACACTGGGATCCAGCTTCTATGCAACTTAATTAAAAACGTTTGTTTTAGCGTAAGACAACTACCTTTAGCTCATCAGCTCAGTTATAAGCAAAATTTCTGGATTCCAGTGTCAAGCACTGGAATGACACCATTTGCTGTCTTCAAAAATGAATGTTCGTACAGCTATGGTGCTAACACAGATATTCATGCAATGGACCAAGTTGATATTATCGCTCCTTCTTCGAAGGGAAAAGAATCGGATCTGCCCACTATAAAAGAATCCGTAAAAACTTTAGGTTTTAGTCCTCATATTTCGGAGAAAATATACAGTAATGACAATCCATTTTATTCCAACTCTGATGAGTTTAGAGCGAATGATTTGGTTAATGCTCTCACTGATGATAGCAAAATAATTTGGTGTATCAGAGGAGGAGAAGGGGCTTCTCGGTTAATCCCTTATCTGGAAAATCTACCGAATGACAAAAAAGAAAGAATTGCTCAAAACAAAAAAATTCTTATAGGCTATAGTGATATCACTGCTTTACATATTTATCTGCAAGTTAAATATGACTGGCAAACTCTTCACGGTACCATGTTGGAAATGATAGTAAATAACTCTGTTGCTGAAAGCTCTGTTGAAAAATTAAAAGAATTAATTCTTAACCAACACAACTCTATCAGATTTGACAACTTAAAGATGATAAATAATGGAGTTAGACTAAAAAATGGCAGATTAGAGTCTAAAATCATCGGCGGTAATATGACTTTGGTTGAAAATAGCATAGGAACTGCTTGGCAAATAAACGCAAAAAACAAAATTCTATTTTTAGAAGACATAAGAGTTTATCCATATTCAATTGAACGCAGTTTAGATCACCTAAAACAAGCTCATATTTTTGATGGAGTAGATGCAGTAATATTCGGTGACTTTGTTAACTGTTATAATGATAATCTTGTCGAAATTGTAAAAGAAAGGTTTGCAAAAAGTGTCAACTTTCCAGTATTTACAATGAAAGGAGTAGGCCATGGACATATAAATGACCCTTTACCTTTCAACACTCACGCTACCATTAGCGTTCAAGACGAGAAGGAGTTTATGGATGTGCAACAGTTATACAAGTAGCTTTATCTAACACTCCTTTCATTCCAGCACCTTCGTTGTCATCCGAGTAGCCCTCTTTCTTGTCATTCGAGTAGCCTCTTTGGTGTCATCCGAGTAGCTTGACACTGGAATCCAACTAAGTTGGTAAACACGAAAGCGCTTTTTTTTGACGGAATTGCACAAAAAAAACTGGATGCCAGTGTCAGCTACTTGCATGACATCATCTTTTTTATCAGATGCATATGAAACCAGTGCTTTCTTGTCATCCCAGTACTCCTTATTCTTGTCATTCGAGTAACCCCTTCAGTGTCATCCAAGTAGCTGACACTGGGATCCAGAACAGGTTATAATGCACCCATTTGTCTAGACCATTTTTTTCAAAGTGATCCGATTTTTAAAATGAATATGTTGATAAATACGTCGACACACATTTAAAGTATATAATGCACCCCATAAACTAGACCAAAAAAAAATGGTTGATCCGAGTAGGAAGGTAAAGGGGTAAAAGTATGGCAACAAAAAAATATGAACCAGAGTTAAAAGCAAAGATAGCTTTGGAAGCAATAAAAAATCAAAAAAGCACAGCTGAGATATGTAGTGAATATAAAATACCATCAACAAATCTATATGATTGGCGTGATAGAGTATTGGCAAGGTTAAAAGACCTATTTGTTGAAGAAAGTGAAAGTGCGAGAAAACAAAGAATCTTAGCGCAAGAAATAGAAAGTTTACATAAAGTAATAGGAGAATTGACAGTGGAAAATAGCTATTTGAAAAAAAAATTACTGAAATAAGCAAAAAAGATAGAGTAAGGTTTATAGAAAAAGATTCTGATCTGTCAATTAGGAAACAGGCTGATTTATTGGGGATTTGCAGATCTAGCCTATATTATAGGCCTATAATTAATAACGAAAGTGAAGTAGCAAATTTGATTCAAGAAGTATATTTGGCTTCTGATTGCCGTTATGGATATCGTAAAATTACTGCTGAAATCATAGCGAGTGGAGTAGTAGTCAATCACAAAAAAATCTTAAGAATTATGAAAAAAATGAAGATTAGTGGGCTGTATTGTAGAAAAAGATGTAATACAAGTATTAAAGAAAAAAAGCATAAAATATATCCTTATTTACTCAAAGATTTGATTATTTGTAGAGTTAATCAGGTATGGGCTACTGATATAACATATATTATGGTAGAAGGTAAGTTTATCTATTTTGTGGCAATAATGGACTTGTATAGTCGCTATATTATTGCTCATTCATTATCACCATATCTCGATGCTGGATTTTGCCTTTATACTCTCAAAGAAGCTCTAAAACAAGGTAAACCTGAGATTTTTAATAGTGATCAGGGGGTGCAGTTTACTAGCTACAACTTTATTATGGAATTAGAGCGTGCTAATATTAAAATCAGTATGGACCATAAAGGACGTTGCTTCGACAATATATTTGTTGAGCGCTTATGGAGAACTTTAAAGCAAGAAGCTATATATTATTATAGACCAAATAGTATCAGAGATTTAAATCTTATAATAAATGATTTTGTTGCTTGGTATAACTATAGAAGGCGACATCAGACTCTACATTATAAAGTTCCTGCTGATCTTTATTATCATAAACAGTAAATGAATATATTGATAAATACTTTAAATGTGTGTCGACGTATTTATCAACATATTCATTTTAAAAATCGGATCACTTTGAAAAAAATGGTCTAGACAAATGGGTGCATTATACATTATTAAGAATATCGGCAAGAGTCTCTAACTGATTTCCTGTTAAGTTCTTAAAAAAAGTTTTGGCGAACTCATTTGATATTAGTACACTCTACAGTGCCGTCATACCAAGACTAGCGCTTGGATTACCAATAACGCTAACTTTTGGGTTCTTTTTTCTACAATATATTCTTACTTTAGCTAAAAATTACTTCCGCACATTTTAAATCTGATTATAATTACAATTAGAGATACTTTTAGAGCTCAAAAATCTATCTTTGTCTGCAGATCTTTTTTATTAAACTCATAAAAAATGTAGCGTATCCTCTTCAGCGTATGTGAGTGCATACACACATACTTAATTTCTGTCGTATGTGCACTGCATTTTTTTCTAATCTTTTTTTTTTCACAGGGGGATTTTATGTTCAGAATTCCAGATACTTGACCTTTACTTTAGCTAATAAAAACCAACTGGTACCTGCGGTTTTTATAGCCTCAAAATTTCAATCAAAATTCAACTATCATTCAAAGAAACTTATAGTTATTCTTAGTGTTATTACTATAGTAACAGCGCTATTGATAAGAATATAGAAAACCTCTATAACCTTGTTCTTTTAACTTTGTAGTTGATTTTAAGTAAAGACACTCATCAGTAATTGTGAAAAAGACTTCAAGTGAGAGTATATAAGTAAGATACTAACTACTAACAAAGATATACAAAAGTTGTCTTTGTATTATGGGAAGGGCTATACTTATCCAATAAGTTGTTTTTCCTGTCTTTTAAGACTAATATCCCATCTTCTTTCGCTAACTTAAAATCTATATCCTGCTTCCAGTGCGATAAATCTATAACTACATTTTCTACCATTTATTGCTCCTACCTTAAACCTTATTAATTACTTTACGTCTACAATAACATGAATATAATTCAGTGTGCCGTTACCAAGATTCGAACTTGGGACCTCGTCATTACCAATGACGTACTCTACCACCTGAGCTACAACGGCAAGTTCACGTATTATGATAATGAATAACATGAAAAAAAATAAGGAAAAAGAAGAAGAGAGAAAAAGATTGGCAAAAGCTTTAAAGCAAAATATTCTAAAAAGAAAAAAACAGCAACAGAGTAGACAAAGCAGACCCCTTTCAAAATTTGTTTGTGGTGAGGAATTTTTAGGAGAAAGCGCCGCAGAATACCCAAACATATTTGAGGAAGCTTTAACGACAAAATTACCATCAGAAACTTAAGTTTTTAAGGAGGTATCATGCCGGAGCTGCCAGAAGTGGAAGTCATCTCTAACTTCTTATTTGATAAAATCAAAAATAAGAAAATAAGCAATGTGACAGTCAATAATTGTAATTTGCGTGTACCAATAACAAAAAATATTGATGATTTGCTAAAGGGCAAAGTTATAAATGATATCAAGCGTAGAGGTAAATATATAATCTCGAATATAGATGCTAGTATGGCTGTAATCATACACCTCGGCATGAGCGGAAAGCTTATATATGCTGAAGACAATCAAGCACAGAACAAACATGATCATGTGATATTCTTATTTTCTGACAACACTTCACTAATCTTTAATGACCCAAGAAGGTTTGGATTAGTGATTGTTTTAAACAGAGAGCAAGAACTAAATTTTTTTAATAACCTAGGAATAGAACCCCTCACAGATGAATTTGACGGACATTATTTACAGAAGTTGCTAAAGAACAGAAAAGCAAATATCAAATCAGTATTAATGAATAATAAGCTAATAGTTGGCGTAGGTAACATATATGCTTCTGAGAGCTTATTTAGAGCTCGCATATCACCACTTAGGCTAGCGCAAGATTTAACATATATAGAGTGCGAAAAACTTGCTATCGAAATAAAAAATACTCTGAGTGATGCAATTGCTGCTGGTGGTTCAACACTGAAAGATTATGCACAACCATCTGGATCTGCTGGATACTTTCAAAATAACTTTTACGTATATGGTAAAGTGCAAAAACCTTGCAGAATCTGCAACAATATCATAACACTTATACGACAAAATGGTCGTAGCACTTATTTTTGCAATGCATGTCAGAATTAAATTTTATTTTTGCATATGACACTCTTACCTGAAAAAGATCCTTTTGATTTGTTTTCAAAGTGGTATCAAGAAGTACTTAATTTTCCGTGTAAAGAGTCAACTGCAATGACGCTAGCAACGTGTAGCAAAGACTGCATTCCATCTGCAAGAGTGGTATTACTAAAGGAATATAGTAAGGAAGGTTTTGTGTTCTTTACTAACGTAAACAGTAGAAAAGGAAAAGAATTGACTGAGAACCCCAAAGCTGCACTCGTATTTCATTGGACAGAATTTTCTAGACAAGTACGAATTGAAGGAGAAGTTAGGCTTCTAAGCGGCAAAAAGGCTGACGAATATTTCTCTTCTCGAGCACGCGATAGTCAAATTAGCGCGTGGTGCTCAAAACAATCAAGAGTTCTGAAAAATTGGCAAGATTTTGAGCAGGCTATAGAATTGAAAGAGAAAGAATTTCACAATACACAAGTTTCTCGTCCTGACTTTTGGGTGGGATTTTGCGTAATCCCAAAGGTAATTGAATTTTGGCAAGAAGGTGAATATAGGAGACACACTAGATTTAGATATACTCTTGTTGAGAAAAGCAATTGGAAAGTGGAACAATTATATCCCTAACGTTAGAGAAAGCTACTCTGCAGATCAAAAATAAAGATTTATTGTCATCCTGATCAAGTAACTTTTTATGGTTTAAAAACTTGTTGTATGTAACGTATTGTAATACTTACGCAAAATATTTTAGTGCATTCTCAAATATGAGCATTCCATCACCATATTTTGGCATAGCCACTCCTGAACGTTTACATTTTTCTTTTTCAAGAGGCCAGTTGTCCTGCTGAGTAAAAAATATTCCTCTCTCTGGGTGAGGCATTAAAGCTAAAACTCTACCACTTTTGTCTGACAAAGCTGCCAGGTCGTATATAGATCCGTTTGGATTGTAAGGAAATTGTAAATTTGCATAGTCACCATTTTCATCAACGTAACGCAGTGCAACGGAATTATTTTCAATCAATTGATTCAAAGTATCTTGATCCATAAAAAATTTGCCTTCCCCATGAGCAATAGGGAGATATAGTTCACTCAGGCCCCGTAGCCAAACAGAATTACTCTGCGGATTAACTCTCACTCTAATCCAACGACATTGGTAATTACCTATATCATTAGAGGTTAAAGCTAGATTAGAGAATTCTGGAACTAACTTTACTAATATCTGGCAACCATTACATATCCCTATAATAAGCTTATCCTGAGATAAGAAATTTTGAAATTCGTCTAACAAGTTGTTTTTTATACGCAAAGCAAATGCATTGCCAGCACCAGTGTCATCACCGTAAGAAAAACCTCCTGGAATTGCAAGTATATTACTTGATTTTAGTTCATCTGAATTACTTATAACTTCATTAATGTGAACGATTTTTACTTCAATATTATTAATACCAAGCTTTCTGCTGCATTCCATAAATGCAAATGCAGTTTCTTTTTCACAATTCAAGCCATAACCAGATAAAACAATAATTTTCATGAATCAAAAAACTCAAACTTTCTTTTTACAAAATTTGCTATTAAATTCAAAGCAAATAGCATTAACAATAAAGCTATAATTGCAATGGCAGCAAGCTCAATAAATGCAATTTCAGGACTACTTGACCATATGTATATTTGTACAGGTAAAACAGTTGCCGGATCGAAGAAGGATGTAGGTGTATCAGCAATAAATGCTACCATGCCTATCATAAGTAAAGGGGAAGATTCGCCTAAAATCCTTGCAATTGCAAGCACTGCACCATGTATTATCCTTGGTAACGCAATCGGTAAAGAGTGATCCAATATTACCTTGATGTGAGGTGCACCGAGCGCAAACGCTGCATCTTTTATTGCAATAGGAACGTTTGTAAAGGCATTTTTTGTTGCAATAATAATATTAGGCAGCATCATAAATGAAAGAGTCATCCCGCCAACAAGCGGTGAAGAACGGGGTAGCCCAAATATGCCCAAGTAGAGAGTCAGTCCTACCACACCAAATATTATTGAAGGCACTGCAGCAAGGTTATTCATGCTAATTTCTACAATGCTGGTTATTAGCCTATTTCTAGGCATAAATTCATAAAGACAGATACCTGACATAATTCCTATTGGCAATGCCAACGCTAAGCATACTATAATTGTCATTAATGAACCGATAAATGCCCCTAAAATCCCTGCATTCTCAGGTTCACGAGAGTCAGATTTAAGGAATAAAGACTTATTAAAAAATTTTTTCACTCTCCCCTTTTCTTTTAGCCAATCAAGTAATTTAGCATAACGATCATTCAAATGTTTATCTTTATTTATTGAATTAATTATACTTGACGCGGTAAACCAGATCTCATATTCACCACTATTTTTTACTCTCTTACGAAAAAATTTCTCTAGTTCTTTGTAAGAATTACGACTTAAAATTTCGTCACCGTCTTTAAAATCAGTTCCTTCAAACACCTTACGTAAAGAATTGTTGAGTAAGCCAATGGACTTATATCGTAAATCACCAGGATTATTAGTTAAAATAAGATCAGCATTTATTTCAACTGGCAATAAAATTTTCGTTACTGTTAAAGCACTGTAAGAGTTAACTAATATACTCAACAATATACACACAGGACAGCCAAGTGAGATAACTAGTGCCGTGAAAGAACAAAAGCGTAACGCTCTGTTCTTTTTATTTTTTCTTTTTACACGAGCATGTACGCGCTTAGATTGAAGTAACTTAAGAAAGTTTTTCTTTATACTCATTTACTTTTCTTTACATGAGGATTTGAAAAAACTTTCCCCTTTTTCCAGTGCTTGACACTGAGATCTAGCAGGCTTTGCCTGCAAATAATTTTTATATTTTCCATGAAAGCACAAACCAAAAGGAGAATCTGGATCCCAGTGTCAAACACTGGGATGACACCACAGCGGGAGGCAAAGTACAGTTGTGCGTCACACATTGGGATAATAAGAGAGGGTTTTGAGATGATACAATTGACATCACTCCCTATTGTATCTACTTAGATTTTTTTTTAACATAAGTAGTACGTTCTTTGATCCTTGCAGCTTTCCCAAATAGCTTGCACAGATAATATAATTTTGCTCTACGGACCTTTCCCTTTCTCATCACTTGTACTGAAATTAATGCAGGAGAGTAAACAAAAAATTGTGATACTATACTTTCTCCATGACTTACCTTTCTAACTGAAAAAGAAGAGTGTAATCCACGATTTCTTTTTGATATACATACGCCCTCAAATATCTGTATACGCTCACCCGTACTATCAACTACCTTAAAAGTGACCTTCAAATCATCGCCAGGACAAAAAACCGGCATCTCTTTGGCTAATCTTTGTATTTGTTGTTCGTTAAATTTTTCAAGCAAGTTTGTCATTTATCATCTCCATTCAACAATTCAGGTCGACGTTCCTTTGTTCTAACGTATGACTGTTCCCTTCTCCAATCACTTATTTTTCTGTGATTGCCAGACAACAGAACCTCAGGAACTTTGTACCTACTCCACTGCTCAGGCCTAGTATATTGAGGATATTCAAGCATACCACCACTATAACTAAAACTTTCTTCAGCAACGCTATCGAAATTATTTACTACACCTGGAAGAAGCCTAATACATGCATCAAGAACCATCATCGCAGCTGGCTCACCTCCCGAAAGTATATAATCTCCAATACTTAACTCATAAGGAGTATACACATCAATTACTCTTTGGTCAACACCTTCAAATCGACCACACAATATTGTTACATGAGGAATTTCTGTTAACTCCTTTGCAATTCTCTGATTAAATTTTGTACCAGATGGAGTCATATAAATAAATCTAGTATTTTTATGAGCAGAAAGCACATTATCAACTGCATTACCAATCACATCTGGGCGCATAACCATCCCTGCTCCACCTCCATATGGAACATCATCCACAGTTGAATGTTTATCTTTAGCAAAAGAACGAATATTTACTATTTCAAGATTCCATATTTTTTTTTCCAACGCTCTTCCAGCAAGAGAATAGTTCAAAAATCCGGGGAACATTTCTGGAAATATGGTTAATATTGTAACATTGAACGCCATTAAGGTTTATTTTAAGTTATTTGGGGCTATACTCTAAGAACAGTAAATTGATATGATACATAGTTAAATTAAATATGCCACTGAATAAAACGATATACGAAGGTAAAGCCAAAGTCATTATTGAAACTGAAGACTCATCAACTGTTATACAGTACTTTAAAGATGATGTTACAGCATTCAATAAGGAAAAATATGAAATTATTGAGGGCAAAGGAATAATTAATAATCATGTTAGTGCTTTTATCATGGAAAAGCTTGAAGAAGCAGGAATTAGCACGCACTTTATAAAAGCTCTAAACGAAAGAGAACAGCTAGTCAAAAAGCTCAAGATAATACCTCTTGAGGTAGTGGTTAGAAATATTGCAGCTGGCAGCTTTTGCAAACGTTTTAATATCAAAGAAGGTGAGGCACTTACATCTCCTGTAATCGAGTTTTTTTACAAAAATGATGACCTAGCCGACCCAATGGTGAATGAAAATCACATACTATATTTTGGTTGGTTATCCCATAAAGAAATGGAAGAAGTTAAAACTACAACTTTAAAGATCAACAAAATCTTAGTCGACCTATTTTCAAATGCAAATATATATTTAGTTGATCTCAAGTTAGAATTTGGCAAATTGATAAACAACAGCACTAAAATCATTTTAGCCGATGAAATCAGCCCTGATAATTGTAGGCTATGGGATAAAAATACTCATAAAAAGCTAGACAAAGATGTTTTCCGTTTAAATCTAGGAAACTTAAAGGAAGCATACTCAGAAGTTGCAAAAAGACTGTCGGTAAAGTTAGACTAACTAAATACTACTCTATCAAGTGGAGGCTGACATGCTTCATCAAGTTTTCCAATAATCTCAATTTTTTCTCCACGCTTTTGGAAATGGCTTTCCACATCCTTCATATTATCGGGATCTACAATCAGTACTATACCTATGCCGCAATTAAATGTTTTTAACATTTCTCTCTTTTCTATTTTGCCTTCTTCTTTCAGCCATAAAAATATATCTGGCCATTTCCAAGAATTAATATTTATGTCTACAAATAAATTTCCTGAGAGAATTCTTGGAATATTGTCTATTAACCCGCCACCTGTTATATGCGCAATGCCTTTTACCTTTTGCATAATAGGCAACAAAGAATCAACATATATCTTTGTTGGCTTAAGTAATATTTCACCCCAAGATTTATTATTCCATGGAGATGAGTCGTTATAATTTATACCTAAGCTTTTGAAAATATGGCGCACCAAAGAAAATCCATTTGAGTGAATTCCATTTGATTCTAAACCAACTACACAGTCACCTGCTTTCATTATACTACAATTTGGAAGAATTTGCTTTCGATCAACAACACCAACCACAAACCCTGCAAGGTCATAGTGATTGTTACCATACATTCCAGGCATTTCTGCAGTTTCTCCACCAACTAATGCTATTTTAGATTCCTTGCATCCTTCTGCAATGCCCTGGATTACAGACAATAAAACGTTTTTGTTTAAAACGCCTGTTGCAAAGTAATCAAGGAAAAATAAAGGTGTTGCTCCTTGTGCAAGTAAATCATTTACACACATTGCAACTAAGTCTATACCTATAGTATCATGCTTATTCACCTCTTGAGCTATTAATAGTTTTGTGCCCACTCCATCAGTTGAGGAAACAAGTACTGGATGGTCGTATTTCTTACTCAGCGAAGAAAAGTCAAACAATGCGGAAAATGATCCTACTTCACTAATTACTTCTTCTCCTTTAGTCTTTTCAATAATAGGTTTAACTTTTTTTATTAGTTCATTATATAGTTTAAGGTCTATTCCAGATTTAGCATAAGTATTCATAACGCCTTCATAAATCTTATAATTATTAATACTACATTAATGCTTTGACACAAAAAGCGCAACGAAACTTTCTCTTAAATTGACTACTACGTGCCTACCAATATAGGGTTAACTTAAATCATTTATACTTTTATCCAATGAATAAAAACATAATGTTAATAACAGAATGCCTATCAGGACGAATTCTTCATGATTTTGCTAATTCTATGCAAGGAATAGTGGGTGGATTGGAAGAGCTTGAAGAAAACAATCCTAATATGCTAAAAGAAATAACATCACTACTTGAAGAAAGCTCTAATGATTTAATATATAAATATAAAGTTATGAAGCAAGCGTATTCTCGTTCATCAGATAATAGCAGCTTTGATAAGACTAAATCCAATATAGAAAATTATCTATTAAAAAAAAAGTAAAGCTTAAGTGGAAGATAAGTGAATGCCCTACAGAAGACTTAATTGAAAGAATAAATAAGATAATCTCCAATATGGTGATAACTATAGTCAGTGCAGTAGCACAAATTGAATTAGTGTCTATTTTGCTGGCTAAAACAGAAGATAAAACACTACTAACTATAAAAGTAGAAAATGAACATAGATCAATAAGCACATCATTAGTGAGCAAGTTAACAAAAAAAAATGATATTCCTTTGGACACAAAAAACATTAGTATCTATATGACTTCTTTATTGTTAGAGCATTATAACACTAAAATCAATTGTATTTGCGAAAGTAATTCACTGAATATAGGCTTAACTATAGCTTGAGATGGCTTCATATTTCATAAAAAGGAATCAATACTATAAATTTCAATCTTGGATAAGGAAAGAAAAAACTTTGTGGAGTAACCTAGACATAAAATCTGTAGTTAATTTCTTTTTGAAAGTTACAGATTGCTAAAAATACTTAAACAACTAATTTTTATAACTTTGTACCAATAAAACTATTCCTACCTTTAATTATCAAACAGTAATGTATAGAACTACAAATTTTTGCATATTAAGAAATCTCTTAAGCGCGTATTTAAGTTGCACATCTGGCTACTGCAATCTCTCACTTCCAAGATAAAGTACCTTATTACCAAAAAAATTAAATTTAATTTTTGTAATCACTTAAGTCTAGTATTATTTTGTTAATATATCGTTCATTTGCATCCTTGATGATAAACTTTATACCATTTTTATAACTTATGACTTCATCCACAGAAGGTATTTTACCAGCAATTGAAAGAATCAAACCACTAAGTGTGGCGTAATCTTCTTCAGAGTCACGCAACTCTATTTTTAGACTTTCTTCTATATCCTTTATAAGGGTCCTTGCCGACATTTCAAACTTACTTTGAGATAATTCAGTAATGGTGTATTCTGAATTTACCTCATTCCCGTTATCAATGTTTGGTATTAATTCTTCTATAAGATCAGTCATTGAAATTAAACCATCAGTTCCACCATGTTCATCCAACACAATAGCTAAATATAATTTAGAAGATTTCATCATAACAAAAAGATCTGTTGTTTTCATCGAAGCTGGAACAAACAGTATATTTTGTTTAATATCTTCCAGGTTAAAATTTTTATTCCTATTGAAAATAACATCTTTTACGTAAAAAAAGCCTGTTACGTTGTCAAAGTCATTTATATAAATTGGTATTTTAGTGTAGCAAGTGTTTTTCACCTTCTTTATTAACTCATCCTTACTTGATTTAATGTCTACTGAGCATATTTCCTTACGTGGAGTCATTATATCCATGATACTACAATCACGGAATTTTAATAGACTATTAAGTATGTCAAGATCTGACAGATCACCCATTAATGCCTCAGTCGCACACTTTTTTAACACAGAAGTTTTATTGAAGAGGAAGAGAAAAGTTCTGTATACTATTTTTTCTACTAAGGTTCTTTTCTTATTCAATTTATTCCCTTTAATGGTGAAAATGTCTTTAGATCAGATCTATCAAGAAAACTGTTATTAAATGTTTAATAAGCATGTGAATAATGTCAAATTAATTTGTGAATTATTTGTTAATATAAAATACTAACAATTGATCAACAACTTTCTCAACGACATATACATAATTGTGTAACAATACATGATAGTAAAGTATTTTCCGTAAAAGAAAATTACTAACATTATAAATATCTTACTTATACACATAAATTATAAGGCAAAATCAATAGTATATAGAAGTTATTAACATATTTATCCACAAGTTAAGTAACACTAATTTTTACTGAATTTTAAGTTAATAACAATTTATTGATAGAACTATTATTACTACTATACTTTAGTATAGAAAAAAGTAGATAAAATAGA